>NZ_DASSAB010000001.1:0-5873 GCF_035685805.1 Dyella sp.
GCGACGGCTTTCTGGACGACAACGAGTTCTCCGACGGCGTCTACAACACCTGGGACGTCAACCACGACTATGGTTTGAACGATGACGAGTACGACGAGGGCATCAACTGGTTCGACAACTGATCCAGTAGCGCCTGCAAGACAAGGCCTTGGGGTCCTGTCTTGCCGTGCCAGCGCCCCGGCTTCGGACGGCCGATGTCCTGAACGCAGACACTGCGTTTGGGCGCATGGCGCGGGACATGCCAGCGGATATTTGCCCCGTCGGTAGCGGTGGGGCATCCGCAGTGAAGCGATTGCACTGCGACCCGGTGCGCCATTTTATTGAGCGTTCTTGACCGCTGCGATGCCTGATGCCGCCTGGACAGGCCGCTGCCATCCCCAGGCGCGGCGGACTCCCGACCCGACAGCTACTCCACCGCAATCCAGTCCACCGCCAGCACAAACGCGCCCTCGCGCTTGTCCGCGATCAGCAGGCCAATCTCATGCACCTGCGCTGGGTCGAGCGGCGGCCCCTGCAGGCGCATGCCACGCACTGACGGCTGCAGCGATGCCAGCGGCACATGCACTTCGGTCCACTGCCCGACCGTCGTGTCGAACGACGCGCCGTAGGAGACGGCCAGGCCGCGGTAACGTGCGTCGGTGGCCAGCCGCAGCTGATAGCGTCGGCCATCACCACGCACCCGCAGCACTACCGCGGTGGCGTCGCTCAGGTCGAAATCGCGTCCGGTGCTGCGCACCGACGAGAAGCCGCCGTTGTTCGCCAGCGACAGCGTGCCGCGGAACACCAATGCGCCGTCGACAAGAGCGGGCCCGCCAGTCGAGCGACCGCCCATCACGCCGTCGTTCACCGCGATCCAGCGCGGCTCGGACGGCAGCGAATCGAACTGCATCAGCATGCGCATGGCGGGCTCCGTGGGCCGGGCATTGGCCGAGAGGGAAAGGCTGCCAACAAGCACGATCGCGGCGACCAGGCGAAGTGACATGCGCAAATCTCCCGACGTGGTGATGCAGCATCGGCAAAGCGCGACGCTGGAGGGACCCGGCCACTCGTCATGCCTGGCGCAGCTGCACTGCGATCGATCATTTTTCGGCTTGGACCAGCATACGCCTGCACGGAGAGGCGCTCGCCAGACGATCGCTGGCGCCATCGTCCATCGAGCTCCCGCCCCCCGCCCGAACACGCGTCAGCAGACCGCACCCTCGGGCGCGAGGTCCCGCAGATGGGGCGCGGTGCGCGCGTGAATCTCCCGGATCAGGGCCACCAGAAAAGACACGGTGCGGTCGAAGTCGGCGCGGTCCATCACGGTGTTGCGCGCGCGCCCAAAGTGCCGGCACTCCCGACAAGAACAGGCTGCCGGCAGAACCCGGGAGTGGGCGCATCGTGATGCTCCGATGGGCTTGGTGTTGAGTGATGGCCAGCAGCCCGCGTGCGGGCCGGCGCAAGGCCAAAGCGGGAGCGCAACTCAAGGCTCGCGCTCCCCATGGCGATCAGCGCGGGCGATACATTGCGCAGAGCTTGTTGCCGTCCGGGTCGCGCACGTAGGCAAGGTGCATGACGCCCAGCGAGCCCTCACGCGGGCCCGGCGCATCCTCGATCGAGATACCGCCGTGGGCCACCGCCACCTCGTGAAACTTCAGCACCTGCTCGGGCGAGCTGCACTTGAAACCTACCGTGCCGCCGTTGGCGCACGACGCGGCCTCGCCATTGATCGGCTGGCTGACGCAGAACATGCTGCCCTCATGCGGGTAGAACAGGCGCACGTGCCCTGTGCCGGCGACATTGCGCAGCGGCTTGCCCGCACCCAAGACAGCGAGCACCGCGTCGTAGAAACGCTGCGAGCGATCGATGTCGTTGGAACCCACCATGATGTGACTGAACATGCGTTGCTCCTGAAGCTCCGGCGCGTTGCCGGATGTGATTGAATGTGGTGAAGGGCGCGGATGCTTGCCCGCCACCGCCTCCCCCTGCGGCTGCCTGCGGTAGGCGGCACTCCCTCTGCTGGCCGACGCGTGCCACGCCGGCCCTGCATGGTAGCTAGCGCCCCCGTCGGCAGGCTGCACCTGCGTTGCGACAAAACGCCCGGGCCGGTCGCGCGAGCCCAGGCGAGGAGCGCACCTGGAGCGGCGCAGTCCAACGGTGGCGCGGCTCCGGCGCCAGCCCGTCCGCACCGGCGGCACATCGTCTTCGACCATCGTCGGGGTCACCGCCACTCAGGGCGCCGCACTTGCCGCACCGGAGCCAAACCGGTGGGCGCGCTAGTTGCGCAGCAGCAGCATCGGCAGTGCCATCAGCGCCAGCAGGCCGAGGATGGTGAGCACGATCGTCACCACGCGCAGTGGCTCGGCGCACAACTGCGTGAGGAACGTCGGCGCGGTGCCATCGCGCCTGGCTGCCGCGTGGTCGCTCCGCACGCGGTCGCTGCGCTGTCGCTGGTACTCGGCCATGGCGCGCTCCGCGTCCGCAAACGTCGCGTCTTCCGTCACCCAGATACTGCCCGCGGACACGCCCCAGAGGCTGGGCCGGGTTTCGTAGAAAGCGATCCCGTGCGCCTCGAGCATGGCGCGCACCTCGTCGGCTTCGTCGTCGGGCACGTGGCGCAGATTCATCAGCAGCTTGCACATGCCGCCATGGTAGCGACGCGCGGCCATTCCGCCAGGCGCTTTACCGAACCGCCCCGCCGCACGACGCGCCACCCGGCGATGGGCCTGAAGCACGGGCCGCACCGCGTCATCCGAGGGGCGATGCCCGGTGGCATCTCGTCATGGTGCCCCGGACTCGCCCACCAGCGCGGCCCGCCGCGAATCAAGCAGCAAGCTATCGATGGACCGATCACCTTGAAACGATGGATGCCGGCCCGCCCGCTGATTCCCGCCATGCGGAGGACCGCCGCCATTGGCGTTGAAGCGCCCGCCCAAAGCGCTGCCACGCAGCGGCGACGTCCAGCTGCGCGGCCCCCCCCCCCCCGCACCGGTGCTGCCAAGGTCACCATGGGATGCGAGCAGGAGTGAGCGTCCAGCGCCGGATGGCTTTTCGACGATCAGAGCGTGGCAGGCCTCCGCGATGCGAAAACCATCGCGGAGCTTGCCTTTCCATCAACCCTTTACGGCATCCACTGCGCCCTGACCGTCAGGCCGGTGACCGCGGCCCGGGCGTGTACGAGCACGTAGTAGGTGCCCGCCTTGGGGCTGCTCCACGTGCACAGCTCCCTGTTACCCGCATGGTAGGAGCGGCAGCTGTAGCTGGTGACCGTGGGCGCCGAGCCATATTTGACGTAAAGATCGGCGTCGCCTGTGCCGTTCACGCTCATCATTTCGCTGTAGGTCACGCCGCTGGGAATGGTGAAGGTGAACCGCAGGTCTCCATTCGTGGCGATCTTCAGATTGCTTACCGCCACATCGTTCTTCAGTTGCACCACCGATGACGGGGCTGGGGCCGGAGCGGGAGCCGGGGCCGGGGCTGGGGCTGGGGCCGGGGCTGGGGCCGGGGCCGGGGCCGGGGCCGGAGCGGGCGCTGGTGCGGGGGCCGGTGCGGGTGCGGGTGCCGGGGCCGGCGCGGAAGTCACCGTGCCACCACCACTCACGTTGAAAGCGAGCACGCCTCGGGCGCTGGCCATGAACGTTCCACCGCGCACCACGCTCACCTGCTGCTGGCCATTGATCGTGGCCACCGTCACCGAATAGCCGATCTGCGGCACCAACTCGGTGATGGTGTGGCTCGCAGCGACTGCGGGCACCGTGTACTTGATGGACGTGCTGATCGGTGTGCCGGGTGCACCGGAGCTGTTGATGACCACGTCGTTGCCGTCAACGCCGGACAGGCGCACGCCGACTATGGCGCCCGCGTTGACGGTGACCGGCCTGGCAGCTGCCACCTGCGAGGCCGACGAAGAGGTATCGAACACGTTCAACCACTGGTGGCTGGTCGCCGCCGCAGGCGCACGCTCCTGCACCTGCCAGACCTTCACCGGATTGCTTCCCGGATATAGCCCGACCGTCGCCGTGGCGGCATTGGCCGGCAGCACCGACGTCATCGCGCCGGCGTAGGCGCCGTTGTAGGTGACGTCCAGCCGGGTCTGCCCGGCGGGCGCCGCGCCCTTGACGGGCTTGGCGGGGAAATGCCATGCCAGATATTGGTCGTAGGCGCTGCTCCCTGCGGTGGTGCGGTCGTGCACCACAAACCGGTGGGGACGCAGGTAGACCACCTCACGCGACCACGCGGCCACGGCCGGGCCGGCCGAGAACTTCCCGTACATGTCCTCGATATGGTCGGCGCGAGTGTAGACGTAGTGACCGCCTTCCTCGAAAGCTCCCACGCGCGTGCGCACCTGGTTGTCTTCCGCAGTCCGTGCCTGCTGCGAACCACCCTCGAGAATCGTGCTGCCGCTTTTCCTGAACACGTAAAAGATGTTGTACAGCTGGCGGTTGCCCATGTAGAGCGTGCCGTTGCGGCTACCGTAGTTGTCGTTGTAGATGCGGTCTTCGTCGGCGCTGCCGGTGGATCCATGCACCATCCAGCCTCCGGCATTGACCAGCAGCGGGGTGTTGCCACGGGTGAGCGCCAGGCCACCCTGGTCGAAGTATTGCTCGCCCTGCGACGGCGCGTTGGTGTAAGGCCCCGCGCGCAGCGACATCCAGCTGGCCGCGGTGCCCCAGTCCGAGCGTGCCGCCACGGCGTTCATGCCCTTGGCGAAGTACGACAGCGGCAAGGCGGCCACCGAGGCGGTCGGGGCAGCCGGATTGGTCTCCAGGAACAGCAGCCACGGATCCGAGCTGTTGAAGCCCTTGGTCGCGGCGCTCACCTGGTTGAGGTACTGGTGGAACACGCCTACTCGCGGCGACTTCCAGAACCCCAGCTCACCCAGGATCGACTCGGCCAGCCCTACCTGCGTGGTACCCGGCATGCCGATGCCGATGGTGGGGTTGTTCGCATGGTTCATGTCGCGGTCGTCGAAGTACACGCGCGACGGCCAGGTGAAGTGGATCATGTAGTCGGCGTTGTCCAGCGGAAAACTGAAGGGCGCGGACGTCGCATGGACGATATCGGTACCGGTGGCCGTCTTCACCTCGCGTGCCGCCAGGCTCATGTTGAGGATGCCCAGCGGCGCATAGTTGCCGAAGCCTTCCGGCCAGCCACCGCCGGTCAGGTGCTGCGCGTAAAACGGCTGCACGCGCTGGCCGAACTGGCGCGTGTACCAGTCTGTCCACTGCGCAGGGGCGCTCGGATTTTCCCCGTAGGTGCCCAGGGCGATGGCCGCCTTGGCGTGGAAGTAGCCGGCGAAATAGTTGCTCTGCGGGTGGTCGTACTCGAACGTCTTGGTTTCGAACGACGTCACCCACGCATTGGCGGTGGTGTAGACCTGGGTGCGCTGCGCCGGGGTGAGCAGCTCGTACAGCCAGTCGTAGCCCAGCCCGAAGCCCACGCCGTAGTTGCGCATGGCATAGCCGTCGTCACTGTTCGGGTTCCAGCCCTGGCTGCCGTACGGCGCGGCCATCTTGGTCAGGATGTCGACGGCCTTCGCGCCGTAAGTCGCCGCTGCCTTGGCATTGCTCGGCTTGAGCGTCTGGTAGCACAGCGCCTCCGACAGCAGCGCCGGCAGGTACGACTCGCCCTGGTAACCCGCACCGATGTTGGGCAGGTTCGGGTACGCGCTCCCCGTGGGGTAGTTCACGGTGCCGCCGATGTACGAGTCGCACACCGACTTGAGCATCTGCCACTCCGGCGTGTTGGCCGCTGCGTGCTGGCGAAGCGCCGACAGCGTCGACGTATCGAGGAGCAGGCGCGGATGCGCCGCCGTCACTGCGGGGACTGTCGCGGCAAATGCGGACGACGACATCGTGACCGTCAGTGCGGTGAACAACACCGCGCAGCTTCCC
>NZ_DASSAB010000002.1:0-30079 GCF_035685805.1 Dyella sp.
GTGCCGCGGCGTCAGCGCCGATGCAGCGCCCGGTGTGCGATATCGCGACGGTAGAAGGCCCCATCGAAGCGGATCTTCGCCGCCGCCGCGTACGCGCTTTCCCGCGCGCAGGCGATGTCTTTACCCAGCGCGCAGACGGTGAGCACGCGCCCGCCGGCGGTCACGGCGCGACCTTGCGGATCGAGCGTCGTGCCTGCGTGGAACACCTTTGCTTCCGGCGGAAGCGGCAGGTCAAGGCCCTCGATCACATGGCCGCTGCCGACCTTGCCGGGATAGCCGCCCGCCGCCATTACCACGCCCAACGAAGGGCGCGGGTCCCAATGCGCCCTGGTGTGATGCAGCTCGCCGTCCAGTGCGGCCTCGATCAGTTCCACCAGGTCCGATTTCAGCCGCAGCATGATCGGCTGCGTCTCCGGATCGCCGAAGCGGACGTTGAACTCGATCACCTTGGGGTTGCCGCTACGATCGATCATCAGCCCCGCGTAAAGGAATCCCATGAAGGGCGCGCCTTCGCTGGCCATGCCGCGCAGGGTCGGCTCGATCACCTGCCTGAGGATGCGCTGCTCCACCTCGGGCGTGACCACCGGCGCGGGCGAATACGCCCCCATGCCGCCGGTATTGGGACCAAGATCATTGTCGTCGCGGCGCTTGTGGTCCTGGCTCGAGGCCATCGGCAGCGCGTGACTGCCGTCGCTCATGACGATGTAGCTGGCCTCCTCGCCTTCGAGGAACTCCTCGATAACCACCCGCGCCGAGGCCTCACCGAACGCATGCCCGCCGAGCATGTCGTGCAGCGCCTGCTCGGCGTCGGCGAGGGTCAGCGCCACCACCACGCCCTTGCCGGCGGCCAGGCCGTCGGCCTTGATCACGATCGGCGCGCCGTGCTCGCGCACGTAGGCGAGGGCGCGGTTCAAGTCGGTGAACACGGCGTAGCGTGCGGTAGGAATGTTGTGGCGAAGCAGGAAATCCTTGGCGAACGCCTTGGAGCCTTCTAGCTGCGCCGCGATCGCGCGCGGGCCGAAGATACGCAGTCCCGCGGCGCGGAACTTGTCGACCACGCCGGCCACCAGCGGAACCTCCGGGCCGACCACGGTCAGGCCGATTTTCTCGGCCTTGGCCAGGGCCAGCAGACCGGGGATGTCGCTTGCCGCGACGTTCGCGTTGCGCACGCCGCGTTCGCGCGCCGTACCCGCATTGCCCGGCGCCACGATCACCTCGTCGACCCGCGGCGACTGCTTGAGCTTCCACGCCAGCGCGTGTTCACGCCCGCCGTTGCCGATGACCAGAATCTTCATGCCACGCTCCGAAATGCCCGATGCGCCCGGGGCGCAGGCGCGCATTGTAACGGCAGGCGTCGCGCCCCTTCAGGACCATGCGTCGGCGATCCGCTCGGCGGCGATCCTCGGCGGTTGCGCGGGCGCAGCCCGTGCGTGCCCCGCCTTCGGGCAAGAGCGCATCGGGCACGAACAGGATCAGTCGCGGCTGGCGAGCAGTTCCAGCAGGGCACCGCGCGGCAGCTTGCCGGTCTCGTTGCGCGGCAGCGTGGCGACCAGCCGCAGCGGCCGTGGCAGGAACAGTGGGTCGACGGCGTTACGCAGCGCGTCGAGGATCTGCGCCTCGCCCAGACCCGGCGCGACGGCCAGTGCGGCCACGCGGCGCACGCCGGAAGCGTCGGCCTCGTCCAGCTGCAGCACGACGGCGTCCTGCACACCGGGTATCGCCAGCAGGCGGCGGGTGAGGTCCGCCAGCGAGGCGCGCTTGCCGGCAATCTCGAGCATGTCTGCATGGCGTCCGCACAGGCGAAAGGTGCGGCCCTCGTCATGCAGGGTCACCAGATCGGCCAGCGCCACCGGCATCGACAACTGCGGTGCGTGCACCTGGGTGCCGTCCGGCTGTGGCTGCAGCGTGACGCCATCGTAGAGCTGCCAGCGTTCGTCGACGGCCGGGCGGCGACTGGCGAACACGCACGTTTCGGTGGAGCCGAACACTTCGAGCAACGGCGCGCCGTAGCGCTGCTCGGCCTGGACGGCCAGGTCCAGCGGCATCGGCGCGGTGGCCGAGAGGATCGCAGCAAGCGGTGGCAACGCCACGCCCGACTCCACCACCGCGCGCAGATGCACCGGGGTGGTCACCAGCACCCGCGGTGCAGGCACTGCGGCGAGCGCGGCGGCGACATCGGCGGGGAAGAAAGGCCGCCCGCCGCATACCGCGACGTTGCCCAGCAGCGGCAACACGACCGAGGTCTCCATCCCGTACATGTGCTGCGGCGGCACCGTGGCCACCACGTGGAACGGCTCGGTCACGTACTGGCGCAGCATCCGGAGGTTGCCGGCATTGCTGGCGTGGAAGCTGCGCCACGTCTTCACATGCGCGGCCGGCTGGCCGGTCGAGCCGGAGGTGTAGCCGATCGCCACGACCTGGTCGGCACCGAGCTCCGGCCACGCCGCGAGCGTGCGGTCCCCGCGCGCGGGCAGATCGGGCAACCGCTGGTAGTGCGGTGGCGCCAGTGCGAGCGCCTGGTCGCCCAGCGCGTAGCAACCCGGATGCGCCGCCATCACCTCGTCAATGGCGCGGGGTGCACGCGACGAGGGCAGCAGGTTGGTCTGGCCACGCCACGCGATCGCGCTGAAGGCGACCAGGAACGCGTAACGGTCCTCGCACAGGTTCACTGCGGTCGATGCGCCGGGCAGCTGCGCCGCCACAAGCTGCACATCGGCCAGGAACTGTGCCGCGTCGACCGGTACCCCGTGGCGCCACGCCACCACGCGGGCCGGGGAGTCGCCGGCCAGCAGCGGGAGCGTCTCCGCCACGGGGCGCTGTTGCGTTTCGAAAACTGTAGCCAACCCGTTCAACCCCGCATTCCGAGCCTTGTCCAGGCGCTGTCGGCGCAGCATGACCACGCCGGCCGAAGCCTGCCTGAATAGCGTGAAGCGCTTGCGCGTGCCCACCTCACCCCGACCACGCCGTTGATTCGGTGCAGTCCGGGCGCCCCTGCGGGCGATCTAGCAGCGGATGATAGCGCCGCTGAGCGCGTCGCGGATGGTGGCTGGCGGACCGTCGCCGGCGAGCGGCGCGGCCAGCAGCCCGTCCAGCGCCTCACCGAAGTAGGCAATCACTTCCTGTGGCGTACGCGCCGGCGCCTGGCCGTGCGGGTTTGCGCTGGTCGACGCGATGGCGCCGCCAAATGCCTGGCAGAGCGCGGCGGCGGGCTCGCAGGCGGTCACGCATACGGCCACCCCCTCCTGTGCGCCGACCAGCCAGGACGGTGCGGCGGCCGAACGCGGCATCACCCAGACGGATGCACCGGGCCAACTCGCGAGCACCTCGCGCAGCCGCGCTTCAGGCAGCCCATCCAGCGCGAGGTAACGCTCGAGCTGTGCGAATTCCCCCGCGATCAGCAGCATCCCGAGCTCCGCGGGCCGTTGCTTGAGGGCACGAACACGCTCGAACGCCGCCAGATCCTGCGGATCGCAACCAAGGACAAAGCTCTCGTCGGGATACGCCAGCACGCCGCCGGCCCGCAGCAGCGCGGCAGCCCCTTCGGTTTCGCTGGCGCCGTAGCGATGCAGCAAGTGCTCAGCCTGCCGCGGGCTTGCTGGCTGACTTGCGTGGCGCAGCCTTCTTGGCGGCGGTCTTTTTTGCAGCGGTTTTCTTCGCCGCGGTTTTCTTGCTGGCGGTTTTCTTGGCGGCGACCTTCTTGGTGGCCGCCTTCTTCGCCGCAGGCTCTTTCTTCGCGGCGGTCTTCTTGCCGGCGGCCTTCTTGCCGAAGCGACCCTTCTTGACCGGGGCCGCTGCCAGCAGCTCCAGGCACTGCGCCTCGGTCAGCTCCTTCGGCTCCTGCTCCTTCGGGATGCGCGCGTTCTTCTCGCCGTCGGTGATGTAGGCGCCGTAGCGGCCATTGAGCACCTGCACGCCGTTGCCGAAGTCCAGGATGATCCGGTTGGCGAGCATCTCCAGCTTCTCCGTCACGATCTGCAACGCGCGCGGCAGCTCGATGGTGTACGGGTCGTCTTCGGGCTTGAGCGAGGCATAGGTGCTGCCCTGCTTGACGAACGCGCCGAAGCGGCCCACGCCCACGCTGACCTCGTCGCCGTTCTCGGCCTGGCCGAGCTTGCGCGGCAGCTTGAACAGCTCGATCGCCTGCTCCAGCGTGATCGTGTGCATGCTCTGGCCCGGACGCAGGCTGGCGAACTGCAGCTTTTCGTCGGTGTCCTTGTCGCCGATCTGCGCGTACGGCCCGTAGCGGCCCAGCCGCACCGAGACCGGCTTGCCGCTCTTGGGGTCGGCGCCGAGCTCGCGCGCGCCGGTCGCCTCGCTGCGGTCGACCGACTCGGTCTTCTCGTCCACCTGCTGCTTGAACGGCTGCCAGAACCGCTCCATCAGCGGCACCCACGCCTCCTCGCCGCGGCTCACCGCATCGAGCTCGTCCTCGAGCTTGGCGGTGAAGTCGTAATCGACGTAGCGGGTGAAGTGCTGGACCAGGAACTTGCCCACGGCACGGCCGACGTCGGTCGGCTTGAAGCGTCGCGCGTCGAGCAGCACGTACTCGCGGTTGAGCAACACCTGGATGATGCTGGCGTAGGTCGAGGGGCGGCCGATGCCGTGCTCTTCCAGCGTCTTGACCAGGCTCGCTTCGGAGTAGCGCGGCGGCGGCTCGGTGAAATGCTGGTCGGCGTCGATGTCCTCCAGCGGCACCACTTCCCCAGCGACCAGCCGGGGCAGGCGACGGCCCTCGTCGTCATCCTCGGCGGCCTTCTGGTCGCGCCCTTCCTCGTACACGGCGAGGAACCCGGGGTCGATCACGGTGGTGCCGGTGGAACGGAACGAGGCGTCCCCGCCGACGACGCCCTCAAGCGCAAACTCCACCGAAACGGTGTTGAGCGTGGCGTGGATCATCTGGCAGGCGACGGTGCGCTTCCAGATCAGCTCGTACAGCTTGCGCTGCTCGTCATTGAGGAAGCTGGACACCTCGCGCGGGCGGCGCAGGGCGGAGGTCGGGCGGATCGCCTCATGCGCTTCCTGCGCATTCTTGGACTTGGTCTTGTACACCTGCACCGCATCCGGCAAGGCCTTGTCGCCGAAGTCGCGGGCGATCACCTGGCGCAGCTCGGTCACGGCGTCTTCGCCGAGCATGGTCGAGTCGGTACGCATGTAGGTAATCAGGCCGACGTTGCCCTCGCTGCCCAGTGCCACGCCCTCGTACAGCCCCTGCGCGACCTTCATCGTGCGGCTGGTGGAAAAACCCAGCTTGCGCGCCGCCTCCTGCTGCAAGGTGGAGGTGGTGAACGGGGCGGCAGGGCGGCGCTTGCGCTCCTTGGAGCCAACGTCGCTGACCGTGAACTGCCCGCGTGCGGCCGCCTTCAGCGCCGCACGCGCGGTCATCGCGTCGTTCTCGTTGGTGAGGTCGAACTGTTCAAATTTCTTGCCGTGCAGGCGAGTCAGCCGGGCGCTGAAGTCGCCGTCGGCGTGCTTGAGCCGTGCTTCGATCGTCCAGTACTCGCGCGGTACGAACGCCTCGATCTCCTCCTCGCGCTCCACGATCATCCGCAGTGCCGGGCTCTGCACGCGGCCCGCCGACAGCCCGCGCTGCACCTTGCGCCACAGCACCGGAGAGAGGTTGAAACCGACCAGATAGTCCAGCGCGCGACGCGCCTGCTGGGCATCCACCATGTCATGCGACAGCTGGCGCGGTGCGGCGACGGCGGCCTGGATTGCCTTGGGCGTGATCTCGGAAAACACCACCCGGTGCATGCGCTTGCCATCGGTCAGGCCGCGCTCCTTGAGAATCTCGCTGATGTGCCAGCTGATCGCCTCGCCCTCGCGATCCAAGTCGGTTGCCAGATAGATATCGTCCGCTGCCTTGGCCGCCTTGGCGATCGCATCGACGTGTTTTTCGTTGCGCTCGATCACCTCGTACTTCATGGCGAAATCGTGCTCGGGATCGACCGCACCCTCCTTCGGCTTCAGGTCGCGCACGTGGCCGTAGGAAGCGAGGACCTGGAAGTCCTTGCCGAGGTATTTGTTGATCGTCTTGGCCTTGGCAGGCGACTCGACGATAAGCAGGTTTTTTGCCATGTGGCTGTATTTTCCAAAGCGGATCACCGTCACCGTGCGACGGGCATATATATCTAGTTGAGCCACGTTGCCGCGACGACTGTCAAGCTGGATCGCGCGAAAGTGCGGCGCAGGGCGGCCTGTCAGCCTGCCAGCCGCTGGTAGCAGTTGCCCGCCAATGCGCCGACACGCCCCTCGAGCTCCAGCATCAGCAACATCGAGCAGAGCTCGCCGGCCGGCTCGCCGGTGCGATTGACGAGCTCATCCAGCGACGTCGGATCGTGTCCCAGGGCCTGCAGAAGCCGGCCGAACCGCGGATCGGCGTGCGGCGCGCCAACCGCGTCGTCGCCTGCCGTGTTCGCGGTGCCGGCCAATCGCTGCGCCAGCTCCGCGCCGAGCGCGCGTGCGGCCGGGGCCAGTGCCTCGACCACTTCGTCCGCGTGTTCCACCAGCCTCACCCCGTCGCGAATCAGGCGATGGCAACCGTGAGCCAGCGGGTTGTGGATCGAGCCGGGCAACGCAAACACCTCGCGCCCCTGCTCGCCGGCAAGGCGCGCGGTGATCAGCGATCCGGACTTGAGACCCGCTTCGATCACCAGCGTGCCGAGCGCGAGGCCCGAGATGATACGGTTTCGGCGCGGAAAATGATCGGCCCGCGCCGCCGTACCCGGTGGAAACTCGCTGACCATCACGCCACCGGCCGCGATGCGCTTCGCCAGCGCGTGGTGCTTGCGCGGATAGACCCTGTCGGGCCCGGTGCCGACCACGGCCACCGTGGGCCTGCCACCCTCGAGCGCGGCAGCGTGCGCGGCGCCGTCGATACCATCGGCCATGCCGCTGGTGACTACCAGTCCCGCCGCTGCCAACGCACGTGCGAACGATTGCGCATTGGCCATGCCACCCGGGCTGGCGCGTCGGGCGCCGACAATCGCCACCTGTGGATACAGCAACAGGGCGCCGTCGCCGACCACGAACAGGGCCGCCGGCGGCTGCGCGATCGTGTCCAGCAACGGCGGGAAGTCCTCATCGGTACAGCGCAACAGGCGATGCCCCGGCTGCGCCAGCCACTCGAGATCCGCCGTGATGCGCGCCTCGTCGGGCTCTGCCAGCCATTGCGCAGCAACTGGGCTGGTCGGACGGCGACGAAGGCTGGCCAATGCGGCGTGGATCGTGCCGGTATCGGCCAGTAATGCGCGCAGGCCGCCGGGGCCAAGCCCGGGCGTACGCAAGGCGATCAACCACGCGCGCAGATCGTCCATCTCGTTCATCGAGCGAGTCTAAGCGCAGCGCGCAAACGACAACGGCGCGGTCAGACCGCGCCGTTGTGTGGGGGCATGCCGACGGCCGCCGCAGGAATGAACGCCTTACTCCGGAGCGCGCAGGGTATCGCCCCGCTTCACCGGACGCAGGCTGTCCATGATGAGGCCGTAGCTGACCCGGTCGAAGGTGCGGAACACCATCACGTGGCCAGCAAACTCCTCCGGCAAAGTGACCTGCGGGGAGCTGCCGCGACGCCAGCTGTTGCCGGCCACATCATCGGCGATCGTCTCGCCCGGCTGCCACACGGCGTAGGTCTGGCCGTTCTCGACGCCGTCCTTCGCGCCCACCGAGAGCGCCACGACCTGGCGCTTGCCAGCAGCGTCAAGCGCGTCGGCAAACGCGATCACGCGCGCCTTGGCCGGGACCGACTTCGGTGCGTGCGGATAGAAGTAGGGATCGTACGGGCTGTCGTCGACCGGCATCACGCGGTCACCCTTGCGGATCTCCAGCGTGGAGTCCAGCAGCAGCAGGGTCGACACATCGCCGGTGCGCAGCGTTTCGGCGGTGCCGATGACCGACACTTCCACGCCCAGGTCGTCGCCGCGGCCGAAATGTCCGTCATCACGGAAATCTTCCGACCAGGGGCTTCGCACCATCGAGGCATCGCTGTCCAGCGTATGGGCGACCAGCTCGTTATCTTCGTCGGCCGGATCGTCCTGCTCGAAACCGCGGAACACGTGCGTGGGCCGCACGATGGCCCAGCGCTGTCCGGGCTCTGCCGTGAGGCCCCGCACGTAGAGATTCTGGCCGACGGCGCCACGCAGGCGCGCCTCCTCGAAACCCACGACGTAGGGCGCGGAGCTCACGTCCTCGGATTTCATCACCCGCATGTCCTTGAGGAACATGCGCAGCTCCGAGAGCGGAATCGCCGGCACGGCCTCTTCGCCTGCATGCACGCCGGGCTCGAGCTTGAGCGTGGGACCGTTGAGGAACGCCAGGTTGAGCACGTCACCGGGGTAGATCAGATGCGGGTTGCGCACCTGCGGGTTGGCCTGCCAGATCTCCGGCCACAGCCACGGCTTGGAGAGAAACTTGGCCGAGATGTCCCACAGGGTGTCGCCGCGGCGGACCGTGTAGGTATCGGGATGGCTGGCACGCAGCTGCGCACCTGCGGCGTAGACGGCAAACGTAACCAGCATGCCGGCCAGCAGCCCTATGGACTTCTTCATCATAAGCGGGAATCCCCCTCCCCCGGTGCAAGCGCGAGTGTAACCGAACCGTTAACCCTTGCAACTGGAGACATTGGACAAAACTGTCTGCCTTACACGGGCTTGGCGACGTACAATAAACCCCATTCTAGATCGCGTCCGGGCTGGGTTTCGCCACTTTGCCCGCATTTCCGGCGCAAGGTGAGCCCCATGTCGATACTTTCCATCATTGAATTCCCCGATCCCCGCCTGCGCGTTCGCGCCGAACCGGTGCGCGTGTTCGACGCCGCATTGAAGCAGTTCGTCGCCGACATGTTCGAGACGATGTACGCCGCCAACGGCGTAGGCCTGGCGGCCACCCAGGTGGCGGTGAGCCAGCAGGTCCTTGTGGCCGACATGAGCGACGAGCGCGACCAGCCGCTGGCGCTGATCAATCCGCAGATCCTGGAGAAGACCGGCTCGCAGGTCTACCAGGAGGGGTGCCTGTCGTTTCCCGGCATCTTCGCCGACGTGACCCGCGCGCTGAAGGTGAAGGTGAAGGCGCACGACGTGGACGGCAAGGAAATGGTGCTGGAGGTCGAGGGCCCGCTGGCCGTGTGCATCCAGCACGAGATGGATCACCTGGACGGCAAGGTGTTCGTCGACTACCTCTCTGCGCTCAAGCGCACCATGCTGCTCAAGCGCATGGAAAAGCAGCGCAAGCAGGCGGCCAGCGCTTGAGCGGGGCGACCCCGCTGCGCATCGTCTTCGCCGGCACGCCCGAGTTCTCCGTTCCCTGCCTCGCCGCCTGCCGCGCCAGCGGCGCCGAGGTGGTGGCGGTCTATACCCAGCCAGACCGCCCCGCCGGCCGCGGCCGCAAGCTCACGCCCAGCCCGGTGAAACAGGCGGCGCTCGATGCCGGCCTCGCGGTCGAGCAGCCAGAGTCGCTGAAGGACGCCGCCACCCGCGAGCGTCTGGCCGCGTATGCGCCCGACCTGATGGTGGTGGTGGCCTATGGCCTCATCCTGCCGCGCAAGGTGCTGGCCCTACCGCGGCTCGGCTGCTGGAACGTGCACGCCAGTCTGCTGCCGCGCTGGCGCGGTGCCGCCCCAATCCAGCGCGCGATTCTCGCCGGCGACGCTGAGAGCGGCGTCGACCTGATGCAGATGGAAGCGGGCTTGGATACCGGCCCGGTGCTGCTCGAACGGCGCACGCCGATCCGCGCCGAAGAAACCGGCGGCAGCCTGCACGACCGCCTGTCGCAGCTCGGCGCGGAAGTGCTGGCCGAAGGTCTGCAGCACGTGCTCGCCGGCGACGCACTGGTACCCGTGCCGCAGCCGGACACGGGCGTGACCTATGCGCACAAACTCGACAAGGCCGAGGCACGGCTGGATTTCGGCCGCACGGCGATCGCGCTGGAGCGCCAGGTGCGCGCGTTCGACCCGTGGCCGGTGGCCGAAGCGACGATCGCCGGCGAAACCGTGCGGGTATGGGCGGGGCGGGGGCTCGATGTCGCGCATCACGCTACGCCGGGTAGCGTGCTGGCAGCCGGCCGCGACGGCATCGACATCGCCTGCGCCGAGGGCGTGCTGCGCGTGACCGCTCTGCAGCGTGCCGGCGGCAAGCGCATCGGCGCGGCGGACTATCTCAACGCCCGCCCCGACCTGCGCACCGCGCGATGAAGCCCGACACCCGCGCCCTCGCCGCGAGGGGCCTCGCCGAAGTCGCCCTGCGCGGCGCCTCGCTGCGCGAGGTGATGGAGCGCAGCGCACCAAAACTGTCCGACCCGCGCGATCGCGCCCTGCTGATGGCCCTGCTGAGCGAAGGCGCGCGCTGGTGGTTGCGTTTCGACGCGGCAGTCGACGCGATGCTGGCCAAGCCGATCCGGCACAAGGACCCGGCCATCCACGCGCTGCTGGTGCTGGGCCTGGTGCAGCTGGAGGTCCTCGAGCTCAGCGACTACGCCGCCGTGGCCGCCACGGTGGAAGCCACTCGCGCGCTCAAGCGGCCCGCGCTCGCTGGCATGGTCAACGCCGTGCTGCGCCGCTGGCAGCGCGAGCGTGCGACGCACATCGAACGGCTCGATGCCGAACCGACCACCCGCCACGCGCATCCGGCCTGGCTGGCCGCGGCGCTGCAGCGCGACTGGCCGGCACAGGCCGAGGCGGTGATGGCCGCCGAGAACCGCGAGCCGCCACTGATGCTGCGGGTGAACCGCCAGCGTGCCGAGCGCGAGACTTTCATCGCCCGATTGCAGTCCGGCGGCCACGAGGCCCATGCCCACCCGTGGCTGACCGATGCCGTGGTGCTGCCGCACAGCACCGACGTGACCCGCCTGCCCGGTTTCGACGACGGCGCCTTCGCCGTGCAGGACGGCGCAGCGCAAGTCGCCGCCGACCTGGCCGACCTGCGCGACGGCCTGCGCGTGCTCGACGCATGCGCCGCCCCCGGCGGCAAGGCGTGCCACCTGCTCGAACGCGCGCGCATCGACCTCACCGCGCTGGAGTTCGACGCCAGGCGCGCCGAGCGCATCCGCGACAACCTGATGCGCCTGCGGCTGGATGCCAAGGTGGTGGTCGGCGACGCCGGTGCACCGCCCGCGGCGTGGAAGAAGCAGCCGTTCGACCGCATCCTCGTCGATGCGCCGTGCTCGGCCACCGGCGTCTTGCGCCGCCGCCCGGACGTGCGCCTGCACCGGCGCGAGAGCGATATCACCGCCATGGGCGTGCAGCAGCGGCGTATCGTGTCGTCGCTGTGGCCGTTACTGGCCCCCGGTGGACGACTGGTCTACATCACCTGTTCGGTGCTGCGCGCGGAGAACGAGGCGGTGGTAGCCGAGCTGGTCGCGGCCCACGAAGACGCCGAAGCGGTGTCGTTCACGCTGCCGGCCGGCCAGGCGGCCGCGGTGGGCTGGCAGATCCTGCCGGGCGACGGCGACCTCGATGGCATGTATTACGCGGTGCTGCAGAAAAAACCCTGAGCCGGCCGTGCCTGATCGTGGCGCCGCTATGCTTGTCCCTACCCCGCCGATCCACCCCCCACTTCCGATGGAACGCGCCGCGTCGTGAACCCGCTCTCCCCTTCGCCCCGCGCCCGCCCGCTGTGGCTTTCCAGCGCGCGCGCCGAGCTCCTCTGGTGCGGCCTGTTCGCGCTGTTCGTACTGGGGGTGGGCATCGGCATGCGCGATCCGTGGCCTTCGGACGAGCCGCGCTTCGCGCTGGTCGCGCGCTGGATGGTGGAACACGGCCAGTGGCTTTTCCCGCATCGGGGGCACGAGCTCTACCCGGACAAGCCGCCGGTGTTCATGTGGACGCAGGCGCTGGCGTACTGCGTTACCCGCAGCTGGCGCGTGGCCTTCCTGCTGCCGTCGCTGCTGTCGGCGCTCGGCGCGCTGGCGCTGACCTACGACCTGGGCCGCCGGCTGTGGAACCACCGCAGCGGGCTGCTCGCCGCGCTCACGCTGCTGGTCACCATCCACTTCACCTACCAGATGCGCAACGCGCAGATCGATCCGCTGCTGCTGGGCTGGATCACGCTGGCCAACTACGGCCTGCTGCGCCACCTGGTGCTGGGGCCGTCCTGGCGCTGGTTCTGGATCGGCTGCTTCTTTGCCGGCGTCGGCGTGGTGACCAAGGGCGTGGGCGTGCTGGCGCTGCTGATGCTGATTCCTTTTGCGTTCGCGCGCCGACGCGGCTGGCGGCACGTGGCCCGGTTCGACGGCCATGCCGGACGCTGGGCGCTGGGCGCGCTGGCGTTCCTGCTGCCCGTGCTGGCCTGGCTGGTGCCGATGGTGCTGATCGCGCGGGCAGATGGCGACCCGCAGCACGCCGAGTACGTGCAGAACATCCTGTTCGGACAGACCGTGCACCGCTACGCGACGCCGCCCGGGCATATTCATTCGCCGGCCTACTTCCTCGGCATCATCGCGGTGGACTGGCTGCCGCTGTCGCTGCTGCTGCCGTGGGCGCTGCCGGCGTGGTGGCGACGGCTGAAGCGGCGCGACGCGCGCTTCCTGCTTCCGCTGGGCTGGATCGTGCTGGTGCTGGTGTTCTTCTCGCTGAGCCCCGGCAAGCGCGACGTCTACATCCTGCCCGCGCTGCCGATCACCGCCTTGGCGCTGGCGCCGCTGCTGCCTGCACTGCTGCGCCGGCGCGGCGTGCGTGCCGCGGTGTTCGCGCTCACGCTTGCGCTGAGTGGCGCGCTCGCGCTCGCCGGCGCGCTGGCCATGATGCGTCACCCGAAGTGGTCGCTGCGGCTGGAGCAGAGCCTGAACCCACAGATCTGGTGGCTGTTCCTCGCCATCGGCCTGGCCGGTTTGCTGATCGCGGCGTTCACCCGCCTGCGTCGCGCACCGCAGGGATGGCTGGCTTTTGCCGCCGTGCTGTGGAGCGTCTACGGCCTGTGGGGCTATCCCCTGCTCAACGGCGACCGTTCGGCGCTGGACGTGATGGCGCGAGCGCGCGTGCTCGCCGGGCCGCAGGCGCCGATCGGGCTGATCGCCTGGAAGGAACAGAACCTGCTGATGGCGCAGGGACCGGTGGCTGAATTCGGCTTCCTCGCGCCGTGGCCGCAGCAGTTCGCGGACGCCTCCGCCTGGCTGCGGGCCGATCGCGGACAACGCTGGCTGTTCAGTCTCGACACGGCGATGGGTACCTGCGTCAACCGCAGCAAAGCGACCTACGTTGGACATGCCAACCGTCGCGAGTGGTGGCTGTTCCGCGCCGATGCGCTGGTGCCCGGTTGCGTGCCACAGGCCGGCTCGGCCCAGGCTGCGGACGACTCGCCGGACTGACACATTCGCCCGCCCCACGCGGGGCGTCGCGTCACGTCGAAGATGAACACGCTTTCACCAGGGATGCGGATCGGACCGATCCGGACAAGGACTCTCGTTAGCATCATGGAAATGTGCCCTGCCGTTCCCCGCACGACCGTGCCCCCGCTCACCAGTGAGCGCCTGACCTGGATGCTTTCGTGGTGTGCCGCGTCGCTCCCGCTGGGGTTTGCGCTGTCCTCGCGCGCCAAGCTGCTGCCGATGGCCGTGCTGATGGTGGCCGGCGTGGCCCTGCTCGTCCGGCGCGCGGATGTGCGCCGCGCATGGTGGCAGACGCGCTGGGTGGTGGCTGCCTGCGTGCTGCGCCTGCTGTACGACGTGGCCAATGTATTGGGCCACCGGCTCGGCTGGGCGCCGCTGGACCTGCCCAGCCAGACGCTTCCGTTCCTGGCCGTGGCGGCGGTGTTTGCGCTGCCGCTGGACCGGCGGATCCTCGGCCTCGGGGTCAGCGTCGCCACGGCGGTGCTGGGCGCCGCATGCCTTTGGCAGCGATACGTGCGCGGCATCGACCGCCCCTACGGCCTCAACGGGGGCGACTGGGCGGCAATCGAGTTCGCGATGTATCTGCTGATCATGGTGCTGCTGTCGCTGCTGCAGGCGCTGCGGTCCGATCTCTCCCGCCGCGCTCGCGCGGCCCATGCGGCGGCCGCCGTGCTCGGACTCTACGGCGCGGTGCTGACCCAGAGCCGCGGCCCCTTGCTGGCGTTTGCTCCGGTGTGCGCCCTGGTGCTGCTGTGGCACGGCTGGCAGTCGCGACGCTGGCGTTGCGCGGGAATCGCCCTGGCGCTGGTCACGACGGCCATGCTGGCGGTTACCGCATCGATGCAGCGCGAGATGCTGGCGCGGTTCCGCGCGGTTCCGCACGAGCTGGCGACGTTCGTGCCCGGGCGCGCGCATGGCGCAATCGGCCAGCGGCTGGAGATGTGGCGGCTGTCGTGGCGGGTGTTCACCGCGCATCCGTCCACCGGCCTCGGGCTGGACCAGTTCGGCCCTTACGTGCGCGCCGCGCATGCCCGCGGCGAAGCCAGCGCGGCCATTGCCGGCTACGTGCACCCGCACAGCGAGTACTTCGAATCGCTGGTGGCCGGCGGCTGGCCGGCACTGCTGGTACTGGCGCTGTTCCTGGGCGTACCGCTGACGTTTTTCGCGAAACACATGGCCGACCCGGACGAGGGGATCCGCCGCACCGCCGCGGGCGCGGCCGCTGCCGTGGCGATGTTTGATTTGTGCGCATTCAGCGACAACGTGTTTTATCGAGCAATGCCGCACTCGCTGTATCTCTTCCTGGTGCTGGGCCTGGCGGTGGACATCGGCCGCCGTACCGGCGTTCGCACCGTCCCGATCCGCTGAGCAGGCATGGCACGTATTCAACTTCTCGCCTGGCACAACCGGCGTGGCCTGAGCCACGACCTGGAGTTGATGGCACACACGCTGGCCGGCCTCGGCCACCGCGTGCACATCACCCGGCTGGGTCCGCGGCGCAACGACGGCCGCTGGCTCGGCCTGGCGCTGCGGCTGGTGATGCATGTGCGTCGCGTGCTGCGCCGGGACATGGCCGCGCCGCTGTACGACGCGAACATCGCGCTGGAGCACGTCCGCCCGGCGTTCTTCGCGCTGGCACGGATCAACCTGCTGGTGCCCAACCCGGAGTGGCTGTCGCCGCGCAGCCAGCGTTACCTGTCCCGTTTCGACGCCATCCTGTGCAAGACCCGCCATGCGCGCGAACTGTTCGCCGCACGCGGGCAGCAGGCGATCCAGATCGGTTTTGACAGCGAGGACAGCCGGCTGCCGGCGGTGCCGAGGCAGCGCCGGTTTCTGCACCTGGCCGGTGGCAGTCCGATGAAGGGCACGCGCCGGCTGATTGCGCTGTGGGAACGCCATCCCGAGTGGCCCGAACTGCTGGTGCTGCGTTCCGGCGACGGTCATGCCGGCTCGCCCGCCTCCACCGCGGCCAACGTGCGCCATCGGGTGGAGTACCTGAGCCGCGAGGAGCTGCAGCGGCTGCAGAACGAGCACGCGTTCCACGTCTGCCTGTCCGAGACCGAAGGCTGGGGCCACTACATCGCCGAGGCAATGGGCTGCGGCGCAATCGTGGTGACCTGCGATGCGCCACCCATGAACGAACTGGTGCGGCCGGAGCGGGGTGTGCTGGTGGCGGCGCGGCCTACCCGCGCGTTCAACATGGCGCAGCTCTACGAGTTCGACGAGCAGGCGATGGAGGCGGCCATGCAGCGGCTGATCGACATGCCGGAAGCAGACATCGCGGCGATGAGCGCCAACGCGCGGGGCTGGTTCGAAGATAACCACCACGCCTTCGCCGCGCGGCTGGACGCCGCACTACGGACGCTGCTGTAGTTCCGCCGTGCCGGCCGCGAGGGCGGCGGGAGGCCGGGGAAATTCGGTCAGGTGCTGCGCCACGCCGTCGATACAGCGCACGCTGCGGGCCTGCCGGGTCGCCGCGAGGATGCGGTCGTTGGGGTTGTCGACCAGCTGCTTGCGGGTGAGGTGGTACAGGTGGAAGGCGAGGGCGCTGAAGCGGACGTCGCGGCGCAGCAACCCGGCATGGAACGCACGCGCGACCAGCTCGGTGTCTTCGCGGCCCCAGCCGGTCATCGCCTCGTTGAAGCCGTTCAGGCGCAGCAGGTCGTCGCGCCAGAACCCCATGTTGCAGCTCTTGATGCCCCGCTGGCGGTGCCCGGCGTGCGCGTAGAGTTGCGCCAGCGCGGGCACGCGCAGGGTGTGGCGGCGCCGCTCGATGCCGCGCTCGAAGAAACCGAGCGACGTGCGC
Source organism: Dyella sp. (assembly GCF_035685805.1). Lineage (GTDB taxonomy): Bacteria > Pseudomonadota > Gammaproteobacteria > Xanthomonadales > Rhodanobacteraceae > Dyella_A. The sequence goes on from NZ_DASSAB010000002.1 coordinate 16,121, forward strand.
TGGTGCGCCAGCATGCGCGCGGTCAGCGCTTGATCCGTAAGCACGCGCGAGCCCTGCACGAAGCAGCCAGGGCGGGCGAACACGCGGTGGTCAGCGACGAAATGGCGCTCGGCGACCATGTCGCCGTCGAGCAGGATCACGTAGTCGCCCTGTGCTGCCGCGATGGCGCGGTTGCGTGCGCGGCTCATGCGGGCGCCATCGTCGGGCTGCCACAGATGCACCAGCCGGGTCGGGTAGTCCTGCGCCAGCTGCAACAGCATGGTGCGAGTGTCCTCGCGCGAACCGTCGTCGGTGACGATCACCTCGAAGGGCAGCTCGGTCTGCCGTGCCAGCGCACGCAGCACCAGCTGCAGCGCCTGCGGCCAGTTGTAGGTGATCACCGCCACGCTGATGCGCATCAAGCCAGCCCCTTGTACTCCACCGGCAGCTCCCGGCGTCGCCGCCAGGCCGACCACAGGATCGCCAGCGCGCGCTCCAGCCCCCGCCACCACGAACCCCGGCGCTGCCGCACGAGGGCAGCGTAACGGCGCGCCTCGCGCCAGGTCGGCAGCGGCTTGGTCTTGAACTCCTGCTTGGCAAAGTCCACGCAGCGCGCGTCCAGCCCGATGGTGCGGGCATAGTGCTCGATCAGGCAGCGCGAGCGGAAGCGGTTGAGGTATTCGTTGGCCGGGGTGCGGTTGCCCCACCAGCCGTTGTTGCCGTGGATGCGGTAGCGCACGGCGCCGGTCGGCTGGTAGTACTTGCGACCGCCCAGCACGCTGGTGCCGAACACCAGGCAGTTGTCCGCCGACAGGCGCCAGGACAGGTCCAGCTGATCGGGCAGGTCGAGCGTGCGCCGGGCCCACGCGGTGCGTAGCGCCAGTGCCGAGGTGGGTGCGCCGTACCAGTGCATCAGCAGATAGGTGCTGACGGCGGTATAGCCGAGGTCCAGCGCGCGGTCGGCATAGCGCATGTGCGCGTGCTGCTGGCCGAACAGCTCCAGGTCGGAGAAGACGAAGTCCACGTCATTGCGGGCGTCGAAGACTTCGCCCAGGCCCGCCAGGTAGTGCGACTGCCACAGATCGTCGGCGTCTAGGAAACACACCACCTCGCCCTGCACCCGGGCCAGGCCGCGCCGGAATGCCGCGAGCTGGCCGCCGTTCTCGCCCAGCAGCAGGGTCACCCGTGGATCGTTGCCATAGCGCTCGGTGAGCAGCTCGGGCGAACCGTCGGTGGAGCCGTCGTCCACCACGATCACCTGCAGTGCCTCACGGGTCTGCGCCAGCGCACCATCCACCGCCTCGCACACGAACGCACGGTAGTTGTAGTTGGTGACCACCACCGAAAAGCGCACCGGCGTGCTCATGCGCCGTCGTCCTGCGCGAACAGCCAGCGAAAGTAGGCGATCGTTTCTTTCAGGCCATCCTCCAGCGACACGGCCGGCTCCCAACCCAGCCTGTCGCGCGCCAGCGTGATGTCCGGCTGGCGCTGGCGCGGGTCGTCCGCCGGCAGCGGCCGGTAGACCATCTTCGAGCCGCCGCCCACCAGCCGCACCACCATCTCGGCCAGCTCGCGCATGGTGAACTCCACCGGGTTGCCGATATTGATCGGCCCGGTGAAGCCACGCTCGGTATCCATCATTCGCAGCATCGCCTCGATCAGGTCGTCTACGTAGCAGAAGCTGCGCGTCTGGCTGCCGTCGCCGTACAGGGTGATGTCCTCGCCCTTGAGCGCCTGCACGATGAAGTTGCTGACCACGCGGCCGTCGCGTGGGTGCATGCGCGGACCGTAGGTGTTGAAGATGCGCACCACCTTGATGTCCAGCGCGTGCTGGCGGTGATAGTCGAAGAACAGCGTCTCGGCGCAGCGCTTGCCCTCGTCGTAGCAGCTGCGGAAGCCGATCGGGTTGACCCGTCCCCAGTAGTCCTCGCGCTGCGGATGCACCTCCGGATCGCCATACACCTCGCTGGTGGAGGCCTGCAGGATGCGGCCGTCCAGCCGCTTGGCCAGTCCGAGCATGTTGATCGCGCCATGCACCGAGGTCTTGGTGGTCTGCACCGGATCGTGCTGGTAATGCACCGGCGAGGCCGGGCACGCCAGGTTGAAGATGCGGTCGACCTCGACATAGAGCGGAAACGTCACGTCATGGCGCATCAGCTCGAAGCGGGGGTGTCCCAGCAGGTGCGCCACGTTGCGCTTGCTGCCGGTGAAGAAGTTGTCGGCGCAGAGCACGTCGTGTCCGGCGTCGATCAACCGATCGCACAGGTGCGAGCCCAGAAACCCGGCGCCGCCGGTGACGAGGATGCGTTGCATGTGAGGCCCTGGCGAGGCTGGACGGCGAGAAGGATGGCCCAGCAAGCGGCGAATTCTGTCACGCGCGCCGCTGGACCACTGCGACACAGCCGGCGATCCGGACATGTGCGATTCAGTCATACGCCCGTAGCCGAGGCGCGGGTTTCCCCTAGAATCACGCCATGCCCACGCTTGCGCTCACCCTCGTCGTCATCACCCACAACGAGGCGCACACCATCGCGCGCTGCCTGGACAGCGTACCGTTTGCGGCCGAAAAACTGGTGGTGGACTCGGGCAGTGACGACGACACGGTGGCCATCGCCCGCGCCCACGGCGCCCGGGTAGTGCACCAGGACTGGCTCGGCTTCGGTGCCCAGCGAAACTTCGCCACCGGGCAGTGCCACCACGACTGGATCCTCGCGCTGGATGCGGACGAGTACCTCTCGCCATCGCTGGCGGCCGAAATGGCCCAGCGCCTGCCGGCCCTGATGGAAGGCCCCGCCGCTGCCGCGTGGCTGCGCCGCAACACCATCTACATGGGCCGGCCGATGCGCTGGTATCGCCCTTCGGTGGGCGAGAAGCTGGCGCGCCTGTACCACCGCGGCCGAGCGCGCTGGAGCGATGCGCGGGTGCACGAGTCGCTGCAGTTCCAGGGCAGTGCGCCGACCTTCGACGCGCCGCTCCACCACGTCAACAACCCGACCCTGCCGCACAAGCAGCTCAAGGTGCTGCGTTACGCGGAGCTGAAATGCCGCGACTGGCTGGAGAAGGGCAAGCCGGTGCGGATGTGGCAGGCGCCGTTCGTCTATGTCCTGGCGTTCGTGAAGGACTACGTGTTCCGGCTGGCGATGCTCGACGGATGGCGCGGTTTCCTGATTGCCCAGACCGCCGCCAGCTACGCGCTGTACAAGCGCATGCGCTATTACGAGATGCGCCACAACCCCGGCTCGGTGGCCGAGGCGGAGGCCATCCTCAAGCACCACCGCATCGACCGCTGACGGCCCGCGCATCGGCAAGTGCGACGGCGCACCGTAAGCTATGCGTCCTGCCGATCCGAGCCGAACGCTCATGCCCAAGCACTATCTCCTGTACGGTTCCGAGCGCTACGCGCTGGCGATCCTGCGGCCGCTGCAGGACGCCATCCGCGCGCGCGGCGATGAAACCGCGTGGTTCTTCGACGGCCCCGGCGCGCAGGACCTGGTCCAGGGCGAGCGCCTGCTGACGGTGGAACAAGTGCGCCAGTGGAAGCCGATCGCCGTGCTCACCCCGGGCAACCATCTGCCGCATTTCTTTCCAGGGGTGAAGGTGGAGGTGTTCCACGGCTTCGATGCAGGCAAGCCGCGCCATATCTACATCCGCGGCTTCTTCGACCTGTACTGCACCACTGGCCCGCGCGACACCGCGCAGTTCCAGGCGCTGGCCGACCAACTCGGCCATTTCGCCGTCACCGAGACCGGCTGGCCCAAGCTCGACCCGTTCCTGCGCGCCATCGCCGGGCCGCTTCCGCCGGTGCGCACGCCGCCGGTGATCCTCTACCACTCCACCTTCTCGCCCTCGTGGAGCGCGGCCGAGACGCTCTACGAGGAGGTCAGGCGCCTTTCGCGCGACGGCCGCTGGCGCTGGATCGTCACCTTCCACCCCAAGATGAATCCGCAGACCCGGGCCAAGTACAAGGCGCTGGAAAACGAGCACCTGCGCTTCGCCGAAGACGACAACATCCTCGACCTGTTTCCGCAGGTGGACATGATGTGCTCGGATACCTCCTCGGCGCTGAGCGAGTTCCTGCTCACCGGCAAGCCGGTGGTGACGTTCAAGAACCGCCGCCCCGGCCCGCAGCTGATCGACATCGACCGGGTCGAGGATTTCGAGCCGGCGATCGAACGGGCATTCGCGCGCCCGGCCGAGCTGATGCAGGCCATCGCCGCATTCGGCGAAGCCATCCACCCTTATCGCGACGGCCGCTCCAGCGAGCGCGTGCTCGATGCGATCGACGCCTTCATCGCCAGCGGTGGCCGCAACCGCCGACGCAAGCCATGGAACCTGTGGCGCAAGCTCAAGCTGCGCCGGCGCATCGGTTACTGGGGCTCCGCGCGCATCCGCTAAGCGGGCAGCCAGCCGGTGGCCGGATAGAATGCCGGCACTGCCGCCCGAGGGAGCGCTCGTGACACCCAACGCCTACCGCCGCTCCGAACATCTTCGTGCCCTGTGGCCGTGGCTGCCGCTGTGGGCAGCGGCAGCGCTGCTGGCGATCTTCGCGCACGGCCCGATGCCGCTGTTCTCCACCCGCACGCTCGCCGTCGCCTGGGAGATGTGGAACGAGGGCCACTGGCTGGTGCCGCACGTCAACGGCGTGCCCTACAGCGAGAAGGCGCCGCTGCTGTTCTGGATGATCCACGCCGGCTGGGCCGCGTTCGGCGTCAGCGACGTATGGCCGCGCGTGCTCGAGGTGATCGTCGGCGGCGTGCAGCTGGTGCTGGCGTCGCTGCTGGCGCGGCGGCTGTTCCCGGACCGCCCGTGGGTGGCGCGCGCCACGCCGTGGATGCTGCTGTCGCTGAGCTACGCGTTCCTGTTCGGGCTGCAGATCATGTACGACGTGCTGCTGGCGGCATGGTCGCTGGCCGCGTTGTTGTGCCTGGTGCCGACCGCCCGTCGCGCCGAGCCGCGCTGGCTGGCGTTCGGCCTGTGCATCGGCCTGGGCCTGCTCACCAAGGGCCCGGTGATGCTGTTGCACGTGGTGTTCCCCTGGTTGCTCGGCCCGCTGTGGAGCGACTGGGCCGCCCGCCACCGCGCTCGCTGGTACGGCCTCGGGGCGCTGTCGATGCTGGCAGGGTTCGCGCTGCTGCTGGCGTGGGCGGTGCCGGCCGGATTCAGCGGCGGCGACGTCTACCGCCAGCGCCTGTTCTTTACCCAGACCGCGGCGCGGGTGGTCGACGGCGTGACGCCCGAGCACGACCTGCAGAACCACGCCCGCCCGCTGTGGTGGTACCTGTTGGCGATCCCCGTGCTGATGTTCCCGCTCAGCGCGTGGCCGCGCGCCACTGCCGCGCTGGCGACGCTGCGCCGGCCGCTGGAACCGGGGCTGCGCTTCGCGCTGTGCTGGCTGGTGCCGGCGTTCGTCACGTTTTCGCTGATCAGCGGCAAGCAGCTGTACTACCCGTTGCCGGAGCTGGGCGGCGCGTGCCTGCTGCTGGCTGGTGCCATTGCCGTGCTGCGCGAGCGGCACCCCCGGCTGGCCGAAAGCGCCTGGCTCGGCACCTGGCCGCTGGCGCTGGGCGGCTTCGCCCTGGCGGTATTCCTGTTCGTGCTGCCGAGCCTGGTGACCAGCGGTCGACTGCACGGCGCCTGGTTCGATGATGCGGTCGACTACAGCCGCTACTTCGGCGCGCTGTTCCTGCTGCTCGGCGCGTTGCTGCTGTTGCGCGGTCGCGGCGAAATGCGCCGGCTGGCCGTGGCCGGGCTGCTTGGCACGCTCGCCTTCAATACCCTGTTCACGCTGACCGCGTGGCACCGCTACGACCTCACCCCCGCCAGCCAGTTGCTGGGCGCGGCGCAGGCACAGCATCGGGCGATCGGTTATCTCGGCGCGTACGACGCACAGTTCCATTTCGCCGGCCGGCTCACGGACCCCATCACCGAGTTGACCGAGGGCCGGCCGATCGCCGATTTCGCGCAGGCGCATCCGGACGGGCTGATCGTCACGCATCCGGAGAAGCTCTCGCCGGCGGACAGCCGCTACGCGCTGCTGGTACAGCCGTTCCGCTCGTCGTGGCTGGTGATCTGGCCGGCGCGCTCGCTGGCCGACCTGCGCGCGGGCATCCAACCACCCGAACCGGGCACGCCCACCCGCGTCTATCCGGCGCGGCAGCGGCCGTGAGCGCCGAGCGCATCGCCGCCCTGCGCGCCCAGTGCAATGGCCCGCGCGACGGCGCCCTGCTGCGCTTTTCGCTGGGCAGCGCACTGCTGGAGGACGACCAGGCATCCGCGGCCGCGGTCGAACTGCGCCACGCGCTGCGGCTCGACCCGGGCTACTCCGCCGCCTGGAAACTGCTGGGCAAGGCCTGCCTGCAGGCCGGCGATCGCAACGGTGCCGCGGATGCGTGGCGGCAGGGCATCGGCGTTGCCGGCGGCCGCGGCGACCAGCAGGCGGCCAAGGAAATGACAGTGTTCCTGGCGCGGCTGGAACGCGCCGCGCGCTGAGCCTCAGGGCTCCAGCCGGCCGGCACCGTCATAGGGGCTGACCAGTCCGTCGGCGGAGAATCGTTTGTACTGCCACTGATACTGCGCGAACGCGCGCTCCACGCACGCCTCGACGCCGCGATTGAGTGCGCTGCAGGCCACTGCGAGGTCAGCATCGACCAGCTGTGCCGGCGCCGGCAGCAGGTGGATCCGGAAACCGGCACCGCGCGGCAGCCGCTCGGCGAAGGCGAACAGCACCGTGGCGCCGGTCCGGGCGGCCAGCCGCGGCAGCAGCACCATGGTCAAGGCATCGCGGCCGAAGAACGGTGCCACCTGACCATCCCCGGCACGCGGCTTCTGGTCGGGCAGGATCCCGACCGTGCCGCCGGCGGCCAGCCGCTTGTACAGCGTGCGCACGCCGGCGCCTTCGGCGCGCACCTGCTCCGGTGCCAGCGCGCCGCGTACCTTGCGCAGCAGTTGTTCGACCGCCGCCACCCGCGGCGGCCGATACAGGATCGCCATGGCCGTGCGGCTGCACAGCCAGTAGTTCAGCAACTCCCAGCATCCCAGGTGCGGCGCGGCGATGATCACGCCCTTGCCGGCGGCCAGCGCCTGTTCGAACAGTTCACCGCCGCGCACCTCGCGCACCAGCGCCAGCGCGCGCGCCGGCGAACTGCCCCAGACCTTGATGATCTCGGTCACCGACTTGCCGCTCTCGGCCATCACCTCGCGCAGCAGCGCGTCGCGCGCAGGCGCGGAGAGGCCGGGCCGGGCAATCGCCAGGTTGATCGCGGTGTGCCGCGCAGTCCGGCCATGGCGCCACAGAAGCCCCCGTCCGATGGCGGCGCCGACGCCATGCAGCAGGCGCAATGGCAGCAGGGCGAGCAGGCGCAGAAGCAGGTAGACCAGGTAAATGTCGGCACGCATCGCATCAGTCTAGTCGATGGTTGCGGGGCTTCCGCCGCGCCGCCACAGTGCGCTACCCGCGGCGGTAGAGGTGGTCGCGCTAAGCTCCCGCCACCGCCCGGAACCCTCTGCATGATTGCCCTGATCCAGCGCGTGAGCGCCGCCCACGTCACCGTCGATTCCGTCACCGTCGGCGCCATCGGCCCGGGCCTGCTCGCCCTCGTCGCGGTGCAGCCAAACGACGACGAACCGCGCACGCAGCGGATGCTGCAGCGGCTGCTTGGCTACCGGGTGTTTGCCGACGCCAGCGGCCGGATGAACCGATCGCTCGGCGACACGGGCGGCGGACTGCTGCTGGTGAGCCAGTTCACGCTGGCCGCGGACACCCGCTCGGGCATGCGCCCGAGTTTCACCTCCGCCGCGGCGCCGGAGCAGGGCAGGCACTGGTTCGAACGGCTGGTGGAGCTGGCGCGGGCCGCGCACGCGGGGGTGGAAACCGGTCGCTTCGGTGCCCATATGCAGGTGCATCTGGTAAACGACGGGCCGGTCACCTTCTGGCTCGAGAGTTGATGGCCGGTGAGGCCGACCCGCCGTCATGGCGCGATCTGGCGCATTTCTTGCTGCCCGGCCTGCTCACTTTTCCCCACTTGAAAACTGGTCAAAAAAGCAGCACATCGCTATACTGATCGGTTCCTGCATCCGCGGCGGTAGGTATGAATAGCAAAGCTCCCGAGCAACAGTCTGAAATCAAGGCGCTCATCTCCAAGGGTCTGGAGCAGGGGTACCTGACCTATGCCGAGATCAACGATCACCTGCCCGACGACATCGTCGACCCGGAGCAGATCGAAGACATCATGGCGGTGCTCAAGGGCGTCGGCATCGAGGTGCACGATGCCGCGCCGGATGGCGACACCGTCGCCGACACCGCGGCGGGTTCCAACACCGATGACGAGGCTGCCGCCGAAGAAGCCGTGGCGCTGCTTTCCGCCGTCGATGCCGAAGTGGGCCGCACCACCGACCCGGTGCGCATGTACATGCGCGAGATGGGCACAGTCGAGCTGCTGACCCGCGAGGGCGAGATCGCCATCGCCAAGCGCATCGAAGAGGGTCTGGGCCAGGTGCAGACCGCGCTGGCCAGCTTCCCGCTGACCATCGAACTGCTGCTCGAGGAATACGACCAGCACCTGGACGGCAAGCGCCGCCTGAGCGAGATCCTGGCCGGCTTCCTCGATCTGGAAGCCGCCGCCGATGCCGCCCGCGAGGAGGCCGAAGAGGCCGCCGCCAACGGCGTCGAGGTGGAGAGCGACGAAGACAGCGACGACGACGACGACACCGAGGAAGAGGAAGCCGGCCCGACCGGTCCCGATCCGGAAGAGGTGAAGCGCCGCATGGAGCTGCTGCGCGACTACTACGCCAAGTTCCAGAAGGCCGCGCCGAAGGCCGCCGGCATTACCGACAAGAAGATCGTCAAGCTGCGCGACCAGATGGCCGAGGAGTTCCTCAAGCTCAAGCTGCCGTCCGCGCTGATCGAGAGCTTCGTGCGCAAGCTGCGCGAAGTGGTGGGCGACATCCGCCACCACGAGCGCGTGCTGATGGACATCTTCGTCAAGCAGGTGAAGATGCCCAAGGGCGAGTTCATCAAGACCTTCCCCAGCAACGAGGGCAACCTCGAGTGGGCGGCCGAGCTGGGCCGCAAGCGCCAGAAGTGGTCGCCGAACATCAAGAACCATCGCGAGGCGATTGACGCCGAGCAGGAGAAGCTCGCCGCCATCGAGCGCAAGCTGTTCCTGCCGCTGACCGACATCAAGGACATCAACCGCGCCATGAGCGTGGGTGAGGCCAAGGCCCGTCGCGCCAAGAAGGAAATGGTCGAGGCGAACCTGCGCCTGGTGATCTCGATCGCCAAGAAGTACACCAACCGCGGCCTGCAGTTCCTGGACCTGATCCAGGAAGGCAACATCGGCCTGATGAAGGCGGTGGACAAGTTCGAATACCGCCGCGGCTACAAGTTCTCGACCTACGCCACCTGGTGGATCCGCCAGGCGATCACCCGCAGCATTGCCGATCAGGCCCGGACCATCCGTATCCCGGTGCACATGATCGAGACGATCAACAAGCTCAACCGCATTTCCCGCCAGATGCTCCAGCAGTTCGGCCGCGAGGCCACGCCGGAGGAGCTGGCCAAGGAAATGGAGATGCCCGAGGACAAGATCCGCAAGGTGCTGAAGATCGCCAAGGAGCCGATCTCCATGGAGACCCCGATCGGCGACGACGAGGACTCGCACCTGGGCGATTTCATCGAGGACGGCAACGCCAGCTCCCCGATCGACTCGGCCACCGAGACCGGGCTGATGGAAACCGTGCGCGACGTGCTCGCCGGGCTGACCCCGCGCGAGGCCAAGGTGCTGCGCATGCGCTTCGGCATCGACATGAATACCGATCACACGCTGGAGGAGGTCGGCAAGCAGTTCGACGTCACCCGCGAGCGGATCCGCCAGATCGAGGCCAAGGCGCTGCGCAAGCTGCGTCACCCCAGCCGCTCGGAGCAGCTGCGCTCGTTCCTCGACCTGGAATAAGCGTTCCCGCCACCGCTCGTGGAAGCGCCCGCTGCACGCGGGCGTTTTCATTTGCGGCGCCGCGCGCGCCCTTGTCTTTTCCGCTTGCCCACAGGATCCGCCGTGACCGGCTCTCCCGATTCGCCTTCCTCCGCCCCGGGCTCGCTGCGCAGCGGACTGGCGTTCGGCATCGCCTGCTACGGCATCTGGGGCGTGCTGCCGCTGTACCTGGTGTGGCTGGAGTTCGCCCCGGCGCTGGAGGTGGTGGCGCACCGCGCGCTGTGGACGGCGGTGGTATGCCTGCTGATCCTGGCGCTCACCGGCACCCTGGGCCAGCTGGTGCAGACGCTGCGCCATCCGCGCCGCATGGCCTTTCTCGCCGCGGCGGCGGCGCTGATCTCGGTGAACTGGCTGCTCTACGTCTATGCGGCCAACCATCGCGAAGTGCTGCAGGCCTCGCTGGGTTACTTCATCAACCCGCTGCTGAGCGTGGGGCTGGGCGTGGCGGTGCTGCACGAGAAGCTGCGCCGCGCGCAGTGGCTGGCGATCGCAATTGCGGTGGTTGCGGTGCTGGTGATCGCCATCGGCTACGGCCATCCGCCGTGGATCGCGCTCGGCCTGGCGGTCAGCTTCGGGCTGTACGGGCTGACCAAGAGCCTGGCCGGCCGCCACACCGGCGCGGTGGCCAGCCTCACCATCGAGACGCTGCTGCTGGCGCCGTTCGCGCTGTTCGCGCTGCACTGGCTGGGCCTGCGCAACGACACCCATTTTCTCGCCGATGGCTGGCGCAGCGCGCTGCTGCTGGTCTCTACCGGCCTGGTCACGGCCGCGCCACTGACATTTTTCGCCGCCGCCGCCCGACGCCTGCCGCTGAGCCTGCTGGGCATGCTGCAGTACCTGGCGCCGTCGCTGCAGTTCCTGATTGCGGTGACGGTCAATCACGAGGCCATGTCCACCTCGCGCTGGACCGGCTTCATCCTGATCTGGTGCGCCCTGCTGGTGCTAAGCGCCGACGCGCTGCGACTGCAACGCCAGCGCCGGGGTGCCGCCGACGCGTCGCGCCCGGCGTCCGTCGCACCCACGCCGCGCGCGAGCGGCTAAACTGCGCCCCCGTGCGGGCCTATAGCTCAATGGTTAGAGCAGAGGACTCATAATCCTTTGGTTCCAGGTTCGAGTCCTGGTGGGCCCATGTCCTTCGCCTGATCCGGGTCAAGGCAAAACCGGCGGCCAACGGCGACAGTGCGCGGCATGGAAACCATCGCCGCCACGCCCATCGAACCGCCGACCTTCGACGCCGGGCTGATCGCCCGCTACGACGTCAACGGGCCGCGCTACACCAGCTATCCAACCGCGCCGCATTTCCGCGCCGATTTCGGCGAGGCGGCGTTGCGCACGGCAATCCGCCACTCCAACGAGGAGCCGATCCCGCGCCCGCTGTCGCTGTACGTGCACGTGCCGTTCTGCATGAGCCCGTGCTTCTACTGTGGCTGCAACCGCGTGATCACCCGCGAGGTGGGCAAGGCGGATCGCTATCTGGAGCGACTGGTGCGCGAGATCGAGCTGATCGCGCCGCTGTTCGACCGCGACCGGCCGGTGCGCCAGCTGCACTTCGGTGGCGGCACGCCGAACTTCCTCGACCTGCCGCGCATGCGCGACCTGATGGAGTCGCTGGCGCAGCACTTCAGTTTCGTGCGCGACAGCCAGCGCGAGTACGGCATCGAGATCGACCCCCGCTTCGCCGACGCCGCCTACGTGCGCGGACTCGCCGAGCTCGGCTTCAACCGCATTTCGGTGGGCATCCAGGATTTCGACCCGGCCGTGCAGCGCAAGGTCAACCGCGTGCAAAGCGTGGCCGAGACGGCCGAAGTGCTCCACGCCGCGCGCGAGGCCGGCTTCGTCTCGGCTAGTGTCGACCTGATCTACGGCCTGCCGGGACAGACGCTGGCAGGGTTCGACCGCACGCTGACCGAGGTGATCGCGCTGGCACCGGATCGCGTGGCGGTCTACGGCTATGCGCACCTGCCCGGCATGTTCAAGGCGCAGCAGCAGATCGACGCGGCCGAGCTGCCCGACCCGCAGACCCGGCTGGCCCTGTTCGGTCGCGCGCTGGAGCGCCTGGGCGCGGCGCGCTACGCGTACATCGGCATGGACCATTTCGCCCACGTGGACGACGAGCTTGCCCGCGCCCGGCGCGGCGGCACGCTGCAGCGCAATTTCCAGGGCTACTCCACCCACGGCGACTGCGACATCGTGGGACTGGGTGTGAGCGCGATCGGCCGCATCGGCGACAGCTACAGCCAGAACGCCCGCGACCTCACCGGCTACTACGCCGCGCTCGATGCCGGTCGGCTGCCGGTGGCTCGCGGCCTGACGCTGAGCGAGGATGACGTGATCTGCCGCGCCGCCATCGGTGAGCTGATGTGCCATGGCGCGCTGGACATGGCCGCGTTCGGGACGCGCCACCGGCTCGTCTTCGAGGACTACTTTGCCCAGGCAGTGGAACGGTTGCAGGCACTGGCGGCGGACGGGCTGGTCACCATCGAGAGGCGCACGATCCGGGTCACTTCGCGCGGACGCCTTCTGTTGCGTATCATCGCCATGTGCTTTGACGCGTACCTTGATGACGCCGCGTCGCCTGCACGCTACTCGCGCGCCATCTGACCCCACGCCACGGTTGTCACCACGATGCGCACCAGCCAGCCGGCAGGCCGCCTGCCCGATCCGCCCAGCCCGATCTCCGACGACGGCGACACCACGCGTTTCTGCCGTACCTGCGCCTTTGCCGGCGCCTGCATTGCCGTGGGCTACGGCAAGCCCGAGCTGGAGTCGCTGCACTGCCTGGTGGAACACGTGGGCGCCTACCGCACCGGCGACCACGTGTTCCGCACCGGCGATCCGTTTCGCGCCATCTACGCCGTGCGCGGCGGCATGGTGAAGACCTGCGTGGTGGACAAGGAGGGCCGCGAGCAGGTGCTCGGCTTCTACCTGCCCGGCGAGGTAATCGGCCTCAATGCGATCTATCCCGAGCACTTCCCGTGCGACGCGCTGGCGCTGGAGAAAACCGAGTTCTGCCGCTTCTCGTTTCCCGCCATGAGCGCGCTGGCCGCGCGCATGCCGGCGGTGCAGCAGCACCTGTTCCGCCTGCTCAGCAAGGAGCTGGGCACCGCCAGCCTGCTCGCCGGCGACCATAGCGCCGACGAGCGCATGGCCGCGTTCCTGTGCGACCTGGGCCGCCGGTACGAAGCGCGCGGCTTCTCCGGCACCCACTTCGCGCTGAGCATGTCGCGTGGCGACATCGCCAATTACCTGCGGCTGGCCGCCGAAACCGTCAGCCGCGTGCTCACCCGCTTCCGCAGCCAGGAACTGATCGCTCTCGAAGGGCGTGATCTGGAACTGCTCGACGTGAAGGGGCTGGAGAAGATCGGGCAGAACCTGCTGCCGGATTGAACGGCGGCGTTAGGGCGTCGCTGGCTCCGTCTTGTGAGGCTCTCGCCAGGGCTTTCTCCCAAAGGATGCCGGTGTGGACCATTCGCCCACTGAAGGCGACTTTTTAGCCCTCTTCCCGCCGCGGAGAGTGAGCTGCTGCGGCATGCGTCAAGTCTTCTCCTGATCAGCCGCGAAGAGGACCATTTTCTGAAATGCGTAGCGACCAGTGGGCCGCGCCGCGCGACGCGCGCGATCTGGGCGGTTTCCTCGCCACAGGTGCTTGCGTAGAGGCAGTCACCGTCAAGCGTGCGGTGCGGAAGGTGACGCGCATCAGGAGCCGGCACGTTGCTTCGTAGCCGCCTCCTCCCGCAGCGGAGGAGGGAGCGGATGCGCTTGTACCTAGGAGGCAGGCATCGTGCTGGAGGCGAGAGAAAGCTGCCTGCTGCCCACGATCGGCGCGCCGAGATCGCGCCCGCGCGGGCGCAGGCCCAGCCCGAGTTTCAGGCTCTGTCCGATGCGCTCGGCGTAATCGATCATCAGTGCCGCGCCCGCGGCGTCCAGCACCTCGGCGCAGGTGGGACGCCACAACGCGAGCCAGCGGTCGAAGTGTTCGGCGCGCACCGGA
>NZ_DASSAB010000003.1:0-63432 GCF_035685805.1 Dyella sp.
CGGAGCTCCGGAGAGCACGATGGACATCAATCTCACGCTGTTGATGCAGGCCATTGGCTTCGGCCTCTTCATCTGGTTCACGGCGAAGTTCATCTGGCCACCGCTGATGCGCGCCGTCGAGACGCGGCAGAAGCAGATCGCGGAGGGGCTGGCTGCCGGGGAGCAGGGCCGGCAAAGCCTCGTGTCGGCCGAAAAGCGAATCGCCGACATGATGGCCGAAGCGAAGGCGAAGGCGGGCGAAATCGTCGCGACCGGCGAGAAGTTTCGCGCCGAGACGATGGATCAGGCGAAGATCGAAGCCGCCGCCGAACGCGACCGCATCATCGCGGCCGCGAAGGCGGAGGCGGAGCAGGAATACCAGGCGGCGCGCGAGCAGTTGCGCAACCAGGTCGCCGACCTTGCCGTGGCGGGTGCCGCGCGAATCCTGAAGCGCGAGATCCGCCCGGCCGACCACGCCGAGCTGCTGGCGTCGATCCGCCAGGAGCTGTAGTCGGCGATGGCTGAACTCGCGACGATCGCGCGTCCCTACGCGGAAGCGGCGTTCGGGCTCGCGCGCGACGATCAGGCGCTGCCCGCGTGGTCGGAAATGCTCCGCTTTGCGTCGACGATCGTCACCGATCCGCGCGTGACCAAGGCGCTCGACAATCCTCGGCTCGACAATGCCGCCAAGGAATCGCTGCTGCTGTCGATCGGCGGCGACCGCTTCGGCGCGCAGGCACGCAATTTCATCCACGTGCTCGTCGAAGGCGAGCGCGTGAGCCTGCTGCCGCAGATTGCCGAAATGTTCGAGACGCTGAAGAACGACGCGGAAGCGACGGCGACGGCGACGATCGAAAGCGCGATGGAACTGACCGAGGCGCAGGTCGCCGAGCTCAAGGCGGCGCTCGAAAAGCGCTTCGGACGCAAAATCGAAACGACGGTCACCGTGAATCCGGACCTGATTGGCGGCGCCCGCGTGACGGTCGGCGACGCCGTGCTGGACGGCTCGGTGCAGGCGAAGCTCGCGGCGATGCACACGCAGCTTCGCGCCTGATGGGTTTTGTCAGAATTTGCTGCCTGCAATCGTCGGGCTCCGCCCGCGATTTCAGGGACTAACAACCGCCCGAAAGTAGGGGTCTACTTTCGGGCGAGGAGGCACTATGCAATTGAATCCATCGGAAATCAGCGAACTGATCCGGTCGCGGATCCAGAACCTAGACATGGGCGCCGAGGTGCGCACGCAGGGCACCGTCGTGTCGGTCACCGACGGCATCTGCCGCGTCCACGGCCTGTCGAACGCGATGCAGGGCGAGATGCTCGAGTTCCCCGACAACACCTTCGGACTGGCGCTGAACCTCGAGCGCGACTCGGTCGGCTCGGTGATTCTCGGCGAGTACGAGCACATCACCGAAGGCGACACCGTCAAGTGCACGGGTCGCATCCTCGAAGTGCCGGTCGGACCCGAGCTGATCGGCCGCGTCGTCGACTCGCTCGGCCGTCCGATCGACGGCAAGGGCCCGCTGAACGCGAAGGAGACGGACGTCATCGAGAAGGTCGCGCCGGGCGTGATCTGGCGCAAGAAGGTGGCGCAGCCCGTGCAGACCGGCTTGAAGTCGATCGACGCGATGGTGCCGATCGGCCGCGGCCAGCGCGAGCTCATCATCGGCGACCGGCAGACGGGCAAGACCGCCGTCGCCGTCGACACGATCATCAACCAGAAGGGCAAGGACCTGATCTGCGTGTACGTCGCGATCGGGCAGAAGGCCTCGACCGTCAAGAACGTCGTGCGCAAGCTCGAGGAATACGGCGCGATGGCGTACACGATCGTTGTCGCCGCGATGGCGTCGGACTCGGCGGCGATGCAGTACATCGCGCCGTACTCCGGCTGCACGATGGGCGAATACTTCCGCGACCGCGGCCAGGACGCGCTCATCATCTACGACGACCTGACGAAGCAGGCGTGGGCGTACCGGCAGGTGTCGCTGCTGCTGCGCCGTCCCCCGGGTCGCGAGGCGTATCCGGGCGACGTGTTCTACCTGCACTCGCGGCTGCTCGAGCGCGCCGCGCGCGTCAACGAGGAGTACGTCGAAAAGTTCACGAAGGGCGCCGTCAAGGGCAAGACCGGGTCGCTCACCGCGCTGCCGATCATCGAGACGCAGGCCGGCGACGTGACGGCGTTCGTGCCGACGAACGTGATCTCCATCACTGACGGCCAGATCTTCCTCGAGACGGACCTGTTCAACGCCGGAATCCGGCCCGCGATCAACGCCGGCATCTCGGTGTCGCGAGTGGGCGGCGATGCGCAGACGAAGGTGATCAAGAAGCTGGGCGGCGGCGTGCGGCTGTCGCTCGCGCAATACCGCGAGCTTGCGGCGTTCGCGCAATTCGCGTCCGATCTCGACGACGCGACGCGCAAGCAGCTCGATCGCGGCCGCGTCGTGACCGAGCTCATGAAGCAGCCGCAATACTCGCCGCTGTCGGTCGCCGAGCAGGCGCTGACGCTGTTCGCCGTCAACCGCGGCTATTACGACGACGTGCCGGTCGACAAGGCACTTGCGTTCGAGGCGGCGCTGCGCCAGTTCGTGAAGAGCAAGTACGCGGCGATCTTCGACAAGATCGAGAAGACGAAGGAAATGTCGGCCGACGACGAGAAGGCGCTGGCGGCGGCGATCGAGGACTTCAAGAAGACCGGTACTTACTGAGACGCTGATTCACCATGGCCGGCTCGAAAGAAATCCGCAACAAGATCAAGAGCGTGCAGAGCACGCGCAAGATCACCAAGGCGATGGAGATGGTCGCGGCGTCGAAGATGAAGAAGGCGCAGGACCGGATGCGCGCGTCGCGTCCGTACGTCGATCGCGTCTTCGACATCGCGATGCACATCTCGAGGGCGAACACCGAGTACAAGCATCCGTTCCTCGTCAAGCGCGGGCAGGTGAAGCGCGTCGGCGCGATCCTCATCACCACGGACAAGGGCTTGTGCGGTGGTCTGAACACGAACCTGCTGCGGCTGATGATGGCGCGGTTCAAGGAGTGGCGCGCCGCCGGCATCGAGGTCGATTTCGTCGCCATCGGGAACAAGGGCCTCGGCTTTTTGAACCGGATGGGCGCGAACATCGCGTCGAGCGTCGTGCAGCTCGGCGACCGGCCGCGGCTCGATCGGCTCGTAGGCCCGGTCAAGGTGCTGATCGACAAGTACCTCGAAGGCGGCATCGACGAGATCCACATCTTCTCGACGAACTTCGTCAACACGATGAAGCAGGAGCCGCGGCAGATTCGCATCGTGCCGATCCCCGAGGAATACCGATCGGCCGCGGGCGAGCTGCGCACCGTGCACACGGCGGAAGGCTCGTGGGACTACATCTACGAGCCCGATGCGCGCGACCTGCTCGACGGCATGATGCGCCGCTACATGGAAGCGGTCATCTTCCAGATGGTGAACGAAAACATGGCCTCCGAACAGTCCGCGCGGATGGTCGCGATGAAGGCGGCGTCGGACAACGCGGCGAAGATCATCGGCGAGCTGCAGCTCATCTACAACAAGACGCGGCAGGCGGGCATCACCAAGGAGCTTTCGGAAATCGTCGGCGGCGCCGCCGCCGTGTAAGGACAAGTTCGGTGTCGGAGGTGCAACTCCATGGTGTCGGAGGTGCAACTCCATGGTGTCGGAGGTGTAACTCCAATGATGGGAGTTACACCTCCGACACTGGGGGTTACACCTCCGACACCGATCAGGAAAATCAGGGAACGGACATGGATCAACCAGTGAAGAACCAGGGCACGATCGTTCAATGCATCGGCGCGGTCGTCGACGTCGAGTTCCCGCGCGACCAGATGCCGAAGATCTACGACGCGCTCAAGATGGACGAGATCGGCCTCACGCTCGAGGTGCAGCAGCAGCTCGGCGACGGCGTCGTGCGCACGATCGCGCTCGGTTCGTCAGACGGCCTGCGCCGCGGCATGCAGGTGGTGAACACCGGCGCGCCGATCACGGTGCCCGTGGGCCCGGAAACGCTCGGCCGCATCATGGACGTGCTCGGCCGGCCGATCGACGAGCGCGGCCCCGTGGGCGCCGAGAAGTCGATGACCATCCATCGCACGGCGCCGACGTTCGAGGAACTGTCGCCGTCGACGGAACTGCTGGAAACCGGCATCAAGGTGATCGACCTCATCTGTCCGTTCGCGAAGGGCGGCAAGATCGGCCTGTTCGGCGGCGCCGGCGTCGGCAAGACGGTCACGATGATGGAGCTCATCAACAACATCGCCACCGCTCACTCCGGCCTGTCGGTATTTGCCGGCGTCGGCGAGCGCACGCGCGAAGGCAACGACTTCTATCACGAGATGATCGAGTCCGGCGTCGTCAACAAGGAAGACCTCGGCAAGTCGAAGGTCGCGATGGTGTACGGGCAGATGAACGAGCCGCCGGGCAACCGGTTGCGCGTCGCGCTGACCGGCCTCACGATCGCCGAGAATTTCCGCGACGAGGGTCGCGACGTGCTGCTCTTCATCGACAACATCTACCGCTTCACGCTCGCCGGCACGGAAGTGTCCGCGCTGCTCGGCCGCATGCCTTCCGCGGTGGGCTACCAGCCGACGCTCGCCGAGGAAATGGGCCGATTGCAGGAGCGCATCACGTCGACGAAGACCGGCTCGATCACGTCGATCCAGGCCGTGTACGTCCCGGCCGACGACCTGACCGACCCGTCGCCCGCGACCACGTTCGGGCACCTCGACGCCACCGTCGTCCTGTCGCGCGACATCGCGGCACTCGGCATCTACCCGTCGGTCGATCCGCTCGACTCGACGTCGCGGCAGGTGGACCCGAACGTCATCGGCGAGGAGCACTACGGAACGACGCGCGCCGTGCAATCGGTGCTGCAGCGTTACAAGGAGCTCCGCGACATCATCGCCATCCTCGGCATGGACGAGCTGTCGCCGGAAGACAAGCTTGCCGTGGCGCGTGCGCGCAAGATCCAGCGCTTTCTGTCGCAACCGTTCACGGTCGCGGAAGTGTTCACGGGAACGCCGGGCAAGTACGTGTCGCTGAAGGAGACCATCCGCGGCTTCAAGATGATCGTCGACGGCGACGTGGACCACCTGCCGGAGCAGGCGTTCTACATGGTCGGCGGCATCGACGAGGCGATTAAGAAGGCCGAGGAGATGGGCGCCAAGAAGGCCGCCTGATCCTCCGGGGCGGGCTGACGGCCCGCCCTTCTGCCTTTCGTTTTCGGAATCCGATCCATGAGCCACACCATCCGCGTAGAAGTCGTCAGTGCCGAGGCCGAGATCTATTCGGGCGAGGCGACGATGGTCGTTGCCACCGGTGAGTTGGGCGAGCTGGGCATCACGCCCCGCCACGCGCCGCTGATCACCCGGCTCAAGCCGGGCAAAGTCATCGTCACCCAGCCCAACGGCGAGAAAGTCGACATCTCGATCACCGGCGGCGGCATCCTCGAGGTGCAGCCGCAGGTCGTCACCGTGCTGGCCGATACGGCGATCCGCTCGGCGGACATCGACGAGGCCGCCGCCATCGAAGCCAAGCGGCAGGCCGAGGACGCGCTGGCCAACCGCACCGACGCCATCGAAGTGGCTGAGGCGCAGGCCAAGCTGGCAGCAGCCATCACCCAGCTGCAGGCGCTTGAACGGCTGCGTCGATCGCTGAAGCACTGAGCCCGGCCACCGCCGCCATGCGGCGGCAGCCCCGCAAGACGCCGGCCCCGTGCCGGCGTTTTGCTTTGGTCTGTCCACGCCGGCCAAACGCGACGGGGATTACGCTCGGCCTCCCCTGATTCCGGGCATCCCCCATGGCCGCGCGCTTCCGCCGTCCCCTGTTCGTCGCGTTGGCGGTGCTGGCCGCGCTGCTGGTGATCCGCGCACTGCTGCCTTACGCGGTCAGGCATTACCTCAATGCCCGGATGGATCGCATGGGCGACTACCACGGGCATATCGACGACATCGATATCCACCTCTGGCGCGGTGCGTACAGCATCGACGACCTGCGCATTGCCAAGGTGAGCGGCAAGCTCCCCGTCCCTCTGTTGCAGGCCCCGCACACCGAAATCGCCCTGAGCTGGCGCGCCCTGAGTCACGGGGTGCTGCGCGGCAAGATCGATTTTCGCCAGCCGGTGGTCAATTTCGTCGACGGCCGCGGCGAGGGCGACAGCCAGAGCGGCAAGGGCGTGGACTGGCGCGCGAAACTGCGCCTGCTGACGCCGATCCGGCTCGACGAGCTGACCGTGCACGGCGGCACTGTGACATTCCGCAGCTTCGTCGCCACGCCGCGGGTGGACCTGAAGATGACCGAGGTCGAGGCGACGGCAAGCAACCTGACCAACATCGACCGCCGCGGCGGCTCGCGCGTGGCCCGGTTGCGCGCCAGTGCGCGGTTGCTCGGGGATGCCCGCCTGCAGACGCAGGCGAGCTTCGATCCGCTATCCCATTTCGGCGACTTCGCTTACCAGCTGCAGGTGACAGGGGTCGACCTCACCCGCGCCAACGATCTCGCGCGTGCCTACGCAGGCCTGGATTTTGCGGGCGGCCATGGCGATTTCACGATGGAGCTGCAGGCGCGCGACGGTGCGCTGGAGGGCTACGCCAAGCCGCTGTTCAAGGATCTGCAGATTTTCAGCTGGCAGCAGGACGTCCAGCAGCAGCACAAGAACCCGATCAAGCTGGCGTGGGAAGCGCTGGCGCAGGGGGTCACCTCGTTGTTCAAGAATCACGCGAAGGACCAGTTCGCGACGCGCGTGCCCATCCGCGGCCGCATCGACGATCGGGAGTTGGGCGCCGTGCAGGCCATCCTCGGCGTACTTCGCAATGCGTTCGTGCAGGCGTATACGCCCAAGCTCGAACATCTCACGCCTGCGCCGGGCGATGCCGCCTCCGATGCCGGGACCGGCGGCTGAGGTCGCGCCAACACGGCGCATACGATCTCGGCTGATATCCTTGCCGCCCTCTTCGCAAAGTGATGGTGCCCCATGCAAGCGCAAGCCCTGCACGTGATCGTCCTCGCCGCCGGCGAGGGCAAGCGGATGAAGTCACGACGGGCCAAGGTGCTGATGCCGTTGGCGGGGCGCCCCTTGCTGGGCCACGTGCTGGACGCGGCTCGGCAGCTGCAGCCGGCGGCCATCCACGTGGTCTATGGCCACTGCGGTGAGCAGGTGCAGGCGGCGTTTGCCGACCAGCCCGACTTGCAGTGGGTGCTGCAGACCGAGCGCCTCGGCACCGGCCACGCGGTCGGCCACGCATTGGAGCAGGTACCCGACGGCACGCGCGTGCTGGTGCTTTACGGTGATGTGCCGCTGACTCGCGCCGGTACGTTGCGCACCCTGGTGGACACCGCCGGTCCGTTGTCCCTGCTGACCACCGAGCTGACCGATCCGCACGGCTACGGACGAGTGCTGTGCGACGCCGCCGATCGCGTGCAGGCCGTGGTCGAGGAAAAGGACGCGACGGCCGAGCAGCGTCGGGTGCACCGCATCAACACCGGCATCCTCGCCGCCGACAGTGGCCGCCTGCGCGGGTGGATCGGCCGACTGGACCGCAACAACGCCCAAGGTGAGTATTACCTCACCGATATCTTCGCCATGGCCGCGGCCGAGCAGTGTGCGGCGGTGGCCGTGCCCTGCGCCGATCCGGTCGAGGCGGCCGGCGCCAACAACCCGCTTCAGCTGAGCGAGCTGGAGGCGCAGTATCGCCAGCGCGCGGCGAGCGAGCTGATGCTTGCCGGGGTCCGGCTGGCCGACCCGCTGCGGCTCGACGCTCGCGGTTCGGTGCAGGCCGGCAGCGATGTGGAAATCGACATCGACGTGATCATGGAGGGCGAGGTGGTGCTGGGCGACGACGTCCGCATCGGACCGTTCACCCGCCTGCACAACGTTCGCCTCGCCGCCGGCACGGTGGTGCTCGCCCATTGCGACCTGGACGGCGTGGTGACGCACGGGCCGTGCACGATCGGCCCGTTTGCACGGCTGCGCCCGGGCGCGGAGCTCGCTGCCGGAGCACACGTGGGCAACTTCGTGGAGATCAAGAAGGCACGCATCGGCCAGGGCAGCAAGGCCAACCATCTGAGCTACATCGGCGACGCCGAGAT
Source organism: Dyella sp. (assembly GCF_035685805.1). Classification (GTDB taxonomy): domain Bacteria; phylum Pseudomonadota; class Gammaproteobacteria; order Xanthomonadales; family Rhodanobacteraceae; genus Dyella_A. The sequence goes on from NZ_DASSAB010000003.1 coordinate 8,072, forward strand.
CGGCGCCGGAGTCAACATCGGTGCCGGCACCATCACCTGCAACTACGACGGCGTGAACAAGCATCTGACCCGCATCGGCGACGGCGCGTTCATCGGTTCCAACAGCGCGCTGGTTGCGCCGGTCAGCATCGGTGCGCAGGCCACCATCGGTGCCGGCTCGGTGATCACCCGCGATGCCCCGGCCGAACAGTTGACGGTGGCGCGCGGGCGCCAGCAGACGCTGCCCGGCTGGCAGCGTCCGTTGAAGAAGCCCTGACCCCGAGTATCGCCGCTGGGCCGGCCGCGCCGACCCGGGCGGATCAGGCGTAACGCCAGCCGTCGATCTCCACCAGCAATTCGCGGCGGCAGATGTCCCCGTGCAGCAGCAGCGCGGGGACACCGGGCAGCCGCTGGCGGAAGAAATCCCGCACTTGGCGCGCATCGGCGGGGTGGCGTACGTACGCCTTCAGCGGCGAGTGGGTGTCGAAGCCGGCAGCCATGTCCGCACTCGTCAGCAGTGCCTCGAGGTTGGCCAGGGTCTCGTCCAGCTGGGCCTGCAGGTCGTCATGGTGCGCCGAGGCGTGCCCGATCACCGCGGCGGTGCCGGAAATGGCCAGCGCGTCGTCGGCGGGCAGTCGCATCGCGCGGGCGAAGCTCGGAGGCGTGGGACCGTACTGGCGCGGGTAGCGCCAGGCGCTGACCTGGCGCGGGTTTTCCACCCGCGTGCCGGGCTGTTCGGCTGCCAGCAGGTAGACCTGCAGGCGCGCTACGGCGCCGTGATGGCCGATCGCCGTGGCGGCCGGGAACCCGCTGCCGAACGCATCGCCCATGCCACGCGCGCGGCCGCTGCAGAACTGCTTGTAGCGCTCCTGGTCACCGTCGCCCTGGTTGATCGCGGACAGGTAATTCCACACCCGCACGATGTGACGCTCCGGCTGGCCGGCGACGAAGCGGCCCAGCTGGGCATAGGCAAGCGCTGCCGTTTCCTCCGGCCCCCCGTGCTCACGCTCGTCCAGGTTCACCGCCGCGTACAGCCAGCCGCCGCCGCGCGACCACTGCACCGCGCCGTCGGTACCGGCCAGCACGGCGCCCTCGACCTGCCAGCACTCCAGCGGCGCGGGCGCGTCGAAGGGCTCGAGGTCCAGCGCGAGCCAGCGGGGGTCGTCGGCCGGAGCAGTGCCGGCACCAAATCCCAGCACCGCCAGCATGCCCGGCTCGGCAAGCGCCCGGGCCACTTCCACGTTGCGATAAGACACCTGCGGCGCGCGACATGCGACAACGTCCGCCGCCCGCTTTTCGGATCCCTGGATCATGCAATCTACCGAGAACGACAAGGGCCCCATGTTACACTCCACGCCCGCTGCCACCGGGGGGAGGCACTGATTTTGGGGTATGGAAACGAGCATGGCCGAGCAGACCGCCGCACAACACGAACTGGCCACCCTGGTCGTCGAAAGCCTCAACCTGGAGTCGGTGACCCCCGAGCAGATCGACCCCGATGCACCGCTGTTCGGCGGCGACCTCGGCCTCGACTCGATCGACGCGCTGGAGATTTCCCTGGCCGTGTCCAAGCGCTACGGCTTCCAGCTGCGCTCGGACAATCCGGACAACCGGCAGATCTTCTCGAGCTTGCGCGCGCTTTCCGAGCATATCGAGCAGCATCGCGCCGCAGGCTGAGCTTCAGCCTCCACGGGCGCTTGCGCGGGGGCGCATCGGCGACATGAGCATGGCTGGCCTTCCTCGCGCGTGCAGAATCCATCGATGACCCAGTCGTCTGCCTCTGCTGTGGACGCGACGGCGCTGCGTCGTTTCACGCTGCCGCTGCTGGCGGTTTATCCGCTGCTGGCGATTGCCGGGGCGATCTCCCACCGACGGGTCTTTTCGCTGGCAGCGCTGATCCTGCTGCTCACCCTGTGGCTGCTGCCGCGTCTGGTTGGCGGCTCGCCGCGGGCATGGGGCGGCTGGCTGGCGGCGGTGCTGTTGGTGGTCGTGATGGGGTGGCTGGGACTGGCTGGCGCCCTGCTGGAGGCGGTCCCGCTGGCGATCATTGCCGGTCTGGCCTGGTGGTTCGGCAGCAGTCTGCGCGCGGGGCGGGAGCCGCGGGTGGTGCGGTTCATCCGCGTGCTTGAAGGCGCCGACCGCCTGGCGCTGCCTGGCGTGGCGGCCTACGGGCGCCGCGTGACGATTTTCTGGGCCTCATTGCTGTGCGTGCAGGCGCTGGCCCTGCTGGTCCTGTTGCTGCTCGGCCTCGTCGGCGTGGCGCTGCCGGGCTGGGCGTTGGTGTACCAGCACGTGGGCGGCTACGTGCTGATCGCCGCGGCATTCGGCGCAGAGTATGGCTGGCGCCGCTGGCATCTTCGCCATCTTCAACACCCCACCCTGCAGGCCCAGGCGATGCAGTTGATGCAATGCTGGCCGCAGTTGCTGCACGGACAGGACGCCCCCCGATGACCGCCGACTGCTTCGATCACCCGTTCCAGGTGCCGGCCTCGCACCCGTCGTTGCCGGGGCACTTTCCAGGCCGTCCGCTGGTGCCCGGAGTGGTCATGCTCGAGCAGGTGGCGCTGGCGCTGCGGGCGTGGCGCGGCCAGCGGCTGGCGCGCGTGATCGAGGTCAAGTTCATGGCGCCGCTGCTGCCGCAGCAGCCGGCCGCACTGCAGCTGAGTGAGACGGGTGGGCGCGTGCGTTTCCATATTCATGGTCCGGCGGGTGTGCTGCTGGCGCGTGGCGTGGTCGAAGGAGCGACGGCATGAGTGGACACTGGCAGAGCCGGCCCGAGGGTGGCGGCCGCTTCGCGCTGTGGCTGATCCGCAGCATCGCGCTGCTGTGCGGGCGTCGCTTCGCGCGGCTGTTCCTGTACCCGATCACGGCCTATTTCTACCTGCGCCGCGCGCCCGAGCGCGAGGCCTCGCGCCAGTACCTTCAGCGCGTGCTCGGCCGCCCGGTGAGCTGGCGCGAGGTGTTCTGCCACCTGCACCGTTTCGCCGCGATCACCATGGACCGTGTCTACCTGCTGGCGCGTGGCGAAAGCGCGTTCGAGATCGAGTCGATCGGGCTCGACCTGCTGGACGAGAAGATCGCGCTGGGGCGCGGCGTGATGCTGCTGGGCTCGCATCACGGCAGCTTCGAGGCGCTGCGGGCAGTGGGCGCACGCCGGCCCGACACCTCGCTGCGGGTGGTGCTGGACAAGCAGAAAACCCCCGCGATGACCGAGATGCTCGAGGCGCTGGCGCCGGAAGTGGGCGCCAGCGTGATCGACGCGTCGCAGGGCGGCACCAGCATCGCGCTGGCGCTGTCCGAAGCCTGCCAGGCGGGCGCCGTGGTGGCGCTGCTGGCCGATCGCGGACGCGATCACGAGACGCTTCGCCATGCGCCGTTCCTCGGCAGCCCTGCGCCGTTCCCGGTCGGCCCCTGGTTGCTGGCCCACACGCTGCAGGTCCCGGTGATGCTTTGCTTCGGCCTGTACCTGGGTGGCAACCGCTACCGCCTGGTATTCGAGCCAGTGGCCGATCAGGTGAACATTCCGCGCGGCCAGCGAGGGCCCGCGCTCGACGCGCTCATCACCCATTACGCCGCCCGACTCGAACATTACGTGCACCTGGCTCCCTACAACTGGTTCAATTTCTATGATTTCTGGCAGCAAGATCTGCATGCTCATGCTGTGCCTGAGCCTGCCGCTGGTGGCGAGCGCGTCAGCGCCTGAAGGCGATCCCTCCGCGGCGCTGATCGCCTCGCTCGGCCGGCCCGCACCGGCCCGCACCGCCTTTGCCGAGGCGCGCTTCATGAAGCTCCTGGACAAGCCGCTGATGGTATCGGGCGAGCTGGCCTGGCTGGGGGGCGATCGACTGCAGCGCCGCGTCGATGCACCACGCGCCGAGAGCTTCACCATTGCCGGAGGCACGGTCACCCAGCAGCGCGAGGGCAAGCGCCCCCGCAGTTTCTCGCTCCGGCATGCGCCGCAGCTGCAGGGGTTGCTGGACAGCTTCGTCGCACTGCTCAGCGGCGACGCGTCGCGGCTGGCCGAAGCTTTCCTGATCGAACGCAGCGGTGATGCACCGGCGGCCTGGACGCTCACACTTACCCCGCGCGACGAGCGGGTCGCGCGCACCGTGTCTTCGATACGCATCGAGGGTCGCGGCGACGAGCCGCGCTGCATGGTCATGCAGGAGGCCGACGGCGATGCGGCGATCGATCTGCTCGGCCCGCTCGCCGCTGCCATGCCGGCGACACCCACCCGCGACGCGCTGATCGCCCTGTGCCAGGCGGCTCCTTGACGCGCGCGGCCGGCGGCGGCATGTCGCTGCGCGGACGGTTGGTGCTGCTGGCAGTGTGGATCGTCGCGCTGGCCGGATTGGGCCTGCTGGTCATGCAGCGGCTCGTGGTCAGCACCGACCTGCGCTCCTTCATGCCCGCCCCGACCACGCCCGACCAGCGCCTGCTGATGGAGCAGGTCGGCGACGGGCCGGGCTCGCGGCTGCTGCTGGTGGCGATCGAAGCACGTTGTTCCGGTACGCCGACCGGCCAGGGGATCTGCGGGAGCGCGGCGGCCCCTGCGCGAGACACCCGGCTGGCCGCGCTCAGCCAGGGGCTGGCCGCGGCGCTCAAGCACGACCCGCGCTACACCCAGGTGATCAACGGCAGCTTCGACCTCGGCGCTCTCGACACCGCCCTGCTGCCGTACCGCTATCTGCTCTCGCCGACGCTGGACACCCAGCCCATGGACGAAAGCTATCTTTCCGACCAGCTCGAGCAGCGGCTGGATGACCTGTCGTCGCCCGCCGCGGTGTTGCTGAAGGACCTGCTGCCGCGCGATCCCACGCTGGAAGTACTGAAGCTGGCGCAGTTGTGGTCGCCGCCGAAGTCACCCGAGGTGCGCCAGGGGGTGTGGTTCTCGCCCCGCGACGAGGCCCTGCTGCTGGTGCAGACGCGTGACGCCGGCTTCGACCCCGACGCGCAGCAGCGCGCGGTGGACGGCCTGCGTGCCGCCTTCGCGGCGTTGCCCGGGCACGCCGATGCCACCCTCACGCTGAGTGGCCCCGGCTATTTCAGCGTGGTGGTGAACGCGCAGACGCGGGCCCAGGCCGACTGGATCGGACGCATCTCCACCGTGGGCTTCATCGCGCTGCTGCTGCTGGCCTACCGCAGCTTCCGTTCACTCCTGCTCGGCGCATTGCCGGTCGCCAGTGCCGCGCTCGCGGGCATCGCGACGCTGGTGCTCATCTACCCGCAGGTGCACGGGATCACGCTGGCTTTCGGCTTCACCCTGCTCGGCGTGGCGCAGGAGTACCCGATCCGCGTGCTCAGCCATCGGCGCGCGGGCGAGGACGCCGTGGCGAGCGTGCGCCAGCTGTGGCCGCTGCTGCTGACCGCGATCGCCTCGGCCTGCATCGCGTACCTCGCGTTCTACGCCTCCGGCGTGAATGGTCTGAAGCAGCTGGCGGTGTTCACCATCACCGGGCTGCTGGTGGCGGGCTTCAGCACGCGCTACCTGCTCCCGCACCTGCTGCCGCAGCATGTGCGTGACGTGGCCGGCATGCCGTGGCTGATCCATGCGCGTCACCTCGTCGATCACCTGCCGCGGCCGCGCTGGCTGCCCTGGCTGGTGGCGGCGGTCACCGTGCTCATGCTCGTGTTCGCGCCGGGACCGTTCTGGCAGAACAACCTGGCCGCGCTGACGCCGCTGCCGCAGGACATGCTGCTGCGCGATGCGCGCCTGCGCGACGCGCTGGGTGCGCCGGATGTCCGTTACCTGCTGCTGATCCAGGTTCCGACCGAACAAGGCGTGCTGGCGACCTCGGAAGTGCTGGCGCCCAAGGTCGACGCACTGGTCGCGCGCAAGGCGGTGGATGCGATCGAATTGCCGTCGAAGTACCTGCCCAGCGTGGCGACCCAGCGTGCACGGCAGGCCCGACTGCCGGACCGCGCCACACTGGAGGCCGCGCTGGCCGGTGCGGTCGACGGCCTGCCGTTCCGCAAGGATCTGTTCGCGCCGTTCGTCGACGATGTGGCCACGGCCCGCGCAGCGCCGCCGCTGACCCCGTCGCGCTATGCGCGCAGCCCGCTCGGCCAGCGCCTCGCCGCGATGCTGATGCAGCGGGGCGACCACTGGCTGGGGCTGGGCACGGTCAGCGGCGTGCATGACGTGGCGGCGATCGAGGCGATGGCTGCGGCCAGCGGCGCCAACGTGCGGTTGCTGGACATGAAGGGCGCCGCCGAATCTTTAGTGGCGGCGTACCGGGTTCGCATCCTCAAGGCGCTCGCGGTCGCCACGGTGCTGCTGGTGCTCACCATCACCCTCGCCCTGCGCAGCGTGCGGCGGGCGTGGCACGTGCTGGCACCGATGACGCTGGCCACGTTCCTGGTGCTCGCGGTCGAGCGCGTGGCCGGCATCGAGATCTCGCTGTTCCACCTGATCGCGTTGATTCTCGCCGGTGGGCTGGGATTGCACTATGCGCTGTTCTTCGAGCGCGATACCGGCGACCCCGCCGAGCAGCGGCGCACGCTGCACGCGACCATCGTGTGCGTGCTGTCGGCGCTGCTGGTGTTCGGCATGCTCGGCTGGGCGAGCATCCCGGTGTTGCGGGCGATCGGGTTGACCGTGAGCCTGGGCGTGGCCTTCCATTTCTGCCTTTCGATCCTGATGGCACCGCATGCTCGACAAGACTGAGTTCGCGCCGCTGATTCCCCATGCCGGCAGCATGTGCCTGCTCGACGGCGTGCTGGCGTGGGACGCCACCAGCATCCACGCCATGAGCGAAGGCCATGCCCGCGGCGACAACCCGCTGTGCGGCGACCACGGCCTGCATGCGGTGCACCTGGCCGAGTACGGCGCGCAGGCGATGGCCGTGCACGGCGCGCTGCGCGACCGCGCGCAAGGCGCCACCACGGTGAAGCCCGGCCGCCTGGTCAGCCTGCGCGACGTGCAGTTACAGGTGGAACATGTCGATCCACTTGGCGGCCGTCTGGACGTCCACGCCGAGTGCCTCTACGCCGACGATGCCGGTGCGCAATACGCGTTTCGCGTCGAGCAGCAGGGGCAACTGCTGGCCAGCGGCCGCGCGGCGGTCATCCATCCGAGCGAACGCGACGAGGCACCCCATGACTGAATCCACATCCCCGCGCCGCGCCCTGGTCACGGGAGGCAGCGGTGACCTTGGCGGCGCCATCTGCCGTGCGCTTGCCGCGGCCGGCTACGAGCTGATCGTGCACGCCAACCGCGGACTCGATCGCGCCGAGGCGGTGGCGGCGTCGGTGCGTGATGCGGGCGGCCGCGCGCAGGCAGTCGCCTTCGACGTCGCCGACGCCGCGGCCACCCGCGCAGCACTGGAGGCGCTGCTCGCCGACGGGGCGATCCATGCGGTGGTCAACAACGCCGGCGTGCACCAAGACATGCCGATGGCCGGCATGACCGACGAGGCCTGGCACCGCGTGATCGACGTGTCGCTGCACGGGTTCTTCCACGTCACGCAGCCGCTGCTGTTGCCGATGGCACGCACGCGCTTCGGCCGCGTGGTGTCGATCAGTTCGGTGGCGGCGGTGGTCGGTAACCGCGGCCAGACCAACTATGCCGCCGCCAAGGCTGCGCTGCACGGCGCCAGCAAGTCGCTGGCGCGCGAGATGGCCTCGCGCGGCATCACCGTGAACGTGGTGGCTCCGGGCATCATCGCGGGCAAGATGATCGGCGAGGACTTCCCGCCCGAGCGCATCCGCGAGATGGTCCCCGCGCAGCGCGCGGGCACGCCGGAGGAAGTCGCCGCGCTGGTTGCCTTCCTGTGCTCGGACGCCGCCGGCTACATCAACGGTCAGGTGATCGGCGTCAACGGCGGCATGGGCTGAGCCGTCCGCTGCGGCATACTCGCCGGCGGGACCAAGAGGGTCCTGTACAGGGAGTGATCATGCGTTACCTCATGTTTTCCGCCGCCTTGCTGTGCGGCGCGGTGTCGGTCGCCCAGGCGGCCGACACGGTCACGGTGCAGCGTCCGGTGCCGTACGCCGACGATGCGCTGGTAGCCGGGGCCGTCAAGCGCGAGTGCAAGCTGACCGAGCAGCTGCCGGATTTCGTGCGCGAGTACGCGCGCGAGAATCACACCGAGGTGTCGTTTGCGCCGCAGGTCGATGCGACGACGCCGGGGCGGGTGCTGGTGATGGAGATCGTGGACGCCTCGTCCGACGGTAACGCCTTCATCGGCCACCACAAGTCCACCACCGTGCGCGGCAAGCTCTACCAGGACGGCAAGGAGGTCGCTGACTTCACCGGACGGCGCAACTCGATGGGCGGCGCGTTCGGCGGGTTCAAGGGCTCGTGCTCGGTGCTCGGGCGCACCGTCAAGGCGCTGGGCAAGGACATCGCCCAGTGGCTGGCACAGCCGGCCAAGGGCAGCCAGCTGGGTGATCTCCAGTAGCAGCGGTCCGGCGCGCGGCCGGCCCTGTGCCGGCCCGCGCTCAGGCGGCGCGGAACAGTGCCGGTGCCGATGGCGCGCCGGCGAGATCGTCCATCGTCTCGCGCATCGCCTCGCCGCCGTCGGCGCTGGCACGCTCCACGATGGTCGCGGCCAGTCCCTCCAGCAGGGCCACGTTTGCGCGCAGCCGCGCACGCACGCCGGCATCGTCGAGCGCGTCATGCAGCGTGGCGTTCATGGCCGCAAACCAGGGCAATTCGCCCTGATCGAGCATGACTCGCGGATTGCGCCGTTGCGACGCCGCATGCCAGCGGATGAAGAACGCCTGCATGCGCTCGTTGAGCGCGCGGGCGCGGTCGAGTTCCGGCGCCAGTTCGGCAAACAGCGTGGCGTCGGTCAGGCGTTGCTGGAACACCAGCTGGCACAGCACGCCCCAGTAGTAGGCGTAGTCCCAGATCACCTTGATCGGCATCACCTGCGCGTTGCCCAGCAGCGGGTACTGGTGGCGGTAGAGCGCCAGCGTGCTCTCGTAGAACGAACCGAACAGCCGCTCATACAGTCGTGCGTACGGCGCCACCGGCTTGCCGGCGCGGTCGTGGCGGATCAGCTCGGTGATGTAGGTGTTGGTGATGGCGATGAAATCGGTGCCGGGCGAATAGAACGGATCGAGAAACGCGCCGGCCTCGCCCGTAAGCGCCCAGCGGTCGGCGCTGAACATGCGTGCGCAGCCGTAGGAGTAGTCGCGGAAGAACGCGAAGTCGAGCAGCTTGTCCTGGCGTCCGGCGACCTCGCGAGCCAGCGCGGGCTGGTGCGTGTCCAGCCAAGCCAGCGCCCGCTCGAAGGTGTTCATCGATTCGATCGGGTGCATCGCCGCATCCGCCACGATACCGACCGAGTGTGCACCCGACGCCAGCGGAATCAGCCACGTCCAGTAACCGGGTCCGCACAGATGATTGGTCGAGCGCCAGCGCTCGGCCGGCGTGCAGCGGCCGCGCCATTCGGCGTCGTCGCTCCAGCCATCGATGGCGAGGCGGTCGTTCAGCCGGAACCACACCGCGTTGGCGTGATGGCCGTTGTCGCGGGTGAGTTCGAGCTTGCGCCGGATCATGCCGGCGCGGCCGGAGGCATCGAGCAGCCAGCGCGCCTGCAGCGTGTGGGCGGTGCCGGTGGTGTCGGTGCAGCGCACCTGGTGCATGGCACCGTGGGTGCCGAGGGTGAATCCGGTCACCCGCACCTCGTCGCGGAAATCGATGCCGCGCCGCCGAGCTTCTTCGCCCAGGAAATTCTCGAAGATGCCGCGGTCGATCTGGTAGCTCGGCGTGGGCAGCACCTCGCGCACGCCCAGCTCGGTGACTTCCTCCAGGTCGCTGCGGCCCTCGCTGAAGAAGAAGCGGAAGCCGAACTTGCGGATGTGCGTGCTTTCCAGATGCTCGTGCAGGCCGAGCGTGTCGGCGAGGTAGTGCGCACCGATTTCTACGGTGGACTCGCCCACCTTGTGTGCCGCCTCCGGCAGCGGATGGGCGCGGCGCTCGAGCACCACGATATCCATCCCGGGAAACTCGCCGCGCAACTGCAGCGCCAGGCACAGCCCGGCCAGCCCGCCACCGAGGATCACCGCGTCGTGCGTGGTATCGGTCATCTTGCTCCGGCCCTCTCCAGACCCTGATTGTGCACGCTCGCGTCGCCGGGTGCAGGCGACGCGCTAGAGATCGGCTTCCACCGGCGGCGGGCGTCCGTGCGAGCGGCGGTAGCTGGCCACGATGTCGCCGTAGTGGACCACCCGGCCGATGGTGTAGGTGGTGATGCGGGTGACGTCGCGCACCGGCTTGAAGTGACTGAGCCGGAAGCTGCCGTGATAGCGCGAGGCGATCGGCACCGAGACCACGCCGAGATGTTTCTCGCGGCAGGCGGCGATGAGGATGGCGGCCTCGAACACGAAATGCTCCGCCGGCAGGTCCACCAGCGTAAGCGCCTCACGGGGATACCAGCGCTGGCCGCTCTGCGTGTCGGCCACCGGCTGCGCACAGGCCCACGAGATGCCCCAGTCGGCCACGCCGTTGGCGCGGCGACGCCCGCGCGGCTGCTGCTCGCGGTCAAGCAGGCGCGCGCCGATCACGATGTGGTCCGGGTGGCGCTGCGCCGCTGCCAGCATGCGCGGGATGTCCGACGCCAGGTGCTGGCCATCGCCATCCATCGTGAGCACCGCCTCATAGCCTTGCCGCAGCGCTTCGCGAAAGCCGCTGCGCAACGCCTCGCCCTTGCCGGCGCGGTGTGGATGGCGGATCAGCGTGACCGGCAGCGCCCGGACGATCTCCGGCGTGCGGTCGTCGGAACCGTCGTCGACCACGATTACCGGCACCTCCAGCGCCAGCACCGACGACACCACGTCGCGGATCGCCGCCTCCTCGTTGAGGCACGGGATCAGCACGCACCAGCGTGGCAGCGGGTTCAACCGGCGTACTCCATCGTCACGTGCAGCGCCATCTGCGCCGAAACCGGCACCGACGCGCCGGCTTCACGCAGCGCCAGCGGGGCCAGCAGATCCAGCGCTCCGGCGGCGGGATTGCCCGCCAGCCACGACGCCAGCGCAGGCCGCGGCGCGGCCGGCTCGGCGCGGCGGCCCAGCGTCAGGCGCAGCGTGGCGATGCCGTGCCGGTCGCCAGCCGCGGCCGGAGCGAGCACCATCGCGCAGCCGAAAGACTGCTCGCAGTAGGTGACCTCGCGCAGCGGTCCGCTGCCGGCGACGTCACTGCATACCAGCAGCACCGGCCGCGCATCGGCGAGCGCCAGCGCAGCCGCCTCGAGCAGGCCCGCGCCGAAGCTCAACCGGTGCGCACAGACCGCCGTGGACGCGGCGTGGCACTCGGTGGCGATGGTCCAGTAGCCGACGGGCGCGTTGTGCACCGAGTTGTGGAACTTGGTCGGCGACAGCTCGGCCGGCGCACTCGCCAGCGTGGCGCACATGTAATCGGTGATGGCCTGGTCGCCGTGGCTGGAGGTGAAGACGCAGGCGAGCTCGCCCGGCGCGCGACCGCTCATCGCCACCGCCTGGCCGGCCACCTCGCTGGCCAGCAACACGCTTTCCGGCGCGCGGCGCCGCTCGTTCGCCGGCAAGGTGGCGGCCGCCGGCCGCGACGGCGGCGCTACCTCGCGTCCGGCCAGCCAGTCCTGCAGCGCAGCGAAGCTGCCCAGCTGCGGGTTCCACACGCCCACGCCTTCGATGGTGACCTGCAGTGCGCTCATGCCGCGTGCTCCGCGCGGGCGAACGCCAGGCAAGCGTTGTTGCCGCCGAAACCGAACGAATTGCTGAGCGCCACCTGCAGCGCACGCCGCTCGGTGCGCCAAGCGAACTGCGGCCCGCAGCCGGGATCCGGCTCGCTGGCGCCGAGGTTGCCCGGCACCACGCCGTCGCGCAGCGCGAGCAGCGTGATTGCCGCCTCGACGATGCCGGCCGCGCCGAGCGTGTGGCCGGTAAAACCCTTGGTCGAGCTGGCGCGCGTGTGGGCGCCGAATGCACGGCTGACCAGCGCCGCCTCCACTTCGTCGTTCTTCTGGCTCGCAGTGCCGTGCAGGTTGATGTAATCGACCCGGCTGGCGTCCAGGCTCGCCCGCGCCAGCGCATCGCGCAGCGCCAGCTCGGCGCCGAGCCCCTCCGGGTGCGGCGTGGACATGTGATGGGCGTCGGTCGCCTCGCCGTAGCCGAGCAGGCGCGGCGCTTCGGGTGCGGCTTCGACGCGCTCGAGCAGCGCAAAGCCGGCGGCCTCGCCGATCGAGATGCCGCAGCGGCCGGCGTCGAACGGCTTGCACGGTTCCGGCGACACCAGCTGCAGCGCGTTGAAGCCGAACAGCACGCTGTCGCACAGCGTGTCGACACCACCGACCACGGCAGCGTCGACCAGCCCAAGCCGGATCAGCCGCTCGGCGTTGGCGAACACCTTGGCGCTGGACGAGCAGGCCGTCGAGACGGTCAGGCAGGGTCCCTCGATCGCCAGCGCCTCGGCCACGAAGGCGCACAGCGAATGCGGTGCATGGATGGCCGGGCGGAGCAGGTCGTCCGGCAGGCCGCCGTCCGCATCGAGGCGACGGTAGCCTTCTTCCGTGGCGCCGATGCTGGCGGTGGACGTGCCCAGCATCAGCGCGATGCGGTGGGCGCCGTAGCGCGCTTTCGCCGCAGTCACACGGGCGAGGAAATCGTCCTGGTTGAGGCCCAGCCAGGCGAGCCGGTTGTTGCGGCACTCCCAGTCGGCCAGCGCGGGCGGGAGCGGGCTGTCATCGACCCCTTCCACCTGGCCGATCCAGCACGGCAACGGTGCGCTGGAGAAGGCATTGGGACGAAGGCCGCTGCGTTCCTCGGCCAGGGCCTGCGCGTGTGCCTCCAAGCCGTGGCCGAGAGCGGACGTTGCGGTATAGGCGGAGACGGCGAGGGGAGTCATGGGATCAGGCATCCGGAAAGCCTAGCCGGCCCCCCGAAGCTTGCCTAGCGCCGCGGCGCGGGCAGGTGAAGCCGTGCAGCCACCCGCGACACCTTGTGCGTTGCCGGCTCCGCCGTGACTGCGCACACTGGCGAACTCATCCGCGGGACGATCGCCTTGGCCGCCGCTGCTTCTCCCACCCGCCTGCGACGTTACCTCGCCGACCGCGACGTGTGGCACGCGGCGGCCGTGAGCGTCGCCGCCCTGCTCGCCAGCGGTGGCCTGATCTGGGTGGGTTACCTGCTGCACGTGCTGCGCATCGCCCGGCACAGCCCGTTGCAGCCGCCGGAGCGCATGATCGTGCTGGTTTTCGGGCGCCGGCTGGAGCGCGACGAGCCCGGCCCGGACTACCGCCACCGCCTCAGCCGGGCGCTGACCCTTGCCCGCGCGCAGCTGGCCGAGCGGCTGTTGCTGCTGGGAGGGCGCAGTGGTACCAGCAGCATCAGCGAGGCCGCGGCGGGCCATCGCTGGCTGCAGCAGCAGGCGTTGCCTGCGCAGGTTCCGGTGCAGCTGGAACACGAGTCCACCGATTCGCTGGAAAACCTGCGTCAGGCGCGGGCGTTGCTGCAGCCCGGCGTCGGCGCCGCGCGCTTCCCGCCGGTCGCCCTGGTGACCAGCCGCTACCACCTTGCCCGCTGCCAGTTGCTGGCCCGCCGACTGGGTTTCCACGGCGTGCCGGTGGCGGCGGAGCCGAGTCTGAGCTGGAGTCCGCGGCAGGTGCGCTTGTTGTTGCTGGAGTCGGCGTACGTGATGTGGATCGACCTGGGCGTGCGCTGGGCGCAGTTGATCGGCCACCACCGCATGGCCGGACGTATACGCTGATCCGCGGCAGTGGCGCCGCGCCGGATCCGCCGGCCTCTTGTTAAGCTTCCGGCCTTCATGCACACGAGTGGTCGAATCATGAGCGAGCAGGCCGATCGCGCCGAATCCTTCCTGCGCGGTCTTCAGGACCGCATCTGCGCGGCGGTCGAGGCGGCGGACGGCTCCGCGCGCTTTGCCGAGGACGCCTGGACCCGCGAGGGCGGCGGCGGTGGCCGCACCCGCGTGCTCCGCGAGGGCGCGGTGTTCGAGCAGGCCGGCGTGAACTTCTCGCACACGCTGGGCAAGACGTTGCCGCCGGCTGCCACCGCGCGCAAGCCCGAGCTGGCCGGCAGCCCCTACATGGCGGCGAGCGTGTCGCTGGTGTTGCATCCGCGCAATCCGTACGTGCCGACCAGCCACGCCAACGTGCGCTACTTCGAGGCCACCCGACCTGACGGCGAGGTGGTGTGGTGGTTCGGCGGCGGGTTCGATCTGACTCCGTTCTACCCGTTCGACGAGGATGTAAAGCACTGGCACGGCGTGGCGCGCGACCTGTGCGTGCCGTTCGGGCCCGAGGTCTATGGCCGCTTCAAGCGCGCATGCGACGAGTATTTCTATCTCAAGCATCGCGGCGAGACGCGTGGCGTCGGTGGACTGTTCTACGACGACCTCACCGAGGGCGGATTCGAGCAGTGCTTTGCGTTCACGCAGGCGGTGGGCCAGGGCTTCATCGACGCGTACATCCCGATCGTCGAGCGCCGCAAGCACACGGCCTACGGCGAACGCGAGCGGGCCTTCCAGCTGTACCGGCGGGGACGTTACGTGGAGTTCAACCTGGTCTACGACCGGGGCACGCTGTTCGGCCTGCAGTCGGGCGGGCGCACCGAGTCGATCCTGATGAGCCTGCCGCCGCAGGTGCGGTTCGAGTACGACTATCGTCCCGCGCCGGGCAGTGAAGAAGCGCGCCTGGCGGACTACCTGGTGCCGCGCGACTGGGCGTGACCGTGGCTGCTCAGGGGTCTGCCGGCGGGCACCGCCAGAGCGGCGCCGGCCCGGCCGGCGAGACATCGCCATCCGGCCGGTCGGCGTCCGCGCTGTCGTGATCTGATCAGGGCGTCGCGCCGCTGAACTTCACCGGCGTGGCGCCCTTCACCGGCCCGATCTGCGCGGTGTCGCTGACCTGCAGCACCACCTCGCGGCGGAAATCCAGCGTGCCCTGCACCACCGCGTGCGGGCCGATCACCACGTGCGGCGTGCGCTGGTGGCCGAGGTGGAACCAGCCGCCGGGCTTGTCCACCACGATCCCGCCCTCCACGCGCGAGTCGGCGCCCACCGTGATGTCGCCGGCCACCGTGCCCAGGCCGCCGGCGACGTGGGCGGCATCGAGGCTGATCGAGCCGTTGACGTTGGACGCGTGCCCGCCGACCTCCGCACCGCGATCGAGCCGGATGCTGCCGTTGACGGCCTCCACCTTGCCCGAGACCTGGCTGCCGGCGCCCAGGGTGATGGCGCCGTTGACGGTGCCGATCTCGCGCGCATGCGCTTTCTCGCCCAACTCCACGGCGCCGTTGACCGTGCTTGCCTCGCGCACGGTGGCGCCGTCCTGCACCCGCACCGCGCCGTTGACCGTGCTCACGTCGCCGGCGCTCTGGCCGGTTTCCACGGTGACGCTGCCGTTGACCTTGTCGATGCTGTCCTGCGCAGAGGCAGCCAGTGGCAGGGCGAGGATGAGGGCGAAAGCGAGCAGATGACGGCGCATGGTGGACTCCTTGGCATGGATGGGAATGGCGACCGGCGCGCCAATCCGTGGAAGACAACATCAGCTCGGATGCCGCCGCCGCCGCCGGGGTTTAGCGTGACCTCTGGCAGGGCCGCATTTGACGGTCGCGGCGGCGCCCTGCACCATTTTCCTTTTCCACTGCGATGCCCCTGCCATGCACAAAGTCGTCCTGATCCGCCACGGCCAGTCTCAGTGGAACCTCGAAAACCGATTCAGCGGCTGGGCCGACGTCGACCTCACCGAGCAGGGCATTGCCGAGGCCAGGGAAGCCGGTGCGCTGCTGAAGTCGGCCGGTTACCAGTTCGATGTGGCGCACACGTCGGTGCTCAAGCGCTGCGTGCGCACCCTCTGGGGCGTGCAGGAGTCGCTCGACCAGATGTGGATCCCGGTGTTGACCGACTGGCGTCTCAACGAGCGCCACTACGGCGCACTCACCGGGCTCAACAAGGCTGAAACGGCCGCCAGGTTCGGCGAGGAGCAGGTGAAGATCTGGCGGCGCAGTTACGACACCCCGCCGCCGGCGCTGGAGCGTGCGGCGAACGAGGCCCTGCACGACCCCCGCTACGCTGCGCTCGATCCGGCCCAGATCCCGGATACCGAATGCCTCAAGGACACCGTGGCGCGCGTGTTGCCCTACTGGCACGAGGTACTGGCGCCGGCAATCCGCAGCGGCCAACGGGTACTGGTGGTGGCGCACGGCAACTCGATGCGGGCGCTGGTGAAATACCTGGACCAGATCTCCGACGAGGAGATCGTCGGCGTGAACATCCCCAACGGCATCCCGCTGGTCTACGAGTTCGACGAGAACCTGCGTCCGCTCGGACATCAGTACCTCGGCGACGCCGAGGCGATTGCCGCGAAAATGGCCGCGGTGGCCAATCAGGGCAAGGCGAAGTAGCCGGCGGATGACAGCCGTCACTCGCGACGCGTGCCTTCCGGCCCTCGTGCCACATGGGGCGCCGGATTACTCTGGATCGACCTTCCGTCGGGACACTGCGCGATGACGCCACACGTTACGCCGCTCATGATCATGGTTCCGCTGATCGCTTTCGTGATCTGGCGGCGCATCCGCACCCAGTTCGGTCGGCAGCCGATCCAGCGCGGGCGCATGACCGCGCGCATCGCGATCTTCGCCGCCATCGGCGTGCTGATGGGCCTGGGCGGGCTGCACAACCCGCTTTTGCTGGAGGGACTGGCCGGCGGCGTGCTGGGGGGCGCGCTGCTCGGGCTCGCCGGGCTGCGCCTGACCCGCTTCGAGCGGCGCGAGGACGGCAGCGACGGCTACATTCCCAATCCGTGGATCGGCGCACTGCTTACCGTGCTGCTGATCGGACGGCTAGCCTGGCGCCTGCTGGTGATCATGCCGCAGATGCAGCAGGCCGAAGCCGGTGCACACGCGGTGCCCGCGTTCGGCAACAGCCCGCTTACGCTGGCCCTGTTCGGACTGCTGGTGGGCTATTACGTGGCCTACTTCAGTGGCCTGCTGGTTCACCACCGGCGCTTCGAGCGGGCGCAGGCGGCGGTGCAGGCGAGCAACTGAGAGGCTCACAGCGCGTCGTTGTCGATCTCGCCGGTGCGGATCCGGATCACCTGCTCGAGCGGGCTGACGAAGATCTTGCCGTCGCCGATCTTGCCCGTCCGCGCGGCCTGCTGGATCGCATCGATCACGCGCTCGAGCTGCTCGTCGGCCACGGCCACCTCCAGCTTGATCTTGGGCAGGAAGTCGACCACGTACTCTGCACCGCGGTAGAGTTCGGTGTGGCCCTTCTGGCGGCCGAAGCCCTTGACCTCGCTGACCGTGATGCCCTGCACTCCGGCTTCGGCAAGCGCCTCGCGCACGTCGTCGAGTTTGAAAGGCTTGATCACCGCCGATACCAGCTTCATGGACGCTCCTGTTGACGCACGCTGGCAAAATGGCCAGCGCGGCGCGCCATTTTGCGCCGGAATACAAGCAGCTGTCGCCCTGCAACCGCCCGTGTAGGAAAATGCCTACAAACTCTGAGGGAGCCCACCGATGGCGTCTGCACAACGCGTTTACCTAGACTTCATGTCGACGAGTTCGAGGTGCTATCCATGATGGATAGGCAGGATATCGATCAAATTGCCCTGCGACTTGTTTCGTTGGTGCCGCCAGGATTGGCTCAAGCGCATCAGGATTTGCGAACCAACTTTCACGACGTCCTGGCGCAGGGATTGCGCCACCTTGATCTGGTCACCCGCGAAGAGTTCGACGTCCAGACCCAGCTTTTGGCGCGCACCCGCGCAAAGGTCGAGGCACTGGAAAAGCGCATCGCCGAGTTGGAGACGATGGCCGCTGTTCGCGGATCTTAGGCACCGACGTCTCCCGGGAGCCGCCCCCGACCTGTCACCCTCACCCCGAGAACGGTCGGGGGCGGTTATTTATGCGTCTTTGATCGGAGCTGCTGCATGCGCTCGTCATCCAGCCTCCGTCCTCTCCTTGCCACTCTGGCTGCCCGGTCGCCCGCATGAGCCTGGCCGTTACATTGAGTCGCGCACAGGAAGGTGTGACCGCACCGCAGGTAATGGTGGAAGTGCATCTCTCCGGGGGTCTGCCGGGCACCAACATCGTGGGCCTGCCTGAAGCGGCCGTACGCGAGGCGCGCGACCGCGTGCGGGTAGCCATCCAGAACACCGCCTTCAACTATCCCGACCGCAAGGTCACGGTGAATCTCGCTCCGGCGGAATTGCCCAAGGATGGCGGGCGCTTCGATCTCGCCATCGCCCTCGGGATTCTCGCTGCCGGCGGACAGGTGCCGCGCGAAAAACTCGACGATTGCGAGTTCCTCGGCGAGCTTGCCCTGTCCGGCGCCATCCGGGGTGTATCCGGCGTACTGCCGGCGCTGCTGCGTGCACGCGCCCGCGGTCGCCGCGTGGTGGTGCCGCTGGCCAACGCGGCCGAGGCCGCGCTGGTGCCCGATGTCGACGTGATGGTGGCCGACTCGCTGGCCGAGGTCTGCGGCTGGTTGCACAACGCGTCCAGCCTGAGCGCGCCGGCGCATTGCGACGCGGTCGATCGTGCAAGCGGCGGCCCCGACATGAGCGATGTGCGGGGTCAGCTCCAGGCCCGCCGTGCGCTGGAGATCGCGGCAGTCGGCGGGCACCACCTGCTGTTGATCGGTCCGCCGGGCACCGGCAAGACCATGCTGGCTGAACGCCTGCCCGGCATCATGCCGCCACTGAGCGAGTCCGAGGCGCTGGAGACCTGCGCGATCCTGTCGGTGACGGGGCAACCGGTCGACCTGACGCAGTGGCGACAGCGCCCGTTTCGGGCGCCTCACCACATCGCGTCCGCGGTGGCTCTGGTCGGCGGTGGGTCGTACCCGCGCCCGGGCGAGATCTCGCTGGCCCACAACGGCGTGCTGTTCCTCGACGAGCTGCCCGAGTTCAGCCGCCACGTGCTCGAAGTGCTGCGCGAGCCGCTGGAGTCGGGGCAGATCATGATTTCGCGGGCCGCGCGGCAGTCGAGCTTCCCGGCGCAGTTCCAGCTGATCGGCGCCATGAATCCTTGTCCCTGCGGCTATGCGGGGGACCCGCGACAGCGCTGCCAGTGCACGCCGGACCAGATCCAGCGTTACCGTGGCCGGATCTCCGGGCCGCTGCTGGACCGGATCGATCTGAGTGTGGAGGTACCACGCGTGCCGCTGGCGGAACTGGGTGCGCCGCGCACCGAGCGTGACGAGGATTCCGCCACGGTGCGCGCCCGCGTGATCCGGGCCCGTGACTACGCATTGCAGCGCGCCGGACGCGCCAATGCCGAGATCAACACGCGTGAGCTGGAACGCGACTGCGCGCTCGGCGCAGCGGAACGGCGGTGGTTCGAGGCCGCGCTGGAACGCCTTGCCATGTCGGCGCGGGCATATCACCGGGTTTTGCGGGTGGCCCGCACGATTGCGGACCTCGATGGCGGCGCCGCGCTGCTCGATCGCTCGCATCTGGCCGAGGCGCTGCAGTACCGGCGCTTCTGAGGAGCCATTTCTGTACCGGCCGGTATTGACTGGGCTGTCGCCCCTGCTATATTTGAACCCGTCGGTTCGCTAAAGCGCCGACCCCGCGCCCCGGTATCGGTCTCCCCCTCCCGCCGATACCGGGGCGATCTTTTCTCCCTTCCTTTCCTTCGACTTGCCTGCCGCCCGGGTGGACGCCGGCCGATGCGCGTGCTCCGATGGAGCGCTGCACGATCTGGGAGTCGCATGAATATGGAACTCGGCCTGTTGCTCACCGGCCTTCTGGGAACGGGGTTCCTCGCGCAGTGGCTGGCATGGCGGGTAAAGTTGCCGGCGATCCTGTTTCTGCTGCTCGCCGGCATCGTGCTGGGACCGGTGGCCGGCATCGTCGCGCCGGACCGACTGCTGGGGCCGCTGCTGTTTCCGATGGTGTCGCTGGCCGTGGCGCTGATCCTGTTCGAAGGCAGCCTGAGCCTGCGCTTTGCCGAATTGCGCGGCATCGGCCGTGCGGTGCGCGGCCTGGTCAGCTACGGAGCGGTGGTTGCGGTGTTGCTGCTGGCAGCGGCCGCTCGACTGCTCGCCGGCCTCAGCTGGGACATCGCGCTGCTGTTCGGCGCGCTGACCTGTGTCACCGGACCCACGGTGATCGCGCCCATGCTGCGCACGCTGCGCCCGAACGCCCGTATCGCCAGCGCACTGCGCTGGGAAGGCATCGTGATCGACCCGCTCGGCGCATTGTTCGCCGTACTCATTTACGAGGCGATCATCTCGCGGCAGCAGGGCCACACGATCGCGATCTTTCTGGGCACCATCTTTTGTGGCGTGGTTGCCGGCGCCGTGGCGGCCGCGGTGCTGGCGCAAATGCTGCGCCGCCAGCTGATACCGGAATACCTGCAGAACTTCGGCACTCTCGCGGCCGTGCTGCTGAGCTTCAGCCTGTCGAATGCGGTTGCCCATGAATCGGGCTTGCTGGCGGTAACCATCATGGGCATCGCGCTGGGCAACATGCGCGGCGTGCACGTGGACGACATCCTGGACTTCAAGGAGCACCTCACCACGCTGCTGGTGTCGAGCCTGTTCATCCTGCTCGCCGCTCGCCTGCCGTGGCCGCTGCCGCCGGGCATGCTGATGGCGGGGCTTGGCATCCTGCTGGCATCGCAGCTGGTGATCCGGCCGTTGACGGTGGCGATCGCCACCGCGGGAAGCAGCTTGTCCTGGCGTGAGCGGGCACTGATCGCCTGGGTGGCGCCGCGCGGCATTGTGGCGGCGGCGGTCTCCGCGCTGTTCGCGCTGCGCCTCGGCGCGCTCGGGTTGCCCGGCGCGGAGGCGCTGGTGCCCCTGGTGTTCATCCTGATCATCGGCACCGTGGTGCTGCAGAGCGCCACGGCGCGGCCCCTGGCGAGCTGGCTGAAGGTAGCGGAGCCGGAGCCGCGCGGTGTGCTGGTGTTTGGTGCCGACATCGTGGCCCGGGCGGTGGCCAAGGCGCTGCACGAGGCGGGTGTGCGCGTGCTGCTGGCGGACGACGACTGGGAGGGCATCCGCACCGCGCGGATGGACGGGCTGCCGACGTTCTTCGGCAACCCGGCCTCCACTCACGCCGAGCGGCACCTGGACCTCACCGGCATCGGCCGACTGTTGGCGATGTCCACGCATCGCGAGCGCAACTCGCTCGCCTGCCTGCACTATCGCGAGGAATTCGGGCGCGGCAAGGTCTACCGGTTGCGCAACCTGGCACCGCAGGACAGCACCGACCGCGCTTCGCTGGCGGAAAGCCTGCTGGCGCCACCGCTGTTCGAGGACGGCATGACCCATGGCCGCTTTGCGGAGCTGCTCGGCGCCGGCTGGCGAATCAAGTCGACCCGGCTCACGCCCGCTTTCGACTGGCCGCAGTTCATCGAGCAGTACGGGTCGGGCGCGATCCTGCTTTTCGGCATCGAGGAGCGCGGAGCGCTGCGGGTGGTATCGACCAAGCGGGAGGTGGAGCCGCGCTCGGGCTGGCTGGTGATTGCCCTGGTTCCGGCGCAGCCCAGCGAGTGAGCTGCCACCGGGAGCGCTGCGCATACGCAGCGCTCCCGGTGCTGTTGCCGGGCTCAGGCCGCAGCGTGCTTGAACTGGGCCTCTTCGGTGGAGCCGGTCAGCGCGGTGGTCGAGGACTGTCCCTGCTGGATCGCCTGGGTCACCTGGTCGAAGTAGCCGGTGCCGACCTCGCGCTGGTGCTTGACCGCCGTGAAGCCACGATCGGCAGCGGCAAACTCCTTCTCCTGCAGCTCCACGAATGCGCTCATCTGGCGGCGCGCGTAGCCGTGGGCCAGGTCGAACATGCCGTAGTTGAGGCTGTGGAAGCCGGCAAGCGTGATGAACTGGAACTTGTAACCCATCGCGCCGAGTTCCTTCTGGAACTTCGCGATGGTGGCGTCGTCCAGGTTCTTCTTCCAGTTGAAGCTGGGCGAGCAGTTGTAGGCCAGCAGCTTGCCGGGGTATTTCGCATGGATGGCTTCGGCGAATTTGCGGGCGTCGTCCAGGTTCGGCTTGCTGGTTTCGCACCAGATCAGGTCGGCGTACGGCGCGTAGGCCAAGCCGCGGCTGATCGCCTGGTCCAGGCCCGGCTTGACCCGGAAGAAGCCCTCCACCGTGCGCTCGCCGGTGATGAACGGGCGATCGTTCGGATCGATGTCCGAGGTGAGCAGGTCGGCGGCGTCCGCATCGGTGCGCGCCACCAGCAGGGTCGGCACGCCGCAGACGTCTGCGGCCAGCCGCGCGGCATTGAGCTTGTCCACCGCCTCGCGGGTCGGCACCAGCACCTTGCCGCCCATGTGGCCGCACTTCTTCACCGAGGCCAGCTGGTCCTCGAAGTGCACGCCGGCGGCGCCCGCCTCGATCATGGCCTTCATCAGCTCGAAGGCATTGAGCACGCCGCCGAAGCCGGCCTCGGCGTCGGCCACGATCGGTACCAGCCAATCGGTGCTGTCGTTGCCTTCGGCGTGATGCAGCTGGTCGGCGCGCAGCAGCGTGTTGTTGATGCGCTTGACCACCAGCGGGACCGAGTTGGCCGGATAAAGCGACTGGTCCGGGTACATCTCACCGGCCACGTTGGCGTCCGCAGCCACCTGCCAGCCCGAGAGGTAGATCGCCTGCAGCCCGGCCTTCACCTGCTGCATCGCCTGGTTGCCGGTCAGCGCGCCCAGCGCGTTGACGAAGTCTTCCTTGTGCAGCGACTTCCACAGCCGCTCGGCGCCGCGGCGGGCCAGCGTGTGCTCGACGCCGACGGTGCCGCGCAGGCGCACCACGTCGTCGGCGGTGTAATTACGCTGCACGCCGCTCCAGCGGGTGTTGTTGCTCCAGTCGAGCGAAATCTGTTCGGCAGTCGGCAGGGTATTTTTCATGGTCGTGCTCCAAAGCATGAGGATCGCGGGGCAGGTGGGGTCGGTCAGAGCTGGTCGTAGGCGGGCAGGGTCAGGAAATCGGCCAGCTGGTCGTCGTGGGTCAGCGCCGAGAGCAGCGCTGCGGCCGCATCGGCCTTGGCGGCACCGGGATGGGTGCTTTCGCGCAACCTGTGCGTGTGCGCCGCCAGCGCCTGATCGAACAAGGCAAAGTCGATCGGCGCGTGGTCGGTGAACTCCACGCCGCCGTGATGCAGCCACTGCCAAAGCTGCGCGCGGGCAATTTCTGCGGTGGCGGCGTCTTCCATCAGGTGATGGATCGGCACACAGCCCAGCCCGTCCAGCCAGGCGGCGGTGTAGCGCAGCGCCACTTCGACGTTGTTGTCGAAGCCGGCGCGGCTGATCGAGCCCGCGCATGGCGCCAGCAGCTGGCATCGGCCGACCGCGACGTCCTCGCGCAGCCGCCCGAGCTGGTTCGGCCCCGGCATGTGTTCGTCGAAGATGGCCTGCGCTACCGGCACCAGCGCCGGATGCGCCACCCAGGTGCCGTCGTGGCCGGCCTGCACTTCGCGCAGCTTGTCCGCGCGCACCTTGGCCATGGCGGCGGCGTTGGCTTCCTCGTCGCCCTTGATCGGGATCTGCGCCGCCATGCCGCCCATCGCGAACGCGCCGCGGCGGTGGCAGGTCTGGATCAGCAGTTCCGAGTACGCCTTCAGGAACGGCACCGTCATCACCACCTGGCTCCGCTCCGGCAGCAGCCGGTCGCGATGTCCGCGCAGGGTCTTGAGGTAGGAGAAGATGTAGTCCCAGCGGCCGCAGTTGAGTCCCACCACGCGCCGACGCAGCGCATGCAGGATCTCGTGCATCTGGAACACCGCCGGCAGCGTCTCGATCAGCACCGTGGCCTTCATGCAGCCGGCGGGAAGATCGAGCTCGGCTTCGGCCAGCGCCATGACGTCGTCCCACAGCGCGGCCTCTTCCATCGCCTCGAGCTTGGGCAGGTAGAAGTACGGTCCGCGCTGGTGCGCGTGCAGCAGGTGCGCGTTGTGGAACGCAAACAGGCCGAAATCCACCAGCGCGCCGGCCATCACCTGGTCGTCCACCACCACGTGCCGCTCGGGCAGGTGCCAGCCGCGCGGACGCACCACCAGCACCGCGGTCTCACCGGCGAGCTCGTAGCGCTTGCCCTCGCGCGAGGTGTAGCTGATCGATCCGTTGGCGGCGTCGCGCAGGTTGACCTGCCCGTCGAGCTGATTGCGGAAGCTCGGCGCCGACGAATCCTCGAAGTCGGCCATGAACACTTTCGCGCCAGAGTTCAGCGCATTGATGATCATCTTGCGCTCGACCGGACCGGTGATCTCCACGCGGCGGTCGCGCAGCGCCTCGGGAATCGGCGCGACGCGCCAGTCGCCGGTGCGGATCGAGGCCGTGTCGGCGCGAAAATCGGGCAGCGTGCCGGCATCGTAACGGGCCTGCCGTGTCGCGCGGGCCTGCAGCAGCTGCTGGCGGCGCGGTTCGGCAAACCGGTGCAGCCGGGCCAGAAATGCCAGCGCGGCCGGGGTGAGGATCTCCTCGTAGCCGGTGCTGTCGGCGTAGATCTGCACCGGGTCCTTCTGCAGGCGTTCCTTGGGTACGGCCATGACTTTCGCTCCGCCTCGGGTGGAGCGCCAAACTAGGACTGGCTGATATGCTTTGACAAAGCAAATGTTTCAATTTTTGACATTGATAATACCAATGTCCTTTTCAATACATTGAATGTAAAGACCTTTGCATGGCGCCCCCGGCCCGAAAATCGAGTGGAAAGTCGTCTTCGGGCGCCGTACGCAAGCGTACAGGGGGCGTGAAGGAGGCCGCCGATCCTGCGCGCTTCTACTACAAGGGCAGTCGTCAGAAGCAGCTGCGGGCGTTCGTGGCGACGGTGAAACTCGGCACGCTGACGCGGGCGGCAGAGTCGCTCTACCTGTCCCAGCCGTCGATCAGCCTGCAGCTGCAGGCGCTGGAACGCGATCTGGGCGTGGCGCTGATGGAGCGCAACCGGCGCCGCATCAACCTGACCGACGCCGGCGAAGCGCTGTACGAGCTGGCCCGGCCATTGGTCGAAGGGTGGGAGAACCTCGATCGGGATTTCCAGGCCCGGGTGAAGGGCCTGCACGCGGGGCGGCTGGTGATCGCCGCCGGCACCTCGACCATCCAGTACCTGCTGCCGGAGCTGGTGCGTCGCTACCGCGAGCAGTACCCGGCCGTGCAACTGCAGCTGGCCAACGTCACCGGCAAGGACGGCATGGCGATGCTGCGCGAGGACAAGGCCGACTTTGCGGTCGGCTCCATGCTGGACGTGCCCAACGACATCGCCTGGGCGCCGATCTACCACTACGACCCCATGCTGATCACCCCGCTGGATCATCCGCTGGCGCGCAAGGTCGACCTCACCCTGGAGGATCTTTCGCCCTACGGACTGATCCTGCCGCCACAGCGGTTGTCCACCTACCGGCTGGTGGACCTGGTGTTCCAGCAGCGCCAGGTGCCCTACCAGGTCGCCATCGAGGTCGGCGGCTGGGACGTGATCAAGGAGTACGTGGCGATGGGGCTGGGGATCTCGATCGTCACCGGCATCTGCATCACCGCGGCCGACCGCGCACGCCTGGCGGTGCGCAACATGAAGCAGTACTTCCCCCAGCGCGCCTACGGCGTGGTGATGCGCAAGGGCAAGTTCCTGGGCGCCGAGGCGCGCGCCTTCATCGACCTGATCCGCCCGGGCCTGCTGACCCACCGCGACTACGACCAGCCGGGCCACTCCGAGCGTTGATGTTCAATCGTCGACGTCGTGATGCCTGCCGCGGTAGCCGCGGAACAGGGCGCGGATGCGCGCCATGGCGACCTCGTCGCGCTCGTCCTCACCCAGGATCACCGGCTGCCCCAGCGTGAAGCTCTTGCTCGGGTAGTCGATGAACACCGGCAGGATCGGCACGTTCGCCGCATGCGCTATCCGCAGGAACCCGCTCTTCCACTGCGTGACCCTGCGCCGCGTGCCCTCCGGCGTGATGCCCAGCCACATCCGCTCCTGCCGGGCGAACCGCGCCGCCATCTGCTGCACGATGTCGGTGGCGGCGCCGCGGTCGATCGGGATCAGGCCGAGCGGGCGCAGGATGATCCCCAGCGGGCTGTCGAGCAGCTCGCGCTTGATCATGATCGAGATGTCGATCCCCAGGCCCACCTTCATCAGCAGGCCCCACACGCCATCCCAGTTGCTCGAATGCGGTGCCCCGATCACCACCAGCTTGGCCAGGTTCGGCAGCTCGCCGCGGAGCTGCCAGCCGCCCAGTCGCAGCAGTCCACGGCACAGCCACGGCCAGAACCGGTTGCGGATACGCGGCGCCTGCGGCGGCAGCGGCGGCACCACCGGCCTCATTCGTGCGTGCCCGGCTTGCCGCGGCCCTGCTTGATGCGGCTGCGCAGCTGCTTGCCGGCGAGGCGGCGTTCCCTGGAGCCGCGGGTGGGCTTGGTGGGCACGCGCTTCTTCGGTGGTACCAGCACACCGCGGATGATCTCCGCCAGGCGCTCGCGCACATCGTCGCGATTGCGGCCCTGGTCGCGGAAGCGCCGGCCCTGGATCACCAGCACGCCATCGTCGGTGAGGCGGCGATCCCGCCGCGACAGCAGCCGCTCGCGCACGGCGTCGGGCAGGCTGGGCGAGCGCACCACGTCGAAGCGAAGCTCCACCGCGCTCTCGGTGCGGTTCACGTGCTGCCCGCCCGGACCGTCCGCACGCAGGAAGCGTTCGACAAGCTCGGCGTCGGGAATGGCGAGAGTGCGGCTGATCGTCAACATGGCGCGCAGTGTAGGCGACCGGCGCAAACCGGCGAAGGCGCACTGCGCCATTGCAGGGCCGGCCACCGGAT
Source organism: Dyella sp. (assembly GCF_035685805.1). Taxonomy (GTDB): domain Bacteria; phylum Pseudomonadota; class Gammaproteobacteria; order Xanthomonadales; family Rhodanobacteraceae; genus Dyella_A. The sequence continues at coordinate 34,747 of NZ_DASSAB010000003.1, forward strand.
CGACATCACAGGGGGCTGGCCGGCCAGCCGAAGCGCGTGAGCAGCGCACTGAACGCCTCGTCCAGCGGTGCCTCGATCGCAAGCGGCTCGCCGCTCACCGGGTGACGCAGGGTGATGCGCCGCGCGTGCAGCAGCATGCGGTGGCAGCCGAAGTGCTGCTTGTACAGGCGGTTGTGGTCGCCGCGGCCGTGCTGGCAGTCGCCGATGATCGGGTGGTGGATGTGCGCCATGTGCTTGCGGATCTGCCGGAACCGCCCGGTCTCCGGCTCCGCTGCCACCAGTGCATAGCGCTGCTGCGGATAGCGCCCCAGCGCAATCGGCACCTCCACCGTGGCGAGCCGGCGGTAGTGCGTGCGTGCCTCGCGTCGCGGGCCGGTCTCGCGCGAGCCGGGCAGCGGGTAGTCGATCAGCGCCTCGACCGGCTCCGGCCAGCCGCGCACCACGGCGAGATATTGCTTGCGCACGTCGCGCCCCATGAACTGCTCGCCCAGCGCGCTGGCCACCTCGCTGGAGCGCGCGATCAGCAGCACGCCGCTGGTGGCGCGATCGAGGCGGTGCGCCAGGTACACGTTGCCGCCGATCTGCTCGCGCAGCAGGTCGATCAGGAATTCCTCCGCGTTGCCGACCATCTTGGAGCGATGCACGGCCAGGCCCGCGGGCTTGTTCACCGCGATCAGGGCATCGTCCTGGTAGAGGATCTCGATCATGCATTCCTGGGGATGCGGCAGGCGCCCGCGCGCGGACGATGTCCTGATTTCGATAACGATTCAGAGCGACCGGCATCGCCCGCAAGCAGGCTCTGGCCGGAAGTCAGCGGCGGCGAGGCCAGGTGACCGCAAAGGCGAGCAGTCCCGCCACGGCGGCGGCCAGCGGCGGCCAGATGCCTTGCTGCGGCGCCAGCGTCCACAGCAGCGTGGCGCCGATCAGCAGGGCACCGCCGAGCAGCGCACCGCCGAGCAGCCGTAGCTGGCGCCGGGCGATATCCGCCTGCAGCACCAGCGCGAGCGGGTCGCTGACGCTGCGCATCTCGCCGCGCCCGGCCTGGCGCAGCGCATCGCGCACCAGATCGGGCAACTGCGGCGCGGCGTGGATCCACTCGGGCAGGCGCTTGCGTGCTTCCTTCAGGGTGCGGCGCAGGCTGTAGCGCTCGCGCAGGATGCGCTCGAGCACCGGGTGCGCCACCGCCCAGATGTCGATATCCGGGTCGAGCATGCGCCCGACGCCTTCGATGTTGAGCAGGGTCTTCTGCAGCAGGATCAGCTGCGGCTGCAGGGTCAGCTCGAACTTCTGCGCGGTGCGGAACAGCTTGACCACCAGCTCGGCGATGGAGATCTGCGACAGCGGCCGGGTGAAGTACGGCTCGCACACCGTGCGCACCGCCGCGGCCAGCTCGTCCACGCGCATGCTGGCGGGCATCCAGCCGGCGTCGATGTGCAGCTGGGCGATGCGCTGGTAGTCGCGCTCGAACAGCGCGATGAAGTTCTGCGCCAGCCAGTACTGGTCGGCCTCCGGCAGCGAACCCATGATGCCGAAGTCGAGCGCGATGAAGCGCGGATCGTCCTTGCGCGTGAGGTCCACCCACACGTTGCCGGGATGCGCGTCGGCATGGAAAAAGTTGTCGCGGAACACCTGCTCGTAGAACACCCGCACGCCCTTTACGGCGAGCGCCTTGCGGTCGACGCCGGCCGCGTCGATCGCCGCCACGTCGTCGCAGCTCACGCCATACACGCGCTCGAGCGTGAGCACGCCGTCGGTGGTCAGGTCCCACTCCACCGCCGGCACGTACATGTCCACGCCGCTGGCGAAATTGCGCTTGAGCAGGCTTGCGCTGGCGCCTTCGCGCTGCAGGTCGAGCTCGTTCTCGAGCATCTTCTCGACCTCGGCCACCACTTCCAGCGGGCGGATCTTGTCGGCGTTCGGATGCCAACGGTTCACCAGTTCGCCCAGCGAGCGCAGCAGCGCCACGTCGTTGGCGATGCGCCTGGCGATGCCCGGGCGCAGCACCTTGACCACCACCTCGCGACCGTCGTGCAGGGTGGCCGCATGCACCTGGGCGATCGAGGCGGAGGCCAGCGCGGTTTCATCGAAGCGGGTGAACAGCGTGGTGACCGACTGCTTGAGTTCGCGCTCGACGACCGCACGCGCTTCGCTGCCGGGGAACGGCGGCACCTGGTCCTGCAGCAGTGCCAGTTCGTCGGCAATGTCCGCGGGTATCAGGTCGCGGCGGGTCGACAGCACCTGCCCGGCCTTGACGAAGATCGGGCCCAGCTCGGTCATCGCGCCACGCAGGCGGGCGCCGCGCGAGAGCGAGGCCACGTCCGGTCGCGGCGTGCCGAACAACGGCCGCACCAGCTTGAGCGGACGGAACAGGTGGGCGGTCTCGACGATCTCGTCCAGCCGCCACGCCAGCAGTACCGAAGCTACCCGCAGCAGCCGCGGGAACACCGACAGCCGCCTCATGCGGCCGGCCCCTGAAGACGCTGCTGCAGTCGCGCCAGGCGTGCCTCCAGCCGATCGCTGCGCTCGCGCAGGGCGTCCACGCCGTCGAGGAAATCGTCCACCTCGCCCGGGCCCATCACCAGTTGCGCCTCGTCACGCGCCCAGTCGGCGCCGTCTTCGGCCAGATGTGCGGCGGTGTCCCTGGCATGGCCAAGCCCGCTGCGGATCGCGCGCGCCAGCGGCACGCCGAGCACGTCGCCGAAGCTGCGCGCGAACGCCTCCTCGAAATCCGGGGCGAAGCGGCTGGCCAGTTTCTCCAGCCGCCGGGCGAGATCGGCGTCGCCGGCGATCTCGACCTTGCCGGGCGCCACGCCGTCGCCGCCACGCCGCAGCAGCATGCCGAGCAGGCTGCCCGGCGTGGCGGCCACGCGCAGCTGGCTGTCATCCGCCGGCGGACTGACCTGCAACCGGCCGCCCTGCACGGCGACCGCAAGCGCGAGTTCCGGCCCGCGCAGGTGCAGCTGCACCGTCCGGCCATCGAGTGCGCGCAGCGCCTGCTGGGTGTCGGGGTCGAGCGACAGCGTGTGGTTGAGCGCCGTCTCCAGTGCGCGGCCGGCGAGGCGGCGCAGCGGCAGAGGCAGCCAGGCGTTGGGAGTGGTCGCAGTCATCGGCCGATTGTAGCGGTCGCCGCGCGGCCACGGCGGTGCGGTCAATTGCCGTTGACGAAGGGGCGCGTCGACGCCGCCCGACTACGCCAGCGCTGCCGCCCCGGCGAACCCGCACTGCCGCCACGCCTCGTAGACGGCGATCGCCACGGTATTGGAGAGGTTGAGGCTGCGGCTCTCGGCAAGCATCGGCAGGCGCAGGCGCTGCGGCACCGGAATCGCCTCCAGTACCTCCGCCGGCAGCCCGGCCGTCTCGCAGCCGAACAGCAGCGCGTCACCGGGCGCGAAGCGTGCCTCCACGTGCGCAGTGCGGCCGCGGGTGGAGAACGCGAACACTCGCGGCTGGCCGATCGCCGCCAGGCAGCCGGCGAGATCATCGTGCACCGCCAGGCGGGCGTACTCGTGGTAGTCCAGGCCGGCGCGCCGCAGCCGCGCGTCGTCCAGCGTGAATCCCAGCGGCCGGATCAGGTGCAGCGTGGCGCCGGTGTTGGCGCACAGCCGGATCACGTTGCCGGTGTTGGGTGGAATCTCGGGGCGGAACAGGATGACGTGGAACATCGGCGCATTATCGCCGCGATCGAGGCCAATGCGCTTGGGCGAACGCGCGCTGCGGCGCCCGATACGCCGCCGCCCTCAACTCAGCCTTGCTGGCGGGGGCAGAACACGCCATCGGGGGGCAGGGCGCAGCCGGCCGCCGGCGCGACCAATGCGCTACCGAGCACCGGCGCCGTGACGCCCGCGGCAGCCAGGCGGACCGATGGCGGAGTCTGGATCAGCATCGCGCCGACGATCAGCCCGCTGACGGTGAGGCAGGCAACAAACAGGCAGCGCAGCAGCAGCGATTCGAATTTCATGGGGTGTCTCCTTGCGTGACCAGGGCGGGATGTCCGTGCCGCTACTCTCGCAAGCGCCGTGCCAGCGCGTCAGTCACCGATAACCCGTTGATGCAGTGACATTTGTCATTGCCTGGCCCGCGCCGCAAAGGTGTCCGCGGACAGCGGCCGTCCGCTGCCGGACAACGCAGCGGACGCGCGGACGCACCCCTGCCATTCGTCATTTGCGACCGATGCGGCGGGGGCACTACCGTCGGGCAGTTAACCCGTGAGAAGGAGTTTCACCGTGTCGAAGAAACCGCTTGCCCTGCTGATTGCCGGTCTGCTGACCCTGGGCGCCGGTGCGCCCGTGTTGGCTGCCGCCGATGCCTCGCCCGCCGCTGCGTCCGCCGCGCAGTCGATCCCCGACCTCACCTACGAGCGCTTCACCTTGCCCAACGGCCTGACCGTGGTCGTGCACGAGGATCACAAGGCGCCCGTGGTCGCCGTGAGCATCTGGTATCACGTCGGCTCGTCGTACGAGCCCAAGGGCAAGACCGGCTTCGCGCACCTGTTCGAACACCTGATGTTCCAGGGCTCGGAGAACCACAACGACGAGTTCTTCAAGCCGTTCGAGCTCGCTGGCGCCACCGACCAGAACGGCACCACCTGGCTGGACCGCACCAACTATTTCGAGACCGTGCCGACCACCGCGCTGGACATGGCGCTGTGGATGGAATCGGATCGCATGGGCCACCTGCTCGGCGCGATCGGCAAACCGCAGCTCGACGAGCAGCGCGGCGTGGTGCAGAACGAGAAGCGCCAGGGCGAGAACCAGCCCTACGGCCGGGTCGGCGAGTTGATCCAGGCCGAGGCGTTCCCGGCCAACCATCCGTATCACCACGACACCATCGGCTCGATGGGCGACTTGAACGCCGCCTCGCTGGACGACGTCAAGAACTGGTTCCGCGGTTACTACGGCGCCGCCAACACCGTGCTGGTGCTGTCCGGCGACATCACCGTGGCGCAGGCAAAGGAAAAGGCGCTGAAGTACTTCGGCGACATCGCCCCCGGTCCGCAGGTGCCGCGCCCGCAGGCGTGGGTGGCGCCGCGCAAGGAAGCGACCCGCGGCACGATGACCGACAACGTGGCGCAGACGCGCATCTACCGCGAGTGGAACGTGCCGCCGCGCACCAGCGACGACACCACCCAGCTGCAGCTGGCCGCCGCCGTGCTTGGCGGCAGCAAGACCTCGCGCCTCTACCAGCGCCTGGTCTACCAGGACAAGCTGGCCGACAGCGTCTCGGTGGACATCGAGCAGCACGCGCTCGCCAGCCTGTTCCAGCTGCAGGTGGACGTGAAGAAGGGCGTCGACCCGGCCAAGGTCGAGGCGGCGGTGGCCGACGAGTGGCAGAAGTTCCTCGCCAACGGCCCGACCGCCGACGAACTCGCGCGCGTCAAGACCGAGGTCCGCGCCGCCTTCGTGCGCGGGCTCGAGCGCGTCAACACGCAGGCCTCGATCCTGGCCGAGGGCCAGCTGTACTCGGGCAACCCCGGCCAGTACAAGAAAGACTTCGACGTGCTGATGGCGGCCACCCCGGCCACCGTCAAGGCCGCGGCGGACCAGTGGATCGGCAAGGGCGACTACACCCTCACCGTCACGCCGGGCAAGGTCGAAGCCGAGGACATGGCCACCGTGGGCGGTCGCCCCGCCGCGCCGGGCAAGCCGGAGCCGGTGATGGCGGCCAAGGGCGATTTCCATGCGGTCAAGAGCGGCGTCGACCGCAGCAAGGGCGTGCCGGCGGTGAAGACTTTCCCCGACCTCACCTTCCCGACCCTGCAGCACGGCAAGCTTGCCAACGGTATCGAGGTGATCCTGGCCGAGCGGCATGCCGTGCCGGCGGTGCAGGTGGCACTGCAGTTCAACGCCGGCTACGCGGCCGACCAGGGGCGCAAGTTAGGCACCTCCAGCTTCACCATGGGCATGCTCGACGAGGGCACCACCGCACTCGATTCGCTGGAGATCGCCAAGCGCAAGCAGCGCCTGGGCGCGATCATCAGCACCGGCTGCGGGCTGGATTCGTGCACCGCCTCGCTCAACGCGCTGGATGACCAGCTCAAGCCGTCGCTGGACCTGTTCGCCGACATCGTGCGCAACCCGGCCTTCCGCGACGCCGACGTGGCCCGCGTGCGCGGCCAGTGGCTGGCCGGCATCGCGCAGGAGAAGAGCCAGCCGGTGGGCATCGCGCTGCGCACGCTGCCGCCGCTGCTCTACGGCGAGGGGCACGCCTACGCCATCCCGTTCACCGGCTCGGGCACCGAGGAGTCGATCACCTCGCTCACCACCGCCGACATGCGCGGCTTCATGAAGGACTTCATCCGTCCGGACAACGTCAAGATCCTGGTCGCCGGCGACACCACGCTGGACAAGATCATCCCGCAGCTCAACGCGGAGTTCGGAGACTGGAAGGCCAGCGGCAAGGTCCCGGCCAAGTACCTCGCCAAGGTCGAGCCGCCGGCCAACCCGCGCGTGTACCTGATCAACCGGCCGGGGGCGCAGCAGACGCTGATCCTCGCCGGCGTGCTGGCACCCTCCACCGAGGCGCCGAACAACCTGCCGATCGAGACCATGAGCAGTGCCTTCGGCGGCACCTTCACCTCGCGCCTGAACATGAACCTGCGCGAAGACAAGCACTGGGCCTATGGCGCCTTCAGCTTCCTGCAGCAGGCGCAGGGCCAGCGGCCGTTCCTGCTGTACGCGCCGGTGCAGACCGACAAGACCGCCGAGTCGGTGGCGGAAATGCTGAAGGAAGCCAGGGGCGTGGTGGGCGACAAGCCGCTGACGTCGGCCGAGATCGACAAGATCAAGTCCGGCGACGTGCGCTCGCTGCCGGGCAGCTACCAGACCACCGATGCGGTGATGGGCGCGCTGCAGGGCATCGCGCTCTACCACCGCCCCGACGACTATGTGCAGACGCTCAAGGCACGCACCGAGGCCCAGACCGACGCCCAGGTCAACGCCGCGGCCAAGGAGATCATTCATCCCAACCAGCTCACCTGGGTGATCGTGGGCGACCTGTCCAAGATCGAGCAGCCGTTGCAGAAGCTCGACCTGGGCGCGATGAAGGTGCTCGACGCTGACGGCAAGCCGGTCTCCGGCGCCCCCGCCGCCGGCAAGTAAGCGCCGGTTGGGGAACGCCACGGCGTTCCCGCGTTACGATGAAGGCCGGGCCGGCAACGGCTCGGCCTTCCCGTTTTCATGTCATCCACCGCGGAGCTTTCCATGCGCAAGACCCTGCTGCTCGTTCCCGTCGTGCTGCTCAGCGCGTGCTCCTGGGGCATCAAGCTCGATGACGCCGGCAAGGCCGTGCGCACCTCCTGGAACGGCGATGTCTCGCAGTGCCAGGAGCTGGGCAAGGTCACCGTGTCGGTGATGGACCGGGTCGGCCCGGTGGATCGCAACGACATCAAGGTGCGCGACGAGCTCGAGGTGATGGCGCGCAATGAGGCGGCCAAGATGCATGCCGACACCATCAAGCCGCTCGGCGAGCCGGCCGACGGCTCGCAGCCGTGGGGCGCCTACCGCTGCGGCAGCCAGCGCCTGCCCGCGAGCGGCACGGCGCCAGCCAGCAGCGGAAGCAGCGCGCCGGCCACGGTGCCGGCGGCCGGCTTCCAGTCCTACCCGATCAAGGGCGGCTGAGCGGGCAACTACGTCCAACGTGCACGATGCAGGGGCGCTCTCGGGCGCCCTTTTCGTGTGCTCGTGATCCGATAAGCCGGGCTACCCGCGGCTGGCCTGTAAGGTTTTCGGCGCGGCGATGGACTAAGGAGAAACCATCACTCATCAAGGAATGACGATGTCGACCGCCGCGCCCCCCGCAATGCTCCCCGCTCCTTCCGCGCTGACCCGCGCCAGCGGCTGGTATCGCGACGCGCTTCGCCTTTGGCGTCGTGCCCCGTTGAAGCTGGTGTTCCTGAGCCTCGCCTGCCTGGTGGCCGAGGCCCTGCTGCAGCTGCTGCCCGCGGTGGGCACGGTGCTCTCCAAGGCGGTGGTGCCGATGCTGGCGGTGGGCGTCTGGATTGGACTGGATCACCTCGCGCGCGGCGAAGCGTTGCGCTTCAGCTGCCTTGTTGCGGGTTGGCGCCACCCGCGCTGGCCATCGCTGTGGGCGTTGGCCGCTGCCATCGGACTCGTCGTGTTCGCCGTGCAGGTAGCCAGCGCCATGCTGGTCTACGGGCCAGTCGTCTGGGATGCCGTCGTGCTCGGTCACCTCATGCAGTACCCGGCGCTGCAGACGCGCCGCCTGGAGTTCGTGCTGCTGCTGCCCGGCCTGGTGCCCGCGACGCTGCTGACCTTGGCGCCTCCGCTGTTCCTGTTCCGTGGAGAGGGTGTGTTGGCGTCGCTGGCGGGAAGCCTGCAGCGGGTGGCGGCACACGCCGCGGCCTTCGCGCTCGCCCTGCTGCCGCAGCTCGCGCTGTTCGCCGTGGCGTTGTCCACCCCGTGGGCGATGCCGCTGCTGCTTTTGCTGATGCCACTAGGCACCCTGCTGGCTTATGCCGCCTGGCGTGACCTGGCCGGCCCGTCGCAGGCGGGCTGAGGCGTCGTGGGAGCAGGTCATCGCTTCGCCCAGGTACTCGCAGAGCATGCCGGCCTGATGTCGCGCATCGCGGCGAGCTACGAGGCCGATCCGGCCCTACGCGACGACCTGCTGCAGGAGATCGCACTGGCCCTGTGGCGTGCGCTGCCAGGCTGGCGGGAAGAAGCCGGCATGCGCACGTTCGTGGCGCGGATCGCACATAACCGCGGTGCCAGCCACGTGCTGGGCGAGCAGCGGCGACCGCGCTCAACCGCGCTGCCGGAGGATCTGCCGGATCCCGGCATCGCACCGGAGCAGCAGGCCCACACCTGGCAGGAAGGCATGCGGCTGCAGGCCGCGGTGCGCGCACTGCCGCTGGCCTTGCGACAGGCGGTAACGCTGGCGCTGGAAGGCTTCAGCCATGCCGACATCGCCGACGCACTGGGCATTCAGGTGAATGCCGTCGGCGTGCGCCTGAACCGGGCGCGGGCGGCCTTGAAGCAGCGACTTGGAGGTGGCGCATGATCGAGCAGGACGAGTGGCGCCAGTGGAGCGAGAGCTGGCAGCACCAGCCGGTGGTCGATGTGCAACGGCTACAGCGCCAGGTGAGGAACAAGCATTGGCGGATGGTCGCCATGGTGGCTTTCGAGGCGGTCACCTCGCTACTGGCGCTGGTACAGACCGCGGGATTGATCCATCACCCCGCGCTCAGCCTGCGCTGGAAAATCTTCTGCATCGCCGCGATGGTGCTGGTGCTGGTGTTTTGGATGGCGTCGTTTTGGCTACGTCGCGGCACCTGGCGCGCGCGAGGAGACAACGCCAGGGCGCTGATGCAGCTGACCGAGCACAGGGCGCACGCGGGTATCCGTCTGGCCAAGGCCGGTCTGTATGGTCTCGCCTTGCTGCTGGTCGTTGTCGTTGTGCTGGCCTGGCCGCAACTTCAGCCCGCACGCTGGCAACACGATGATCGGCTGCGGCAGATCCTGCTGGTGCAGGTCGCGTTCAATGGACCGATCGTGCTGGCCACCGTCGCTTTCAATCTCTGGTACATCCGCCGCCAGCGCCGACGCTTGAGCCGGATCGCCCGGTTCCTCGCCGATGACGGCTGAGCAGCGGCTTTCCCCGCACCGGCGATCCCGGCATGCTGGACACTTTGCGACCACGTCCAGGGCGCCATCCTTGTCCGCGATGAAACGACTGACTCGACTTCCCGGCCGTGTGGCGCGGCGACTGCTGCCGTTCGGCCGCGCGGACCGCATGCGCAGCAGGGTGGGAGACCTGGCGGCATTCGCGGTGCCGGCGAAAGGCGTGGTTACGCTGACCGATCCGGCCAGCTTTCGCGAACGCCTGCTGGCGGCAATCGCCACGGCGCAGCGGCGCATCGTGATCGTGGCGCTCTACCTGGAGGACGACGACGCGGGCCGCGAGCTGCTTGCCGCGCTGCATGACGCGCACGATCGCCAGCCCGGGCTGGACATCAGCGTGTTCGTCGACTGGCATCGCGCGCAGCGCGGCCTGATCGGCAAGGCGCGCAGCGAGGGCAATGCCGGCATGTATCGGTCCGTCGCCGCCGAACGCGGGCCGGGCGTGAAGATCTATGGCGTGCCGGTGCAGGGCCGCGAGTTGTTCGGCGTACTGCATCTGAAGGGCATGGTGATCGACGATGCCGTGCTGTATTCGGGCGCCAGCATCAACAACGTCTACCTGGCGCGCCACGGCCGCTACCGGCTCGATCGCTACCACGTGCTGTGCCAAGCCGGCCTGGCCGACGCGATGGCCGGTTTCGTGCAGCGTGAATTCGCGGCGCAGCCGGCGGTGTGCCGGCTCGACCAGCAGCCGGTGCCGACCACGGCGGCGCTGGTGCCGGCTATCCGCGCCTTTCGCCAGCGGCTGGCGCAGGCGGATTACGCGGTGCCGCGCGATGCGCTCGCCGCGGGCGAGGTGGCGGTGACGCCAATGGCGGGCTTCGGACGCAGCGACAACGCGCTCAACCAGACCCTGCTGGCGCTGCTGCGCGATGCGCGCGAGCGGGTGGTGCTGCTCACCCCGTACTTCAACCTGCCGCGCCCGGTGCGCGCCGTGCTCGGCCTGCTGCTGCGGCGCGGCTGCACGGTGGAGATCATGGTGGGCGACAAGACCGCCAACGACTTTTTCGTGCCGCCGGACGAGCCGTTCCGCACCATCGGCGTGCTGCCGTACCTGTACGAGGCCAACCTGCGCCGCTTCGCGCGCACCCACCAGCGCCAGCTCGACAGCGGCCAGCTGCGCCTGCACCTGTGGCGGCACGGCAACAACAGCTTCCACCTCAAGGGGCTGTTCATCGACGATGACGTGTCGGTGCTGACCGGCAACAACCTCAATCCGCGCGCGTGGTCGCTGGATCTGGAAAACGCCCTGCTGCTGCGCGACCCGGACGGCCTGTTGCGGGAGCAGCACGCTGCCGAGTGGATCGCATTGAAGCGTCACGCCACGCGCCTGCGTGACTACCGAACGCTGGAGACCACACGTGACTACCCGGCGCCGGTGCGCAAGCTGCTGCGCCGGCTCAAGGGCGTGCGCCTGGACCGGCTGGCCAACCGGCTGCTCTAAGGCGCTGCCGGGGCCGGGGCTTGCGGCAGGCCGGGGAATGGTGCATCCGCCGCCGACGCCATCCTGGGCAGGCTCACCACGAAGGTGCTGCCGAGGTCGTGGCCGGCGCTGTGCACCGACACCTGCCCGCCATGTGCCTGCACCAGCTCGCGGACCAGCGCCAGGCCAATGCCCAGCCCGCCGTGCGAGCAGGCCAGCCCCCGGTCGTCCTGCACGAACAGTCCGAAGATCGACTCCAGCGCATCGGCATCGATGCCGATGCCGCTGTCAGTCACGGTGACGTCGAACTCGTGCTCCCGGGCTGTGAGCGTCAGGGTGGTCTCGGCGCCCTCGGCGCTGTACTTCGAGGCGTTGTCCAGCAGGTTGCAAAACACTTGGGTCAGTCGGACGGTGTCGCCCATCATGGCTACAGGCCCCAGCGGCAGCCGCACCTGCAATGACTGGTGCCGCAGCGCGAACAGCGGACCGCTGGCGTCGGTGGCATCGTGCAGGGCCTGCAGCAGATCCATCGGCTGGCGCTTGAGGCGCAGCTTGCCCACACCGATGCGGGCGCCGTCGAGCAAATCGCCGATCAGTCGCGACAGCCGGGTCACCTGGTGGTCGACGATGCCCTGCAGGCTCTTGAGGGTGGCGCTGTCGTGCATCTCACGTGTGCCGAGCATTTCCGCCGCCAGCATCAGTGGGGTCAGCGGGTGGCGCAGTTCGTGCACCACCATCGCCATGAACTGGATCTGCTGGTGCTGCGCTTCGCGCAGCTGCTGCTCGCGCTCCTGCGCCTGCAGTGCGGTCAGCAACAGCTGGGTGTTTGCCTCGCGCAGGGTGCTCTCGAACGCATCGCCGGCACGCGCTGGCGATGACGCCACGCGCCGTGCCGCGACCGGCGCCGGTGCCACCGCCTCGGCGGCCGCTTCGTCGGCACGGAAGAACCGGAACGAGCCCGGCTCGGCACTCTTGGCGCGGTACATGGCCGCGTCGGCGTGGCTGATCAGGGTGTCGGCGTCTTCGCCGTCGTGCGGATAGATGGCGATGCCGATGCTGGCCGACAACACCATGGCTGCGCCGGCGACTTCCGCCGGCTGCGCCAGTGCGTGGAGCATCTGACGCGCCGCATGGGCCGCATCGCCCGGGCGCGCGAGCTGGGTGATCAGGGCCAGGAACTCGTCGCCGCCGTGGCGACTGAGGGTGTCGGTTTCGCGGATCACCGAGCCCAGCCGCCGGGCACCCAGCCGCAGCACCTCGTCGCCGGCGGTGTGTCCCAGCGTGCGGTTGATCTCGCGAAAATGGTCGAAGTCGATGAAGAACACGGCGAAGTGCGAGGCCGCACGGCGGGCGATGGCGATTGCCGCGTCGAGGTGGTCGCGCATCAGCACACGGTTGGGGATGCCCGTGAGCACGTCGCGATAACTGTTGAGCGCCAGCTCGGAAAGATGCCGCAGCGCGGTCTCGGCGATCTCGTCCGAGCGCAACGCGGCCACCACCAGCCGAGCATTGGCTTCCTGCAATTCGGTCGCCCGCGTGGACGCCAGTGCGGTACGCGCCTGGCTCAGTTCGTCCCGCAGCCTTACCAGCGCCTCGCGCAGGGACTCCTGCTCGGCGTCGGACAGCGTGCCGTCATCCGGCGCGGCGGGCACGGGCGGGTCCATGGGCGGGTTCACGGCGCGCGGCCCGCCCGACGCCGGTCAGCCATCGTCGGGGCCACGCCCGGAGGGCCGCGTATTGCGCGTGGGCCGGCCGTCGAGCAGGCCTTCATAGCCGTCGAGCCGCTCACCGATCGCCAGGCCGCCGTCGTCGATGCGGAACTGCCGCAGCTCGGACGAATGCGCGCTGGCGCGCACCTTCACCACTGCCATCACCCGCTGCAGGCGGCTGTCCACCTCGATGTAGCGCTGCACGATGATCGCGTCGGTGAGGAACGCGGTGCCGTAGGGGCTGAAGCGCAGCTCGGTGTAGCGGTCTTCCAGCTCCGAGGTCATCAGCACGGTGACGCCGGCGCCGCACAGCGCCGACACCATCCGCGCCAGCGACTCGCGGAAGTCCTCCCGGAAGGTCGGCGCCAGCGCCAGCTCGAAACCGGACAGCGAGTCGATCACCAGCCGGGTTGCCTTGAGGCGTCGCACCTCGGTGAGCAGCAGCATCGACATCTCGTCCACCGACAGCCCCGGCGCACGCGTGTCGACCACGCCGATGCGGCCGCTCTGGATCAGCTCCACCACGGCGCGCCCGCGCGACCGGTCGGCGCGCTGCTCGAAGGCGGCGATCACGCCGGTTGCGCCCTGGCGGGCACCCTCTGCGAGGAACGCGCCGGCCAGGATGCTCTTGCCCGAGCCCGACGGACCGGCCACCAGCAGCGAGTAGCCCGCCGGCAGGCCGCCGCCGAGCATGGCGTCGAGCTCCGGCACGCCCATCGCCAGGCGCTGCGTGAACGGCTCCAGCTGGGTCGAGGCGGTGGGCGGCAGCGGCGGCGGCGCGAATACCTTGATCCCGGCATGGCTCATGCGGAAGGTGTGCAGGCCGGGCTGGGTCGGCTGCCCGCGCATCTTCATCACCTCCATCTTGCGCACCATCGAATTGCCCTGGACGCTCTGGCGCATCCAGATCAGCCCGTCGGCCACGGTGAAGACCGGGCTGGGATCGTTGTCGTGGAAGTACTCCCCGAGCAGGAAGGTGGTCGCCTGCCAGCTGGTCATCAGCATGCCCAGCTGCTGGATGAACTGCTGCAGGGTGAGGAAGGTGCGGTCGCCGTCGCGCCCGGCCAGCACCACCGAGCGGAACGAGTCGACGAACACCAGCCCCGGCCCGTGCTGGTGCACTTCCTCCACGATCCGCGCCAGCACCTTGCCTAGGTCGCCGCTGCCGGCCTCCTCGGCCAGGTTGATGAAGTGGATCGACTGGCCGACCTTCTCGCTGTCGAAGAAATCGAACTGCTGCTGGTAGCGCAGCATCTTCAAGGGCGGTTCGCCCAGCACCGTGAAGTACAGCGCCGGGCGATCCGGCGTGGCCAGGGCGAACATCATCTGGTGCGCCAGCGTGGTCTTGCCGCAGCCGGGCGGCCCGGCCAGCACGTTGAAGGAGAACTCCGGCAGCCCACCGCCGAGCACGACGTCCAGCCCCGGCACGCCGGTGGAGAGCCGGTGAATAGTGGCCTTGGCCATGATCATGACGCGGTGTCCTGTACGGCTTGGCCGCTTGAAGGTGGGGTCCACACGGAGCGCAGCAGCCGCTCGGTGAGCGAGTCGCCGATCAGGTAGGCCAGAAGGTCGTGGAACGTGCGCACCAGGGCGGTGGCGGTGTTGGCCGCCTCGTGGGCGGGCAGCGCGGCCAGCGCCATGCGCAGCGGCGCGAATTCATCCGGCGCCGGCGCCAGCGCGGCGGCCGACTGCAAGGAAGGGTGCTCGCGGCGGGTCAGGAATACGCTGCGCTGGTAGAGCGCGGCGATACCGGCAGGGCCGATGATCGGCGACAGCGCCTGCGTGATGCCGCACCACAAGGCCACGACATGCTCGGCAATCTGCCCGGCGTCGGCGCCGTTGTCGGCCATCCGCCCCCATGAGGCCGGGATCTCGTGTGCGTCAGCGTGCATCAGCGATCCCGTGAGGCCCGGCGCTCAAGCGAGCGGTGCGAGCGGCGCCCAGCATAGGCGCACTGTCGAGGAAACGTGTTCACAAAGCGTGAGTCGTGCAGGCCCGGCGCGGCGTTCGTACAGCATCAGCCGGCCAGGCGTTGCAGCCGCAGATCGAGCCAGCGCTGCACGTCGGGCCATTCGCCGGCGAGGATCGAATAACACACCGTGTCGCGCAGGCTGCCGTCGGGCCGGCGCATGTGGGCGCGCAGCACGCCGTCGCGATGTGCGCCGAGCCGCTCGATCGCGCGCTGCGAGTCGAGGTTGCGGTGGTCGGTGTGGAACTCCACCGCGACGCAGCCCAGCTGCTCGAACGCATGGCGCAGCAGCAGCCGCTTGCAGGCCGTGTTGAGGTGGGTTTTCTGGTAGCGGCGGGCATACCAGGTGTAGCCGATCGCCACCCGCGGCAGCGCCGCATCGAACGCGTAGTAACGGGTGGTGCCCACCACCTCGCCGCTGCGCTTGTCGCGCACGGCGAAGGCCGCCATGGCGCCGGTCTGCACACCGGCCAGCGCCTGCTCGATGTAACGCGCGGCTTGGCCCGGCGGCGGCGCACTGGTGAACCACAGCTTCCACAGTTCACCGTCGGCGGCGGCCGTTTCCAGCGCCGGCGCGTGCGCCGGCTGCAGCGGCTCGAGCGCGACGTGGTCGTCTTCCAGGCGGACAGCGGCGAGCAGCGTCATGGCGGCGGGCGATCAGGCGTCGAGGTCGGGTATCAGTTTGCTTTCCAGCCGCGCGATGGCGTCCTTCAGCAGCAGCTTGCGCTTTTTCAGCCGGGTGATCTGCAACTCGTCGCGACAGCCCGATGCCACCAGCTGCGCCACCACGGTGTCGAGCTCGCGATGCTCGAGCCGCAGTTCGGCCAGCAGCTGGGGGATCGAGGGCGAATCCTTGGCCGTCATGGCGCACGCTGGAAAAAGGAAGCGCCAAGTGTACGCCTCCGGCCCGGCGGTGGTCAGCCCGCTACAATGGCCTGCTATCGCCCTGATTCCGCTCCGATGTCCGCCTCATCCGACCGCTCCCGCAAGCAGCACTACGAAGCCGGAAAACTGGCCAAGCGCCTGCGCCACCAGGTGGGTCAGGCGATCGCCGACTTCAACATGATCGAGGACGGCGACACCGTGATGGTGTGCCTGTCCGGCGGCAAGGACTCCTACACGCTGCTGGACATGCTGCTGGCGCTGCAGGCCAAGGCGCCGGTGCCCTTCGCGCTGGTGGCGGTGAACCTCGACCAGAAGCAGCCGGGCTTTCCTGCCCATGTGCTGCCGGACTACCTCACCGCGCGCGGCGTGCCATTCCACGTGATCGAGCAGGACACCTACAGCACGGTCACGCGGGTGATCCCTGCCGGCAAGACCATGTGCAGCCTGTGCTCGCGGCTGCGCCGCGGCGCGCTGTACCAGTGGGCGGCGGACCACGGCGTCAGCAAGATCGCGCTGGGTCACCATCGTGACGACATCCTGGGCACGTTCTTCCTCAACCTGTTCTACCAGGCGCAGCTCAAGGCGATGCCGCCCAAGCTGCGCTCGGACGACGGCCGCCACGTGGTGATCCGGCCGCTGGCGTACTGCAGGGAAAGCGACATTGCCGCCTACGCGGCGGAGCGGGCGTTCCCGATCATTCCGTGCAACCTCTGCGGCTCGCAGGAGAACCTGCAGCGCAAGGCGGTGACGCAGATGCTGGCCGAATGGGAGAAGATCCAGCCCGGCCGCAGCGAGAACATCTTCCGCGCGCTGGGCAGCGTGTCGCCTTCGCAGCTGGCTGATCGCACGCTGTTCGACTTCGCCTCGCTCGGCGCACGCCACGACGCCACGCCGCGCGATGCACGCGACTGGCTGGCCGGCTATGCTGGCCAGCCGGGCGACGAAAGCGTTTAGACGTCCATACTTCCAATCCATCCACTTCTCGAGCAGCCCATGTCGATCTTTGCATCCGTTGAAATGGCCCCCGGCGACCCGATCCTGGGCCTCACCGAGGCGTATGTCACCGACGCCCGCCCGAACAAGGTGAACCTCGGCGTGGGCATCTACACCGACGAGCAAGGCCGCGTGCCGGTG
Organism: Dyella sp.; assembly: GCF_035685805.1. Classification (GTDB taxonomy): domain Bacteria; phylum Pseudomonadota; class Gammaproteobacteria; order Xanthomonadales; family Rhodanobacteraceae; genus Dyella_A. The sequence continues at coordinate 51,505 of NZ_DASSAB010000003.1, forward strand.
CTGAAAGCGGTGCAGCAGGTGGAGCAGGCGCTGGCGCGCGACACGCAGCCGCGTGGTTACCTGCCGATCGACGGCCTGCCTGCCTACAACACGCTCAGCCAGCAGCTGCTGTTTGGCGCCGAGTCGCCGCTGCTGGCCGCCGGCCGCGTCGCCACCGCACAGACCATCGGCGGCAGCGGTGCGCTGCGCGTGGCGGCGGACCTGCTCAAGCAGGTCGGTGGCGCCAACGCGAAGATCGCCATCAGCAATCCCAGCTGGGGCAACCACCACGTGGTGTTCCGCACCGCCGGGTTCCAGCTGCTGGAGTACCGCTACTACGACGACACCAGCCACGGCCTCGATTTCGCCGGCATGCTGGACGACCTCGGCCAGCTCGAGCCGGGCACCGTGGTGTTGCTGCACGCGTGCTGCCACAACCCCACCGGCGTGGATCTGAACGCCGAGCAGTGGGCGCAGGTGGTGGCGCTGGTGAAGGAGCGCAACCTGCTGCCGTTCGTCGACATGGCCTACCAGGGCTTTGACCAGGGCATCGACGCCGACGCCACCGCGGTGCGCCTGTTTGCCGCCTCGGGCATCGAGGCGTTCGTGGTCGCCAGCTCGTACTCCAAATCGTTCTCGCTGTACGGCGAGCGCGTGGGCGTGCTGTCGATGGTCGGCGCGGACAGGGGCGAGGCCGCGCGCCTGCGCTCCAAGATCAAGCAGACCATCCGCGCCAACTATTCCAGCCCGGCCGCCCATGGTGGCCAGCTGGTCGCCGGTGTGCTGGCCAGCGCCGAGCTGCGTGCGCTGTGGGAGAGCGAACTGGGCGAGATGCGCGAGCGCATCCACGCCATGCGCGCCGGCCTGGTGGAAAAGCTGGCCGCGCACGGCCACACCCACTTCGGTTTCATCCAGCGCCAGGCCGGCATGTTCTCCTACTCCGGCCTGAGCAAGGCGCAGGTCGATCGCCTGCGCGACGAGTACGCGATCTACGCGCTGGGCACGGGGCGCATCTGCGTGGCCGCGCTCAACCGCGGCAATCTCGACTACGTTGCCGATGCCGTCGCCGCAGTGGCCGGCTGAGCAGGTATCGTCTCAACTCCTGCGCGCGGCCCGCCGCACGCTTGCCGTCCGTCGCCCGAGCCGGTGACGGGCGGCTCCTGATCCGGCCGATGCCGCCTGCCCGGACCCTCTCGTGGACGGTTCGTGCCGGCGCCGATCATTGCGCCGCGCCGGCCCGGCTTCCGCACCACGCTTGCTCACTGGATACCGCATGTTTTTCCGCAATCTGACCCTGTTCCGCTTTTCCCCCGCCGTCGCCGAGGATCTTGCCCGCCTGGATGAGGTGCTCGGCGAGCACCGGCTGCGCCCGTGCGGGCCGCTGGAGATGTTCACCAAGGGCTTCGTGCCGCCCGTGGGCCGCGGCGAGGAGGCCGCGCTTACCCATGTGGTCAAGCACTGCACCATGGTCACCGTCGGCGGCGAGGACAAGCTGCTGCCCGCGGCCGTCATCAACGACGAGCTGCAGCGCAAGGTGCAGAAGATCGCCGAGGAAGAGGGCCGCAAGGTCGGCGGCCGCGAGCGCAAGCGGATCAAGGAAGACCTGCTCACCGAACTGCTGCCGCGTGCGTTCGTGCGCACCTCGCGCATGTCCAGCTACGTCGACCGCAAAAACGGCTGGCTGGTGCTCGATACCTCCAGCCGCAAGTCGGCCGAAAACTCGTTGACCCAGATCCGCGAGGCGCTGGGCAGCTTCCCCGCAGTGCCGCTGGCGCCGGAAGAGGGTCCCCGCGTGCTGATGACCGACTGGCTCGCCAACGGCACCCTGCCGGCGGGCCTGGCGCTGGGCGACGAGGTGGAGCTGCGCGATCCGGCCAGCAACACCGGCGCCATCGCCAAGTGCCGCCGGCAGGAGCTGGACAGCGAGGAGATCAAGGAGCACCTGCGCAACGGCAAGCAGGTGTTCCAGCTCGGGCTGGTGTTCGACGACCGCATGAGTTTCGTGCTCGGCGAGGACCTGATCGTGCGCAAGCTGAAGTTCCTCGACGTCGTGCTGGACGAGATGGGCGACAGCCACGCCGACGCCGCTGCCGAGGCCGACGCCAGCTTCGCCCTGCTCACGCTGGAGCTGGAGCGCCTGCTGGCCAAGCTGGAAGAGTGGTTCGGCCTGCCGCGGCCCGCCGACGCCTGACATACGCGGGCGCATGGCAGCTCGGGAAACGCTCGCGACTGCTTGAAACATCACATCCGCGTCGCCAATCCCTGCCAGAATCGAGGCGGGTCGCCGCAACGCGGCAGCCCGCCCCGGCGCCCCGGCGCGGCCCATCCGGCCGCCTGCCTTTTGCCGGGAGGACACGACGAAGCGGCAGGTGTGGTGTCCAAGGGTCCGGTCCACAGGCAGGCGGCAGCATGGCGCAGCATCTCGAAGGCGATTGGCTGGAACTGGCCACGGCAACCGGCAGCACCATCCGGGTGTTGCGTGCCGCCCATCCGCGCGCGCGCCGGCTGCGTCTCACCGTCACGCCCAAGGGCGCGCGGGTCTCCTACCCACACGGCACGCATCCGGCGCAGGTCAGCGCATTCCTGCGCAGCCACGCCGACTGGCTGGAGCAGAAACTCGACGAGCTCAACCTGCTGGTCAAGCCGCTGCCTCCGCTGCGGGTGGGGCACGCCACCGAGATGCCGCTGCGCGGGGAGCCGGTAACGCTGGATTGGGCCGAGGGCCCGTATCCCCGTATCGAGACGGGCGAGGGCGCCCTGACACTGGTGATCCCGCGCCCGCACACGCGCGCCTTGCCGGTGGCGCGTGGTCTGCTCGCCTCGCATTTCGAGTCGCTGATCCGGCGCGACGTGTCGCGCTGGCTGGCCGGCTACGTGCCCCAGCTGGGGCTGGCACCCACTGCGCTGAAGATCCGCCCGCTGAAGAGCCTGTGGGGCAGCCTGGATACCCGCGACCGCATCAACCTCGACCTCGCCCTCGCGCTGGCTCCGCCCGCCGCGCTGCGCTATGTGCTTGCCCATGAGCTGTGCCACCTCAAGGTACGCAACCACTCGCCGCGGTTCTGGGCGCAGGTCGAAGGCCTGTTCCCCGGCTGGCGCGAACAGCGCGACTGGCTGCGCCAGAACGGCTCGCTGCTGAAGGCCGAACTGGACCGGCTGGTGGCTGACGTCGCCGACTGACATCACGGCGTGGATCGCGCACGCTCCCCGCGCGAGCGCGCAACAGACCGATTATCGAGCCGCCTTTGCGCAAGTGACACCGCGGCGCTGAGGTTCTCGCCGTCGCTACTCGAGCCGCACCGGCCTCTCAGCGTTGCCCCGCCGCACCTCGCCGCGGGCGACGCACGGCGCGTAGCTTGCCGCTGCTGCCGCCGCCGCAGAAGAACGTGTCGGCCCCGTCCGAATCCAGCCCCGACACCACGATGCCCGGCGGCATCTCCAGGCTCTCCAGCACCTCGCCGGTGTCGGCATCGATGTGCCGCAACTCGCTCTGCTCGTCCTCCCAGGTGGCGTGCCACAGCTCGCCGCCGACCCAGGTGACGCCGGTGACGAAGCGGTTCGACTCGATGGTGCGCAGCACCGCGCCGGTCAGCGGATCCACCTGGTGGATCTTGCGCCCCCGGTATTGCCCGACCCACAGCGTGCCCTCGGCCCAGGCCAGGCCGGAGTCGCCGCCGCCTCCGGGCGCGGGGATCGAGCCGAGCACCTCGCCGCTGTGCGGATCGATGCGTTGGATGCGGTCCTCGGCGATCTGGAACAGGTGGCGGCCATCGAACGCCGTGCCGGCGTGCGCGGGCACGTCCAACGCGCCGAGCGTATCGCCGCTGGCCGGGTCGACCGCGCGCAGGCGGTCGCCGGTGGCCATCCAGACCCGCTGGCCGTCGTAGGTCACGCCGCCAACGTTGTCGGCCTCGGGATAGGCGCCGTGCTCTCGCACGATCTCGGCGGTTGTACGCTTCATGGTTCCATCCCGTGCAGAGGGTGAGCGCATCCTAGTCGCCGGACAGCGGCGCGGGGAGTAACAAGGCGGTCGCGAATCCCGGCAGCGGTGGCGTCATCCAGCGCCGCGCGCGGCCGCGTCCGATCGACTGGATCGTGCCCGCCGCGGCCAGCGCATCGAGCGCGCGCTGCACCGTGCGCTGGCTGTCGCCCAGAGCCAGCGCCAGCGCCGAGCTGGACCACGCTTCGCCATCGGCAAGCAGGGCGAGCACCGCGGCGTGCTTCTCCTCGACCGGCCGCGTCAGCACCGCCACGGCGCGTCCATCGCGCGGCATCAGTGCGTAACCGATCCGGGTGGCGTGCACCTCGGCCAGCCCGCGCAGCGCCGTGCGCAATCGGCCCATCTCCACCCGCAGCCGCGCGCGGTGCGACTCGTCGATCGCGCGGGCCCGGAACGCGCGGGCGATCAGCGCGTTTCGCGGCACGTCCTGCGGCCACGCTTCGCCCAGCACGCGGGCCAGCGTGAACAACACCGGCCGGCGGGCCAGCGCCACCACGGTGTCGCCCGCGTGTACGGCGTGCCGGCAGCCGTCGATCAACAGCCGGTCCGCGGCCAGCAACGCCTCGACCTCATCGAGGCGAAGCATCCGCTCCTCGCCGGCGGCGAGCAGACGCGCTGCCGGTGCGCGCCAGGCAGACGCCGCCTGCTCCACCTCGGCCACCAGTGATGGAATGCCGGTGCGATGCGCGGCGCGGGCTGCAGCATCGAGCGCCGTGCGCGCGGCTCCCGCACGCAGCCGCCGCATGGCGATACCCGCTCGCGCCAGTGCATCGATCGCCTGCAGGGCCGGCGGCAGCGATGGGGGATCGCAAACGTCGAGCATCTGCTCGGCTTCGTCGAGGCGGCCGAGCAGCAGCAGTCGGCGGATCGCCAGATAGCGCGCGTGCGCGGCGTTCGCGCGGTCGCCGTGCGCCTCCAGCGTGGCGCGGGCCGCGTCCAGCGTCTTCGCCGGCCAGCCCAGTTCGCGTGAGGCCAACGCCACCTCCGCCTCGGCCACCACGCAGCGCGCGCGTGCCACGGCGGCGTGCGCACCGAAGGCGCGGGCGGCCCGCCGCAGCAGCAGTCGGGAGCGCGCGAAATCGCCCAGCTGCGCCATCGCGATGCCGCGCAGCGCCAGGGCCGGAGCATCGTCGCGCAGCGCCACGCGCTTGAGCGCGCCGAGCGGGTCGCCGCTGGCCAGCGCACGGGCCGCCGCGGTGATCAGCGAATCCATCGCCGCCGCCTCGTTCGCAATCGCGCCACGGTTGTCACTCCCTTCGTTCGCCCGGCCGAACCTAGCCTATCCGCTCGGTCGGCACATCCGGCCACGGCGCCGCGAGCCGCGGCTCGATCCACTGTCTGAGGAATGCATCATGGACCACATCGTCGTCTGGGGATTTCGCTGGGCGCCACCGTTCGCGCAAGGCCTGTTGCGCGACCTGCGCGTGCGCTGGGCACTGGAGGAGGCCGGCCTCGCGCATGAGGTGCGGCTGATCGATTTCGACGAGCGCCACGCCAGCGCCTACCGCCGACATCAGCCCTTCGGCATGGTGCCGGCGTTCGAGGCGGACGGGCACGTGCTGTTCGAATCGGCCGCCATCGTGCATCGCATCGCTGGCGAGTCGGCAGCGCTGATGCCGGCGGAGGCGGCGGCACAGGCCGAGGTGCTCAGCTGGATGTTCGCCGCGGTGAACACGGTCGAGCCGCCGGTGCAGCAGCTGCTGGAGATGGACCTGCTGCACGCGGGCGAAGCATGGGTAGCGCTGCGTCGCCCCGCGGTGGTCGACACGGTGAAGGCGCGGCTGGCCGCGCTGGAACGCCGGTTCGGCACGCGCGACTACCTGCTCGATCGCTTCACCGCCGCCGACATCCTGATGGCGACGGTGCTGCGCTTCCTGCGACATACCGATCTGGTGGAAGGCTTTCCGGTGTTGGCCGCCTATGTCGAGCGCTGCGAGGCGCGTCCCGCCTTCCACAAGGCACTGACCGCGCAACTGGCGGATTACGCCCGCCACGCGCCAGTCGCCGCCTGAATCTTCTGCTCCGCCCCGAAAGGAGACCACCATGACGACGCATGCCGTAAGCACCCGCGAGCAATGGCTCGAGCAGCGACTGGAACTGCTCGCTGCCGAAAAGGAACACACCCGGCGCAGCGACGCGCTGGCCCGACAGCGCCAGGCGCTGCCCTGGGTGCGCATCGACAAGCCGTACCGTTTCGACACCGACGATGGCGAGGCCACGTTGGCCCAGCTGTTTCGCGGCCGCTCGCAGCTGCTGGTCTATCACTTCATGTTCGGGCCGGACTATCGCGCCGGCTGCCCCTCGTGCTCGGCGATCGCCGACGGTTTCGACGGCTTCGCGGTGCACCTGGCGCATCACGACGTCACACTTATGGCGGTGTCGCGCGCGCCGCTGGCGACGCTGCAGGCGTACAAGCAACGGCTGGGCTGGCGCTTTCCCTGGGCGTCCTCGCAGGACAGCGACTTCAACTTCGACTTCAGCACCTCGATCACCGAGGAGCAGCAGCGCGTGGGCGCCGTCGAGTACAACTACCGACGCGGCGGCCATCCGATCGCGGCGACGCAATTCCCGGAGCCGGTGGTGCAGTCTGCCGCCTCCTGCGGCACCGACGCCCCAACCTACGTGCGCGACCGACCGGGCATGAGCGCCTTCGTGCTGGAAGACGGCGTGGTCTATCACAGCTACTCCACCTACGCGCGCGGGCTGGACGGCTTGTGGGGCATGTACCCGTGGCTGGACCGGGCGCCGAAGGGGCGCAACGAGTCCGGCATCTGGTGGAAGCGGCACGATGAGTACGGCGCGCCCTGAGCGGGTGGCACCGCTGCACGATGCAAGCGATCCTGCGGATGCCGCGCCCCGGCGCGCGTTCGTACTCGGTTGCAGCGTGCTGTTCGTCGGTTGTGCCGCAGTCACCGCCGGCCGCACCGCCTCGATGTCGGCGATGGCGGCGCTGCCGATGCGCGGGGGGTGGAGCCTGTCGATGCACTGGCTGGCGATGTGCGGCCGCAACGCCCCCGCGCAACTGGCGGCCTGGCTCGTCATGTGGTCGACGATGATGGTGGCGATGATGCTGCCCGCGGTCGTGCCGAACCTGTGGCGCTATCGCTGCGCGGCGGTACACGCGGGCGCCACGCACCCCACGGCACTGACTGTCTGCGTGGGCGTCGGCTACTTGCTGGTGTGGACCGCCATGGGTGCTGTGATCTCGGTAGCGGGCACGGCGCTGGCCACCGGGTTGCTGGAGCACCCCGTGCTGGCCCGCGCAGCGCCGCTCGCGACGGGCGCCGTGCTGATGCTTGCCGGGGCGCTCCAGTGCACGGCGTGGAAGGCGCGCCAGCTGACCCACTGTCGGCAGTGGCCCCCCAGCGCCGGCGTCTCGCCCGCACATTTTCGCAGCGCCTGGCGAGTCGGCCTGCGCCTGGGGCGTCACTGCAGTGCCAGTTGTGCCGGGCTGACGGCGATCCTGCTGGTCAGCGGAGTGATGGACCTGCGCGCAATGGTGGTGATCACTGCCGCGATCACCGCGGAGCGTCTGTCGCTTCATGGCGACCGTGTCGCCCGGGGGATCGGTGTGCTCGCGCTGGTCACCGGACTGTGGCGGCTGATCGTGGTCATTACCGCGGCTGGATGAGCACCCGCTTCACGCGTTGGCGCACGAGTGGTGCATGACAGCTGCAACTTGCCGCCCGCGCTGCGGGCGGGCACGCTGCGATCCACACGGACTCCTCAAGTCCTTCGACCGGATCACCCCATGCATCTGCCCATCGTCTGGCTCATCAACCTTGGCTGGTTCGTCTTCCTCGCGTACTGGGCGATCCAGTCGCGGGCGGTGAAATCGACGGCGCGAAGCGAGCCGATCGCGGCCCGGGTCCTGAAGTACTGGCTGCCGCTGATCGTCGGCACCGCGCTGGTGCTGCCGTGGCGCGGCGGTGCGGGCACGGTGCTGCGCGCGCGCTTTGCGCCGTCCGGCCCATGGCTGCCGCTGCTGGGCGTGCTGCTGCTGTGGGCCGGCGTGGCGTTCGCTATCTGGGCGCGCGCCACGCTGGGCCGCAACTGGAGCGCCGTGGTGCAGGTGAAGCGCGATCACGAGCTGGTCGAACGCGGCCCGTACCGCTGGGTGCGCCACCCGATCTACACCGGACTGCTGATGGGCTTCCTCGGCACCGCGTTCGCGCTGGGCGAGTGGCGTGGTCTGCTCGGCACGGCCATCGTCGCCGGCTCGTTCTGGTTCAAGCTGCGGCTGGAAGAGCGCTGGATGCGCGAGCAGTTCGGCGTGCGCTACGAGGACTATATGCGGCGGGTGAAGGCGCTGGTGCCGGGTGTGGTGTAACCCATATTCGCGTCACTTCGCTGATCACCTCGTGCAGGGATTGCCTGTTAGGTGTCTGTAGTACGCATTGTTCTTGGTGCGCGGCGAAGTGAACGATAACCGCTGATGGTCTGCGCTCGGGTGAAAGATGACCGACACTGGCCCTTTGTCAGGGATCATGTTGGTGACGTAAATGTCCCCGTCATAGATGTGGAAGGGTAGCGGCGAGAGCCCGCGACAGTGGGAGTCGTGCCAGACATATGTTCCGTCTTCACGGAATTCCATCATCTCTCCCAGCGGCCCGCCGTCCTCATCGGCCGTCATCTGCCAATAACCATGGAACCATTCGGGCACCTTTGACCCAGTCGCCGCCACGATGTGGGGCACAAAGGCGCCAAGAGCGGCGACCACCGATAATTTGATCAGTCCCTTCATATCCGTGGCTTCCATCGTGGAGGTGGAACATTGACTCAGTGCGACAGCTGAAACGCCGTCAGCACCTGCGCGGTCTGCTCGGGCTTCTCCAGCATCGGCATGTGGTTGCAGCCGCTGAGCGTGGTGGTGCTGATGGCGGCGGCGTGGACCAGGCCGTTGCGCAGGCTGTCCAGCGCGGAGACGTCGACGATCTTGTCGTCGCGGCACCACAGGCCCATCACCGGCATGGTGAGCTGGTCCAGCCGCTGCTGCACCGAGAGGTACTGCGAGGGCAGGCGCAGGGCGTCGAAGGTGCGGTCGAGAAACGCGCGGTCGCGCTGGTTGCGGCGGATCAGCACGTCCACGAAGCGGCCGCGCACGTCGGGCACTTTTTCAAAAGCGAGTGCCGTGGCGCGCTGGAAACCGGCACGGTCGTCGTAGTCGAACGGGTTGGCGCCGGCGAGCGCGCTGCGGGCGAAGTCTTTCTCCTTCGACGCCAGCCCGAACGAGTCCACCAGCGCCAGCCGCTCGACGACATCCGGGTGCGCGGCGGCGTACACGCCGGCAATGGCCCCGCCCATCGAGTGCCCCACCACGGTGACCCCGCGCAGCCCGAGCGCGCGCACGAACTCGTCCAGTCGCGCGGCCTGCGCGTCGATGTCGTAGCTGGCGCTGTCGCTGCGCGAGGAGTCGCCCCAGCCGGGCAGGTCGGGAATGATCAGGTGGAAGTGCGGGGTCAGCTCCTTCGCCACCTTGAGCCACACATCCTTGCTTGAAGCGTAGCCGTGCAACAGCACCATCGTCGGGCCTTCGCCGCCCTCGTAGTACGACCAGCGGGTGTCGCCGGCCTGCACCGTGCGGGTCTCCAGGTGCGCGGCCATCGCCTGCCGCGTGACGTTCGCGCGCAGCAGCCATTGCGGCGCGAACAGGTAGCTGCCACCCAGCGCCAGCGCCAGGATCACGACGACCCCCAACAGGAATTTCAGCCGCCGCAGCAGCAGGCGCTGCCAGAGCGGGCGGGACACTGCAGGAGGGGTGGCGGGCGTGGAAGACATGGCCTGGGCCTGTGCGGAATGGAGGGAGGGTACGGCGCGGATGTGTCAGCGCATCGAGGTGGCGAGGTGGGGACGCCGGTCGCGTTCCCCACCCCGCCCGCGCTTACTTTGTCGGCGCAGCCTTTGCCTTGGCGAAGATGCCCTCGATCACCTGCTGGGTCAGCGGGTGGTAGCCGTCCTTCGCCTTGGTGTAGGCAGCTTCGGCATAGGCCAGGCCCTCGGGCGTGGCGGCAAAGGCGCGGTACACCGGCGTGGTGATATAGATGCGCCCGATGCGCACCATGTGCTCGCGCGCGGCCGGCCACACGGCCTGGTCGCCCGCGGCGATGGCGTGGATGTACCAGCGCATGCCGATCTCGGCATTGGGCGTGCCGGTGAGGTGCCAGGCCGCATCCAGCGCTTTCATCTGCGCGAGCTTCGGCGCATCGGGCAGGCGGTCGAGGAAGTACATCCACTCCTGCGTGTTCCAGCCCTTGGCGTCGAGCTGGTCGGCGGCCAGCGTGCCGGCGGTGAAGGCTTTTACCTTGGCGTCGATCATGTCGAAGCGGGCCGAGGTCGGCAGCGGCGCGTCCTTGGGGATGCCCGTGCCGTAGACCCACTGCTTCACTTCATCCCACGACATCTTGCCCGGGTACTTGTCGATCAGGTTCGCCTTGAGGAAGGCCAGCATCTGCTCGGTGGTGATGCTCTGGAAGGCGAAGTGGTCGAAGTAGCTTTTCAGGTACGGGTCGAAATGTTCGCGGCCGTAGCGCTGCTCCAGCGTGCGCAGGAACCACGAGCCCTTGTCGTAGGCCACGTCGGACAGCGCGTCGTCGGCGTCCACGTCGCCGGGCACCGGTGCCAGCTTCTGGCTGTTGGCCGGCATGCCGCCGATGCTCTTTTCCAGTGCGCGTGCCGACAACAGGGCCTCCTCGTCGGCCAGCGACTTGCCGTACACCGCCTCGGTGATGCGGCCCTGCACGTAGGTGGTGAATCCCTCGTTGAGCCAGCCGTCGCGCCAGGTGGCGTTGGTCACCAGGTTGCCCGACCACGAGTGCGCCAGCTCGTGCGAGATCACCGAGGCCAGGCTCTTGTCGCCCACGACGATCGTCGGCGTGGCGAAGGTCATGTTCGGGTTTTCCATGCCGCCGAACGGGAACGATGGCGGCAGCACGATCAGGTCGTAGCGGCCCCAGCGGTAGGGCCCGTACAGACGCTCGGTGGTGGCGATCATCTTCTCGGTGTCGTCGAACTCGCGCGCGGCCTTGTGCACCATCGACGGCTCGGCATACACCGCGCTGCGCGGGCCGGTGGCCTCGGCGGCGATATCGCCCGCGGCGATCGCCAGCAGGTAGGACGGGATCGCGTGCGGCTGGTCGAACGAGAAGTCGCCGTTAAGCGGATGCTTGGCGTCGTTCAGCGCGCTCATCACCACGCGCACGCCCTTCGGCGCGCTGACGTGGGCGGTATAGGTGAGGCGGATCGCCGGCGAATCCTGCAGCGGCACCCACGAGCGCGCGTGGATCGACTCGGACTGCGAGAACATGAAAGGCAGCTTCTTGTCGGCCGTCTGCGCCGGGGTCAGCCACTGCAGGCCGGACGCCTCGGGCGAGGTGGTGTAGACGATGCGCACCTGCGCCGGGTGCTTCGGCGCGGCGATGGTCAGCTTGCTGCCCAGCACCTTGTCGCGCGGCGCCAGCGCATATGTCAGCGGCGTGGCCTTGCCGTCGCTGCCGAGCGCCTCGACCTTGGCGATCTTCAGGTCGCGCGTGTCCAGCACCAGCGACTGCGCCTTGGCATTCTTCCAGTCCAGCTTCAGCGTGGCCTGGCCATCGAGCTGCTTGCGCGGGAAGTCGATCGTCAGGTCCAGATCCAGATGCGTCACGCGCACCTGGTCGGGCTGGGCGTAGGAGTTAGGGTCGTTGGCGTACGCAGCCAGCGGCAGCATCAGCGTGCCGAAGGCGAGGGCGGGCAGCAGGCGCATGGGGAAGTCTCAGGCTGGAAAACCCCGAGTATGCCATTGCTGCGGTGGCGCCCGCCTGTGACGAAAGCTCAGGGCAGCTCGCGCGACGAATGCGGATCGATCGCGTACGGATGCATCTCGGCGAGGAAGCCAGGCTGCGCCTCCACCCGCGCCACCCACGCGCGGAATTGCGGATACGCCTGCAGCGACAAGCCGGCTTCCTCGGCGC
>NZ_DASSAB010000004.1:0-43468 GCF_035685805.1 Dyella sp.
GATCGGCCTGAAGCCGTGGGACATGGCCGCCGGCGTGCTGCTGGTGCGCGAGGCGGGCGGTCGCTGCTGCGATTTCGCCGGCCGCGACGGCATCCCCGAGAGCGGCAACCTGATCGCCGGCAACCTCAACGTGGCCAAGGCTCTCACCGACGCGATCGGCCAGCAGGCCACGCCTGCGTTGCTCAAGGCCTGACGATCGACATCCGCTGGCGCGGCGTTCACGACGCCAGCGGCGGCTCCGCCAGCGCGCTTTCCACCCGGGCCATGCCGGCCAATGGTGGGGGAATGCCGCCGGCCAGCCACTGCCGGTCCTGCAGCATGGTGATGCGGGTGACGACCGCGGCGAAAGCAACACACAAGGCGAAATCGGACAGTTCGAAGACGATGCCCACGGTGTTGGCCAGCAGCAATTCGTCGAGTTCTTTCGCGCGCAGCGAAAGCCGCATCGAGGCGTTGCCGACGAATGCGACGGCCAGCCAGCACCCCCACCAGAACCGCAGCAGCGCTGGCGTGGTGAGCTGCTGCCACTGCGCTGCCGATGCGCTGGCGCGCCAGATCTCATCCATCGCCCGGAACGGCTTGACGAGGTTGGCGAAGGGGATGAAATACCAGCCGACGGCCCAGCCGGCAGACACTTCCATGCCCTTTGCGCCCAGTGCACGCGCGTTCCGCGCCACGCGCAGGATCCAGCGACCACCGAGCACAAACGTGATCAGCAACAGCGGCAATCGCGCCAAGGCAATCACCCGTTGCAGATAGTCGCTCAGCTCGGCCGCAGCCTGGATCGCCTCTGCGCTGTCGAAACTGTGCTCAATGATCCGCCGCAGCACGAGGCGTTCGTAGGCGTCCGACGCCAGGGCAATCAAATCGCTCGCTGCCGACACATAAAGCATGCGGCGCAGCCAAAGCATTCGCGGCTGCGCGCCCCTGAACGACTCGATCATTTCCTACCCCCGGGTCCCTGCCCGAGCATCATCGTACAGGCGCCTTGCAAGGCAAACCGGCCGGTCCGGTCGGATGGCATCAATGCGACTGATCGGGCTCCACCACCACCGCGGTGCCGTAGCAGAGCACTTCGGTCAGCCCCGGCATCACCTCGGTGGCGTCGTAGCGGGCGCCGATGATGGCGTTGGCGCGCTTCTGCCGTGCGTGCATCACCATGTCGCGGTAGGTCTCCAGCCGCGCCTGCTCGCACAGCGAGGTGTAGATGGTGATGTTGCCGCCGAAGATCGTCTGCAGCCCGCCGAAGAAGCTGCCGACGATGGAGCGCGAGCGCACGGTGATGCCGCGCACCAGGCCCAGGCTGCGGGTAATGCGATAGCCGGGCAGCTCCATGGCGGTGGTGACCATCTCGTCGGTCAGGGTAACGGCAGTGCCTGCGGGGGCGCTGTTGTAGGGGTCGGTCATGGTGCTTCCATGGCGGGATGGGATGCGCGCCGCACGGCGGACGCCGGCGGCGGCCGAGGCAGCATCCGTGATCCGCGGCCGCGTGCATAGAGGCTGGCCGGGCGCGCCGGCCCGTCGCTGACGTCAGTCCGGGGGCTGCGCGCTGTTGCGCAGGAAACCGCGCAGGAACGGCACGGTGATGCGCCGCTGCGCGGCAAGCGAGGCCTGGTCGAGTCGGTCGAGCAGGTCGAGCAGCGCGCCGAGATCGCGGGCATAGCGGGCGAACAGCCAGTCGAGCACCGCCTCGTCCAGTTCGATGCCGCGGGCGGCGGCCTGTGCCTTGAGCACCTGACGTCGCTCGCCGTCGTCCAGCGGACGCAGCGCGAACTGCGCGCAGGCACCCAGTCGCGAACGCAGATCCGGCAGTGCGATGCCCAGCTCGGCTGGAATCGTCGCAGCGGCAAAGAGCACGGTGCCGCCTTCGGCGCGCGTCCGGTTGTAAAGGTCGAAAAGCGCGTGCTCCGCCTCGCGCTGCCCCGCCAGCGCACCCAGGTCGTCCAGCGCCAGCCATTCGCTGCCGGCCACGCCGCGCAACGCCGCCGCGCGGTCGGCCAGCGTGGCCAGCGGCAGGTACTGCACCCGGCGCCCGGCCGCGCTGGCGGCCTGTGCAGCGGCCAGCAGCAAATGGCTACGCCCGCTGCCCGCCGGGCCGTGCAGATACACCCATGGTGCGCCGGGCTGAACCAGCGCCTGCACGGCAGCGAGGGCGGCGGCGTTGTAGGCACCGGCATGGAAATGCTCGAACCGCTGGCGACGCGGCCAGCGCAGGGCAAGCGGCAGTTGGGCGGTCATGACGAGGCCATCATGCCGGCGGCGTGGTGCCCCCGGCCCCGCCGTCACCGCCCTGGACGGGCGGCGCCGGGGGTGCCGCCGCGACAGGCACCGATGACACGGGTGCCGGCGCCGGCTCGACCACCACGACGGTAGCCCCGAGCGCGGGGTCGTCGACACCGGTCTGCGTGTACAACTCGCTCAGGCGATAGCGCTCGCTGAGGTAGCGCAGCACCACCACCATCACCGAGGCCGCCGGCAACGCCAGCAGCACGCCGAGGAAACCGAACAGGTAACCACCGGCCAGCACCGCGAAGATGACCGCTACCGGGTGCAAACCGATCTTGTCGCCGACCAGCTTGGGCACCAGCACGTAGCCTTCCAGCAACTGGCCAACCACGAACACGCCGCAGACCAGCAGCAGGTGGGTCCACTCGCCGTACTGCACCAGCACCGCGATCACCGCCGCGCCGAAGCCGATGATGAAACCCAGGTACGGCACGAAGCTGAGCAGCCCGGCGATCATGCCGATCAGCGGCCCCACCGAGAGTCCGACCAGGGCCAGGCCGCTACCGTAGAACACGCCCAGTCCGAGCATCACCAGCAGCTGGCCGCGCACGAAGGCCCCGAGCACGCTGTCGGCCTGGCGCGCGAGGTGGGCCACGGTCGGCTCGATCGAACGCGGCAGCATGGAGTCGATCCACGCCACCAGGCGATCCCAGTCGCGCAGCAGATAGAACGCCACCACCGGAATCAGCACCAGGTTGGTCAGCCACATGATCACGCCGACGCCGGAGCGCGACAGCCTGCCCAGCACGCTGCCGATCGAGCCGATGTGGTCCTTCACGACCTGGATGATGCGCCCCGTGTCGAACACGTTCGGATCCAGGTAAAGCTTCGCCTGTACCCACGGCAGCGCCGTCCCGGTCACCCACTCGACGTAGCGCGGGAGGTTCCTGATCAGGTCGTCCACCTGCGCCGAGATCAGCGGAATCAGCAGCAGCAGCGCGCCGACAGTGACCAGCAGCAGCACCACGAACACGATAGTCACCGCGAGCGTACGGCCCAGCCCGAGCTGCTCCAGCCGGTCGGCGAGCGGATCGCCCATGTAGGCGAGCATCGCCGCGACCGCGAACGGCATCAGCACCGGCGCCAGCAGGTAGAACAGGTAGCCGATCACCGCGGCGATCGCCAGCAGCTGCCAGCGGCGGGACTCAGGTGTGCTCATGGGCGCGATCCGGTGGTGCGCGGTTCAATCGGGCGGGAACGCCGTCCTGCGCCGCGCGGGTTCAGTGCAGCCAACGCAGGCTCGCATCCGCACCGGGGTGCGCCGCCGCCTGCAGCAGGCGGCCGCCGGCGGCGAGGTTGGAAGCCAGCGCCGCCAGCGGCAGCGCCGAGGTGATCCGCAACAGCACGCCGTCGTCCTTGGCGCCGAGCGTGCCCACGTTGCGCACGGACGGGTCCGCACGCAGGGCGCTGAGCAGCTGCGCGTAGTCCATCGCCGAGCCGACGCCCTCGACCCACAGCGTTCCCTCGCGGGTGCCCGAGCCGATGACGTTGAGCTGCTGGGCGATGCGCGCGGCCATCACGCCACCGCCCGCCGCAAACAAGGCGTCCTCGGTGGCTGCGTTGTCGCTCCAGCGCTGGGCCACGCCGGAGGAGACCAGCGTCCAGTCGGCACCGCCCGGATGCAGCCGACCGACCAGTACCTGCCCCGTGCGGTAGCGGGCGGTGAGCTCGGCCATGGCCGCGGGGTCCACCGCAGCCACGCGGTCGAGCGACGGCGGCGCAGTGGGGTCGGGGTAGACCACGCCGTAGCCCTGGGCCGCCGCCGACCTGGCCAGCGCATCGAGCGAGTCGCCGCCCAGCAACTGGCCGTCCGTGCCCTGTACCAGCAGCAGCACCGGCGGCTTGACGCCGGCCGCGGCCACGCCCAGCTGGCCGATCAGGTGGTTGACCGCGCCGCGGTCGAAGGTCACCTGCAGCTCGATGCCGCTGGCGCCGCGCTGGTACTGATACTGCTTGACCAGGCCGCTCGCGCCCTTGAGCGCATCGTCATAACCGGGCTTGCTGCGCAGATCCTGCCCACCGGCCACGCGGGCCAGCACCTGGCCGAGCGCATTGGTGAAGGTCTGGTCGCGCTGCACGTCGCCGGTGTCACTCACCGGCAGGGTCACCGTGTAGGGCGAGCCGGCGCTGTCCTGTGCACGGACGGGCGCCAGCCCGGCCAGGCCGAAGAAAACAAGGGCGAACAGCAGGCGGGACAGGCGCATGGGCTTGGGTCGACATCCGTGAAAGCGTCCGGGAAGTCTGCCCAATCCGGCCACCAGCGTCTATCATTAGGCGTTTACCGACGCGGGTTGCAGCCATGTCCGACGCCCTTACCTACCGCGCCGCCGGCGTGGACATCGACGCCGGCAATGCGCTGGTGGAGCGGATCAAGCCACTGGTCAAGCGCACCTTCCGCCCGGAGGTGATGGGCGGGCTGGGCGGCTTCGGCGGCCTGTTCAACCTCGGCACCCGCTACCGGGAGCCGGTGCTGGTCTCCGGCACGGACGGCGTGGGCACCAAGCTCAAGCTCGCGCAGATGCTCGGCCGGCACGACACGATCGGCATCGACCTCGTCGGCATGTGCGTCAACGACGTGCTGGTACAGGGTGCCGAGCCGTTGTTCTTCCTCGATTATTTCGCCACCGGCAAGCTGGACGTGGATACCGCCGCGGCGGTGGTCGGCGGGATCGCGCGCGGCTGCGAGCTGGCCGGTTGCGCCCTGATCGGTGGCGAAACGGCGGAGATGCCGGACATGTACCCGGCCGGCGAGTACGACCTGGCCGGCTTCACTGTCGGCGTGGTCGAAAAAGCCGACCTGATGGACGGCCAGCCGATCGTGGCCGGCGACGTGGTGCTGGGCGTGGCCTCCTCGGGCCCGCATTCGAACGGCTACTCGCTGATCCGCCGCATCCTGGAACGGGCCGGCGTCACGGCGGACAACGGCGGCCTGGCGGAGGACATCGGCGGCGTGTCGCTGGGCGATGCGCTGATGGCGCCCACCACGATCTACGTCAAGCCGATGCTGGAGCTGCTGCGCGAGCAGGCCGGGCAGATCCACGGCATGGCGCACATCACCGGCGGCGGGCTGAAGGAAAACATCATTCGCGTGGTGCCGGACGAGCTGGGGCTGAAGCTGGACGCCGAGGCGATCGTGCTGCCGCCGGTGTTCGAGTGGCTGATGCGCGAGGGCAACGTGGCGCGCGAGGAGATGTGGCGCACGTTCAACTGTGGCGTGGGCTTCACGGTGATCCTGCCGCGACACGCGGTGGCCGCCGCCGCTGCCCTGCTGCAGCGCCACGGGCTGGACAGCTCGGTGATCGGCGAAGTGGTACCGCTTGGCGCCCAGGACCGCGTGCACATCGCCTGAGCCCGCGGCACACGCTTTCCGACACGTACCGTCGGCACGGCGCCGGCGTCCGTCATCCCACCGCCTGTTGACCCCCATGCCCGCACCCCTGCGCATTGCCGTTCTAGCTTCCGGTCGGGGCAGCAACCTGGCTGCCCTGCTGGACGCCTGCGAGCGCGACGCACTGCCCGCGCAGTGCGTGCTGGTGGCCAGCGACAAGGCCGGTGCCGGCGCGCTGCGGCTGGCCGAGGCGACCGCCATCCCGACACTGGTGCTGGATCCACGCGACTATCCCGACCGGGCGGCGTTCGACCATGACCTGTTCGCGCAGCTGGCGACGGCAACGCCCGATCTGCTGGTGCTGGCCGGCTTCATGCGCATCATCGACGGTGGCGCGCTGGCGCCGTGGGTGGGCCGGATGATCAACATCCATCCGTCGCTGCTGCCCAAGTACCGCGGGCTGCACACGCATCGCCGCGCACTGGCTGCCGGTGATGCCGAGCACGGTGCCAGCGTGCATTTCGTCACTGCGGAACTCGATGGCGGTCCGGTCATCGCCCAGGCGCGGCTGCCGATCCACCCGCAGGACGACGAAGAAAGCCTGGCCACGCGCCTGCTGGCGCTGGAACACCAGTTGCTGCCCGCCGTGGTGCGCGAGATTGCCGAAGGGCGCATCGCGCTGGTCGATCACCAGATGCGCCGGGACGACGTGCCGCTGGACGCGCCGATGCAGTGGCGCGACGGCGCGCTGCACCCCTGAAGCAGCGCCGCATGGCGCTGCCGCGCAACGGCAGGTTCAGCCGCGGTCGGTAGACTCAGCCGGCATGAAAACCATCACTCTGCACCTCTCTCCGCGCACGCTGCTGCGCGCGTTTGCTGCGCTGCTGCTCGCCGGTGCGGCCAGTGCGGCCTGGAGCGCCACCGCGCCGGCGCCGTTCACCGCCAGATACCAGGTGCTGCGCAATGGCGAGAGCCTCGGCGAAGCCACCATCCGGTTCCAGGCGTCTGGCAACGGCGAGTACGAATACAGCAACCAGACCCGCGGTACCTCCGGGCTGGCGGCGCTGCTCGGCGCCAGCTCCGAGGAAACCACGCGACTGCGCTGGCGCGACGGTGTGCCGGAAACCCTCACCTACGACTACGCCATGGATGCGGCGATCAAGCAGAAGCATCGTCACCTGGCGGTGGACTGGGCCCACCAGCAGGTGACGGTGGATGAGGGCAAGGGGCCGATTCGCTACGACAGCGTGCCCGGCATGGTGGACCGCAACACGCTCGCCTTGGCACTGGGCCTGGCTCTGCGCGGCGGAGCGAAGCAGGTGGTGGTTCCGGTGGGCGTGAAGCAGCGCGTCGAACAGCAGCAGTACGCGGTGAAAGGCACCGAATCGGTGACCGTGCCTGCCGGCACCTTCACTGCCGAGCGCGTGACCCGCACCGATGCCGACAAACCCTCCGACGCCTGGTACGCGCCGTCGAAGTTCCCGCTGCCGGTCAAGCTCGCCCAGGCCGAGGGTGGCCATCTGACGTTGCTGCTGGTCAGCTTCGAGTCGCCCTGACCCAGCCACGCACCGACGACACGAAAAAAGGCCCCCGCGGGGGCCTTTTTGATTTTGTGTCCCCGACCCCGATCAGTTGGGCAGGCGGCGGATCTTCGCCCCAAGCACGCCGAGCTTCTCCTCGATGTTCTCGTAGCCGCGATCGATGTGATACACGCGGTCCACTGTCGTGTCGCCTTCGGCGACCAGGCCCGCGAGCACCAGACAGGCCGAGGCGCGCAGGTCGGTGGCCATGATCGGCGCGCCGCTCATCTTCGGCACGCCCTGGATGATGGCGGCGTTGCCTTCCAGCCGGATGTCGGCGCCCAGCCGCTGCAGCTCCTGTGCATGCATGAATCGATTCTCGAACACCGTCTCGGTGATCACGCCCACGCCCTCGGCCACGCAGTTGAGCGCCGTGAACTGCGCCTGCATGTCGGTGGGAAATGCGGGGTACGGCGCAGTGACGATGTTGACGGCCTTGGGCCGACGCCCGCGCATGTCCAGTTCGATCCAGTCCTTACCGGTGGAGATGTGGGCGCCGCATTCCTCGAGCTTGGACAGCACCGCCTCCATCGTCTGCGCACGCGCGCCGCGGGCGCGCACCTTGCCGCCGGTCATCGCCGCGCCGACCAGGAAGGTGCCCGTCTCGATGCGGTCCGGCAGCACCTCGTACTCCGCGCCGTGCAGTCGTTCCACGCCATGGATCACCATGGTGGCGGTGCCGGCCCCCTCGATCTGCGCGCCCATGGCGTTCAGGCACATGGCCAGGTCGACCACTTCCGGCTCCTGCGCCGCGTTCTCGATGATGGTGGTGCCGTGGGCCAGCGCCGCGGCCATCATGATGTTCTCGGTGCCGGTGACGGTGACCATGTCCATCGAGATCCGCGCGCCCTTCAGCCGCTTGGCGCGCGCCTTGATGTAGCCGTTCTCCACCACGATTTCCGCGCCCAGCGCCTGCAGGCCACGGATGTGCTGGTCGACCGGTCGCGACCCGATCTGGCAGCCACCCGGCAGCGAGACCTCGGCCTGGCCGAAGCGCGCCACCAGCGGACCGAGCACCAGGATCGACGCGCGCATGGTCTTGACCAGCTCGTACGGCGCGAAATAGCGGTCGGCCGGACGCGGGTCGACGTGGATCTTCATGCGGTCGTCCAGCACCAGCTGCACGCCCATCTGGCCGAGCAGCTCCATGGTGGTGGTCACGTCATGCAGATGCGGCACGTTGGAAATGGTCACCGGCTCGTCCGCCAGCAGGCAGGAGGCGAGGATCGGCAGCACGGCGTTCTTGGCGCCGGAGATGCCGACCTCGCCATTGAGCGGCTGCCCGCCACTGATGAGGATCTTGGCCATGAGGGTCCTTGGAAGGTAGGTGCGGAGGGGAAACCGGGCGTCGGCCGTCAACGGCGCGCCGCGGCTTCCTCGGGGGTCAGGGTCTTCAGGGCCAGGGCGTGGATCGCGCCGCCCATCAGGTCGCCGAGGGTGGCGTAGACCAGTCGGTGCCGCGCCAGCGGCAGCTTGCCGGCAAACTGCGCAGCCACCACGGTGGCCTCGAAATGTACGCCGTCCGCGCCGCTCACGTCGGCCTGGGCGCCGGGCAAGCCGGTCTCGATCAAAGCCTGGATGCGCTCTGCGTCCATCGGGAATCCACGTCTGAAAAGGTGGCGTTGTCTACGGGCACGCCGGGTCGGCGGCGTCCAACGCGCTGTCATATGAAGGTAAACTGCAAGTCGGCCATGGTAATGGAAAGTTCGCGGCGCAGAAATGACGGCACGTCATTCAGCCGGCACCTGCGAAGCTACGCCGTGGACTTTGCCCGACCCTGCATCGCTGGCGCCGCCGCCGAAGGACCCATGAACGCACGCATTGCCCCCGCCGCCGATATTTCCGTCGATCCGGACGCGATCGCCCGCAGCGCTCGCACGGTCATAGCCACCGAGGCCGCTGCGATCCGGGCGCTGGAGCCCCGCGTCAACGCCGATTTCGTCGAGGCCTGCCGACTGATCCTGGGCTGCAAGGGACGGCTGGTGGTCAGCGGCATGGGCAAGTCCGGCCATATCGGGCGCAAGATCGCCGCCACGCTCGCTTCCACCGGCACGCCGGCATTCTTCGTGCACCCGGGCGAGGCCAGTCACGGCGATCTCGGCATGATCCTGCCGCAGGACGTGGTGCTGGCGCTGTCCAACTCCGGCGAGACCGACGAGTTGCTGTTCATCCTGCCGGTGATCAAGCGCCAGGGCATTCCGCTGATCGCGATCACCGGCAACCCGCGCTCCTCGCTGGCCGGTCAGGCCGACGTGCACCTGGACGCCAGCGTGTCCAGCGAGGCCTGCCCGCTGGGCCTGGCACCGACTGCCAGCACTACCGCGGCGCTGGTGATCGGCGACGCACTGGCGATTGCACTGCTGGAGGCACGCGGCTTCACCGCCGACGATTTCGCCCGCTCGCACCCGGCCGGCAGCCTGGGCCGGCGCCTGCTGCTGCACATCAGCGACGTGATGCACACCGGCCAGGAAATTCCCCGCGTAGGGCCGGATGCCAGCCTGACCCACGCGCTGGTGGAAATGACCCGCAAGCATCTGGGCATGACCGCAGTGGTCGATGCCGACGATCGCCTGCTGGGCGTGTTCACCGACGGCGACCTGCGTCGCGCGCTCGACGACGACGGCGTGGATCTCCGCGGCGCGACCGTCGCGAGCCTCATGAGCCGCGGCCCCAAGACCATCGGCGCCGACAAGCTTGCCGTGGAAGCGGCGCAGCTGATGGAAAAACATCAGATCCACGCGTTGCTGGTGGTCGACGATCGCCACCGCGTGGTCGGCGCGCTGAACATCCACGATCTGCTGCGCGCCCGCGTGGTGTGATCGTGGCCCGGCACCACGCGCATCGACGCGTCGCGCTGCCATCGACATGCCCTGCCCGCACCCGAGCCGCCCTGCCGTGACCTCCGCTTACCTCGCCCACCTTTCCGACGACCTGCTCGCTCGCGCAGCGCGCATCCGGCTGGCCGCGTTCGACGTGGACGGCACCCTTACCGATGGCCGCCTGCACTACGGCGAGGACGGCCGCGAAACCAAGGTTTTCCACGTCCACGACGGGCTGGGCCTGAAACGGCTGCAGGCCAACGGCATCCAGGTCGCCCTCATCACGGCGCGGATCAGCCACACGGTGGCGCTGCGCGCCGAAGAACTGGACATCACCCACGTCTACCAGGGCCAGTCAGACAAGCGCGCGTGCCTGCGCGAGCTGCTCGATGCGCTGCACCTGACCCCGGAGCAGGCGGCATTCGTCGGCGACGACCTGCCCGACCTGCCTCCGATGGGGCTGGCAGGGCTGGCGATCGCCACGGCCAATGCCCACCCGTGGGTGGTCGAGCGGGCGCACTGGCAGACCTCCCGTGCCGGCGGCGAAGGGGCGGCGCGCGAGGTCAGCGATCTGCTGCTGCTGGCGCAGGGCAAGGCGGACGCCGAGCGAGCGCGTTGGCGATGAACGTGCTCGCCTGGCTGCGCGAACGGCGGCTGCCCGCCGCGATCGTGGTGATCGGCCTGCTGGCCGGGGTGACCCAGCTGGTGCGTTGGTGGACTGCGCCGGAGCCGGGGGGGAACGACTTCGTCGGGCCACCGCGCTCGGGCTACACGCTGACCGAGTTTGCGCTGTCCAGCTACGACCAGAACGGGCTGCCGGCCTTCAATGTGAAGGCACCGCACCTGGAGCGACGCGATGGCGACGAGTCGCTGTACATCAACTCGCCCGTGTTCGACCTTCCGTCGAACCAGCCGGGCGTGCCCGACTGGCGCGGCGAGTCGCTGTACGGCTGGGTCAGCAAGGATGGCGCGCTGCTCAAGCTGCTGGGGCCGGTGTCGATGCATCGCGCCGCCTTCGCCGACTCCGCCGCGGCCCGCCTCACCACCGCCGACGCGAGCATATGGCCGCGCGAAAATCGCATGGAAACCGCCGCCGCGGCCCGCATGGTGCAGGGCGCCTTTACAATGAGCGGCGTTGGCATGCGCGCCAACCTCGCCGACAAACACCTGGAGCTGCTCGATGACGTCCACGCCACGTTCCCGCCGCGCAAGCATTAGCGCCCGGTGGCTGCTGGCCGCTTGCGGCCTGCTCGCCCTTTCGCCTGCGATCGCCAAGCAGGGCGATCGCGACCAGCCCATGCAGGTCGATGCGAAGTACTTCGACGGCTTCCGAAGCCCGAATACGGTAAGCACGCTCAAGGGAGCCGTGGTGATCCAGCAGGGTTCGCTGAAGGCAACCGGCGCGCTGGCCAAGGTGTATTTCGACGCCGAAAGCCAGATCAGCCGGATCGTGCTGACTGGCAGCCCGGCGCACATCGAGCAGCTGGACGACAGCGGCAACCGGGTGCTGGGCGACGCGGCCACCATCGACTACGACAACATCAAGGGCATTGCCGTGCTCACCGGGAACGCTTCGGTGAAGCAGCAGGGCCGCGGCGAAGCGCGTGGCGACAAGCTCACCTACGACACCGCCAGCAGCCAGATGACCGGCGAGAGTGGCGGCAGCGGCACCGTGCACATGGTGTTCCAGCCCAAGAAGAAGCCGCCTGCCGCACCACCGTCGCCGGCCGCTCCCGCCACGCCCGCCCCGGCCACGACCACGCAGCAGCCCTGATCGATGCTCTCCGCCGAAGGTCTGCAGAAGCGTTTCCGCGCGCGCCAGGTGGTGCGGGATTTCGGGTTTTCGATCCGCCAGGGCGAGGTGGTCGGCCTGCTGGG
Source organism: Dyella sp. (assembly GCF_035685805.1). Lineage (GTDB taxonomy): Bacteria > Pseudomonadota > Gammaproteobacteria > Xanthomonadales > Rhodanobacteraceae > Dyella_A. The sequence goes on from NZ_DASSAB010000004.1 coordinate 11,892, forward strand.
CCCCAACGGCGCCGGCAAGACCACCTGTTTCTACATGGTGGTGGGGCTGATCGAGGCGGATGCCGGGTCGATCCGGCTCGACCGGCAGGACATCACCGGCCTGCCGATGCACGCCCGCGCCAAGCTCGGCATCGGCTACCTGCCACAGGAGCCATCCGTGTTCCGGCGCCTCAGCGTCGCCGACAACATCATGGCGGTGCTCGAGCTGCGTGAAGGGCTGAGCGCCCGCGAGCGTGCGGCCGAACAGGAGAACCTGCTCGACGAGCTGAAGATCGGCCATATCGCCGGCCAGAAGGGCATCAGCCTCTCCGGCGGCGAACGGCGTCGGGTGGAGATCGCCCGTGCGCTGGCGGCGCAGCCGCGCTACATGCTGCTCGATGAACCGTTCGCCGGCGTCGACCCGATCTCGGTCGGCGAGATCCAGCGCATCGTGCGGCACCTGAAGGAGCGCGGCATCGGCGTGCTGATCACCGACCACAACGTGCGCGAGACGCTCGGCATCTGCGACCGCGCCTACATCCTCAACGACGGGGAAGTGATGTCCCGCGGCACGCCGGCGCACATCCTGGCCGATGAAAAAGTACGCGACGTCTACCTGGGTCGCGAGTTCCGCCTCTGATCCCGCTGCTGCGACCTTTCGGGGCGGTCGTGGCGTTTCACAAGGCTGTTCCGCGATGCGCGGGTGGGGTTAGGATGACCGGGAGTTCCACCCGACCCGGCTGGCATGAAACCCGGACTACAGTTTCGCCTCCACCAGCAGCTGACCCTGACGCCGCAGTTGCAGCAGGCGATCCGGTTGCTGCAGCTCTCCCAGCTGGAGCTCGAAGCGGAGTTGCGCCAGATCGCCGAGGGCAACCCGCTGCTGGAGTTCGCCGAGGAGTCAACCGACGAGGCGGAAGAAGCCGACGAAGGCTTTCGCGGCGAGACCGCCACGTCCACCAGCAGCACCAGCGCCAGCGAAGAGCACGACAGCGGCGAGGCGCCGGAATGGGCCGATGGCAACGACGCCGGCGAGCAACCGATGGATTTCTCCCTCGGCAGCACCTCGGGTAGCGCCAGCAGCGGCTCCCGCCCGGACGACGACTTCGAGCCGCAGAGTGCGCAGACTGAAACCCTGCAGGAACACCTGCTGTGGCAGCTGAACCTGTCGGGGTTCGATCCACGCAGTCGCGCGATCGCCACCGTGCTGATCGACGCGCTGAACCCCGACGGCTACCTCACCGAGGGTGTCGAGGCGATCCTGGCAGCGCTGCCGGCAGGCATGCAGGCGAGCGTGGCGGAGATCGACGCGGTGCGTCGTCAGCTGCAGGCGTTCGATCCGGTCGGCGTGGGCAGCCTGGACCTGCGCGATTGCCTGCGCGTGCAGCTGGAGCAGTTCGATGCGGCCACGCCGCAGCGCGAGCTGGCGCTGCGCATCGTCGAGGGCGAGCTGGAACTGCTGGCCCGCAACGACGTGAGCAAGCTGGCGCGCAAGCTGCGCGCGGACGAAAACGATGTGATCGCGGCCGCCCTGCTGATCCGCGGCCTCGACCCCCGCCCCGGTGCGGGGCTGGACGCCACCCCGGTCGAATATGTCGCGCCGGATGTCTATGCCTACAAGGACGGCAGCCGCTGGCGGGTGAGCCTGAACGCCGACTGCCAGCCACGACTGGGACTTAACCAGCACTACTGCAACCTGATTGCCAAGGCCCGCGGCGATGACGCGAGCTGGATGCGCGGACAGCTGCAGGAGGCGCGGTGGTTGATCAAGAGCCTGGAGTCGCGGGCGGAGACGCTGATGAAGGTCTCCGAAGCGATCGTGCGCCGGCAGAGCGCGTTCCTGGACTACGGCCCGGAGGCGATGCACCCGCTGGTGCTGCGCGAAGTGGCGGAGGAAGTGGGCATGCACGAGTCCACCATTTCGCGGGTAACCACGCGCAAGTACATCCACACGCCGCGCGGCACGTTCGAGCTGAAGCACTTTTTCTCCAGCGGGGTGTCTACCGAGGACGGCGGCAGCGCCTCGTCCACCGCGATCCAGGCCATGTTGCGCAAACTCGTGGACGCGGAAGACCCGCGCAAACCCCTATCCGACCAGGCGCTCGCCGAGGAACTGCACCGCAAGGGCATCCAGGTTGCGCGCCGCACCGTCGCCAAATACCGGGAGGCCATGCGAATTCCCAGCTCCAGCGAACGCCAACGCGCCAGTTGACCTGCCGGCCGCCCTTGCGCGGCTGCCCGATCACTCGCCGCACGTGCGCCGGAACACGCGACCCGATGAATGTGGATGCGCGCGCGGATCTCCGCACCGCGCATCGAATCACGCCGCGAACGCGGCAGCACCAGAGGAGGCGCAACATGCAATTCCAACTCAGCGGTCAGCACGTCGAGATCACCGAAGCCATGCGCGAGCATGTCACCGGCCAGGTTGACCGCCTCACCCGCCTCGATGACCGATTGACCAGCCTCGCCGTCGTGCTCACGCTGGACAAGCTCCAGCAGAAGGCCGAAGGCACGCTGCATACCTCCACCGGCGCCCTGCTCCACGCCGAGGCCTTCGAGCCGGACATGTACGTCTCCATCGACATGATGTTCGACAAGCTGGTGACCCAGCTGCGCAAGCACCGCGAGAAGGTGTGCGACAAGCACAAGGCCGAAGTGCGCCGCGACGAGCGCCTCGCCGGCTGACCCCCACCCCGATGCTGTGGACGGCCCGCCCGACGGCGGGCCGTTTTGTTTTGAGGCGATCGACTGCGGTCGATCGCTGCGCCGGCATCAGCCAAGCTGGCACAATAGCCGCCAACGGCAGCGCCCTGCCCGCCAGGCCCCAAGGATCAGACGACGTGGACCGGCTCACCGCCCGACAACTCTACGATGGCGTCCACGAGCGCATGGCGCTGCGCTGGATCTCGGGCATGCGTGGTGAGGCGCGGGTGCTGGAGCGAGGCATCACGCAGACGCGCCGACCGTCGCTGATCGGCTACCTCAACGTCATCTATCCGAACAAGATCCAGATCATCGGGACCGAAGAGCTCAAGTACCTCGACGAGCTCGATTCGCGCCAGCGCTGGGAAGCGATCAACAAGATCGCTGCCTACCAGCCGGTCGCGCTGATTGTCACCAAGGATCAGGCGGTGCCCTCGGACCTGCGCGAAGTGGCCGAGGAAACCAACACCCCGCTGTGGATCAGCGCCAAGCGCGGCCACGAGCTGCTGACCTGGATGCAGTACCACCTGGCGCGCATGCTGGCGCCCCGGATCACCCTGCACGGCGTGTTCCTCGAGGTGTTCTCGATCGGCGTGCTGATCACCGGCGAGTCCGGCTCGGGCAAGAGCGAGCTGGCGCTGGAGCTGATCAGCCGCGGGCATCGCCTGGTCGCCGACGACGCCACCGAATTCACCCTGATCGCGCCGGACGTGATCGACGGCACTTGCCCGGAGCTGCTGCAGGACCTGCTCGAAGTGCGCGGCCTGGGCGTACTCAACGTGCGCGAGATGTTTGGCCAGACAGCGGTCAAGCCCTCCAAATACCTGCGCCTGGTGATCCATCTCAAGCCGCTGCGCGACGGCGAAGACACCGACGCGCTGACGCGGCTGACCGGCGACATCGGCCACCGCGATGTGTTCGAGGTGCCGATCCCGATGATCACCATTCCCGTGGCACCGGGCCGCAACCTCGGCGTGCTGGTCGAGGCGGCGGTGCGCAATCACGCGCTCAAGAGCAAGGGCTTCGACCCGGCGCAGACTTTCATCGATCGACAGGCGCACCAGATGCGCCGCCTTCCCCCGTGGTGACCCGTGGACCCTAAAGACCGCCGCAAGATCGCCCAGGCCGGGCTCAACGCCGTGCACCTGGTGGTGCTCACCGGCATGTCCGGCGGCGGCAAGACGGTCGCCCTGCGCGCGCTGGAGGACCTGGATTTCTACTGCGTGGACAACCTGCCCGCGAGCCTGCTGCCGCAGCTGGTGGGCGCGGTGCTGCAGGACCGCGGCGGCCGGCGCATGCGCATTGCCGTGGGCATGGATGCGCGCAACCGCGAGCACGACATCGAGATGATGCCGCAGGTGTTGTCCGAGCTCGCCGGCGCCGGCGTGCAAGTGCACCTGATGTTCCTCGATTGCAGCGACGAGGTGCTGATCAAGCGCTACTCGGAAACCCGCCGCCGGCACCCGCTGGCCATGCGCAACGTCTCGCTGGCCGATGCCATCGCCGCCGAGCGGCGCCTGCTGCGCCCGCTGATGCGGATCGCCGAGAAAGTGGTCGACTCCAGCCAGCTCAACGTGCACCAGCTGCGCCGGATCGTCGCCACCGACTACGCGCGGGCCACCGAAGGCCTGACCATCATGTTCGAGTCGTTCGCGTTCAAGCGCGGCCTGCCGCTGGACGCCGACTTCGTGTTCGACGCGCGCTGCCTGCCCAACCCGCATTGGCAGCCGCAGCTGCGGCCGCTGTCGGGCAAGGATGCACCGGTGCGCGACTACCTGCAGGCCGAGCCGCTGGTAGGCGAATACCTGGCCGACACCCGCACCTGGCTCGAGGCGTGGCTGCCGCGTTTCGAGGCGGACGATCGCAGCTACATCACCATTTCGGTCGGCTGCACCGGCGGCCGTCACCGCTCGGTCTACCTGGTGGAACAGCTCGCCGCACACTTCCGCCAGCGTCGCGACAGCGTGCTCACGTTCCATCGCGAGCTGGATTGACGACCATGACGCACGCGCTGACCTGCCTTCGCGGTACCCGGCCATGAGCGTCGGCGTGCTGCTGATGACGCACGAGGCGGTCGGCAAGGCGCTGATCTCCGCCGCACTGCACGTGATGCCGCGGCTGCCGCTGGCGGTGGACGCGGTGGAGGTGCCACCACACGCCGATCCGGAAGTGATGCGCTCGCTCACCGCCCGCCATGCGCGGGAGCTGGAACAGGGCGACGGCGTGCTGGTGCTGGCCGACCTCTACGGCGCGACGCCCTGCAACATCGGCCTTTCGCTGAGCGAGCTCGGCATTCATCTTCGCTGCGTGTCGGGCCTGAACCTGCCGATGCTGCTGCGTGTACTCAACTACGCGGACAAGCCGCTGGACCAACTGGTGGAAATCGCCGCCAGCGGTGGCCGCGGGGGAATCTTCATTGACCATGCTTGAACAAGCGATCGTGGTATCCAACCGGCTCGGCCTGCACGCACGGGCTTCAGCCAAGCTGGTGCAGCTGGTGCAGGGCTTCAAGTCGACCGTGTGGCTGGTCAGCAAGGGGCGCGAGGTCAACGCCCAGAGCATCATGGGCGTGATGATGCTCGCCGCCGGCATCGGCACCGAGTTGACCGTGCGCACGGACGGGCCGGACGAGCGCGAGGCGCTGGACGCCGTGGTGGACCTGTTCGAGCGCAAATTCGACGAGGGCGGCTGAGATGCACGGAGGACTTCGCGCTTGAGGCAGAACCTGCCCGGTACCATCGCGGCGCGCGGCATGTGTCTGGGCCGCGCGCGGCTGGTGCAGCCGAGCCGCTATGCGGTGGACAACCGGCCGCTCGGCGAAGACGAGGTGGACGGCGAGATCGAGCGCCTGCACCTGGCGCTGGAAGAGGCGCGGCAGGAACTGGGCGAGTTGCGGACCAGGCTGCACGGGGCGCTCGCGCGCGAGGTCAACGAGTTCATCGACGCCCACAGCCTGCTGCTGGAAGATCCCGAGATGCTGCGCGGGCTCGACGACATGATCCGCATCGGCCACTACCGTGCCGGTGCGGCGCTGAAGAAGCAGCGCGATCGCATCGCCGCGGTGTTCGAGGCCATGGACGATCCCTACCTGCGTAGTCGCCGCGAGGATGTCGACCAGGTGATCAACCGGGTGATCTCCGCGCTGCAGCGCCAGACCAGCGCGGAGGAGCGCAAGCTCGCCGCGCGGGTGGGCGAGGTCCTGGTGGCGGACACCATTGCTCCGGGCGACATGGCGCACCTGGCTGGCCACGGGCTGCTCGGCGTGGTGGCCAGTTCCGGCAGCCCGTATTCGCACAGTGCGATCCTCGCGCGCAGCCTGGATCTGCCGATGCTGGTCGGCACGCGCGACGCGCTCTCGAGCATCCATGACGACGACCTGATCCTGCTCGACGCCGAATCAGGCGAGGCGATCGTGCACCCCACCGCGCAGGATCTGTCGCGCTATCGCGCATGGCAGCGCGAGGCGACGCTGGAAGGCCGACGCCTGGCCAAGCTCGCCAACGCGCCCTCGCGCACGCGCGACGGCACGGAAATCAGGCTGCTGGCCAATGCCGAGTCCTCCGCCGACGTGGCGATGGCACGCGCGCGTGGCGCCGACGGCGTCGGCCTGTACCGCACCGAGTTCCTGTTCCTGCGGCACAAGGGGCTGCCCAGCGAGGAGGAGCAGTTCATCGCCTATCGCGACCTGGTGATGGGCATGGGCGGCCTGCCGGTGACGATCCGCACGCTGGACCTGGGCGCGGACAAGGCCGATGCCGCCGGCCTGGCGCTGCGCGGCGAGGACAACCCGGCGCTGGGCGTGCGTGGCGTGCGGCTGTCACTGCGCCACCCCTCGGTGTTCACCACCCAGATCCGGGCGATCCTGCGTGCCGGCTGCTACGGCCCGGTACGGGTGCTGGTGCCGATGGTGACGCAGCCCGACGAGATGATTGCCGTCCGCACGCTGTTCAAGCTGGCGCGGCAGGAGCTCAAGCAGGAAGGCATCGACCTGCCGGAAAAACTCCCGCTGGGTGCAATGATCGAAGTGCCGGCCGCCGCCATCAACGTGCGCGCCCTGCTCGATCACGCCGATTTCCTCGCCATCGGCACCAACGACCTGGCGCAGTACGTGCTCGCTGCCGATCGCGGCAACGATGCGCTGGAGAACGTCTACAACCCGCTCAACCCGGCGCTGCTGCGGTTGATCTCGCACGTGATCGGCGCGGGCCGGCGCGTCGGCAAGCCGGTCAGCCTGTGCGGCGAGATCGGCGGCGACACCAACTTCACCGGGCTGCTGCTGGCGCTCGGGTTGTGCGAGTTCAGCATGCATCCGAGCCAGATGCTGCAGGTCCGCGACCGCCTGGGGGAGCTCGACCGCAGCGCCATGCGTCGTCTGGCACCGCGGCTCATCCGCGCGCACACCCACGAGCAGGTGGCGACGCTGCTCGAGGGAATCGGCTGCATATCGATCGACTGAGCCTGGCTGCCAACGCGCGGCCGCGCGCTCAGAGCGCTCGAAGGAATGCGTCCAGCGCCGCGCTGCGGTAGCGCCGGCGATGCACCAGCACCGACAGCTGCCGCTGCAGGTCCAGGAACGGCGTTTTCAGCACCTTCAACCGCCTGGCGGCTACCGCGTCGGTCACCGCCACGGCGGGCAGGCAGGCGATACCGAGACCGGCGACCACCGCCTGCTTGATCGCCTCGGTCTGATCCAGCTCCAGCACGATCTGCCCCGGCGGCAGCCGGGCCAGGGCCCGTTCGCTCAGCGACCGCGTCGCCGAGCCCGGCTCGCGCAGCACCCAGCGGGCGTTGGCGAAATGGTCAGCCGCGAGCCGGCGCCGCTGCGCCAGCGGATGGTCCGGCCGCGCGCACACCACCAGCGCGTCGTGGCGCCAGGGATGCACCTCCAGCTGCGGATGGGCGACCGGCCCTTCCACGCAGCCGACGTCCAGGCCGTGCTCGACCATGGCGCCTGCAATGGCTTCCGTGTTGGCCACGCGCAGTCGGACGCTCACCTGCGGATGCGCCTCGATGAAGCCGCCGAGCAGTTCCCCCACCCGGTAATTGCCCACCGTGTTGCTGGTGCCGATGCGCAGCTCGCCGCCAAGCGTCATCTCGTCCGTGCTGCGACGGCCGAACTCGGCATAGCGTTCCAGCAGCTCCTGCGCCAGCGGCAGCAACTCGCGCCCGCGCGGGTTGAGATGAAGGCGCCCGCGCTCGCGATCGAACACCGGCGCATCGAGCTGATGCTCCATGTCGCGCAGCGCCATGCTGGCAGCGGGCTGGCTCAGGTGCAGTTGCTGGGCTGCCGCCCGCACGCTGCCGAGCGTGGCGACGTAAACAAATACCTCGAGCTGCCGGGGGCTGATGTTGATCATCAGGCAATCTTATACAAGCAATAAGTTATTTGAAGTTTTACTGATGCACGTACCGGCCGATCATGACGCGTGTTCTCGCCGGCCATCGCCATGACCCACCCGTCCGCTCCTGCCGCCGTTTCCAATGCATCCACGGCCCATCGCCTGGCCGCCCGCCTGCCCGGCCTGCTGCTGACGGTGGTGCTGGCCGCAGCCGCCTTCGCACTGGGCCGTCGCTTCACCCTGGTCGGCGGTCCGGTGATCGGCATCGTGCTGGGCATTGTCATCGCCAACGCGATGAGCCTGCCGGCGCGACTGCGCGCGGGCATCCAGTTCGCCTCCAAGCAGGTGCTGCAGTGGTCGATCATCGCGCTCGGCTTCGGGTTGAGCCTGGACCAGGTGGCAAAGACCGGCCTGCAGTCGCTGTCGGTCACGCTGGTGACGATGAGCGTGGCCTTCGTCGCCGCCTGGGCACTGGGGCGCTGGCTGGGCGTGCGCGACGACCTGAAGATCCTGATTGGCGTGGGCACGGCGATCTGCGGCGGCTCGGCGATCGCCGCGGTGACGCCGATCCTGCGTCCGGACGAACACGACACGGCGTTCGCGATCTCCACCATCTTCCTGTTCAACCTGGTCGCGGTGCTGCTGTTCCCGCTGCTCGGCCACCTGCTGCATCTTTCCGACCTGGGCTTCGGCCTGTGGGCGGGTACTGCGATCAACGACACCTCGTCGGTGGTGGCGGCCGGCTACAGCTACAGCCGCGCCGCGGGCGACTTCGCCACCATCGTCAAGCTGACCCGGGCCACATTGATCATCCCGGTGTGCATTGCGCTGGCGGTCGCCGTGGCGGTGCGCGAGAAGCGGCGCGGCGGCAGCGACTTCAAGCTGTCGCGGATCTTCCCGTGGTTCATCCTGTGGTTCCTGGTCGCCTCCGCCGTGCGCTCGGCCGGCCTCGTGCCGGTGCCGCTGCAGGCGCCACTGCACGTGGCGGCGGAGTTCCTGATCGTGGTGGCGCTGACCGCGGTGGGACTGTCGGCCAACCTGCGCCGCATGGCCGCGACCGGCGTGCGTCCGATCCTGCTCGGGCTTGGCGTGTGGGCGGCGGTGGCGGTGAGCAGCCTCGTCGTGCAGCTGGCGATGGGACAGCTCTGAGCAAACCTGCGTCAGCGACTGTGAAAAATCGCCGGCCGCCCCTTCCTGCTCGCGCCATCGGACAGCAGCCAGGATTCGCCGGCAACCTGCGCCGTGCACGGCCCGAGCGTGCACAGGCGGATCGGCCTGCGGCGCGCCTCGGCCTGCAGGCGGGCGAGCATCTCGCGCAGCATGTCGCCATTGAATGGCGTGTAGAGATAGAACACGGTACCGGCTGACAGGTCGGCGTGGCGCACGTCGCCCTGCGCAAACTCGGCTTGGGTCAGGGCGAGTTCCTGCGCGCACTGGCGCGCCGCGTCCACGTAGGCCTGCTGCCATTCGATTCCGATGCAGCGCGCCGGCGACCAGATGGCCGCCAGCAACGGCACGTGGCCCAATCCCGAGCCGAGGTCGATCAGCACGTCGCGCGCGTCCAGCGCCAGCCGGTCCAGTGCATCGACGATGTGCCGCGCCGGCGTGGGCTGGTAGAACACCATGCCCTCGTCCACCGGCACGATCGGCTCGCCGGATTCGCGGATCGCCAGCACCTCGCAGAGCAGGTGGTCGAGATGATCGTAGCGGTCGCTGCAGTCGTCCGCGTCGTGGCGGGAGCGCGCTGGGGTCAGCCAGTGCCGCAGGATCTGCTCGCCCTCGCCGCGACGGATGGCCTGGCGGATCTGCGCGGACAGCGCGTCGTCCACCGCCTGCAGTTCGGCCACGAGCACCTCGGCGCGCTGGCGCAGCAGGTCGTCGCCGGCCGCCGTAGCAAGCCCATGCGCGAGGCAGCTGTCGAGCCAGTCCAGCGCGTCGCTTCGTTCGTGCAGCCGCTCCGGCTCGCGCAGGGACGTGTCACGTTCGAGCGCATCGAGCCGCACGGACAATGCGATCATCGCGGATCAGCACCGAGCCGGCGCTTGCGGCAAAGCCTCATCGACGCCCCTGTTCGGCCAGCGTGAGCGCCACCTTGTCGCGCAGGTACACCGGCAGCGCCAGTTCGGGCGCCTGCGCGCGGCCGGCGAGAAACTCGCCCACGGCCATCTGGGCGATGTGGCTCGCCTGCGGAAACCGTACGCCGTCCGACGACACGATCTTGCTGCCACCAAACCGTCCGCGCAGTACCTCGGCATAGGTGCCCCAGCCACTGCCGACCACGTGCCAGGCCGCTGCCGTGGGCAGCACCAGCGCTTCGGCGGTGCAGACGCGCTCGGCGTCCAGGGGCAGCAGGCCGCCGGCGCCGTCGCGCCGGTAGCTGGCGACGTAAAGCTCGCCCATGCGGGCATCGATGACCGCCAGGATCACCGCGTCGCCGGCATCCAGCGGCGCTTCCATGGCGAGTGCGGCAAGCGAGGAGATCGTCACCACCGGGACATCGAGCGCCATCGCCATGCCCTGCGCCAGCGAGACGCCCAGACGCACGCCGGTGAACGCGCCGGGGCCACGGCCCACGGCGATCGCGTCCAGTGCCTGCCGCGCCAGGCCGGCTTCGGCAAGCAGGGCGTCGGCCATCGGCAGCACCAGCTCGGCGTGCCGACGCGGCGCCAGTTCGCTGCGCGCGATCAGGGTGTCGCCGTGCACGAGCGCGACTGAGCAGGATTCGGTGGAGGTTTCGATCGCCAGGAGCTTCATCGCGGCATTCTCGCATCGGCGGGGAAGCCATGACAGCGCGGCGCGATGACGATGATCGGGCGGCACGCCGCCCGGACAACGACACGATGGGGCCGGACGCAGGCGCGCCGGCCCCCGGGCCCGGTCAGCCCTGCATGTCTTCCAGCTCGATGCCCTTGGTCTCGCGCACCGCCGACAGCACGAAGAACAGCGAAATGAGCGCAAACGCCGCGTACAGGCCGTAGGCAAAGCTCAGGCCGATCTGCGCCAGCGCCGGGAAGGTGGAGCTGATCACGAAGTTGGCCAGCCACTGCGCCGAGGCTGCCACCGCCAGCGCGATCGCGCGGATGCGGTTGGGGAACATCTCGCCCAGCAGCACCCACACCATCGGGCCCCAGCTCAGGCCGAAGAACACCACGTAGGCGTTCGCGGCGACCAGAGCCACCGGACCCACCGAATGCGGCAGCACCAGATCGGCACCGGTGCCGGTGGCCTGCGAGAAGCACCACGCCATCACGCCCAGGGTCAGCGCCATGCCGGCCGAGCCGATCACCAGCAGCGGCTTGCGGCCGATCCGGTCGACCAGCGCAATGGCTACCAGCGTCACCAGCACGTTCACCACCGAGGTGGCCACGGTGATGGTGAACGAGTCGGCCTCGCTGAAGCCCACCGAATGCCACAGGGTGGACGAGTAGTAGAAGATCACGTTGATGCCCACGAACTGCTGGAACACCGATAGCAGGATGCCCACCCACACCACCGGCAGCAGCCCGGCGGCCGGGCCGCGCAGGTCGCGCAGGCGCGGGCGGTATTCCATCTTCAGGCTGTGCGCGATGTCGGCGACCTTCTTGTCCAGCGCACTGTCGCTGTTCATGCCCAGCACCTGGCGCAGCACGTTCTTGGCGTCGGCCAGCTTGCCCTTGGCCACCAGGTGGCGCGGCGACTCGGGCACGCCGAGCACCAGGCCGCCATAAATAAGCGCCGGGATCACCGCGATCAGGAACATCCAGCGCCAGGCGGCGAGCCCGAACGCGAGCGGATTGGCCGCGCCGCCCGCCGCGCCGGCCAGCCACGCGTCACTGAGCAGCGCCACGAAGATGCCCAGCACGATCGCCAGCTGCTGCATCGACCCGAGCCGCCCGCGCACGCTCGCCGGCGAGATTTCAGCGATATAGGTCGGCGCGATCACCGAAGCCACACCCACGCCGATGCCGCCGATCACGCGCCACAGGATCAGGTCCCACACGCCGAAAGCGAGGCCCGAGCCGAGCGCACTGACCGCCAGCAGCAGCGCCGCCACCTGCATCGTGCGCACGCGGCCGAAGCGGTCGGCCAGTGAGCCGGCGTACCAGGCGCCCGCAGCCGAGCCGAGCAGTGCGCACGACACGGTGATGCCGATCTCCCCTGCGTTCAGTCCGAACGAGCCGCGGATCGCGTCGACCGCGCCGTTGATCACTGCCGTATCGAACCCGAACAGGAAGCCGCCGAGCGCGGCTGCCGCTGCAATCACCACCACGCGCAAGGTCGCGTGCTGCCCGCCGTCCGCCGGCGTGTCTGTCATCGCCATCGTGTGCCCCACCCCTTTGTTGAAGTCCGCCCGATTCTGCGCCAGCGCGTTGTGCCGTCCGGCGTGAATACGTATGTACCTTGCGCCGCAGCACGGCTCCCGTTGCGGCACCCGGGCAAGCTTACCCCGGCGGCTGCCACAACTCGACGCGATGCCCGTCGGGATCGCGGATCCAGCCGAAGCGGCCGAATTCGCCCTCTTCCCGACGCTCATCGACCCACACGCCGGCGTCGGCGAGGCGGGCGAGCAGTGCGTCGAGATCGTCGACGCGGAAGTTGATCATGCACGCCTGCGCGGGCTCGCCCAGGTAATCGGAATGGGCCGCGAAAGGCGTCCACAGCGTGTAGCCCGGCCGGGCCTCGTCCTCGGCAAAGATCGCCCCGCCGAAGGCGGAATTCACTTCCAGCCCCAGGTGCGTGGCGTACCACTGGCCCAGTGCGGCAGGATCTCGAGAACGGAAGAAGATGCCGCCCAGACCGATAACCTTCGCCATGACCTGCCCTCGCTAGGTGGATGTGGCCGCATCATCGCCCATCGGCACCCCCGGATGAAGAAACGCCTCCACCTGCGCCAGGTCGCGGGTGCGGGGCATCGGCGGCAGGCTTGCCAGGAACAGCCGGCCGTAGCCCTTGCTGGTGAGGCGCGGGTCGCACAGCACCAGCACGCCCCGATCGCGCACATCGCGGATCAACCGCCCCGCGCCCTGCTTGAGCGCGATCGCGGCGCTGGGCACCTGCCAGCCCATGAACGGATTGATGCCGGCCTGCTCCAGCGCATCCAGCCGCGCGGTGAGCACCGGATCGTCGGGGGCAGCGAACGGCAGCTTGTCGATCACCACCACGCTGAGCGCCTCGCCGGCCACGTCCACGCCTTCCCAGAAGCTGGCCGCGCCCAGCAGCACGCCGTGGCCGCTGCCGCGGAAATCCTCCAGCAGGCGATGCCGGGGCGCATCTCCCTGCACGAACAGCGGCCACGGCACGCGCGAGCGCAGCAGCTCGGCCGCCCGGCGCAGCGCGCGATGCGAGGTGAACAGCAGGAACGCGCGTCCGTGCGAGGCCTGCAGCACCGGCAGCACCGCATCCAGCACGCGGTCGGTGTAGTCGCGCGCGCCCGGGTCGGGCAACCCGGGCGGCAGGTAGCACAGCGCCTGGCGCGCATAGTCGAACGGACTGTCCAGGGTCAGCGTCTGCGGATCGTCCAGCCCCAGCTGCCGCGCAAAGTGGGTGAAGTCGCCGCCCACCGAGAGCGTGGCCGAGGTGTGGATCCACGCCGCCTGGGTGCGTTCGCGCATCGCCCGCAGCGGCGCGGCCAGGTCCAGCGGCGTGGCGTGCAGGGCGAAGCCGCGCGGGAACAGTTCGTACCAGCGCACATCGTGGCCGCGTGCTTCGCCGGCCTGGCCCTCGACGATGCGCTCGAGCCGCTCGCTCAGCGCCAGCGCCCGCTCGTAGACATTGGAAAGGCCACGCGAGCGCTCCGCCTGCGACCCCAGCAGGTCGGCCAGCGCAGCCACCAGCTCGCCCAGTTCGTGCAGGCCCTCGCGCACGGCGGCGCGCTGCTCCAGTTCGTGAAACGCGCCGCGTGCGGGCAGCGCGTCCATCGCCGCGCGCAGCTGCCGCAACGCCTCGTGCAGCGCCTCGATCGGCTCCAGCAGCAATCCGATCGCGCCGGTGACGCCGGTACATTCGGCCAGCGCATCGCGCCCCAGATCGCCAAGCTGGCGCGCACTGACGCTCTGCGAAAAGAACTGGCCCGCGAGTTCCGGCACCTGGTGTGCCTCGTCCAGGATGAACGCCTGCGCCCCCGGCAGGATCTCGCCGAAGCCTTCCTGCTTGAGCGCGAGATCGGCGAACAGCAGGTGATGGTTGACCACCACCACGTCCGCCTCCAGCGCCTCGCGCCGCGCCTTCACCACGTGGCAGTCGTCGTAGAACGGGCACTCCACGCCCAGGCAGTTCTCGGGCGTGGAAGTAACGCGCGGCCACAGCGAGGACTCCTCCGGCACCTCGGCCAGCTCCATCCGGTCGCCGTGGCGCGTGCGCGTCGACCACATCCGCACCGCCGCCAGCTGCGCCGCCTGGGTGCGTTCGAAGGTGGCGCCCTCGCGTACGGTCTGGTCGAGCCGGTACAGGCACAGGTAATTGGCGCGGCCTTTCAACAGCGCAGTCTTCACGCGGCTCCCGAGCACCGAGCGCACGCGCGGCAGGTCGCGGAAGAACAGCTGGTCCTGCAGCGCCTTGGTGCCGGTGGAGACGATCACCCGCGCGCCGGACAACAGGGCCGGCACGAGGTAGGCGAAGGTCTTGCCGGTGCCGGTGCCGGCCTCGGCGATCAGCGTCTCGCGCTCGTCGATGGCATGCGCCACGGCGCGCGCCATCGACTGCTGCGCAGCGCGGGGGGCGAAGTTCGGCAGTTCGGCGGCAAACGGACCGTCGGCACCAAGCAGCGCGCCGACATCGTCGGACGCGGCGTCATCGGGATCGATCATCCGGCAAGTATGGCGGAGGCCACGATGCCCGGCGAGCCAGCGCACCTGCCTGGGCGAACCGCTCACCTGCCAGACGGATTGCCGATAGGCTGTGCGGCGAACGCACGGACCGCAGGGCTCGCTGGTGATCGACGCACTCCACGCACTCGCGCTCGAATACGGCCGGCGGCTTGCGTGCCATCCGGTCGAGGACACGCGGCTGCTCCGGGTCGGCAACATGGGCCCTGGCTGCTGCTGGCCCGGCGGAACCATGCCCGTGGGTGATGGCCGTGGGTGATCGCGATGACTGAGTCGACGCGCACCAGCGGCGACCCTGGAGACGCCGAGACCGCGGTTACGCGCTGGTTCGGGCCGGCGTTCGGGCAGCTCCATCCGCTGCTGCAGTCGCTGCACCGCCACGGCGGCGAGCTGCACGGACCGGTCGCGGTTCGCTTCGGTCGTGGCGTGGCCGGTATCGCCGGGCGGCGGCTGGCGCGCGCGCTGGGCATCCCGACTGACGGCTGCGCGCACCGCATGCACGTGAGCATCTAGCACCGCGACGGAAGCCTGCATTGGGATCGTCGCTTCGACGATGGCAGACGGTTTGCCTCCACCTTTCGTCCCAGCGGTCGATGGCCGGGCGGCTCATGGCCCGAGGACTCCGGCGGTCACGTTGCGCCTGCAGGTGGACGTCCATGACGGCGGCTGGCAATGGCGTTGCGTCGGCGCTCGTCTCGGGTGCTTGCATGTGCCGCTTTGGCTGCTTCCTTCCACGCAGGCGGGCAAGCGCATCGAGGAAGGGCGTTACCGTTTCGAGGTGGGTATCGGCCTGCCTCTGCTGGGCGAAGTGCTCCGCTACGGTGGCCTGCTGCAGCCCGGCGCGGTGCTCAGTAACGGTTGATGCCGGCCTTGTGGCAGGTCTGCACCCACTTGCGGGCGCTGGCGGCACCCGCCGCATCGTCCGCCTGCAGGCGCATTTCGACGATGGTCTGCCAGTTGCGCGCGCACAGCGGACCGAGCTGAGGACCCAGCGTCCACGACTGGTGGGCGAGCCGCTCGGCGGCGGCGAAATCGCGCAGGCGCACTGCCAGCTCAGCGCGCTCCTGCAGCAGGTCCGGCGACTCGGGGCTGAGCTTGAGCGCCTGGTCGAGCTTGGCGGCAGCGTCGGCATACCGACCGGCGCGCTCGTCCGCCGCGGCGGCGTCCTGCAACGCCGTGACCGCCGGCTCACGCAAGGGGCTGACGTCGATGATCGACTTCTCGCGCTCACCCGCCGCACGGATCGCGGCAACCAGATCGTAGTTCGGCCGCGCCGCGGCCACCGGCGGCGTCGGCTGCACGCTCTGGAAACAACCCGCGAGCAAGGCGGGGGCGATCAACGGGAGCAGCGGACGCATGAAGCGGAGGGAAAGTTTCATCGAAGCAGGAGTCGAGGCGGAAAGCGAAACAGGAACGGTCACTGGGCGGGCACCTGGTCGGGCGGCGGCTGGCTGGCGTCGTCGCCGAAGAGATTGCCGACGCGCTGCCAGAAGCAGCCTTCGGTGTCCGGCGGCAGGCTGCCGGCGACCACCGCCAGCTGCCGCGCGCCCTCGCACTCCGGCTCGGTGCGCCGGCCGTCGCTCGGATTGATCCAGGCGAGCTCGAGACCCTCGCCCGGCGCCGCCGACAGCGGCCGCGTGGGCAGCCGTGCGAACAGGTCGCGCCACTCGCGCAGCGCGCCGGTGGCCCCGAACAGCCCGGTCGGCTTGTTGTCGTCCCGGCCCATCCAGAACACCGCGAGGTGCTGGCCGGTGAAGCCGGCGAACCAGCTGTCGCGCATGTCGTTGCTGGTACCGGTCTTGCCTGCGGCATTGAGCCAGGCCAGGCCGGAGTCGCCGATCGAGTGCGCGGTGCCGAACAGCGCGACCTGCTGCATCGCCCAGGTCGTCAGGCGCACCGCCTGCTGGTACTCGCCGCGGCCGGGCTCCACCTCGTAGCGCTTGATCGTGCGGCCACTGCCATCGAGCACACCACGCACCGCCACCAGCGGCAGCGCGTGGCCGTCGGAAGCGAGGTACTGGTAAAGCTGCGCCAGCTGCAGCGGCGCCATATCCTGCGCGCCGATCAACAGCGACGGGCTCGGGTTGATGTCGGTGAAGCCGAACGACTCCAGGAACGCCTTGATCCGCGGCAGCCCTACCGCCAGCCCGAGATGGATGGTGGCGAGATTCCACGAATGCGCCAGCGCGTCCACCATCGGCAGCATCCCGTGGGACTGGTTGTCGTCATTGTGCGGCGTCCACAGGCTGCCGTCGGGCTGACGCATGCTCACGGGGCCATCGTCGAGCAAGGTGGCGAGGTTCCAGCGCGCCGGATCGGTCAGCGCCACCAGGTAGACGAACGGCTTGATGGTCGAGCCGACCGGCCGTTGCGCGTCGAGCGCGCGGTTGAAGCCGGTGTCACCGGGGATCTTGCTGCCGATGATCGCCAGCACGCTGCCGCTGTGCGCGTCGGTGATCACGCCGGCGGACTGCACCTGCTCGCCGCGTTTGCCCAGCGCCTTGATCGTGTTGCTCACGGCCTGCTCGGCATACAGCTGGGCAGCCGGATCGAGCGTGGTGAAGATCGACAGGTTGCCGGCGCGCAGGGTGTCGTCGTCGAAGTCGGCGGTGATCTGGCTGCGCACCAGGTCCATGAACGCCGGAAACCGGTTGTGCGGCAATTGCGCGTTCTCGGCAATGCCCAGCGGCGCGGCCTGCGCCGCATTGGCCTGCACCGGGGTGATCAGCCCGGTGGTGAGGAACTGCTGCAACACCAGGTTGCGCCGCTGCACCGCGTGCTTGGGATAGCGCCGCGGGTCGTAGTAGCTCGGCCCCTTGACCATGCCCACCAGCAGGGCGATCTCCTGCGGGCGCAGATCCTCGAGCCGGCGTCCGAAGTAGAACTCCGATGCCGCCGCGAAACCGTGCACCGCCTGGCTTCCCTGCTGGCCCAGGAACACCTCGTTGATGTACGCCTGCAGGATGCGCGCCTTCGAGTAGTGCGCCTCGATCAGCAGCGAGAGGATCGCCTCGTTGAACTTGCGGGTGAGGTTCTGGTTGCGGTCCAGGAACAAGTTGCGCACCAGCTGCTGGGTCAGCGTGGACCCGCCCTGCACCGTGTGCCCGGCGCGCAGGTTGGCAAAGGCCGCGCGCGCGATCGCACCGAAATCCAGCCCGATGTGGTGCTTGAAGTCGCGGTCCTCCACCGCCTGCAGGCCGCTGACCAGCAAAGGCGGCACGTCGTCCAGGCGCACGATGCGCCGCTCTTCCTGCTGCACGCCGTACAGCGTGGCAATGCGCGCTGGATCGAGATGGGCCAGCGCAACGGGCTTGCCGCTGGCCGCATCGACCACCGAAGCCACTTCGCCGCGCCCCAGGGTCACGGTGATGCGCTTGGGCAGCTCGCCGCCGTCCGGCCCGGCGAAGCCCCGCGTGGCGATGGTGTAGCGCGAACCGTGCCTGGCCCAGCGCCCGGCCACCTCACCCTTGCCGTCGTTGCTGTAGCCGGCGAAGGTCAGTTCCAGCTCCAGCGAGGCCGGCGTCATCGGCACGCCATGCGCCAGCGCCAGCGGTCGCGCATAGACGCGGGTGGGCACGGCGAACACCAGGTCGTTGAAACGATCCTGCACGCGCTTGTTGAGAATCAGCGTGTAGGGAAGCAGGAAGCCGAAGAACAGCCCCAGGCAGATCCAGAACGGAATGCGGATCCACGGCCACGCCGCGCGCGCAGAAGATTGAAGGCGGGTCAGAAAGGCCAACGGTGGGGTTCCGGGGAAAAGCGAGGTCCGATGATAGGCCCTGCCACCCGGCGCGAATATGAATGCTCCGCCTCCCGGCATGGCGCCGCGCGGCCGATTGCCGGCGCTTGCGCTGACACGTCGCCGCCGGCGGCGCCGACCACCGCCTCACGTAGGGGCAGGCGTCAGCGCACGCTCGTCCAGCAGCCCGCATCGGGGCGAAACGGGCGCGGCACGATACCGAGCTGCCCGGTCAGCTCGCCATTGTCTGCCACCAGGTCGCGCTCCAGCCGACTCAGCGGGCCACGCAAGTGCGGCACCCATCGCGCGCCCATGCGCAGCAGCGACCCGGTCAGCGGCACCGACACGGTGGCCACCGGCAGGCTGGCGCGCACGCGCGCGAACATCTCTGCCGCCGTGAGCCGCTCGCCACCGCCGATCTGCAGCACCCGTGCACCCGCATGACCCGGCCGCAGGGCAGCGATGGTGGCCAGTGCCAGGTCGTCCGCGTGTACCGGCTGGCGCAGTCCGCGGCCGGCGGGGAGCGGAAACACGCGCAGACGCATCGCGCGGCGCGCCATCGGCGTGAGGCTGCGATCGAGACCGGCGCCATACACCAGCGTCGGGCGCAGGATGGTCAGCGGCAGGCCGCGCCGCACGCACGCTTCGGAGAGCGCGCGCTCTCCTTCGAGCAGCGTCCGGGCGACGGCGCGCTCGGCCGGCACCTGCGAGTCTTGCTTGCTCTGCGCGCTCATCGAACTGGTCGCCACAACGTGCGGCGCACCCTCCAGCGGCACTTGCGCCAGCCAGCGTGCGAACGGCAGCAGCGGCCCGTAGCTGATCACTGCGGAAAAAGGCGGCCACGTCGATGGCAGCGGCGCCGGCAGCTGCCCGACCACCCACTGCACGCCGGTGGGCAGCGCGCGCGGCGCGCGACTCACCGCGAGCACGTCATGTCCTTCGGCGAGCAGACGCGGCAGCAGGAAATGGCCGATCTGGCTGCTGCCACCGAACACCAGCACCGCCACGCGCTCAGGCCCCCGCAGCGAGGCGAACCGACAGCTCGCGCAGGCGCGCGTCCTGGGGGGCGAGCTTGCGTGCGCGGTCCAGCGCCTGCGAGGCGCCGGGACGATCGCCGCCGTCGAGCTGCTGCTCGGCGCGATCAAGCCAGGCTGTCACCAGCCGCTGGCGCAAGCGAGCCTGGCTGGGATCGCCCGGCGCGAGGTCGGCCAGGTTCGCCAGCATCTCGCCGGCGACCGGCAGGCGGCCGTCGCCCAGCGCCTGGTTGAACAGCCGCACCACCGTGGCCGGCAACGCCTGCAGCCCCTCGCGCGCCTTGGCGTCGTTGCCGTCGATGGCGAGCGCGCGGCGATAGAGGTCATACGCGCTCTGCCCCGGCGGCAGCATGATGTCGCCGCGTTGCGCGGCTGTATCGGCCTGGGCAACCAGCGTGTCTACTTCGGCCTGCTGCGCAGGCGACAGCAAGGGTGGCAGCAGGCCCTGGTCGGCGTCCGAAGCGGCGTCCTGCGCGGGTGCGGTATCTCCAGTCGCGGCGCCCGCCGGGGGCGGTACGTTCGTGCTGCCGGCGTTCTCGCCCAGGCGCGCGCGCGCCGCGGCAAGGTCGGCGGACTTCGGCGCCAGCGCCGCCGCCTGGTCGAGCAAGGCAGCAGCCTCGCCGGCATCGCCACTGTCGAGCATCGCGTTTGCGCGCACGATCAGCGCCTGCACCACCTTGCCCAGCCCGGCGCGGGCGTCGGTACTGTCGGGGTCGAGCTTCAGCGCATCCTGGAAATGGCGCAGCGCGGTGTCGTCGCCATCACCGCTGATGCGCCCTGCGCGCAGCGCGTCCATGCCTTGCGACACCGCCTGGTTGACTGCGTCGTCGTGCGCGCGCTGTGCCTGCGCCTGGGCCGCGCGCAGCGCCGGCAGGTCACCGTAGCGGGGCAGCAGCGAGGCCAGTTTGTCGATGCTGGCCGCCGCGGCCGTGGCATCGCCGGCGTCGAGCGCCTGGCGCGCCTGCGCGGCATAGGCACCACCGACCTGGTCGAGCCCGTGGGCAGCCACGGCGTTGTCCGGGTCGGCGGTCAGCACGCGCGCAAACAGCGCGGCGGCCCCGTCGCCACCATCGAGCCGGCCTTCCGCCAGCGCCTGGCGTGCCCGATCGACCAGATCGTCCGCATGCACGTGCGACGCGCGCGCCTGGGCGATGGCGTGATCGATCTGGTCGACCTCGCTGCCACCGCCGAGCAGTTCGCGCGCGGCCGAGGCCGAGCGCGCGGCCTCGTCGAGCTGGCCCGCGCCGAGCTGGGCCTGCGCCTGGGCCAGTTCGGCCTGGCCAACGCTGCGCAGCCCGGCCAGGGCGCGATCGTTGTCCGGCTCGAGCGCCCGGGCCGCCTGGAACAGCTCGCGCGCACTGGTGCCGTCCGAGCCGTCCAGGTGGCCCGCCTCGAGCGCCGAGGTGGCCCGTGCGAGCACGTCGTTGAAATCGGTCCGCGGCACCATCCCGCGCAGGCTGTCCTGGTTCAGCCACAGCACCGTGATCAGGCCCACCAGCAACAGCAGCGCCAGCGGGATCAGCCAGCCGCGACGGCTCGACTCCGGCGGCGCGTCTGCCGGTGGACGTGCGGCGGGTGCGGCGGCGCGACGGCGCGGCGGCTC
Organism: Dyella sp.; assembly: GCF_035685805.1. Lineage (GTDB taxonomy): Bacteria > Pseudomonadota > Gammaproteobacteria > Xanthomonadales > Rhodanobacteraceae > Dyella_A. The sequence continues at coordinate 33,095 of NZ_DASSAB010000004.1, forward strand.
CATCGCCACGCGCGGCAGGTCGTCCGCCGGCGCCGGCGGGGGTGGCGGCCGATGCAGGTCATCGAGGTTGCCCAGAGTGGGCTCGGTGCGCCCGTGCGGGCCGCGCTGGTCTTTGCGTCCGCTCATGATTCACGGCTGTGGATGAAACCGCCGCAGCTTAGCATCGCGCCACTGCGCCACCGCGGGCGCACCGCGGTGGCGTTCAACTGCCAGCCGGCTCAGCGTGCGCCGATCCGGCGCGCGTCGACGACGTTGCTCAACGCGGTCAGCCGCGCCAGCAGGTTCGACAGCTGCTCGTAGTCGCGCACGCGCAGGGTGAACCGCATGTCCACCTCGCCGGTGCGGGCGAACATGCGGCTGGAGGAGGCGATGATCGGGATATTGGCGTTGCTGATCACCGCCGTGACGTCCTTCTGCAGCCCCTTGCGGTCGTACCCGTGCAGTTCGACGTCCACCTCGTAGGCCTGCGCGGCCAGTCGGCCCCAGCTGACGTCGATCACCCGGTCCGGATCGCGCCGGGCCAGCCGCGCCAGCGACGCGCAGTCGGCCCGATGCACCGACACGCCGCGGCCGCGGGTGACGAAGCCGCGCACCGGATCACCCGGCAGCGGCTGGCAGCAGCGCGCCAGCGAGGTGAGCAGGTTGCCCACCCCCTCGATGCTCAGGGCGCTGTGGTCGATGGCCGGCGCACGTGCCACCGTCGGCGGCGCGGCAGGTGCCGGCTCCGGCGGGTGCGCGGCCTCCTGCAGCACGCGGGCGATCTGGCCCGGGTTCACCTCGCCCAGGGCCAGCGCGATCAGCAATTCGTCATGCGTCTGCAGGTGGAACTGCGCCGGCAGCGCCGAGAGGTCGGCGTTGAGCATGGCCAGGCGGCGCAACTCGCGCTCGAGCATGGCGCGCCCGGCAGCGAGGTTGGCGTCGTGCGCGATGCGACGGAACCACGCGCGTACCTTGTCCCGCGCGCGCGAGGTGTGCAGGTAGCCGTGATGCGGCGATAGCCAGTCGCGGCTCGGCTCGCCGACCTTGGCGGTGAGGATCTCCACCCGGTCGCCGCTGTGTGGCTGCCAGGTCAGTGGCACGATTCGGCCGTTGACCTTGGCGCCGCGGCAGCGGTGGCCGACCTCGGTGTGCACGTGGTACGCGAAATCCAGCACGGTGGCACCGTGCGGCAGGTCGAACACCTCGCCCTTGGGCGTGAGCAGGTAGACCCGGTCTTCCACCAGCTCGGTCTGCAGCTCCGCCGCCAGCTCGCCCTCGCCCTCGCCGCGCGGCTCGAGCAGCTTGCGCATCCAGGCGATCTTGTTCTCGAACTCGGCGTCAGCGCCGCCGCCCTCCTTGTAGCGCCAGTGCGCGGCGACGCCCAGCTCGTTGGCGCGGTGCATCGCGTGGGTGCGGATCTGCACTTCCAGCGTCTTGCCGTGCGGGCCGACCACCGCGGTGTGCAGCGAGCGGTAGCCGTTGGGCTTGGGCCGCGCCACGTAATCGTCGAATTCGCCGGGCAGGTACGGCCACAGCGCGTGCACCACGCCGAGCGCGGCGTAGCAGTCGGCCACGCTGTCGACGAGGATGCGCACGGCGCGGATGTCGTAGAGATCGGAGAACGCCAGCGCCTTGCGCTGCATCTTTTTCCAGATCGAATAGATGTGCTTGGGCCGGCCGGCCAGCTCCGCACGGATGCCGGCGGCGCCGAGGGCGGTGTCGAGCTCGGCCAGCGACTCGCGGATGAACACCTCGCGATCGGTCCGCCGCTCGTCCAGCAGGCCGGCGATGCGGCGGTAGGTGTCCGGCTGCAGGTAGCGGAAGGCCAGGTCTTCCAGCTCCCACTTCAATTGCCAGATGCCGAGCCGGTTGGCCAGCGGCGCGTGGATGTCGCGGGTGAGCCGGGCCAGTTCCTGGCGATCGTCCTCCGGCAGCTCCGCCGCGGCGCGCATGCGGGCCAGCTGCCGCGCCAGCAGCACGAACACCACGCGCAGGTCGCGGATGATCGCCAGCAGCAGGCGCCGCAGCCCCTCGGTGCTGCCGGCCGAAGCCCGCTGCGCGTGCAGCGCCCACACCTTCTCGGCCGCCAGCTGGCCTTCCACCAGCCGGCGCAATTCCGGCGCCAGCGTTCCGGCGCGCGCCTCGTAAAGCGACGGCGCCGCCTGTGCCAGCGCAAACCACAGCGCCGCGGCCTGGGTCTGCGCGTCGCAGCCGAGCATTGCCAGCAGATCCAGCACGTCGGCGTTCTCGGACTGCGCCAGCGGCGCGTCGGCGCATGCGGCCAGGGCTTCGCGCAGCACCTCGGGCAGCTCGTCGCGTCGCGCCTGCCAGGGCGCGAGCGAAGGGGCGCTGCCGTGTGTGATCGGGATCATTGCGGTGCCGTGGGAACGGGCCGCCATTCTAAGCGAGGCCGGCTTCGGTGCGGCTGCGGTGCTCCGGCGTGTCGCGCTCGGCTACGCTTGGCGCCGCCCAACGCCACCACGGTAGCCCGCCATGCGTCTTGCCCACCTGATCATCGCCCTGCTGTTTATCGTGCCGGTCATCGCACTGGCGCAGTCCACGCACGCGCCGTCATTGCGCGAACGCATGGGACAGGCGCAGTTCCAGGCGGCGGGGCTGGGCAAACTCTCGCCTGAAGAACTGGCGCGGCTGGAATCGTGGCTGGCGGCACATCCGCAGACTGAAACCCGCATGGTGAGCGCCACCGGCAAGCCGGTCTTCTATGCCGCCAGCGCCCGGCGGCAGGCATTCGAAGCGCACGTGGACGGCCATTTTGCCGGCTGGACCGGCCGCAACCTCATCACCCTCGACAACGGCCAGCAATGGCGCCAGCGCGGCTCCGACCAGCCTGCCTGCAACAGCAGCGACAACGCGCTGGCGAAGGTGAAGCCGAGCCTGTTCGACAGCTGGCTGATGTACGTGAAAGGCTGCAACGGCAGCGTCCATGTCGAACGGGTGAAGTAGCCGCGCTCAGCCCTGCCCCAGCGCCTCCAGCGCACGCGCCAGGCGCTTGGCCGAGACCGGCTCGGCGGTCTTGAGCTCCTGCGCGAACAGCGACACGCGCCACTCCTCGATCAGCCAGCGCAATTCATCCAGGCCGTCATGGCCTTCGGCGCGATGGTTGAGGTAGGCGCGCCAGTACGGCAGCACCTGCAGCATGCGCTGCTGGTCCTTGGAAGGATCCTGGCGCAGGCGTTCGGCGCGCAGCCGCATCGCCTTCAGATACCGCGGCAGGTGGGCCAGCCGGGGAACCGGCAGTTCGCGACTGAAGCCGGGCGTCAGCAAGGCATCGAGCTGCTCGTGCAGGTCGTCGTAGCTGGCCTTGGCAAAGCCCATCAGCGGCGGCTCGAGCCAGGGTTTCATCTCCGCCTGCGCCTCGATGATCGGCTCGGCCAGTTTCAGCCGCTCCACCGCACAGGCAAACACCTCGCGCGCGGCCTGCGTGCGCAACGCCTCGAAAGCCCCGGCCGTGCGCACGTCCAGGTCATGGCGCTCCAGCAGATCGGCGAAGCCGCCTTCGACCAGGTCTTCGCGCAGGCTGTCGATGCTGCCCAGCGGAGCGAATTTGAGCGATAGGGCATTGGCGATCGGCAAGCGGCGGCGCGCCTGTTTCATGTCGCTGGCCAGCGCGTTGCGCAGCAGCCGGATGACGCCGGCCCGATGCGCTTCGCCGGCCTCGTCGCGACGCTCGAACACGCGCAGCGCCACCGTCTCGCCGAGGTCCACCAGCGCCGGGAACGCGAGCAGTCCACCACTGGATCGCACCTGCGCGGGAATTTCCTCGAAATCCCACGTGGCCACGTCCTCGCGGGTCAGCTCCACGTCGGTCTTGCGCGAGAACGCCTCGCGCGCCTGCCCCTCCCACTGCGCCCGCAACGCGGCGAGGTCGCGACCGGCAGCCAGCGTGCGGCCGCCGTCGTCGTGCAGGCGGTAGCGCATGGAGAAATGCGGCGGGAGTTCGACGGCAGCGAATTCGGCCGCGGTCACCTCGACCCCGGTGGTGCGCTTGAGAAAACCGGCCAGCGCGCTGGCCAGCGGCTCGTCGCGCGGCGCCTCGGCCTCCACGAACGCACGGGCGAAATCCGGTGCCGGCACGAAGTTGCGTCGCTGCGCCTTGGGCAGGCCGCGGATCAGCTCTGCGACCTTCTCGGCGAGCAGGCCGGGCACCAGCCACTGGCAGCGCGCGGCAGGCAGTGCATTGAGCATGGCCAGCGGCAAGTGCAGGGTGACGCCGTCGGCGTCGTCGCCGGGGACGAAGCGGTATTCCAGCCGATAGCGTTGCGGCCCGAGCTCCATGGCCGCCGGAAACGCCTTCGGATCCAGCCCCGCGCCGCCCACCATCACGTCATCGAGCGACCAGCGCAGCGCCGCCTGCTCGGCCGGACGCGCCTTGCGGTACCACGCTTCCAGCGCGCGGCTGCTGGCGATGTCCCCGGGCAGCTTGCCGTCGAAGAACGCAACGAGCTCGTCCTCGTGGCGAATCAGGCCCTCGCGCCGCTGCTTCGCCTCGATGCCGCGCGCATCCTCAAGCACACGCGCATTGGCGCGCAGGAAATCCACCTTGGCCTCGATGTCGTTCCGCGCCAGCGCCTCGCGCAGGAAGATCTGGTGCGCCAGCGGCGGATCCTGCAGCTGGAACGTGACCGGCCGCCGCTCCACCAGCGCCAGCCCGAACAGGCTGACCTGCTCGTAGGCGACCACGCAGCCGCGCTTCTTCGACCAGTGCTCGCCGCTGCAGCTGGAGCGCAGCAGATGCGCCGCCTGCTGCTCGATCCAAAGCGGCTCGATGCGGGCGCACATCATGCCCCACACCTTGCCGCCGATATCGAGGATCTGCGCGGCGAACACCCAGTTCGGCGGCACTTTCGCCAAGGCCGAACCGGGGAACACCTGGAACTTGCGCTCGCGGGTGGAGCGGTAGACGCCCTTCTCGTCCTTGCGTCCGACCTGGGTCGGCAGGCCGGCCAGCAGACTGCGGTGGACGGCTTCGAAAAGACGCGATGCCGCGGCGTCCGGATCGAGAACAGGCCTTTCGCGTTCGCTCCCTCTCCCCGCCGGGGAGAGGGTTGGGGTGAGGGGCGGGTGTTCGCGACGAAGTGAGATATCCCGCTTTTCCGGTTGATGCGCTTTCGCCCTGCTACGCCTTATTCGCGAGCCTGCCCCCTCACCCCGGCCCTCTCCCCGAGGGGGAGAGGGCGCAGAGCGGTCGGTTGCCGCACTATCAAGCGACCACCCCAGTTCCCCCACCACCAGCAACAGCTGCCGATGCAACTCGCGCCATTCGCGCATGCGCAGGAACGACAGGAAATGCCGCGAGCACCAGTCGCGCAATTTTGATTGCGTCAGCTCTTCGCTGGCGTCGTGATACCCGCGCCACAGGTTCAGCACGCCGACGAAATCGGACTTCGGATCGGCAAACACCGCATGCGCCGCATCGGCTTGCTGGCGCGCATCCGCCGGCCGCTCGCGCGGATCCTGGATGCTGAGGAACGACACCACGGTGAGCAGCTCGCGCAGGCAGCCGAGCTTCTGTGTCTCCACCAGCATGCGTGCCAGCTGCACGTCGATCGGCAGGCGCGCCAACTGGTGACCGATCGGCGTCAACTCGCGGCGCTCGTCGATGGCCGAAATCTCGGCCAGCCGGCGATAGCCGTCCGCGACCACCCGCGGATCGGGCGCCTCCAGGAACGGGAACTGATCCACGTCGCCCAGCTTCAGCGCCAGCATGCGCAGGATCACGTTGGCCAGCGACGAGCGCAGCAGCTCCGGATCGGTGTATTCGGCGCGGCTGACGAAGTCGGCCTCGTCGTACAAGCGATAACAGATGCCCGGTCCGATGCGTCCGCAGCGCCCCTTGCGCTGGTTCGCCGCGGCCTGCGAGACCGGCTCCACGTGCAGCCGCTCGAGCTGGCTGCGCTGGCTGTAACGCTTCACCCGCGCGGTGCCGGTATCGAGCACGTAGCGGATGCGCGGCACGGTGAGCGAGGTCTCCGCCACGTTGGTCGCCAGCACCACGCGGCGCTTCGGGCCGGGCTTGAACACGCGGTCCTGGTCGCCCGCGGACAGGCGCGCGTACAGCGGCAGGATCTCGGTTTCGCGGTATTGCCGGCGCGACAGCAGCAGATGCGCGTCGCGGATCTCGCGCTCGCCGGGCAGGAACACCAGCACGTCGCCAGGCCCGCCGCCGAGGCTGCGGTCGGCGATGATCTCGTCGACCACGTGGGCGATGTGCTCGGCGCTGCCCTGCTGCATGTCGCCGCGCCCCTTTCCGGCGACGTCGCCGTCGACCGGACGCCAGCGCACTTCCACCGGGTACGCGCGACCTTCCACCGAGACCACCGGCGCGTCGTTGAAGTGCTCGGCGAAGCGCGCGGTGTCGATGGTCGCCGAGGTGACGATGATCTTCAGCTCCGGCCGCTTCACTGCCAGGCGCTTCAGGTAGCCAAGCAGGAAATCGATGTTGAGGCTGCGCTCGTGCGCCTCGTCGATGATGATGGTGTCGTAGCTGGACAGCCACGGATCACCCTGCGTCTCGGCCAGCAGGATGCCGTCGGTCATGAACTTCACCAGCGTGCGCTCGGACACCTTGTCGGTGAAGCGCACCTGGAAACCCACCTGATCACCGATGCCGGTGCCCAGCTCCTCGGCCACGCGGTTGGCCACCGAGCGTGCGGCCAGCCGGCGCGGCTGGGTGCAGCCGATCATGCCGGCCTCGCCGCGCCCGGCCGCCAGGCACAGCTTGGGCAGCTGGGTGGTCTTGCCCGAGCCGGTTTCGCCGGCGATCACCACCACCTGATGCTTGCGGATCAGTTCGACGATCTCGTCGGCGCGCGCGGTGATCGGCAGCGACTCGTCCAGCCGGATCGCCGGCTTGGCCGCCACGCGCGCCCGGCGCTTGGCCGCCGACGCGTCGATCGCCGCGGCGAGCGCGTCGAGTCGGGCCTGATCAGGCTGGCGCTGCAGCCCGCGCCAGCGCCCGAGCAGGCGGCCGAAGTCGCGGCTGGACACGCCGTCGAGCGCCTGGCGCAGATCGCGCAGGCGGGTGGCGGGAGCAACGTCGGTCGATGGAGGCGAGGGATCGGTCATGGGACCGCACATGATAGCGGCAGGCTATGAGCGGCATCGGAAGGATTCATTTCCCGTAGCCACGCCGGCGCACTACCCTCGGGGTCCGAGATTGCTTTCGTCCCTTCCACCCATCCCAAGGAGCAGATCATGGCCATGAACATCGGCATTGCGAAAAAGGATCGCGAGACCGTTGCCAAGCAGTTGTCCAAGCTGCTGGCGGACACCTACTCGCTGTACCTGAAGACCCACAGCTTCCACTGGAACGTGACTGGCCCCCAGTTCAACAGCCTGCACGTGATGTTCGAGACCCAGTACAACGAGCTGTGGCTGGCGGCCGACGAGATCGCCGAGCGCATCCGCACGCTGGACGTGTTCGCGCCGGGCTCCTACAGCCAGTTCGGCAAGCTCAGCTCGGTGAAGGAAGAGGCCGGCGTGCCGGAATGGAAGGACATGGTCGCCCAGCTGGTGGAGGGCCATGAAATCGTGGCGCACACCGCCCGTGGCACCATCAAGGCCGCTTCCGACGCGGGCGACGAGGGCACCGCCGACATGGTCACCGGCCGCCTGAAGGAGCACGAGAAGACCGCCTGGATGCTGCGCTCGCTGCTGCGATAAGCGCCGCGGGGCGTTGATGGGAAAAGCGCGGCGCCCTCGCCGCGCTTTTTTTTGCCTGCTGCGGCCAGCCGGCCCGCTCGCCCGGGCGCGGACTGACCTCGGGCTGACCGCGCCCAACGCCCCGCATTGGCCCATGGCGCCGCATTCGGTAAGCTCCCACGGCTTTCCGGCCTTGTTTCTGGAGGCTATCCACGGGGATCCCCTTGCGCGCCACACCGACCACATCCGACAGCCGGCATCCGCTGCTCATCGCTCTCCTGCTGGCACTGGTGGTGGCAGCCATGAACATCGGGTTGTGGTGGTGGGGCAACATTCCGCGTGGCCCCGACCCGTGGCACGGCCCCATCAACGGCTTTTCGGTCTCGGTCTTCCAGCGTTACCAGAATCCGCTCAAGCAGGATTTTCCGTCCGACGCCGAGATCGACCGGGATCTGAAGCTGCTGCGCAAGTACACCGGGCGCATCCGCACCTACTCGACGCTGGAAAACCCGCAGATCTACCGCCTCGCCGCGCACGACGGACTGCAGGTGATGGCCGGCGCCAACATCGATACCCGCCTGCGCAACAACGAGCGCGAGATCGAGCAGCTGATCGCGCTGGCCAACCGCTACCCGGACACGATTGAGCGGGTGATCGTGGGCAACGAGGTGCTGTTCCGCGGCGACCTCTCGCCGGAGCAGATGATCCGCTACCTCGACCGGGTGCGCGCCCACGTGCGCCAGCCGGTGTCTATCGCCGAGCCGGACTACATCTGGATCAAGTATCCGGAGCTGGCCGAGCATGTGGACTTCATCACCATCCATCTGTTCCCGTTCTGGAACGGCATCGGCACCAACGTGGACCCCGACCGCGACGATGCGTTGAACGCCGCCCTCGGCGCCTACGACAACATCCAGCGCATGTATCCGGCCAAGCACATCGTCGTCGGCGAGATTGGCTGGCCGTCCAATGGTGATCGCCAGAAGTACGCGCGCCCGTCGGTGTCCAACGAGGCGATCTTCATCCGCCACTGGCTCAATGCGGCCAAGGCGCGAAACATCGACTACTACCTGCTCGAAGCGTTCGACCAGCCGTGGAAGGAAAACCTCGGCGAAGGCCGCACCGGCGCCTACTGGGGCATGTTCAACGCCGACCGGCAGATGAAGTTCCCGTTCACCGGCCCGGTCACCGAAGACACCGGCTGGCCGTGGAAGGCGTTCGCCGCGAGCCTGCTGGCGCTGATCCCGATGGTGTGGTTCGGCCGCCGCTTCAGCCGCTTCAAGCTGATGGGCCGGTTCTTCTTTGCCGCACTGATCCAGCTGGCGTGCGGGCTGATCGTGTGGTCGGCCACGCTGCCGTTCAATTTCTACCTGAGCTGGGTGGACTGGACGATGCTGGTGCTGCTGTTCCCCGCGCAGATCGCGATCCTCGCCATTTTGCTGATCAACGGTTTCGAGTTCACCGAGGTGCTGTGGCGCCGCAGCTGGGTGCGCCACGCCGGCATGCTGCGGCCGGACATCCCGGAGAAGCAACCGTTCGTGTCGATCCATCTGGCCTGCTACAACGAGCCGCCGGAGATGGTGATCGTCACGCTCGATTCGCTGGCCGCGCTCGAGTACGACAACTTCGAAGTGCTGGTGATCGACAACAACACCAAGAACCCGGACGTGTGGAAGCCGGTGCAGGCGTACTGCGAGCAGCTCGGCAAGCGCTTCCGCTTCTTCCACCTGGAGCCGTGGCCCGGCTTCAAGGCCGGTGCGCTGAACTTCGGCCTGAAGGAAACCGACCCGCGCGCCGACGTGGTGGCGGTGATCGACGCCGACTACGAGGTCCGCCACGACTGGCTGTCCAGCCTCACCGGCCACTTCCACGATCCGAAGGTCGCCGTGGTGCAGTGCCCGCAGGCACATCGCGAGTTCGAGAACAACACCTTCCGCCGCATGACCGCGTGGGAGTACGACGGTTTCTTCCGCATCGGCATGCACCACCGCAACGAGCGCAACGCCATCATCCAGCACGGCACCATGACGCTGATCCGGCGCGGGCCGCTGGTGGAAACGGGGTCGTGGTCGGAGTGGTGCATCTGCGAGGACGCCGAGCTCGGGCTCCGGCTGTTCAACGCCGGCCACGCCGCGGTCTACGTGGACGAGCCGCTCGGACGCGGCCTCACGCCCGCGGACTTCACGGCCTACAAGTCGCAGCGATTCCGCTGGGCGTTCGGCGCCATGCAGATCCTGCGCACGCGCCTGGGGTGGCTGCTCAAGCCCGGCCGTCTCACCTGGGGCCAGCGGTTCCACTTCCTAACAGGCTGGTTCTCCTGGTTCGCGGACGCGCTGCACCTCGTGTTCACCCTCGCCTCGCTGGCCTGGACCGTCGCCATGCTCGCCAGGCCCGGCACGTTCACGCTGCCGCTCAACCTGTTCGTCGTGCCGGTGCTGGGCTTCTTCGTGTGCAAATCGCTGTTCGGCATCGTGCTGTACCGGGTGCGCGTGCCCTGCGGCTGGCGCGACACCATCAGCGCGGCGATCGCCAGCATGTCGCTCTCGCACGCGATCGCGCGCGGGATCCTCAAGGGCCTCGTGACCAAGGAACATCCGTTCACGCGCACCGCCAAGAGCCGCCGCATGCGCCGGCGCCCGAACGCGTTCGGCGCGATCCGCGAGGAGCTGATGTTGCTGGTGGCCCTGGTGCTCGGCGCGCTCGGTATGGCGCTGAACTTCGGCCTCGCGAACT
>NZ_DASSAB010000005.1:0-41885 GCF_035685805.1 Dyella sp.
GTCCACTGCAAGGCGTCCACACAAGTCACCTGCGCATACTGTCAAAGATCAATCACTTACGGCTGATTTCTCGAACCGTCCCGATGCGTTTCGCCCCGGGTGAGCCGCACATTCTACATCGATCTTTTGCTCCGTCAACACTTCGTCGAAAATTTTTTTCAACGCTGCCTGGCGGGCAACACCTTGGCGAACCGTGGTTCGTCGAAGGGGCGAGAATCATAGCGCCGTGCGATGACCCTGTGAAGGGGGGAGCGCCAGATTCTCACGCATTCCTTTCGCGTCGGCCGCCGCGCCCGGGCCGGAAGCTGCCGGGAGCGAGTTCCTTGCATCCTCCTTATACGTATGCGCGCAAGGCATTCCCGGCACGTAGGGCACGAGGCGCTGGTCGAAGAGGGCCTCTATCAGTGCCCAGTCGTCTTCCAAGGGGATGAACTTCTGCATGTGTCGCTCCGGAGGAGCGCCGGGATGGCGCACCTCCATCGCATCACCACAAACCGGCCCCGGACGTGCGCTGCGATGGCCGAATCCGGGCGAATGAGGGCGGAACTCAGTCCACTTCCACCATCTCGAAGTCTTCCTTCGTGGCACCGCAATCCGGGCACGTCCAGGTATCGGGTACGTCCTCCCAGCGCGTGCCTGGTGCGATGTCCTCTTCCGGCACGCCCAGCGCTTCGTCATAGATGAAACCGCAGACGACACACATCCACTTGCGTGGCGACGATCCGGCATTGCCCTGAGTCATTACGTTTTCCGCTTGCGTTGGGGAGCCCCATTCTCGCAACTCGGGCAGCAGACCGGAAGGCATACCCTGGTCGCTTGGTGCATCATCGGCGGGCTATGAAGACCTTCCCCCCACGTGGCATCTATCTCATCACCGACGGATCAGGCGACAAGCTGGTCGACAAGGTCGAGCAGGCCCTGGCCGGAGGCGTTGTCCTGGTCCAGTACCGGGACCTCACCTCTGACGCCTCCCGCAGATACGCCGAGGCCTCTGCGCTGGCGACGCTGTGCGCGCGCCACGGCGTGCCGCTCATCATCGATCACGACGTGGCGCTGGCTCGGGCGGTTGGCGCCGACGGCGTTCATATGAGCCAGGGCGACGGCGACCCGGCCCGGGCGCGCGAAGCGCTGGGCAGGCAAGCAATCATCGGTGTGTCCTGCCATGGATCGGCGGAGCTGGCCCGGGCTGCCGCATCCGCCGGTGCGGACTATGTGTCGTTTGGAGCGTTTTTCTCATCGCCGACCAAGCCCCATGCAGGCCGGTCGTCGCTGGACGTGCTACGCGAGACGGCCGCGCTTGGTGTGCCGCGGGTGGCCATTGGCGGCATCACGGCCGAAAATGGTCGGCTGCTGGTCGATGCGGGCGCTGATTTCCTTGCCAGCGTCTCGTCGATTCTGGCCGCCGCCGATGTCTGCCAGGCAGCGCGCGCGATGACCGCCCTCTATCCCTAGTCGACCCGGAAAGCCCATGAACAATCACGACCTCTTCGAGCGCGCTCGGCAACTGATGCCCGGCGGCGTCAATTCTCCCGTGCGCGCGTTCAACTCCGTCGGCGGGGAGCCCTTTTTTACCGCCCGCGCAGACGGCGCCTATCTGTGGGATGTCGAAGGCAAGCGCTACATCGACTACATCGGCTCCTGGGGCCCGATGATTGCTGGCCACAACCACCCTGCTGTGCGTGAAGCGGTTGAGCGGGCAATCCGCAGCGGCCTCTCATTCGGCACGCCCTGCCCGGCCGAGGTGACCATGGCCGAAACGCTCACGCGGCTGGTGCCGTCGATGGAAATGGTGCGGATGGTCAACTCCGGCACCGAGGCGACGATGTCGGCGATCCGCCTTGCGCGCGGCGCAACCGGCCGCAACCTGATCGTGAAGTTCGAAGGTTGCTATCACGGCCACGGCGACAGCTTCCTGGTAAAGGCGGGCTCGGGCGCGCTGACCCTCGGTGTACCCACATCGCCGGGGGTACCCAAGCAGAATGCCGACCTGACCCTGACCCTGCCCTACAACGACCTCGATGCCGCTGGCGCCTTGTTCGCCGAGCATGGCCGGGACATCGCCGCACTGATCATCGAGCCGGTGGCCGGCAACATGAACTGCGTGCTGCCCCGCGACGGCTACCTGCAGGGCTTGCGCAGCCTGTGCGACGCGCATGGCGTGCTGTTGATCTTCGACGAAGTGATGACCGGTTTCCGCGTCGCGCTCGGCGGCGCTCAGGGGCATTACGGCGTGCGGCCGGATCTGAGCACCTTCGGTAAAATCATCGGTGGCGGCATGCCCGTGGGCGCTTACGGTGGCAGGCGCGAGCTGATGGAGCAGGTCGCTCCGGCCGGTCCGATTTATCAGGCCGGTACGCTGAGCGGCAATCCGGTGGCCATGGCTGCTGGCCTTGCGGTGCTGGAACTGGTGCAGGCGCCCGGCTTTCACGAGGCCCTGGCCGCACGCACGCGCCTGCTGTGCGACGGGCTGCAGGCCGTCGCCGATGGCGAGGGCGTGCCGTTCAGCACCACGCGCCTCGGCGGCATGTTCGGCCTGTTCTTCCACGCCGACAAAGTGGAGACATTCGCGCAGGCGACGACCACCGACATCGCGATGTTCCGGCGCTTCTTCCACGGCATGCTTCAGCGCGGCGTCTATCTGGCTCCTTCGGCCTTCGAAGCGGGCTTCATGTCCAGCGCGCACAGCGAGCAAGACATTGCCGACACACTACAGGCCGCGAGGGAAACGCTGCGCGAGATCCTCCACTGACTGGCGATCACCACTGACCCACGTTGGGCATGGACGCCCACGGCTCCGCCGGCGCCAGCGCGCCGTCCTGGAGCAGTTCCATGGAGATCAGATCGGGGGAGCGCACGAACGCCATGTGGCCATCGCGCGGTGGTCGGTGGATCGTGTAGCCCATCGCCTGCAGTCTCGCGCAGGTGGCATAGATGTCGGTGACCAGGAACGCCAGATGCCCGAAGTTGCGGGCCGAGCCGTAGTCTTCCGAGGAATCCCAGTTGTAGGTGAGCTCCAGCTCGGCCTCGGGACTCTCGGCCGCCGCCAGGAACACCAGCGTGAACCGGCCCGCCGGCACGTCACGCCGACGCACTTCACGGAGGCCGAGGCCTTCGCAATAAAAACGCAGCGATGCGTCCAGGTCATGCACGCGCACCATCGTATGCAGGTACTTCATCGAGCTGCCTCCGGCGCCTTGTCGCCGACCGCTTCGTCGACCTGCTCGCAGAAGGCTGCCAGGGCCGTGCGCAGTCGCGCGAGCCCCTCGGCCAGGTCCGCATCGGCGAGGGTGAGCGGCGGAATAAAGCGGAGCACGTCGGGGCCGGCCTGCAGCAGCAGCAGACCGTGTGCGGCGGCATGGTCAAGTATCTCGCCTGCCCGGCCGCGCCAGCGCTCGTCCAGCACGGCGCCAAGCATGAGCCCCCGCCCGCGCACCTGCTCGAACAGGTGAAGGTCCTCGTTGATCTGCGCCAGCCCTCGGCGCAGGTCGTTCGCCTGCCGCTCGACATTCACCAGCACCTCCGGTGAAGACAGCTTCGCCAGCGCCACGCGCGCGACCGCCGCGCCCAGTGGGTTGCCGCCAAAGGTCGTGCCGTGGGCGCCGAACTGCATGACCTGCGCGACTTTCGGGCCAGCCAGCATGGCGCCCATCGGGAAGCCGCACCCGAGCGCCTTGGCCAGGGTCACGATGTCCGGCACGACGTGATCCTGTACGTGTGCGAACAGCGTGCCGGTGCGCCCCATGCCGCACTGGATCTCGTCCAGCACCAGCAGGGCGTCGTGCTGGTCACAGAGCTCGCGCGCACGCTGCAGAAATCCCGGCGCGGCCGGCAGCACGCCGCCCTCGCCCTGCACCGGCTCGAGCATCACCGCCGCCACGTCGCCCTGCGCAAGCGCGGCTTCGAGTGCCGGCACATCGTTGAAGTCGAGGTAACGAAAGCCCGCGGGAAGCGGCTCGTAGCCCTGCTGGTATTTCGGCTGCGCGGTAGCGGTCACCGTGGCCAGCGTGCGGCCATGGAACGAGCCGCGGAAGGTCACGATGGTGCGCCGCTCCGGTGGCCGGCCGTTCGAGGCCGCCCATTTGCGCACCAGCTTGATTGCCGCCTCGTTCGCTTCCGCACCCGAGTTGCAGAAAAACACCCGCTCGGCGAACCCGGATGCCTGCACAAGCTCCTCGGCCAGACGCAGCGGCGGCTCGGTATAGAAGACGTTGCTGGCGTGCCACAACTTGCCCGCTTGCAGAGACAACGCAGCGAGCAGATCGGGATCTTTGTGTCCGAGCGCATTTACTGCGATGCCGGCGCCGAAGTCGATGTACTCGCGGCCGTCCGTATCCCAGAGCCTGGCGCCGTCGCCGTGGTCCAGCACCAGATCACGCGGCTTGTAGACCGGCATCCAGTAACGCCTGCCGAGGTCGATGAGCGAGGGGGTATCCGTCTGCATGGGAGGTCCGACGTGGCGCCGCACACAACCGGGGCGGCAGAAGCTGGGGCCGCCATCGTAAGGCGCGGCCCTGCGCATTGCACGGTGATCGGATACCGCGCGGCATCGGCTACGGCAGGAAAAGATCCGGCAACAGGGGCTGGCCAGGTTGCACCGCGTAGCGCTCCAGATCGGTCACACCCGCCTGCGCGAGCACCTCATCGTCGATCGCGAACTGGCCGGTGGCCTCGCCTGCCGGTCGCACCAGCATGAGCTGCGCGGCGTCCGCGACGATATCCGGAGTCCGGCAATGCTCGGGCCGTACCCCGTCGATCATGGCGATGGCCGCCGTGGCGATGACCGTGCGCGGCCACAGCGCGTTGACCGCGATGCCGAGTGGCCGGAACTCCTCGGCCATGCCCAGCACGCACAGGCTCATGCCCATCTTGGCGATCGTGTACGCCGTGTGCGGCGCGAACCAGCGCGGCTCCAACGTGGGCGGCGGCGACAGCATCAACACGTGCGGATTCG
This sequence comes from Dyella sp., assembly GCF_035685805.1. Classification (GTDB taxonomy): domain Bacteria; phylum Pseudomonadota; class Gammaproteobacteria; order Xanthomonadales; family Rhodanobacteraceae; genus Dyella_A. The sequence goes on from NZ_DASSAB010000005.1 coordinate 4,952, forward strand.
CCGCGCGTTTGAGATACGGCAGACAGGCCTGGGTCGCAAGAAAAGTGCCGCGGGTATTGACCTGGTGCATCAGGTCGAATCGCTTCATCGGCGTGCCCTCCACCCCCGCCAGCCAGATCGCGCTGGCGTTGTTGACGAGAATGTCGATGCCGCCGAAGTGCTCCGCCGCCTGGGCGGCCGCAGCGACCACTTGGGCCTCGTCGCGGATGTCCACCTTCAGCGCCAGCGCCTTCCCACCCGCCGCCTCGACCGCGGCGGCGGCGCTGTGAATGGTGCCTGGAAGCTTGGGATTGGCCACCGCGCTCTTGGCCGCGATCACCACGTTAGCGCCGTCCCGCGCCGCCCGCAGTGCAATCGCCAGGCCGATCCCCCGCGAGGCGCCGGTGATGAACAGGGTTTTTCCGGCCAGTGAGCTCATGACGATGCGCCTCGCATTAAAGGCGCGAGTCTAATGCCGGTGTGCGGCGCCGGTCAGGACTTCTGGAACCGTGGAAGGATGTCGCGCAACTCGGCCAGACGTTCGAGGGGATCGGTGAGTTCCAGCATGCGCTGGCGCTCGGGATTGGCCAGTGGCAGCAGCTCGGCCAACCGGAAACCCACCCAACTGGCGTCGTCGTAGCAGTTGCGCGGCGCGTCGGACCAGTGTGGCCCGAGGGTCTCGACCAGGCGCTCCAGGATGGTCGTCAGCAGCCCGAACTCCGCCGGCACCGGCAGCGCCGGCTCCGCCGGCCACGGCTGCACCATCCCTCGAAGCAGGCCATCGGTGCGTACGCGGGTGTGCTCCACCCGAAAGCGTTGACCGCCGTGCGCCACGATGCCGAGCAGGCCCTCCTCCGTGGTGTGGAAGTCGGTGATGGTGGCGATCGTGCCCACCGCCGCCGGCAAGGCAGCCTCGCCCACCTCGTAGCCGTCCAGGATCAGGCAGACACCAAACCCCGTGCCCGAGCGTGTGCAGTCGCGCACCATGTCGATGTAACGCGGCTCGAAAATGCGCAGCGGCATCGGCGCCCCGGGATAGAGCACCGTTGCCAGGGGAAACAGCGGCAGTTCGATCAGTGGAGTCTGGCCAGCCATGCCATCCAGTGTACCGAGCGCCTGCCCGCGGCACAGCCTCCGGCACGGCCTGCGACTGGACGCCGCGAGCCGGCTTGCCGCACATTGTGTCGACTTTCGCCCGAGGAACACGGATGTCCACTGCTCACCCGTTCTCACCCCCGCCGCCCGCCGAAGCATTTGCTCCGGTGGTGCAGGTGGCCCAGCTGAACAAGTCGTTCGCGCGACGTGATGTGCTGCAACAGCTGGACTGGGTGGTGCCGGCAGGAAGGGTCATCGGCCTGCTCGGACGCAATGGCGCCGGCAAGACGACGCTGCTGCGCTGCCTGCTCGGACTGTCGCCGATCGACAGGGGCCGGGTCGAGCTGTTCGGCCAGCCGATGGACGAACCCGGTGGGGAGCGCATGCACCGCATCGGGTTCGTGCCGCAGACGTTCGATCTCTTCCCCTGGATGAAGGTGCGCGCTTACCTGGATTTCACCGCGGCGTTCTACGGCCGCTGGAATGCCGCGCTGGCGCGCCGCCTGCTGGACGAATGGCAGCTCGACCCGAAGCAGAAGATCGGGCAACTGTCGCAGGGGCAGCGGCAGAAGCTCGCCATCGTGCGGGCGATTGCGCCCGAGCCGGACCTGCTGGTGCTGGACGAGCCCGTGGCCAGCCTCGACCCGCAGGCGCGGCGCGCATTCATGGGCGAGCTGCTTGCGCTGATGCGCGGTCCGGGCAAGACCGTGATCTTTTCCACCCATATCACCGCCGACCTCGAGCGTGCCGATGCGGACATCGCACTGCTGCGCGACGGTCGCATCCAGTTCACCCGGCCGCTCGCCGACCTGCGCGCCCGCTTGCGCCGGGTGGTGCTGGAGCGTCCCGGCGGCTGGAGCGCGCCGCCGACGGTGGCTGGTTCACTCAAGGCGACGCTGCACGGCGACCAGGCCCAACTGCTGGTGGAAGATCCGGAGGAATCGGCGCTGCAGGCCCTGGCTGCGCGCGAGCAATGCACGCTGCGGATCGAAACCCCCACGCTCGAAGATCTCTTCGTGGAGCTGGCGTGAGAGCCGTCTGGCAGTTGTGGATGCAGTTGTGGCGGCGCATGCCGGTGCTGGTGGTTCTCGCGCTGGGACTGTGGCTCGGCGGCCTGGTCATGCTGGCTTGGTCGATGCCGCACGATGCGGCGCTTGCCGGCCCCGGCGCCGGACTGGTGATGTTCGGCAACTGGTTCTGGCATATCGGGCTGGGCAGCATGCTGCGCGGTGTCTGCCGACCGGAGAGCTTCCTGCTGCCGCACTTCACCCGCCGGTTGCGTGGGCTGGCCGTGATCGACCTGCTGCAATGGGTGCTGCTGCCTGCATTGCTGGCCCTGGCGGGCGGCATGCCGTACGTGATGCTGGGCAGTGCGGGACTGGTACTGGCTGCGGCGTTCGGCCTGGCCACCGGCACCGGCCGCCGCGCGGGCCTGCTGTTCTGGCTGGTGTTCATTGCCGCCGGCTGGATGCCGCAGCTGGCAGCACAGATTGGCGCGGCTGCCCTGCGCTCGCCACTCACGCCGCTGTTGTTGCTGCTGGCGTCGGCGCTGATCCTGCAGCTGGTGCTGCGCCCGCTGGTGCAGATCAGCGACATCGAGCCGGATACCTCGCCGCTGGAGAGCACCGGCCTGAACCGCATCGGCACGACCGGCACCGACGGCACGCCGGCCCCGCGTGGCGCGCTGGGCAAGCGCATCAACGCGCTGTTCGACCGCAGCTCGCAGCGCGCCATGGAGCGGGCGCTGGCGAACTACCGTCGTCGCCCCGGCAGCGGCCAGCGGCTGGCTCTGATCCGCAGCTTGTTGCTGCCGCACGACAACCCGGCCGCGATCGCGATGCGGCTGCTGATCGTCGCAGCGATGGTGACGCTCTATTTCTTCGTCATCCAGCATCGGCCGCATTACAACGCCGCGGTGATCGGCGCCTATGCGGTGCTGCTGTCGCTGAGCCGTTTTCCACAGCTGGGGCGAGGCATGCTGCGGATGCGCCCCAACCTGGCCGACCTCTACCTGACGCTGGCACCCGCATCGCGCAGCGACTACCAGAAGTTGCTGGTGGACGCGCTGCTGGTACTGGTGCCGGTCACTGCGCTGAGCGCGCTGGCCTATACGGCGCTTGGGATCGTGCTGGTGCATGCGACCGAACCCCTGCGCATGCTGCTGACTTCGGCGATCGTGGCAGTCGGCGCCAGCCTGGTTGCCCTGGCGGTGCACCTGATCGGGCCGGAGGGCAGCTTCGGGCGCGGCGCGGTAAACGTGGTGGTGGTGCTCGGCGCGATGGCGGCGTATTGGGGCGGCTATATGCTGCTGGGGGCGCTGGGGCTCACGTGGGGATCCATGCTACTGGCGTTGCTGACGATCAGCTTCGGCTTCGGCGTGTGGTTTGCGGCGCAGCGCGAATACCAGCGCCGCGATCCCTGCTTCGATGCGCCGCTGGCTTGATCAACGCCTCACGCGTCGCGTAACGCTTCGACGAAGCGCCGTGGCGCCGACTCGAATCCGCCGTTGGACATGAACACCACGTGGTCCCCCGGCTGGATCTGCTGCTGCAGCGAGGTGATCAGTGCCTCGACCGTGGGCACGGTCTGGCCGCGGCCGCGCAGTGCGCCGATGACGCTCTGCGCATCCCATGCCAGCTCCGGCCGGTGCAGGAACACCACCCGGTCGGCATCGGCCAGCGCCGGCGCCAGCGCCGCCGCGTGCGCGCCCAACCGCATCGAATTGGAGCGCGGCTCCAGCGCCACCAGAATGCGCGAGCTGCCCACGCTGGCACGCAGCCCGGCCAGCGTGGTGGCGATGGCGGTCGGGTGATGGGCGAAATCGTCATATACCTGCGCGCCCCGCCCCTCACCCACGCGCTCCATCCGGCGGCGCACGCTCTGAAATCGTTCGAACGCCGGCAGCAGGGCTGGCACATCCGCGCCGGCCGCCGCTGCGGCAGCCAGCGCCGCCAGCGCATTCATGACGTTGTGCGTACCCAGCAACGGCCACCGTACGCTGCCCAGATGCTGCCCGCGCCGATGTACCTCGAAGTGGCTGCCGTCCGCTTCGATCAAGCGCGCCTGCCAGTCACCCTGGCCAATGCCGAACGTCTCCACCGGCGTCCAGCAGCCCAGGGCGAGCACTTCGGCCAGCCGGGCATCGTGGGCATTGACGATCAACCGGCCGTTGGCGGGCACGGTGCGCACGAGGTGGTGGAACTGTCGCTGGATCGCCTCGACGTCGGGGAAGATGTCCGCGTGGTCGTATTCGAGGTTGTTGAGGATCGCGATGCGCGGGCGGTAGTGGACGAACTTCGACCGCTTGTCGAAAAACGCGGTGTCGTACTCGTCGGCTTCGATCACGAACGGCCGGCCGGTGCCCAGCCGCGCCGAGGTCGGGAAATTGCTTGGCGCGCCGCCAATCAGAAAGCCCGGGCTCTGGCCCGCCTCTTCCAGCAAGTGGGCGAGCAGGCTGGTCGTGGTGGTCTTGCCGTGGGTACCGGCGACGGCAAGCACTTCGCGCCCGGGAAGCAAGGTCTCGCCGAGCCACTGCGGCCCGGAGATGTAGCGCAGCTGCGCGTCGAGCATGTATTCCACCGACGGGTTGCCGCGCGTCATCGCATTGCCCACCACGACCAGGTCGGGCGCCGGTTGCAGATGCGACGCGTCGTAGCCCTCCATCAGCCCGATGCCCAGCGCTTCCAGCTGGGTGCTCATCGGTGGATAGACGTTGGCGTCGCTGCCCTCCACGGTATGGCCGAGCTCGCGTGCCAGCGCGGCGACGCCGCCCATGAAGGTGCCGCAGATACCGAGAATATGCAGGCGCATGAAAAGGTCCGGAAATACCACCGGCGCCGGTGTGGGCGCCCTGGAAGAACCGTCGCCGGCGGCGCGGTCCCGAAGCGTTCACGACGGCGGACGAGCGCCGCGGTGAACTGGCAGACTGCCGGTGGTCAGCTGCCGACGGCGGCCGAGTCGTCCGACAGCGCGCGCTTCACCCGCGCCGTCACCTCGTCGAGATCACCCACTCCGTCCACCACCTGCAGCTTGCCGCGGCGGGCGTAGAAATCGGCCACCGGCGCAGTCTGTTCGGCATAAATGCCGAGGCGGCGGCGGACGGTGTCGGGGTTGTCGTCGGCGCGGCCTTCCGCGGCGAAGCGAAGTTCGCAGCGGTCGACAATGGCCTCGTTGGGCACTTCCAGCTTCACCACCGCATCGAGCGGCTGGCCGATCTTCGCCAGCAGCTCGTCCAGTGCCGCCGCCTGCGCCAGATTGCGCGGGTAGCCGTCCAGGATGAAGCCGGCGTGCGCGTCGTTCTGCGCGAGCCGTTCTTCCAGCATGCCCAGCAGGATGTCGTCGGACACCAGATGCCCGGCATCCATCACGGCCTTCGCCTTGAGCCCGAGAGGCGTGCCTGCGGCCACGGCAGCGCGCAGCATGTCTCCGGTGGAGATGTGCGGTACGCCGAGGTCAGTCTTGAGACGGGTGGCCTGGGTACCCTTGCCCGAACCGGGCGCGCCAAGTAGCACGAGTCGCATAACGCTCCACACAATCCGCTCGCTGGGCGCACGCTGCGCCCGTTGGCCGGATTCGTCAAAATGACGGTCAAAGTAGCGTTTGCGTTCAGGGCAGTCAAACCAGATTCTCCGGCCGCACGCGCCAAGTGCTTGTCACCCCTGCCAAAGTCCGCGGACACGGCTGCCACACCATGAGGAGAAGCGCATGACCCGAGCATCCCGCCGCACCGAAGGCCGCCTGCTGTATGCACAATCCGGCGGCGTTACCGCCGTGATCAACGCCACCGCGGCAGGCGTGATCGAGGCCGCGCGGGCGCGGGGCGTGGCGGTCTACGCCGCGCGCAACGGCATCCTGGGTGCCCTGCGCGAGGACCTGATCGACACCGGCAAGGAAACCCGCGCAGCCATCACCGCGCTGCGGCATACCCCCGGGGGCGCGTTCGGCAGCTGCCGCTACAAGCTGAAGTCGCTCCAGGAGCATCGCGCGGAGTACGAGCGGTTGATCGACGTGTTCCGCGCCCACGACATCCGCTGGTTTCTCTACAACGGCGGCAACGACTCGGCCGACACGGCGCTGAAGATCTCGCAGCTGGGCAAGGCAATGGGCTACGACATCCGCTGCATCGGCGTGCCCAAGACGGTGGACAACGACCTGGCCGTCACCGACTGCTGCCCCGGCTTCGGCTCGGTCGCCAAGTACACGGCTATTTCCACGTTGGAGGCGAGTCTTGACGTGGCGTCGATGGCCGAGACCTCGACCAAGGTGTTCATCCTGGAGGTGATGGGCCGCCATGCCGGCTGGATCGCCGCCGCGGCTGGCCTCGCCGGACGCAGTCCGGATGAGGCGCCGCACATCATCCTGTTTCCGGAGAACGCATTCGACGAGGCCGCGTTCCTGGCCAAGGTCAAGGCGACGGTGGAGCGCGTGGGCTGGTGCACCGTGGTGGCGTCCGAGGGCGTACGCAACCGCGCCGGGCAGTTTCTCGCCGAAGCCGGCACGCGCGACGCGTTCGGCCACGCACAACTGGGTGGTGTTGCGCCGGTGCTGGCGCAACTGGTCAGGGAGAAGCTGGGCTACAAGTACCACTGGGCGCTACCGGACTACCTGCAGCGCTCGGCCCGTCACGCCGCATCCAAAGTGGACGCCGAACAGGCCTATGCCGTAGGCAAGGCGGCGGTCGAGTACGCGCTCGACGGCATGAATGCGGTGATGCCGGTAATCGTGCGCACCGCCGATGCGCCCTATCGCTGGAAGGTCGAGCCCGCGCCGCTGGCAAAGATCGCCAACAAGGAGAAAAAGATGCCGCGCAGCTTCATCCGGCGTGACGGCTTCGGCATCACGAAGGCGGCACGCGCGTACCTCTCCCCGCTGATCGCCGGCGAGGCACCGCTGCCGTGGGGGCGCGACGGGCTTCCCGCTTACGGCACGCTGAAGCTCGCGCCAGTCGCCAAACGTCTGCCGCCGCGTCCAGAATGAATGGATGGCTCAGGTGGATGACCCCGCTCTGAAGAAAAGCCGCCATGACAGGCAGTCGATTCAGCCTCGCACATCTACTCTTGCCACAAGCTAGCCAGGACCTCACGGCGGCTACCGTCCACAAGGAGGACGTCATGAAGATTCTCGTTTCGACATTGCTCGCTTCGGTGCTGCTCGGTGGCAGCGGCCTGGTGCTGGCCCAGCCGTCGTATCACGGCGGCGAGCACGGTGGATACGACCAAGGCCGCGGCCATGGACACGACCGTGATGGCGACCGCTACGATCGCGATGATCGCGGCCCCGGCCACGGCCACGGCCCGGGACGCAACTGGGTGCCGCCGGGCCATCGTTGGGAGCGCGGCCACCGCTATGACGGCCCGGTGGTGGTGGTGCGCGACTATGACCACTATCGCCTGCGCGAGCCGCCACGCGGCTACCACTGGGTTCGCGGGGACGACGGCCAGTACCTGCTGGTGGCCATCGCCACGGGGATCATTCTGGACATCGTGCTGCACTGAGCCGTTTGTCCTGAGACTGGAAAAGGGCGGCGCCGCAGGGCGCCGCCCTTTTTTTGTCATGGCGAGTAAGGTGCCATCGCCGCTGCGACGCACAACGTTAAGCGCCGCGGCCTCTGCCTATACTCCCCTGGACCGCCCGCTCAGGACGGCCAACTCGGGCGCGTTCCCGAACCGCCCGGCACGACAGTGAATACCCATGGGAGGTTCCGATGCTGCAGCAGTATGGCGTGTGGATCGTATTGGCGTGTGCGGTGGTGGCGATCCTGTATGGCGGCTTCTCGGCGCGCTGGATCATGGCGCAGTCGGCGGGCAACGAGCGGATGCGGGAAATCGCCTCGGCAATCCAGGAAGGCGCGCGCGCCTACCTCAACCGCCAATACACCACCATCGGCGTGGTCGGTTTGGTGCTGTTCGTGGTCGTGGGCTTTGCGCTGGACTGGGGCACGGCGATCGGGTTCGCGATCGGCGCGGTGCTATCCGGCGTCACCGGCTATATCGGCATGAACGTATCGGTGCAGGCCAACGTGCGCACCGCCGAGGCCGCCCGCAGCGGGCTGGCGGCGGCGATGAACGTGGCGTTCCGCGGCGGCGCCATCACCGGCATGCTGGTGGTCGGGCTGGGCCTGATCGGCGTGGCCGGCTACTACGTGGCCTTGCAGCACTTCGGTTACACCGGCGAGCGCGCCCTGCATGCGCTGGTCGGGCTGGCGTTCGGTTCCTCGCTGATCTCGATCTTCGCCCGCCTGGGCGGCGGCATCTTTACCAAGGGCGCGGACGTGGGTGCGGACTTGGTCGGCAAGGTGGAAGCCGGCATTCCCGAGGATGACCCGCGCAACCCGGCGGTGATCGCCGACAACGTGGGCGACAACGTGGGCGACTGCGCGGGCATGGCGGCCGACCTGTTCGAGACCTACGCGGTTACCCTGATTGCCACCATGCTGCTGGGCGGCCTGATGACCGCCGAGATCGGCGTCAACGCGGTGCTCTACCCGCTGGTGCTCGGCGGCGTGTCGATCATCGCCTCGATCGTCGGCACCTTCTTCGTGAAGGTGAAGCCCGGCGGCTCGATCATGGGGGCTCTCTACAAGGGCGTGATCGTTTCGGCGGTGCTGGCGGCCATCGCGTTCTACCCGATCACCACCCAACTCATGGCCGACACCGCCCATGGCGCGATGAACCTGTACGGCTGCGCGCTGATCGGCCTGGTGCTCACCGGCGCCATCGTGTGGATCACCGAGTACTACACCGGCACCCAGTACAAGCCGGTGCAGCACGTGGCGCAGGCCTCGACCACCGGCCACGGCACCAACATCATCGCGGGCCTCGGCGTGTCGATGAAGTCCACTGCCATGCCGGTGATCGCGGTGTGCTTCGCGATCTGGGGCGCCTTCGCGCTGGGCGGCCTCTATGGCATCGCCATCGCCGCCACCGCGATGCTGTCGATGGCCGGCATGATCGTGGCGCTGGACGCCTACGGCCCGATCACCGACAACGCCGGCGGCATCGCCGAGATGGCGGACCTGCCGCCGGAAGTGCGCGGCGTCACCGATCCGCTCGACGCGGTGGGCAACACCACCAAGGCGGTGACCAAGGGCTACGCGATTGGCTCGGCCGCGCTGGCCGCGCTGGTGCTGTTCGCCGACTACACGCACAACCTCAACGTGGCCGGCGAGGCGAAGGCGCTCGCCGCGGGCACCACCTATGCCGCGATGCAGTTCGACCTGTCCGACCACATGGTGATCATCGGCCTGCTGATCGGCGGCCTGATTCCCTACCTGTTCGGCGCCATGGCGATGGAGGCGGTGGGTCGTGCAGCCGGTGCAGTAGTGGAGGAAGTGCGCCGCCAGTTCCGCGAGATCGCCGGCATCATGCAGGGCACCGCCAAGCCGGACTACTCGCGCGCCGTCGACATGCTGACCAAGTCGGCGATCAAGGAGATGATCGTGCCCTCGCTGCTGCCGGTCGCCGTGCCGGTGGTGGTCGGCCTGCTGCTGGGACCCAAGGCGCTCGGCGGCGTGCTGATCGGCACCATCGTCACCGGCCTGTTCGTCGCCATCTCGATGACCACCGGCGGCGGCGCCTGGGACAACGCCAAGAAGTACATCGAGGACGGCCACCACGGCGGCAAGGGTTCGGAGGCGCACAAGGCCGCCGTCACCGGTGACACTGTCGGCGACCCCTACAAGGACACCGCCGGCCCGGCCGTCAACCCGCTGATCAAGATCATCAACATCGTGGCGTTGTTGCTGATTCCGCTGCTCTAGCTCGATCGTCGCGGCGTACCAGGGAGCCCCACCAAATGGAGGGGTTCCCTGCAGACGCCCCCGCGTCCACCCGCCGCCCGATGGCATGGGTGCCGCCTGACGTGGCGATGCGGCAGCAGTGATCGCGGATATCCGCGCAAGACCTGATTGCCTGCAGCGGCGTCGCTCAAGAGCCCGCTTTCGCGGGCGATGACGTCGACTTCACCGACCCCACTGGGCTGGCCTAGTGCGACGGCTCTGACCGAAGCGACGCAACCGGCAGTGAAGGCTCTGCCACTCAACGCACCTACGACGCGTCGCCGCGCGCGGCATGAAAAAGGGCCGGTCTTGCGACCGGCCCCGGATTCGACCAACGACTTTTCGTATTAGTCGAAGTGGATGCTCGCCTGCAACCAGAGGGCGCGGCCATACGGGTTGTAGTTGAACAGGTTGTAATACGGATAAGCGGAGAACGTCTTGTCCCGTGGCGGCCGCTTGTTGGTCAGGTTGTTGGAAATCAGCGACAGATCGATCGAGTCCGTGAACTTGTAACCGATGCTGCCGTTGAAGGTCGTCCAGGCCCCCACCTTGCCGGTACCGGCGTAGTTGTAGGTCTGGCCGCGGCGGGTACCCAGCAGCGAGAACGTCCAGTCGCCGATGCCCCAGTCGACATTCGCGGTCGCGACGTCGCGATAGCCGTTGTAGTAGTTGCGGATGCTCAGCAGGTCCTGCACCGGGTCGCCGGCAATCTGGCGGTAGGTGTGCTTGAGCAGCACGTTGTAGTCCGCACCAAGCCCCAGCGTGCCCCAGCTGCCCATATCATGCCGCCAATTGGCGCTGGCGATGATGCCGTTGACCACCTCGTCAGAGATGTTGATCGGCAGCGTGTCAACCGACTTGATGCCATTGGGCGTCGCAGGATTGTTGGCCGGAAAGCGGGTTACCAGTGCCGTCTCACTCTGGCACAGCGCCGAGTTGGGATCGTACGCATCGCCCGCGGTGTTGGAGCCGATACGGCAATTCGCCTCATCCTGCAGAATCCGGTCGATGCTGAGGCTATTGACCTCGTCGGTGATGCTGACGTGGTAGTAGTCCGCCTTGACCGTGAAGTCTGCCGTGGGCGACCAGACGACGCCGTACCCCCACGACTTGGCGTTGATGCTCTTCAGATTGATGTTGCCCGCCTGACGGCCAGAGAAGTTGACACTGTTCTGGCTGCAGTTCTCGATTGGAACGTTCGGCTCCTGCGTGCGGCAGTAGTAGTAGTCAGTGCCGCTGGTGAAGTAGCCGCTAGGACCAGCGAACAGGTAGCCCATGTCCGGCGAGCGGAACGCCGTGGCGTAGTTGCCTCGGATCAGCAGGCTTTCGAAGGGGCGGAATTCCAGGCCAAGCTTGTAGGTAGCCTTGGAGTCTGAAACGCCGCCATAGCGGAAGTCGTCATAGCGGCCGGAGAGATTAGCGGACAGCATGCTGAAGATCGGCACGCGGAACTCGGCAGCGGCGGCGTAATTGCGACGGGTGCCTTCGCCCTGGGTGCCGGTCAGGCCCCAGAAGTCGCCGTTGATCACACGCTGGTCGATCGGATTCTGCCAGTACTGCTCTCCCGCCTGCACCAGGGCAGCCACGCCCACGTCACCGGCCGGCAGCGAGAACAGGCTGGTATTGGTGATTTGCAGGTTGACGTTCTGGCTGTAAGTGGTCGAGGTGGCCTTGTCATGGTCGCTGAAGCCGCGGTAATCAGCTTCGGTCAGCGGCGTGTACATCGTGGCCGTGTCCGGTGCATAGATCGGATAGCCGTAGTAATCGCCCTGCTGCTCGCCCAGGAAGTAGGCTTCCACCTTGGCCTTCAACGGCCAGACAATGTCGGTCTTGACCTTCTGCTCCGAGCGGAAGTAATAGGCGTTCCAGTCCCAGTTGGAGGCGCCGAACGTGCCGCGTGCACCGGCCGTGGCCGTGTACGCGTCGCTGGTCTGATTATCAGAGTTGGTGGAAGCACCGATCTCTTCCGGCGCGAACACGCGCTGCCACAGCTCGAAACGGTTGGTGTTCTGGTTGAAGAAGTACCCGCCCGTGTCGATCGACGAATACCAGAAGCGCGAACCCGAATTCAGATTGATCTTGTTGTGGCTGTAGAGCACGTCGCCATACAAGGTGACGTTGTCGCTGGCCCGATACTTGGCGTTGAGATAAACGCTTGCGGACTTGGAGCCGTTGAGGAATGTCTGATACCCGTTGGAGTAGTTGCTTCCGCAATAGCTGCCCTGAGGCACGCGGGTGAAGTACTGCGTGGTGCCGCCGTACCCGGCCGCCAGCTTGTCGCAGTTGGCGCGACCCGGGTCAACATACGCGCCGGTATTGCCATTGATGATCAAAACGTTGCGGGGCGCTACCGGCGCCGCCCCGTTCAGTGCGGGGTTGTCCGCGCTCGAATCGGTGTAGTCGCGGTCGTAGCCCCAGATGGGCGACTGATGCTCCAGCTGCAGGGCACCGGTCAGCTCAAGCTTGCCCCAGGTGTGGCCCGCAGTGACGCTGACACGCTGGTTCTCACCGCCGCCTTCGCTGTACCCGCCCATGCGGGCGGTAACGTTGATGCCATCGACGCGGTCCTTCAGGACAATGTTGACGACGCCGGCAATGGCGCTGGAACCGTAGATGGCCGACTGGTTGCCCGGCAGGATGTCGATGTGGTCGACCATGCTCACCGGAATCGACGACAAGTCGGTGAAGTTGCTGCTGCCGTTGTAGAGCAACGGATAATCAGCCAGCGGATGGCCGTTCAGCAGGATGAGCGTAAAGCCCGGATCCAGGCCCAGCAGGCTCACCGTCGTGGCGCCCTGGGTGAAGCCGCCAGCGAACTGGCTGTCCTGTACCTGGCCCGTTGCCAGGGGCTGAGAACGCAGTACGTCGTACACGTTGGCGTAGCCGCGCTTCTCGATCTGCTCGGAAGTGATCTGCACGGTCGGCGCAGAAGTCTCGACATCGACCTGAGGGATCAACGACCCGGTCACCGTGATGGTGTCGAGCTTCTTGGCCTTCTTGTCCGACGCGGCCTGCGAAGTGTCGGATGATGTCTGATCGGCCGCGTCCTGGCCTGAGGCAGGATGTGCGTGTAGTACGGCAGATGGCGTTCCCCAAGCCAATGCCGTACCGAGAGCCACATAAAGCAACTTGCGATTCATCGTTATTCTCCCCTGGAAAAATGTGGACGCCTTCGAGGCATTGCCTAGAAGCGATCTCCCTTTGGCGCAGCACGCTGGCGCCGCTGCTCCACTCTTCCCTGAGGTCCGCGCGCTGCGCGCCTCGGACATGACTCCCGTCCCCCAACAATCATGGGAAATTAACGTGAATGTCAACTTCTTGTGCGCGCTGCAGTTGACTACCTTGGTCGATACCTCGAACGTTTTTCCGCCGCTCCCCCCACCTGTCGCGGTACCGAGCCCGTTGGCGCAGATTGCCGCATGACTTCTGGCACCCTGCCATTGGTCATGTGTTGCCACGACGGCGAGCGGACGAGACTGACCCATTGCGCCTGCTATGGGCGCGCACGATGGGGAGTGACATGTCGGGAAAGCTATCGATCTGGCTCGCGCTCGCACTGGGCGCCACACTGGCGGGCATGACCCACGCAAAAACATCCCCAGCCGCATCCACGATGGCCGACAGCGCCCCGCAGGACGACTTCCTCTGGCTCGAAGACATCCATGGCGAGCGTCCGATGGCCTGGGTGAAGGAGCAGAATGCACGCACCTCGGCGCGCTTCGCTACCGGCGACGCGTTTGCGCAGAGCCGCGACCGGATCCTCGAAGTGCTCGATTCGGACGAGCACATCCCCTACGTCAACCGCATGGGGAGCTACCTCTACAACTTCTGGCGTGACAGGGAGCATCCTCGTGGCGTCTGGCGTCGGACCACGCTGGCGGAGTACCGCCAGGGCGCCCCTTCGTGGGAAGTGCTGCTGGATATCGATGCACTGAACAAGACCGAGGGCAAGCGCTGGGTGTTCAAGGGCGCGCAGTGTCTGAAGCCAGCCTACGAGCGCTGCCTGCTGTCGCTCTCGCCCGATGGTGGCGATGCGGTGGCGGTGCGCGAGTTCGATCTGGTGGGCAAGCGTTTCGTCGACGATGGATTCGTGCTGCCAGTCGCCAAAAGCGAGGTGGACTGGATCGACCGCGACACGATCTACGTGGGTACCGATTTCGGACCCGGCTCGATGACGGAGTCGAGCTACCCGCGCATCGTCAAGGCATGGAAGCGCGGCACGCCGCTGATGTCAGCCACGCTGGTGCACGAAGGCAAGCCCAGCGACCTGGCGGTAGGTGCGTACCACGACAACACGCCCGGCTTCGAGCGCGACTTCGTCTCCGTGGCAAAGGATTTCTTCCACAGCGAGCTGTTCCAGCGGCGCGACGGCAAGCTGCAGCGGGTGGATGTTCCAGACGACGCCAGCGCCGCCGCGCATCGCGAATGGCTGCTGGTGGAGACCCGATCGCCGTGGACTGTCGGCAACACCACCTATCCCTCCGGCGCGTTGCTGGCCACGCATTTCGACGATCTCATGGCGGGCAAGCGCGACTTCACCGTGCTGTTCCGACCCGACGACCACACCTCCCTGGCCTCCTACAGCTGGACCCGTCACCACCTCATCGTCGATGTGCTGGACGACGTGAAAAGCCGGCTGGAAGTCCTCACTCCAGGGCCAGGCGAATGGCAGCGCGCGCCTATGGCAGGCGCGCCGGAGCTGAGCACGGTCAGCGTGGTGGATACCGATCCGGACGCCAGCGACGAGTACTGGCTCGGCGTGACCGGCTTTCTCACACCGTCCTCGCTGCAGTACGGCGTGCTTGGCAGCGCGCCGGCCGAGACGGTCAAGCGCGAACCGGCCTTCTTCGACGCCTCGAAGTTCGCCGTGAGCCAGCATTTCGTCACATCGAAAGACGGCACGCGGGTGCCGTATTTCCAGATCGCGCCGAAGTCACTGGTGCTCGATGGCACGCATCGCACACTGCTCTACGGTTACGGCGGGTTCGAAGTGTCGCTCCAGCCTTCCTACAGCGGCAGCATCGGCCGCGCCTGGCTCGAGCGCGGCGGCGTCTATGTGATCGCCAATATCCGCGGCGGCGGCGAGTACGGCCCGGCGTGGCATCAGGCCGCACTGAAGGAAAAGCGCCTGCGCGCCTACGAAGATTTCGCTGCCGTCGCCAGAGACCTCATCGAGCGTGGGGTGACGTCGCCGAAGCACCTGGGAGCTGAAGGCGGCAGCAACGGCGGGTTGCTGATGGGCAACATGCTCACGCTGTATCCGCAGTTGTTCGGAGCAATCGCCTGCGAGGTGCCGCTGCTGGACATGAAGCGTTACAGCCACCTCTCGGCGGGCGCGAGCTGGATGGCCGAGTACGGCAACCCCGACACCGCCGACTGGGACTTCATCCGCACCTTCTCGCCGTACCAGAACGTGCGCAAGGACGGGCACTACCCGCCGGTGCTCTTCTACACCACCACCAGCGACGACCGGGTGGGCCCCGTGCAGGCGCGCAAGATGGCGGCCAAGATGCAGGCCATGGGTCTGCCCGACGTGTGGTTCTACGAGAACCTCGAAGGGGGCCACGGGGCGGGCGCGGACAACAAGCAGTCGGCCTACATGCACGCGCTGGCCTACGGCTTCCTGTGGGACCAGCTCAAGTAAGACAGCGCGCAATGGCGGCCGTTATCATCGCCGGCGAACCTGGGCCGCACGGAATGTCATGAAGCGCACGACTGCCATTCGCCCCGAGCTGCGCGAGTGGATCCTGAACACCACTCGCGCAGGCCACAGCATCGATGAGGTGCTGCGGCTGCTGAAGGAGACCGGCTACGACCCTCGCGAGAGCCGCAGCATCGTCGCCACGGTGCTGAAGATTCCGTTGTCCGCGCTGCAACCGACGGCAAAGCTTTCGGGAAAACGGCCGCGCCATCCCGAGGCGCCGCGGGCAAACGCTGGCGATCGCGAGATCCATGTGCGCGTGTCGACTGACGCCCCGGTGGTGCGCGTTCTCGACCCCCTGCTCGACGACGACGAGTGCGATGCGCTGATCGAGCTGGCACGGCCGCGGCTGGCGCGGGCACTCACCGTGGATACCGCTGGCAAACAGCAGGTGGACCATCGCCGCACCAGCGAAGGCATGTTTTTCCGGCTGGGCGAAACGCCGCTGATCGAGCGCATCGAGGCGCGCCTGGAGAACCTTCTGGGGCTGCCTGCCAGCCACGGTGAAGGGCTGCAGGTGCTGCACTACGGCCCGGGACAGGAGTACGAGCCCCATTTCGACTGGTTCGATCCGGCCCAGCCGGGTTTCGAGGCAGTGACCGCGCACGGCGGGCAGCGGGTGGCGAGCGTGGTGATGTACCTCAACACGCCTGACGCCGGCGGAGGCACCGGCTTTCCCGCCGTCGGCCTCACCGTCACCGCCTTAAAGGGCTCGGCGGTCTACTTCGCCTACGAAACCGGCGACGAGCTGTCCCTGCACGCTGGCCTGCCCGTTCTACGCGGTGAGAAGTGGATCGCCACGAAGTGGCTCAGGGAGCGCCCCTTCCTGCGCAACGACTGAGCTTGCTGCGTCGCAACAGCTGTTGCCGTATCCTTGCCGGTCTTTTCCCCTTACCGCAGGAACACCTTCATGGGTCTGGATCTGGTCAGTGCCGGCCGTAACGTGCCGGAGGAAATCAACGTCATCATCGAAATCCCCAAGGATGCCGAGCCGGTCAAGTACGAAGTGGACAAGGCCAGTGGCGCGATTTTCGTCGACCGGATCCTCTCCACGCCCATGCGCTATCCCTGCAATTACGGCTACGTGCCGGGCACGCTCGGGGACGATGGCGACCCGCTCGACGCGTTGGTGATCCTGCCTTTGCCGCTGATCCCCGGCTCCGTGATCCGCTGCCGTCCGGTCGGCATGCTGCGCATGACGGACGAGGCCGGCGGGGATGAAAAGCTGCTCGTGGTGCCGGTGGAGAAGGTGTTCGCCGGCTACGCGCACATCCAGGATATCGACGCGGTGTCCGGTCACTGGCTCGAGCGCATTGGCCACTTCTTCGAGCACTACAAGGATCTGGAGAAGGGCAAATGGGTAAAGCTCGATGGCTGGGCGAAGGCGGCTGACGCGAAGGCCGAGATTCTCCGCGGCATCGACCGGTTCAAGGCAGACAAGCCCTGAGCAAAAAAAAGCGCGCCAAGGCGCGCTTTTTTGGGTGGGGCCGGCTGGCTCACACGGCGGCGGCCATCTGCGCTGGCCAGGTCGCATAACGCGCGTGTACGTGCGAGCGCGGCGAAATTCCGATGGCGGCATCCAGCGTGGTCACATTCACGCTGATCACGCCGTCGGTGCCGACGGTGCAGAGTTCGCTGCCGCACGTGGCGCAGACGCCATGATGCGCAAGGCCTTTGCCGACATGGAACACCGGGGAAGCATCGAGCCATCGCAGCGACAATGGCGGAAAGTCGACCCCCACCACGACGGCCTCACCGATAGCGTGCCGACACAGGGCGCAGTGGCAGTGCCGTCGCCGGCTGGGCGTGGCATCGGACTGGTAGCGGATCGTCCTGCAAGCGCAGCTTCCTTCAAACATCGCCATACCCTCTTCCCTCGTTCAACGTGATCAGGGATGCCTGCGCCGGCGGCGCAACGCCGCTGATCATTCAGGCCCTGACCGGATTTGCCGGCTCACCCGTCTTGCCGAGCTCCTCAAGTAGCGTCGCCATGTCTTCGGCGTGCTCTTCCTCCTGGGCGAGGATGTCTTCCATGACGCGGCGACTGGTGGGGTCGTCGTTGCCGAGGTACTGGATGATTTCGCGATAGCTGTCGATCGCGATGCGCTCGGCGACGAGGTTTTCTTTGATCATGTCCACCAGATCGTCGCCTTCGGTGTAATCGGCGTGCGAGCGTGTCAGCAGCCCGGCGGGATTGAGGTCCGGAGCGCCGTCGAGCTGGGTGATCCGTTCGGCGATGCGGTCGGCGTGCTCCTGCTCCTCGTTGGCGTGCTCGAGGAACTCGGCGGCAACACTTTTTGCGTGGATTCCCGAGGCCATGTAGTAGTGCCGCTTGTAGCGCAGCACGCAGACGATCTCGGTGGCCAACGCGTCGTTCAGTACCTTGATCACGGTTTCGCGGTCGGCGGAGTATCCGGAAGTGATGGCGCCCTCTTCAATGTGCTGGCGCGCACGGCTGCGGATGTTGTCGATGTCCGTGATGAACGGCTTGCTTGCCATGCCAGGCCCCCGTAGCGACGAGTGATGTGCGGTGGCCGCATGGGCCAACCGAGTTCATCCATCGTATGGAGACGGCGCGAAGCACGGGTGAATGCGTTGCAAGTAATTCGCAACGCACGTGCGCTGGTGCCGCAGCTAGCGCTGCCGTGCGGGGCTCAACGCGGCGCGTAGGCGCGCAGGAAGGTGGCGACCCCCGCACGCGCGGTGGCTTCCAGTTCGGCCGCGTACGCGTGCGGACAATCGTCGCAGCCGAACATGCGCCGCATCATCAAGTCACCCTTGATGAGCGCAAAAAACTGGACGCTGGTGCGCGGGATGTCGTCGATCTCAAGCGCGCCTGCTTCGACGGCGCGACCGAGCAGGCGCTCCATCAATGCGTGGGTGCGCGTCGCCGCCTCCTCCCAGAACAGCCGTCCATAGCGCGGGTTGCCTTGCCGGCAGTCGCTCAGGATGGCGCGGAAGGTGCCGATGTTTTCCTTGTCGCAGTCCAGGCGCGCGTGCGTCAACGCGATGTTGAGCAGGGTCTGCCTGATATCGACCTTGGGATCGAAGTCGTAGGTCTCTTCCGGAAGGATGTCCTGGATGCGTGCGCGAATCACCTCGCGAAACAGGTTGTCCTTGTCGCCGAAGTGGCTGTAGACGGTGAGCTTGGATACGCCCGCTTCGGCGGCCACGGCATCCATGCTGGTCCCGGCGAACGCGTTGCGCACGAACAGGCCTTTGGCAGCCTCGAGAATGGCGGCACGCTTCTCCATGTCCTTGGGGCGACCCGGACCCTGCGGTTTCAGCGGCGACGGCGAACTCATGGACTTACCTTCACAAAGGACCACAACATCTTTATTATACGCCTCGGTTCAATTATTTCCAGTTCGCCGCCTGACGCGCCGCGTCCGCGCGGCGGGTGCCCTGGCGACGGCGCAAGTGTATCGCCTGGGGTCGCGCGCCACGGGCGCTGGCGGTGCAACGAGCAGGGGTGGTGGTGTGACGCAGGCTTGAGGGTGTCCGCGGACACCGCGCTGCGCATGACTTCCGTCAGTTCGCCGCGGTGACTTCCGGCACTTCGGCGAGCATGCTCCAGCACCCACGCTAGCGATTGTCGGACATGGCGTAACCGCTTATCCTTTTTGACCTTTTTCGATCCGTACGGGACGTGGCAGACCATGGCGATGAACTTCGAGCAGGCGCGACAGAACATGGTGGAAAACCAGGTGCGCCCCTGGGAGGTACTCGATGCGCGCGTGCTGGACGTGCTTGCTCGCGTACGGCGCGAGGATTTCGTCGCACCGGAGCATCGCCAGCTTGCCTTCGCGGACGTGTGCCTGCCGCTGGCACATGGCGAGGTCATGATGAAGCCCGTGCTCGAGGGGCGTGTGCTGCAGGCGCTGGAGCTGACGGGCACCGAACGCGTGCTGGAAATCGGCACCGGCTCGGGCTTTCTCACCGCCTGCCTTGCCGGCCTCTCCGCCGCGGTAGTGAGCGTGGACATCCACCCCGACCTGACCCAGACCGCTGCCGCACGGCTCGCTGCAGCAGGCGTATCCAACGCGCAGCTGGAATCGGGCGATGCGGTGCTCAGCTGGCAGCCGCAGGGGCCGTTCGACGTGGTGGTGCTGACCGGCGCCGTGGCCACCTTGCCTCCGCGGATGCTGTCGTGGCTGGTGCCTGGCGGGCGAATGCTGGTCATCCGAGGCGCGTCCCCGGCACAGCAGGTGGCCCTGCTCACCCACGAAGGCGACGGCCGCTATCGTGACGAGGTGCTGCTCGAAACCGACCTCCCCTACCTGCTGCACGCCGAGCCCCCGCGCCAGTTCGTTTTCTGATTTCCTCCTTCGACGATCCCAACGAGGCACCCCATGCGTTTGAAGCTTCTGTCCCTTGCCCTGGCCCTGTCGGCAATCTCGCTGCCCAGCCATGGCGAGGATTTGCTGGATGCATACCGAGAAGCGCGCGCCAATGATCCGGTGCTCTCGCAGGCCGATGCGCAACGCCTGTCCGTTGGCGAGAACGTCAACCAGGCCCGCGCCCTGCTGCTGCCGCAGCTGTCCGCCGGGCTGTCGCTGAGCCAGACCAGCAGCACCGGCGCGAGCGTCATCCGCGATCCGGCGACGGGCGAGGTGGTGCAGACATCGCAGAACCTAGGTCATTCGCGCACCCGCGACATCTCCGGCAATCTCAGCCAGACCGTGCTCGACCTCAGCAAGATCGCGGACCTGCGCGCAGCCCACTCGCAGGCAAACGCCCAGGATGCGCTGTACCAGGCCGCGCTGCAGGAACTGTTCGTACGGGTTTCCACCGCCTACTTCAACGTGCTTACCAGCCAGGACCAGCTGGCCTATGCGAAGGCGAACGAGGACGCCTTCAAGCAGCAGTACGAGCAGTCGGACCAGCGCTTCAAGGTTGGCCTTTCGGCGATCACCGACGTCTACCAGGCCAAGTCGTACTACGAGTCGGCGAAGGCGCAGACCATCGCGGCGCAGAACACGCTCGACGACGCCCGCGAGGCACTGACGCAGATAACCGGCAAGCCCACCGGCGACCTCAAGCAGCTGCGCAACGACCTCCCGATGACCCCGCCGGTGCCGAACGATCAACAGGCCTGGGTCGACCAGGCGCTGCAGAATAACCCGAACATCCTCTCGCAGAAGTACAGCGTGGCGGCGGCCGAGCACAGCATCAATGCAGCGCGGGCGGGGCATCTGCCGACCATCAACGCCAACGTGAGCTACGGCAAGAGCGCCACCTGGTACCAGAACTCGAACCTGCACTTCCGCAACCCGAGCTCCACCACCATCGGCCTCACGCTGTCGGTACCGATCTTCGAGGGCGGTGCGACGCAGTCACGCGTGCGCCAGTCGATCTACCAGCGCGACGCGGCGGAGGACTCGCTCGAATCGCAGCGTCGTCTGGTCACCCGCGACACGTTGAACTACTACCGCTCGGTGCTCAGTGGCATCAGCCAGGTCGAAGCGGCCCAGGCGGCAGTGGAGGCCGGACAGAAGGCACTGGACGCCACCCGTGCCGGCTTCGGCGTCGGCACCAAGACCATTCTCGATGTGCTGACCTCGATTCAGACCCTCACCCAGTCCGAGAGCCAGTACTCCCAGGCGCGCCACCAGTTCATCCTGGACAAGCTGCTGCTCAAGCAGTCCACCGGCACGGCGGACATCAAGGACATCGAGGCGATCAACGCGCTGCTCGAGTGATCGCGGCCTGGCGCAGGCGACGTCACGAAAGCCGGGCCCCTGGGCCCGGCTTTTTCATGCCTATTCCTGCAGCAGGCCGTCGATCAGTCCCATCACGCGGGGGACGGCGCCGCGCTGGCTGTCGAACACCTCGCGCGCGCAGCGCCCCATCGTCTCGAGCGCCGCCGGGTCACGCAGCAGTTGCAGCACCGCCGCGCCCAGTTCCTCGCTGCGGGCCACGCGCCGGGCGCCGCCCTCGCGGATCAATATCTGCGTGATGTCGTCGAAGTTGAACGTGTGCGGCCCCACCAGTACCGGGCGGGACAGCGCGGCCGGCTCCAGCACATTGTGGCCACCGATCGGCACCAGGCTGCCGCCGACAAAGGCCAGGTCGGAGGCGGCGAAGAACGGCATCAGCTCGCCCATGGCGTCGATCACGAATACCTGCTGCCCGGTCACCGGCACTCCGTCGGCGCTGCGAGTGCCCGCCGAGAAACCCAGATTGCGCACCAGGTGCTCCACCAGCCGGAAACGGTCCGGATGGCGCGGCGCGAGCAGCAGCAACGCGTCGGGGAGCCGGGTGAGCACTTCCAGATGGGCTTCCAGTACGGCGAGTTCCTCGCCCTCGTGGGTGCTGGCGGCCATCCACACCGGACGCAGCGCGCCCCATTGCAAGCGCATCGCCTCGCCGTGCTCCTGCGCTCCTTCCGGCACCGGCATGTCGAACTTCAGGTTGCCGCTCACCACCACCTTGTCGGCGGGCGCACCGAGCATGCGGTAGCGCGCGGCGTCGGTACGCGACTGCGCAGAGATCTGGCTCACGCAGCGCAACGCCGCACGCACCAGCCCACGCGCGGGCCGGTAGCCGCGCAGCGAGCGTTCGGACAGTCGCGCGTTGACGATCATCAGGGGGATGCCACTGCGCCGGCAGGCGAAATACAGGTTCGGCCAGATCTCGGTTTCCACGATGATCGCCATGCGCGGCTTCACGCGGTGCAGGAATCGCTGCACGGCAAACGGAAGGTCGTATGGCAGGTACACATGGAACACCGCGTCACCAAACAGCTGGCGCACCCGCTCGGAACCGGTCGGGGTCACCGTGGTGACCACCAGAGGCGCGTGGGGATAAGCCACCTGCAGCGCCTTGATCAGCGGTTCGGCCGCATTGACCTCGCCCACTGACACGGCGTGGATCCACAGCGAGCCGCGCAGCCCCGGCGCGGGAAACACGCCGAACCGTTCCGGCCATCGCCGGTGATAGCTGCCATAGCGAATGCCGCGCGTCAGCAGGCGCAACACGATCACCGGCGTCACCAGATACATCAGCAAGGTATAGAGGTAGCGCAACGAAGCTCACCCTGTAGCGGCCCGTCAGTATAAAGCGCGGTCCGTGCGGCCCGGCGAGTGCCCACTCGCTACAATGGCGCGATGCCTGGCATGCCCCGCCCCTCGTTCGATCGTTCGCTGCTCTGGCCGCGCCATTGGGGCGCTTGGCTGGGCGTTGCTGCCATCTGGCTGATTGCGCGGCTGCCCTACCGGGCACTGATGCGGGTGGGCCGCTGGCTGGGCGGCGTAGCGATGCGGATCGACTCCGCCCGGCGGCCAATTGCGCAGGCGAACATCGCCTTGTGTTTCCCCGAGCTCGATGCGCACCAGCAGGCGGCGCTCGTCGACGCGCACCTGCGCGACATCGGGCTCATGCTGGTGGAGTTCGCGCTCGGCTGGATGGGCCGCGACGCGGCGATCGCGGCGCTGCCGCTCACGGTAGAGGGGCTCGAACATCTGGAGCAGGCACGGGCGCAGGGCAAGGGGGTGCTGCTGGTGGGCGGGCACTTCTCGCACCTGGAGCTGTGCGCGCGGCTGGTGTCCCAGCGCATCCGCATCGCCGGGATGTACCGGC
Source organism: Dyella sp. (assembly GCF_035685805.1). Classification (GTDB taxonomy): domain Bacteria; phylum Pseudomonadota; class Gammaproteobacteria; order Xanthomonadales; family Rhodanobacteraceae; genus Dyella_A. The sequence continues at coordinate 28,084 of NZ_DASSAB010000005.1, forward strand.
GGATGGATTCGGCGGTGTTCGAGTGGGCGGTGCTGCGCGCACGCCTGCACTACGCCGACGCCATGTTCGAGAAGGACGATATCCGCGGCACGGTGAAGTACCTGCGTGGCGGCGGCACGCTCTGGTACGCGCCCGACCAGGACATGCGCAGCAAGGACAACGTGTTCGTGCCGTTCTTCGGGGTGCCGGCCGCCACCATCACTGCAACCCATCATCTGGCGCGGATGGGCAATGCGGTGGTGATCCCGTTCTTCCATCGCCGCCTGCCGGAAAACGGCGGCTACGTGCTGCGGCTGGGCGAGCCACTGGCGCAGGTGCCCAGCGACGATGTGCTTCAGGACACCGCGCGGGTGAATGCATGCATCGAGCAGATGGTGCGCGCGGCGCCGGAGCAATACCTGTGGGTGCACAAGCGGTTCAAGACCCGGCCGCCGGGCATGGCGCCGATCTACCCGCGGTAGGCGATCGGCCTCAGTCGCGCTGGCGACGCGTCTGTCGCGCCTCGTGCAATTTGGCGTACTTGAGGAAGGCGTAGAACGCACCCGTGACGCTGGCGATGAAGCCGGCCCAGCCGTTGAGAAAATAGCGCTTGCCGATGTACTGCCGGAGGAAGAACACCGGCGGATACAGCACCATCCGCACCCCGGTGAACCGCTGCCGCTTGCGCAACTTGTACGCCACCATGCCGGTGGTATAGCGGTTGATCTTCTCCACCCGGGTGGCAATGTCGCCGTCGCCGTCGTTTATGAAGTCCGCCCGATGCAGGGTCCGCACGGGGCCCTCCACTTCCACTGCGGCGTGCACCTCGACGTCGTTCATGCGTCCGCGGCGACGATCGAACAGCCGCAAATGACCGTTGCGCCAGCTGCGCCGGTGTTGCACGGTCCAGAACATGCGCTCGCGCCGCGGCAACCGGAAGCCGGCATGACGCGGGGCTTGCAGCGCATCCTCGATCACCTCGCGCGTGCCCGGTGAAAGGATCTCGTCGGCGTCGAGGTTGAGGATCCAGTCATGCGTTGCCAGGTCGATCGCCCGCTGCTTCTGCGGGCCGTAGTCGTCGAACGGGTGCGTGGCGACGCGGGCACCATGCCGCTGCGCAATCGCCACCGTGGCATCGGTGGAGCCGGAGTCCAGCACCACGATCTCCTCCGCCCAGGCCACCTCGGCGAGGCAGGCATCCAGCGTGTCGGCATTGTTGAAGGTGATCACCACCACCGATAGGGGTTCACGCGCCACGGGGCACCTCCTGCTCCGGCGGCAACGCACCGAGCGCGGCGAACCACAGGCCCAGCAGCCACGCAAACAGCAGGCCCCACCACGCCGAATAGAAGGCCAGATGGGTGTTGAGCGGAAACAGCATCACGCTGAGCGCGACCGTCACCGGAAAGGCCTGCGCCCGGGCGACGGCGCCGACACGGCGCCAGTAACGCAGCGCCCAGCCGAGCGCCGCCAGCCACAGCAGCAGGCCGATGCCGCCGGTTTCCGTCGCCACCTCCAGCACCAGCTGGTGCGCATGGCAGGCACCCTCACCCTCGCCACACGCTTCCTCGGTGACGAAGTGATCGTCGGCCGGAGCGTACTGCGGGTAGGCATAGCGAAACCCGCGCACGCCCACGCCATTGAATGGATGCGCCGCGATCATGCGTGCACTGTCGTGCCAGATCGCGGGCCGCCCCGTGAGCGCCTGATCCAGCCCCGCGGAGCTGCCCTGGAAGGCCGCGAGGGTACGCTGCATGCGCGCCTGGAAACGCGGCGATGCCTGCCACGCGGTGGCGCCCACCACGGCGACCACGACGGTGGCGACAGCGCAGAAGAGAGCGAAGCGCCGCGGCGAAGCGGCCTCGCGCCAGGCAAATGCGAGCACCACCAGTGCGTAGCAGAGCCAGCCGGCACGCGCCCCGGCCAGCAGCACCGGACCGAGCAGGATCAATGCCGCCGCCCACAGCCCGCGGGCGCCCCAGCGGTCACGTGCGCTCCACAGCACGAACGGCGCGAGCACCGCCAGCGTGGGGCCGAGCTTGAGGTTGTCGGCACCGAAGATCCCGGAGATCCGCTCGGCCTCGGCGTGGCCTCCCAGGCTCCAGCCGGTCAGCGCCTGGAGCCACGCATCCAGGGTCCACAGCGCCACCACCGCGGCGACCGCCAGATACAGCGGCCGCAGACGCGTGGCGCGTCGCAGTGCGAAGCAGGCATAAAGGCCCAGCGGCGCAAAACGCAGCAGTCCCGCCACCGTCGCCCAGCTCTTGCCCGGGGCCACGGCGTCCAGCGCCGAGATCAACGCCGCACCGACATAACAGGCGAGCACCAGCAGCAGCGCGCGCGCCCCCTCGTGCTGGGACAACGCGTGCGGATGGCGCAGGAACAGCATCACCGTGCCGAACAGGCACAGTGCCGTGCCCAGCTCGGCGCTGCGCGCAAACGGCAGCAGCGCGATCACCAGCCAGAACGGCAGCAACGGCGAACGCAGGGCGTGACGCAGGGAATCGGTAAGGGAGTGCATGCAGCGGCCAGCGCGAAAGTGACCCGGCATTGTAGGCGAGCGGCGCGGCCCTCAGCCGCGCGCACCGGCATGGGTCCACTTGGCCAGGCCGGCGGGCCGGCAACAAGCCTTGGGACGGATCACTCCGACGGCAGCGCCGCCAGTTCGTCGTAAAGCGCCAGCGTGGCCTGCTGCATGTCCGCCAGCCGGTAGCTCTGCAGCATCGGAATCGGCGGTGCCACCCGCAGCAGCTCGGCCGCGCGCTCGACCAGCTTCTCGCGATCGCCCAGCGGCGTGCGTCCGGCCGGATACAGCTCCGCCAATAGTTCGCCCACGCCGCCGTGGGCGTAGCCGAGCACCGGGCGACACAACGACAGCGCCTCCACCACGGTGCGCCCGAACGCCTCGGGCTTGTTCGACAGCTGCAGCACCAGCGCCGAGACGGCGTAGATGTCGCGCACGTCGTCGCGCGGCGGTGACAGCACCACTTGCGACTGCAGTCCGCGGGCGCGGATCAGCTCGCGCAGCTCCTCGGCATAGGCCTCGCGGCCGGGTTCGAGCACGCCCAGCAGCAGCAGCCGCGTACCCACGCCGCGGTGCTGCAGGTCGGCCACCAGTTCGATCGCGTCGTGATGGCCCTTCAGTCGTGTGCTGCGGGCGGGCAGCGTCAGCAACGGCGCGCCGGCGAGCTGCGGGTACTGCGCGAAAAATGCCTTCTGCCACGCATCGTCGGGGCGGTGGCCGTAGGGAAACGCCTCGGGGTCGATGCCGCGCGGAATCACCCGCACCCGCCATGGCTCCAGCCGCGGATAGTGGCTGAGCACGTAGGCACGCACGCTCTGCGAGACGGCGATCACCCGTTCGCCGCGCAGCAGCACTGCGCTGTAGCGACCCGGGGAGTTCAGCCCGTGCACCGTAGTAACAAAATGCGGCTTGCGCGACAGCCCCCGCATCGCCAGGCGGGCCATCCATGCGGGCATGCGAGAGCGCGCGTGCACGATGTCCGGGTGCAACGCCTTCAGGGCTCGACGCAGCGCGCCGACGCGACCCAGTGTGGACAGCGACTTGCTGCCGATATCCAACGCGATGTGCTCGCTGCCTTCGGCCACCAGCCGCTCGGTGAGTCGTCCTCCCGCCGAGATCACCACCGACCGATGCCCCGCCTGCACCAGCGCGCGCGCAATCTCCAGCGCCGAGCGCTCGGCACCACCTGAGTGCAACGCCGGGATCAGCTGAACCACGGTCAGGGCCCGGACAGGGCTGGCGACGGCAGAGGACATGGTCTCGTGCATGAAGGCCTTCATCCCTCGAGGCAAGCAGCGATCGTGCCTAACGTGCGCCGCGATGCCGCGCGCCAGGCCGTGCCGTCAGTCGCGCAGGACGTATTGCGCGCCACAGTAAGGGCAGATCGACGTGCCGCCGTCGTCGACGATCGGCAGATAGACCTTCGGGTGGGAGTTCCACAACGCCATGCCCGGCATCGGGCAGGACAGCGGAAGGTCGCTGAGCGTCACTTCATACCGATTTTGGGCATTCGCCGGGATCGGCGTCACCGCGGAGGAGGGGCGCGACATGGCAGGCTCCGGAGAGAAAGGCGAGCCCGCGATAATAGCAGTCTGCCGGCCGCCCACGCGCCCGCCGGGAGCGTCCGCACATGCCTTGGCGGGCGGGTGCCAGGGCAACAAAAAAGCCGCGCTGTCGCCAGCGCGGCCTCGTGCGACGGTAGGCGGAACGGTTACTTGCCGCCGTCGGCGTGAGCCTCGGTGGTGATGCGGATCTGCACCTCGTCGCTCACGTTGGGTACGTAGGCGCCCACGCCGAAGTCCGAGCGCTTGATCGTGCCGGTGGCGTCGAAGCCGACCGCAGGCACCTTGAGCATCGGCTGCATGCCCGCCTTGTTGAGGGTGGCGTCGAGCACCACCGGCTTGGTCACGCCGTGCACGGTGAGGTTGCCGGTGACCTTGAACTTGTTGCCGCCCAGCGGCTCGACCCGGGTGCTCTTGAAGGTGACCACGGGGTACTTGGCGGCGTCGAAGAAATCGGGCTTCTTCAGATGCTCGTCCAGCGCACTGACGTGGGTGTCCAGGTTGGCCAGCGGCAGGGTTACCTCGACGCTGGACTGGGCCGGGTTGGCTTCGTCATAAATCAGGGTGCCCTCACCGATGCCGAGGTTGGCGGTGGGGTTGGAGAAGCCGAAGTGGTTCCAGCTGAACAGCACCATGGTGTGGGTGGGATCGAGCTTGTAGGCGACCGGCGCCGCCTGGGCGGCGAAGCCGGCACCGAGCAGGGCGGCGAAGGCGAGGATTTTCATGGCGCGCATGGAAGAACTCCTGGTGAGGGGTGAACCGGCGCGCGGCGCCGGTGGATCGAGGGGTCGGGCAACAGTCAGGCAGTCAGGCAGTCAGGCAGTCAGGCAATCGTGCAGGCTTCGTCGAACGCCAGCCGCGGGCTGCGCGGGAACAGGTCACGGCTGGCGTCGCCGTAGCCGATGTTGATCAGGAAGTTCGACATCACCGTGGTGCCGGCAAAGAACTCCGCGTCCACGCCGGCCTGGTCGAAGCCGGACATCGGGCCGCAATCGAGCCCCAGCGCACGTGCGGCCAGGATCACGTAGGCCCCCTGCAGCGTGGCGTTGCGGAATGCGGTGGTGTCGATCAGCGGCTGGTTGCCTGCGAACCAGCTGCGGGCGTCCGCGTGCGGAAACAGCTGCGGCAGCTTCTCGTGGAATGCGTGGTCGTTGGCGATGATCGCGGTGACCGGCGCGGCCAGCGACTTGGCGCGGTTGCCGTCGGACAGCAGCGGCGCCAGCCTTGCCTTGGCCTCGGCCGACTTCACGAACACCACCCGCATCGGCGAACTGTTGGCACTGGTCGGGCCGAACTTCACCAGATCGTAGAGCTGGTGCAGCTGGGCGTCGCTCACTTCGCGCGGCAGCCACGCATTGAAGGTGCGTGCCTGGCGGAACAACTGGTCGAGGGCGGTATCGGAAAGCATCTCGCTCATGGGTATCCTTCGGTTGGCGTGACGCGCCGACTCAGGCGCAGCAAGCGGCCAGTGTAAGCGCGTAACAGCAGCGGCAGGACCCCACCGGGCGGAACGAACTGTGCTGAATCGAGAAACAATCGCCCTGCCCCGGCTGCTGCCGTGCTGAGGCAGGCCGGCGAATGCTGGGTGATTACCGATCACGCCGCGGGCAACCAGCGCCAGGCGCTGGCGCTGGCCGAGCGGCTGGGATTGCCGGTGCGCCATCTGGTGCTCGAGCCGCGGGCGCCGTGGTCCTGGCTGGCACCGCGGCTGGTGGTTGGTGGCCGGCTGGCACTTCCGCCGGCGCAGCGGGAACTGTTCGCCTCGCCGTGGCCGCACGTGGCGATCGGCTGCGGACGCGCCGCGGCACTGTTCACGCGCATGCTGCGGCCGCTCGCTGCCGGCACCTGCCACACGGTGCAGATACTCGACCCGCGGCTGGATCCGGCTCACTGGGACACGGTGATCGCTCCGCGTCACGATCGGCTGCACGGTCCCAACGTACTCACCCCGCTGGGGTCGCTGAACCCGGTCGACGATACGTGGTTGAGCGATGCGCGCGGCGCGTTCCACGAGCTCGGCGAACTGCCGCAGCCGCGTGTGGGCGTGCTGCTGGGTGGCCCGCGCAGGGGCATCGCGCTGGACGGGGAGTACGCCGCGGCACTGGCGCAGCGCCTGCTCGCCGATCACTGCCGGGATGGCGGCAGCGTGCTGGTGGTGGCATCGCGCCGGACCCCGCCGGCGTTGTACGCAACGGTTCGCAATGCGCTGCAGACGGTGCCGGGGCTGCACTGGGGCGGCCCCGAGGACGGCGCCAATCCCTACCCCGGCGTGCTGGCCTGGGCGGATCGACTGGTGGTGACGCCTGACTCGGTCAACATGTTGAGCGAAGCGGGCGCGGTGGGCTGCCCTGTTGCCACGCTGGTGCTCGCACCGTTGCCGGCGAAGATCGCCCGGTTCCACCGCAACCTGCACGACGCTGGCCTGCTGGCCCCGATCGGCGACGAGCTGGGGCGAACGCATCCCCCGCTGCGCGAGACGGCTGCGCTGGCGCAGGTGATCCGCGAGCGGATGGCGCAGTCAGGCCGCATCGACGGCCACTGAGGGCGCGCGCGGCCCCTCGCGCCGAACTCAGCCCGCGGCAAACGCAAAGCCCAGCGCGATGTCCACTTCGCGAACCGACGCGGCCAGCCGCGCCAGCTCCGCATCGCGCGGGGCGAGGCGTGAGCGCAGGTCCAGCGTGCAGGTGAGCGCGCGCTGCAGCAACTCGGCATGGACCGCCGTCAGCGTCTGCGCCTGCGCCGGATCCAGCAGCCCCGCCGTGGCGCAGGCGTCGATCAGGCCGGCGTTGCGGGTCACCTCCAGCAGCCCGGGATGGCCCGCGGCATGCGCCAGCACCAGGCCCTGCAACGCGAACTCGATGTCCAGCAGTCCGCCCCGACCCTGTTTGAGGTCGAACTGTGCCACGTCGGAGCGATCACGTTCGCCGCGCCAGCGCTCGCGCATGCTGCTGACCTCGGCGATCACCGCCGCCGGATCGCGCGGCGCCGCCAGGATTTCCCGGCGCAGTTCGCCCAGCGCCGCATGCAGGGTCGGGTCACCCGCCACGCTGCGCGCACGAAGCAGCGCCTGGTGTTCCCAGGTCCAGGCGCGGCCGCGCTGGTAGGCGGCGAAGGAGTCGAAACTCGATACCAGCAGCCCCTTCGAACCGTCCGGGCGCAGCCTTGTATCCACTTCGTAAAGCCGGCCTGCGCGGGTCAGCACGGTCAGCCAGTTCATCACGCGCTGGGCCAGGCGCTGGTACCAGCGCGAGCCCTCCAGCGGACGGGCGCCGTCGCTCATCACCGCGGCGCGGCGCCCGTCATAGACGAACACCAGATCCAGGTCCGAGGCAAAGCCCAGCTCTTCGCCGCCCAGGCTGCCGTAGCCAAGCACGGCGAAGCCGGATCCCTCGCCCGGCAGGCGCCCGTGCTGCACCGCCAGCTCGCGCTCGGCCAGCGCGGTGACCGCCACCACCACCGACTCGGCCAGCGCCGCCAGCCGGCGTGCGGTGGAGACGGCATCGGCGCGACCGTCGTTGAACGCCAGCCCCAGCCGGAACGCCACGCTGGCCTTGAACTCGTTGATCCGCTCGAGCTCGGCCTCCGCCTCGCGCTCGTCCAGGGTGCCCAGCACGCGGGTGATCTCGGCGCTGATGTCGGCGCGCTTGAGCGGCAGCTGATCGATGCGCGGATCGAGCACGTCGTCCAGCAGCAGCGGCTGAGCGATGACGCGCTCGGCGAGAAACGCGCGATCGGCAAACAGCCGCGCCAGGCGGCGTCGCGCGGCGGGCTGTTCCTCCAGCAGCGCCAGGTACGAAGACCGTCGCGCCACCGTCTGTACCAGCTGGCACAAGCGCAGCAGGCACGGCACCGGCGCCGCCGTCTGCCGCGCAGCGATCAGCAGTTGCGGCATCACCCGGTCCAGCCGCTCGCGCGAAGCCGGCGACATCGCACGCACGCTCGACGCCTGCGGCAGTTTCAGCAGCGCCTCGGCGGCGGCCGCGCCGGGCACGAAACCGGACGCCTCCATCTCGCTGGCGCCCAATGCGTCGTTGCACGCGGCCTGCCACAGCAGGCTGTCTGCCACCGGCACGCTGGCGGCCCGGCCGCCCTGCGGCATCAGCACCGCGGCGAACTCTTCGCTGACGATCGCGCGGTGCCGCGCCAGGTCCGCTTCCAGCGCGGACCAGTCGGCATGGCCGAGGCCGCGCGCAATACGCTCGCGGCTGAGCTCGTCCGGCGGAATGTCGTGAGTCTGCGCATCACGCAGCATCTGCACCCGGTTCTCGACCCGCCGCAGGCAGACATACGCCTGGCGCAACGCCCGCGCACGCTGGGCGGGGATGTGGCCGCGCGCCTCGCAAGCGGTCAGCGCCGGCAGCAGGCCACGCACGCGCAGGCTCGGTTCACGGCCGCCGCGAATCAGCTGGGTGAGCTGCACGATGAACTCGATCTCGCGGATGCCGCCTGGCCCCAGTTTGAGATTGTTGGCCAGGTCCTTGCGCGCCACCTCCGCGTCGATCAGCGCCTTCATCTCGCGCAGGCCGGCAAAGGCCGTGTAGTCGAGGTACTTGCGGTAGACGAACGGCCGCAGCAGCTCCTGCAGCTGCTTGCCGGCGCCGCGATCGCCGGCGACCGGACGCGCCTTGATCCACGCGTAGCGCTCCCAGTCGCGACCCTCGCTCTGGTAGTACTGCTCCATCGCGGCGAACGGCAGCGCCAGCCGTCCGGCGCTGCCGAACGGTCGCAGGCGCAGGTCGACCCGGGCGCAGATGCCGTCCACGGTCGGCTCGTTGAGCAGGCGCACCAGCTGGCGCACCAACCGGATGAAGTACTCGCTGTTGTCCAGGCTGCGTGCGCCGTCGCTGTGGCCGGACTGCGGATACGCCAGCACCAGGTCGATGTCCGAGGAGAAGTTCAGCTCGCTGCCGCCCAGCTTGCCGAAACCGACCACCACCATCCGCTGCGCGCTGCCGTCGGCGCCGCGCGGCTGGCCGTAGCGGGCCGACAACTGCTGCTCGGACCAGCGCAGCGCCAGCTCCAGCAACACCTCGTACAGCACGCTGGTGTCGGACAACGTGGTCGGCAGGTCGTCCAGGTCGTTGACGTCGCGGAACACCAGCCGCAGCGACTCGGCGCGGCGAAACCGGCGCAGCGTGGCGAGTGCGTCGGGCTCTTCCGCGGCCAATGTCAGCGCATCGCCGCGCGAGCCGGCGTCTGCCGACGAGCGCAGGCGCTCCAGTCCCGCCGGCGACAGCAACTGGGGCTGGCTGCGCCACACCTCGAAGGCGAAATCGCTGGCCAGCAAGGTCCGGCGGATACGCTCGGCCACGCCCGCGTCGTCCTGCACCGCCACTCCGGCGCTGCGGCATGCGGCGGTCAGCTCGGCATAGCGGTCGTCGATCAGTGCGCGCAGTTCGGCGGATTCGGGCTTGGTCATGCCGGCATTGTGCCGCAGCGCCGCGGCAGCAGAACGCGCGACAGGGGTGACAGGAGCGACGCGGATTGCCACCATGAATGGTTCATCTGCGCAGGATTACATTCGCGCGTCTGATCCGTGACAGCTGCAGGACGCCCATGTCCCACCCGCGCGCCACCTTGTTGACCCGCCGACCGTTCTGGCAGCGCGCCTGTGCGCTGGTGCTGATGGCGCTGGCGTTTGCACTGGTCACCGGCTGGATCGACGGCGGCGTGGGCGTGCAGCCGCACCGCATGCTGGACCAGCCGCGCTACGTGATCGCCAACGCCCTGCCCGGCCTGCTGCTGGCGGGTGTGCTGCTGGCGCTCACGCGACGCGCGGTGCTCTCGTTCGCGCTGGCGCTGCTGGCCGAGGCGCTGGTGTTCGCGGTGAACGTGCTGAAGGTGGCCAACCTCGGCACGCCGCTGATCCCGGCCGACTTCCGCATGGTCGGTCAGTTGAACAAGGGTGGCGCGCACCTGCTCGGTGCCTACCTGCCACACAGCCCCTGGCCGTACCTGGCGATCATCGCGATGGTGGCTGTGGTGGTGGCACTGTGGCGCGTCGAACCGCCGGTGCTGGCTGCGCGCCCACGGGCGTCGCGCCTGGCAGGCGGTGCCGTGTCGCTGGTGCTGCTGGCGACCCTGCTGGCCGGCACGCCACCGTGGGGCAAGCTCTACAACGGGCAGCGGCTCTGGCTGGAGCCGTGGTCGGCCACCTCCACCGCGACCCATTCGGGTCTGATCAGCTCGCTGATGATCTATCACCTGCAATACGGGCACGGGGCACAGAAGGCCGATCCGGTGGCAGCGCGCGAACTTCTCGCGCGCACCCGCGACGCGCTGCGGGGCCGACTGGCCGCGGCCGGGGGCGACACGTCCGCGCTGCCGGACATCGTGGTGGTGCAGAGCGAGTCGTTTTTCGACCCTCGCATCCTCAAGGGCCTCGAGGACACCCACCTCACGCCAAACCTGGATCGCCTCGCACGGCACGGGACCAGCGGCGCGCTGTATGTGCCGACCTTCGGCGGCGGCACCATCCGCACCGAGTTCGAGGTGCTGACGGGGCTGTCACTGCGCTATTTCCAGCAGCTGCAGTTTCCCTACCTGCAGCTCAACGCGCGGGTGGTGCCGGGCCTCGTGCGCACGTTGAACGAGCATGGCTACGAGACGGTGGCGATCCACGGCAACGACCCGTCGTTCTGGAATCGCACCAGCGCGTTCAAGGCGATCGGCTTCGATCGCTTCGTGTCGCAGTCCGCGTTCCCGCCCGACGCGCCGGCCGACGGCAAGTACATGGCCGACCGCGCCATGACCGATGAAATCCTGGCGCAGCTGCGCGGCACCGGTGCGCCGCAGTTCCTGTTCGCCATCAGCATCGAGGCGCACGGCCCGTACGACACCATTCCGGCCGATCGCGAGGCCCGCGACGCGATGCCAGTGCCGCCGGGGGTCACCGGCGAGGACAAGCTGGAGCTGCAGAATTACCTCTATCACATCCACCACGCCGATCAGGAGCTGGGGCGACTCGCCGAGCAGCTGGCCAAGCGTGACCGGCCGACCCTGCTGCTGTTCTACGGCGACCATCTGCCGGCGCTGACCAACACGTTCCAGACTGCCGGCTTCGTGGACGGCGGTGACATGCTCGGCGAGCCCGGCACCTGGCTGCTGGTGGACACACGCGATGCCGGGCAACCGGTGCATGAGAATCTCGCCGCCTGGATGCTGCCGGGCAAGCTGCTGGACACCGCCGGGATCCACGACGACGCCTATTTCGCCCTGACCCAGCTGATGGTGCCGCAGCTGGCCGACCTGACCCGCGCGCCGGGTGCGCCGCAGGTGCCGGAAGATCCCGCCCGCAAACGCGCTGACCAGGACATGGCCAGCGTGTCGATGCTGCAACTCGACGGCAAGCTCGGCCCGCTGCTGCCGGCGGTGGAGCCCTCGCCCGCCGGAGGCGACACCCGCTATGCCGAACACACCGCACCGGCCGTCCCGGCACATGGGGTGCAGTAGTAGCGGGTTCGCGTGACACGTGATGCGAGTGTCGCGCTCGCCCGCCGCCGGCGGGCACCGGACTAGGGAAGCGAGCAACCGGAGCGGCAGCTGCGGTCGCGCTGCGCATCCGCCGCCTCCGCGGTGCACCACCAGATGCCCCGCCGCCCGTTGATCAGGCCGGCTCCCGGCTCAGGAAAACCAGTTGATCGGCATGGACGCTCCACGGTCGCGCTCGATGACGACCGGACGAAGCCCCAAAAAAAAACCCCGCCGGAGCGGGGTTTTTTCTGCGCATGGGACGGACTTAGAAGTCCATGCCGCCCATGCCGCCCATGCCACCGCCCATGCCACCGGCGGCGCCGGCGCCGTCATCCTTCTTCGGCACTTCCACCACCATCGCCTCGGTGGTGATCGCCAGGCCGGCCACGGAAGCGGCGTGCTGCAGCGCCGAGCGGGTCACCTTGGTCGGATCCAGGATGCCCATCTCGACCATGTCACCGTACTCGCCGGTGGCCGCGTTGTAGCCGAAGTTGCCGGTGCCTTCCTTGACCTTGTTCAGCACCACCGACGGCTCTTCGCCGCAGTTGGTGACGATTTCGCGCAGCGGCGCTTCCATCGCGCGCAACGCGATCGTGATGCCGTGGTTCTGGTCTTCGTTGGCGCCCTTGAGCGAACCGATCGACTGCAGCGCGCGAACCAGCGCGACGCCGCCGCCCGGGACCACGCCTTCTTCAACGGCGGCGCGGGTCGCGTGCAGCGCATCTTCGACGCGGGCTTTCTTTTCCTTCATTTCGACTTCGGTCGCGGCGCCGACCTTGATCACCGCAACGCCGCCGGCGAGTTTCGCGACGCGCTCCTGCAGCTTCTCTTTGTCGTAGTCGGACGTGGTCTCTTCGATCTGCGCCTTGATCTGCTTGATGCGCGACTGGATGCCGTCGGCCTGGCCGGCGCCATCGATGATCGTGGTGTTTTCCTTGCTGACCTGGATTTTCTTGGCGCGGCCGAGATCCTTGATCGTCGCCTTGTCGAGCGCGAGGCCGACTTCTTCCGAAATCACGGTACCGCCGGTGAGCACGGCCATGTCTTCGAGCATCGCCTTGCGACGATCGCCGAAGCCCGGGGCCTTGACGGCGCAAACCTTGACGATGCCGCGGATAGTGTTGACGACCAGAGTCGCCAGCGCTTCGCCTTCGACTTCCTCGGCGACGATCAGCAGCGGCTTGCCGGCCTTGGCGACGGCTTCGAGCACCGGCAGCAATTCGCGGACGTTGGAGATCTTCTTGTCGTGCAGCAGGATGAACGGGTCATCGAGCTCGGCCGACATCGACTGCTGGTTGTTGATGAAGTACGGCGACAGGTAGCCGCGGTCGAACTGCATGCCCTCGACGACGTCGAGTTCGTTGTCCAGGCCCGAGCCTTCTTCAACGGTGATCACGCCTTCCTTGCCGACCTTGTCCATGGCCTTGGCGATCAGCTCGCCAATGTTCTCGTCGGAGTTGGCCGAGATCGAACCGACCTGGGCGATTTCCTTCGAGGAGTTGCACGGCTTGGAGATCTTCTTGAGCTCCTCGACCGCGCCGATCACGGCCTTGTCGATGCCGCGCTTGAGGTCCATCGGGTTCATGCCGGCGGCGACGGCTTTCATGCCTTCGCGGATGATCGCCTGGGCGAGCACGGTGGCGGTGGTGGTGCCGTCGCCGGCGATGTCGGAAGTCTTGGAAGCAACTTCCTTGACCATCTGCGCGCCCATGTTCTCGAACTTGTCGCTCAGTTCGATTTCCTTGGCGACGGAGACGCCGTCCTTGGTGATGGTCGGGGCGCCGAAGCTCTTCTCGAGCACGACGTTGCGGCCTTTCGGGCCGAGGGTGGCTTTGACGGCGTTGGCGAGGACGTTGACGCCCTTGACCATGCGAGCGCGCGCGTCTTCACCGACACGGATTTCTTGGGCTGCCATGTTCTTTACCTCAAGACACACACGGGAATAGGGAGTCGTGATGCGATGCGAACGCGCAGGCCGTGACGGCGCGCGTTGGCGGCGAATCAACCGAGGATCGCGAAGATGTCGTCTTCCTTCACGACCAGGATGTCCTGGCCATCGAGCTTGACTTCGGTGCCGGCGTACTTGCCGAACAGCACCTTGTCGCCGACCTTCACCAGCGGGGCGCGGGTCGAGCCGTTGTCCAGCGCCTTGCCGGCGCCGACGGCGATCACTTCGCCTTTGATGGGCTTTTCAGCGGCCGAATCCGGGATGACGATGCCGCCGGCGGACATTTTTTCTTCTTCCATGCGCTTGATGACGACGC
>NZ_DASSAB010000006.1:0-104178 GCF_035685805.1 Dyella sp.
GCCGACATGAAGACCAACGTGATCGCGCTGATCGAAACCTTCATGCGCTTCAAGCGCGAACACTATGTGCCGAAGCGCAGCATGATCATGGTGTTCTCGGGCGACGAGGAGACCGACATGGCCTCGACCCGCGAACTCGCCAGGCGTTACCACGATGCCGAATTCCTGCTCAACGCCGATGCCGGCGGCGGCACCCTGAACGCGCAAGGCAAGCCGGTGGTGTACGAAATCCAGGCCGCCGAAAAGACCTATGCCGATTTCAAGTTGACCGTCACTTCGGCCGGCGGCCATTCCAGCGAACCCGATGTGCCGAAGAACGCGATCTATCGACTGGCCAAGGCGCTCGAGCGCGTGGCCGCGTACCAGTTCCCGGTGCAGCACAGCGAGATCACGCTGGCTTCGTTGAAGGCGACGGGCGAGCACAACACCGGCCCGATTGCCGAGGCGATGCGCGCGTTCGCCGCGAATCCGGAGGACGCCAAGGCCGCCGCGGTGCTTTCGGCCGATCCGGCCTACGTCGGCCAGATCCGCACCACCTGCGTGGCCACGATGCTGGATGGCGGACATGCGTTGAACGCGCTGCCGCAGCGTGCCGATGCCAACATCAACTGCCGCATCTTTCCCGGCACGCACATTGCGTCGGTGCAGGCAACGCTCGCGAAGGTGATCGACGACCCGAGCGTCAAGATCACGGTGCGCCCGCCACCGCCTGTGGAAAGCCCGGCATCGCCGTTGCGCAAGGACGTAGTGGATGCCGTCAGCGCCGTCGTGCATCAGCGCTATCCCGGCCTCGACATCGTTCCGGGCATGTCGGCCGGCGCGTCGGACAGCATGTATTTCCGCAATGCCGGCGTGCCGAGCTACGGCGTCGATCCGAGCTTTTCCAAGCCCAACGACACCTTCGCACACGGGCTGAATGAAAAGCTGCTGGCGTCGAATGTGCCGTGGGCGCTGGAGTTCTGGCACACGCTGTTGACGAAACTCAGCCGGTGACGCGCCTTGGGCGGACCTTCGGGACCCGCTAGAATGGCGGGTTTGCGCTTTTCGCGAACCCGCTTTCCATGTCCGACCACGCCACCGAAACCCGACGCCGCCGCACCTTCGCGATCATCTCGCACCCGGACGCCGGCAAGACCACGTTGACCGAAAAGCTGCTGCTGTTCGGCGGTGCGATCCAGATGGCCGGTGCGGTGAAGTCGCGCAAGTCCGCGCGCCATGCGACGTCCGACTGGATGGCGATGGAGAAGGAGCGCGGCATTTCGGTGACCAGCTCGGTGATGCAGTTTCCGTACGAGGGGCGCATCGTCAACCTCCTGGACACACCGGGCCATGCCGACTTTTCCGAAGACACCTACCGCGTGCTGACCGCGGTCGACTCCGCGCTGATGGTGATCGACTGCGCCAAGGGCGTGGAGGAACGCACCATCAAGCTGATGGAGGTGTGCCGGCTGCGCACCACGCCGATCATGACCTTCATCAACAAGCTCGACCGCGAGGGCCGCTCGCCGATCGAGCTGATGGACGAAGTGGAGTCGGTGCTGGGCATCGCCTGCGCCCCGGTGACCTGGCCGATCGGCATGGGCAAGCGGCTCAAGGGCGTGTACCACCTGTTGCTGGACGAGGTGCACGTGTTCGAGCCGGGCAAGAACTTCACCCGCCAGGACTCGACCATCTTCAAGGGTCTCGACGCGCCCGGCGTGCTGGAGCGCGTCGGCGAGGAGGCCATGCGCGAGCTGCGCGAGGAACTGGAGCTGGTGCAAGGCGCGGCGCCCTCGTTCGATCCGGAGGAATATCTCGCAGGACGACAGACGCCGGTGTTCTTCGGCTCGGCAGTAAACAACTTCGGCGTGCAGCTGCTGCTCGATTTCTTCGTCGAGCACGCGCCCTCGCCGCGCCCGCGCGGCACGCTCACCCGCACCATCGCGCCGGAAGAGGAAAAGCTCTCCGGCTTCGTGTTCAAGATCCAGGCGAACATGGATCCGGCCCACCGCGACCGTGTGGCCTTCATGCGCGTGTGCTCGGGC
This sequence comes from Dyella sp., assembly GCF_035685805.1. Classification (GTDB taxonomy): domain Bacteria; phylum Pseudomonadota; class Gammaproteobacteria; order Xanthomonadales; family Rhodanobacteraceae; genus Dyella_A. Next base: position 2,025 of record NZ_DASSAB010000006.1, read on the forward strand.
ACCTATACCGCCGGCATGAAGATGCTGCAGACGCGCACCGGCAAGGAGGTGCGCATTGCCAACGCGCTGACCTTCATGGCCAGCGACCGCGAGATCGTCGAAACCGCCTATCCCGGCGACGTGATCGGCCTGCACAACCACGGCACCATCACCATCGGCGACACATTCACCGAGGGCGAGCCCGTCAGCTTCACCGGCATTCCCAACTTCGCGCCGGAGCTGTTCCGCCGCGCGCGGCTGCGCGATCCGCTGAAGATGAAGGCGCTGCAGAAAGGCCTGGCGCAGCTGTCCGAGGAGGGGGCCACGCAGTTCTTCCGTCCGCTGATGTCCAACGACCTGATCCTGGGCGCGGTGGGCGTGCTGCAGTTCGACGTGGTCGCGTATCGGCTGAAGGACGAATACAACGTGGACGCCAGCTTCGAGCCGGTGAGCGTGAGCACGGCGCGCTGGGTGCACTGCGACGACGAGAAAAAGCTGGCCGAGTTCCGCGAGAAGAACGCGATGAACCTGGCCATCGACGGCGCCGGCGAGCTGGTCTACATCGCGCCCACGCGGGTGAACCTGCAGCTGGCACAGGAGCGCTGGCCGCAGGTGCGGTTCTCCAACACGCGCGAGCACGCGGCCGCGGTGGAGATGTGAGCGCCGCGCCGCGCGCGCCGGCTGGAGTGGCCATCGACGATACCGCCATGGCCTTCGTCACGCCGGCAGATGCGCCGCGCTGGAAACGCTGGCTGGTGTATTCGCCGCTGGCGCGGATCGTCATCTTCGCGCTGATCTTCCTGCTGCTTAGCATCATTGCCGGTGCCGCAGTCGGGGCCATCGGCTGGACCGCCAAGGGTGCCCCGCCGTTGCAGCGCGCGGGGGGACAGCTGCTGGTCAACGCCCTGCCGGCCCTGCTGGCCTACCTGGTGCTGGTGCTGGCCATCGAGCGCCGCGCGCCGGCCGAACTTTCGCTGCGCACGCTGTTGCCGAAAGCCGCACTCGGCCTGCTGGGCGGGCTGGTGCTGTTCAGCACGGTGGTGGCGGTGCTGTGGCTGCTGGGCGTGTACCACGTCACCGGCCTGCAGCCGGACGCCCCGTGGCTGCCGGCTCTGCTGGTGGTCGGCCTGGGCGCCGGCATCGGTGAGGAAATCATCAGCCGCGGCGTGCTGTTCCGGATCACCGAGGAAGGCCTTGGCACCTGGCCGGCGCTGGCCGTATCGGCTGCCTTCTTCGGTGCCGCCCATATCGCCAATCCCGGCGCCACGGTGTGGAGTTCGGCGGCCATTGCGATCGAGGCCGGGCTGCTGTTCGGCATGCTCTATCACGTGACCCGCTCGCTGCCGCTGTGCATGGGCGTGCATGCGGCGTGGAACTTTGCCCAGGGCACGATCTACGGCATCCCGGTGTCGGGGATGGCGGGCGCCGGCTGGCTGCAGTCGCACCGCACCGGCCCGGACTGGCTCAGCGGCGGCAGTTTCGGCGCGGAGGCCTCGGTCGTGGCGCTGGCCGTCTGCTCGCTGGTCACGGTTGCCCTGGTGCGGGTGGCGCGCCGGCGCGGCTCGCTGGTGCCCCTGCTCGCGCGGAACCGCGCTCGGCGCCTACCGTCGACGGCAGCACACCGGTAATCTGGTCCTCACAGCCGACTGTCCGGGGATCCCGGGCGGCGGTGGCGAGGGCCGACGCCGGCCTGCCGATCCCATCGACGGAACCTGCATGTCCACCCCACCGCCACGACGTCGCTACTCCTGGCTGGCGCACCAGCCAATCCAGAACAAGATGCTGCTGGCGATCTCGCTGCTGCTGGCACTGTTCCTCGTCGCCAACGCCGCCGCGATCTATTCGCTGCAGCAGCAGGACACGACCCGCCGCTGGGCGTCGCACACCTACCAGGTGCTGCTGGAGCTCGACCACACCCGCCGGTCGGTGCTGGACAGCCAGGTCGGTGCGCGCGGATTCCTGATCAACGCGAGCGAGGCCGAGCTGGCCAGCTACGTCGATGCGAACAAGTCGGTAGTCGCCAGCATCGACAGGCTGCGCACGCTGACCGGTGACAACCCGCTGCAGCAGGGCCGGCTGGACCGGCTGAGCGCGCTGGTGCAGGCCTGGCAGGCGCAGGTGGACACCTGGGTGTTGCATCCGGTGCGGCGACTGCAGGGCGGCGACCCGGCCAGCCGCGCCCTGGCCAGGACGCAGGCGCAGGACGACTACATGGACCACCGCGCGGTGCGGGTCCCGGAGCTCACCGCGATCCTCGACCAGATGGCCCAGACGGAACGTGGCCTGCTTGCCGAGCGCGAACAGGCGCTGATCTCGCTGCTGCGTACCACCCGCAGCATCGACGTCGGTTCGGCCGTGCTGTGCCTGTTGCTCGGCCTGGCCGTGCTGCGGCTGACCGCACGCCTCGTCACCCAGCCGCTGCGGCGCATGACCGAGCTGATGACGAGGCTGGCGAACCACGACCACACCATCCAGATCCGCCGGGTGGAACGCCGCGACGAGATCGGGCAGATCGCCAATGCCCTGCACGTGTTCAAGCAGATGGCCATCGACACCGCGGCGCAGACTCGCTTGAAAGGCCAGCTGGCGGACATCTCGCGGCAGCTGCAGGAAGCGGCCGACCACCGCACCTTCGCCGGTTGCCTCACCGGATTGCTGGCACCGCTGATGAAGGCCGGCGTGGCGATGTTCTACGCCTATGACGAAGGCCGCCAGCGGCTGGATCTGCTGGGTAGCTATGGCCTGCGCCTGGGCGCGCGTCCCAGCGACCGGTTCGTGCCGGGCGAGGGCCTGGCCGGGCAATGCGCGCTGGAGCGCCGGCCGATCGTGGTCGACAACGTGCCGGACGACTACGTGCAGATCGACTCTGCCACCGGTGCGGCGCGGCCGCGGCACGTGGTGATCCAGCCCGTGCTGACGCACGATGCGCTGGTCGGGGTCCTGGAGCTTGCCACCTTCGAGCCGCTGGACCCTTTGCAGCAGCAGCTGATGGACGAACTGCTGCCGCTGATCGCGCTCACGCTGGAAAACCTCAACCGCTCCGTGAGCACGCGCGAGCTGCTGGAGCAGACGCAGGAGCAGGCCGACGAACTGCGTGCGTCCGAAGACGCGATGCGCCGCCAGCAGCAGGCGTTGCGCGACATCAACGAGGCACTGCAGACGAAAACGGCGGAGCTGGAAGAGCAGTCGCAACGGCTGATCGAGTCCGAAGAAGAACTGCGCGTACAGACCGAGGAACTCCAGGCCTCCAACGAGGAGCTGCGCGAGAAGACCGAGCGCCTCAACCGCCAGCGCGAGGTGCTCGAAGACCTGCAGGAAGACACCGAGCAGAAGGCCGCCGAACTGGCCCGGGCGAGCCAGTACAAGTCCGATTTCCTCGCCAACATGTCGCACGAGCTGCGCACGCCGCTCAACAGCCTGCTGATCCTCTCGCGCAGCCTGGCCGACAACGACACCGGCAACCTGGACGACGAGCAGATCGAGTCGGCGCGGATCATCCACGATGCCGGCTCGAACCTGCTGCGCCTGATCAACGACATCCTCGACCTGTCCAAGATCGAGGCGGGCAAGATGGAACTGGTGGTGGACGAACTGCCGCTGGCGCAGCTGGAACAGACGCTGCGGCGCACCTTCAACCACGTCGCCCAGCAGCGCAAGCTGGACTTCCACATCACACTCGCCCCGGACCTGCCGGCGATCATCAGCACGGACGGGGCGCGGCTGGAACAGATCATCAACAACCTGCTGAGCAACGCGTTCAAGTTCACTGCCAGCGGCAGCGTGAGCCTACACGTGAGCCGGCCCGAGCCCGGGCAGATCGTGCCGGAGGCGCTGCGCGGCCAACCGCTGATTGCCATGGCGGTGCGAGACACCGGCATCGGCATCGCCGCGGACAAGCTGCAGCGGGTGTTCGGCGCCTTCGAGCAGGTGGACGCAGGCACCAGCCGGCAGTACGGCGGTACCGGGCTCGGGCTGGCGATCTCGCGGCGCATGGCCGAGTTGCTTGGCGGCGACATCACCCTGCAGAGCCAGCACGGAGAGGGCAGCACGTTTACCCTGCTGCTGCCGGAGCACGTCGACGCCAGCGCCGCCGCGACCGAGGCGCCGACCGGGGCAGCGGAGCCGCCACGCGCGCCGGCGCCGCACGGCAGCGCCGCGGTGCTGCCGCAGGGCATCCCCGACGACCGCGAGCAGATCGCCTCCGGCGACACGGTGATCCTGGTGATCGAGGACGATCCGTCGTTCGCGCGCATCCTGGCCGAGATGATCCGGCGCAAGAACCACCGCGTGCTGGCCGCCAGCGATGGCGAATCGGGCCTGCAGCTGGCGCGGCAGTACCTGCCTACCGGCATCCTGCTCGACGTGATGCTGCCGGGCATGGACGGCTGGACGGTGATCGAGCGGCTCAAGGCCGACCCGGACACGCGGCAGATCCCGGTGCACTTCATCTCCGCCACCGACGAAGCCTCGCGCGGACGCGAGCTGGGCGCAGTAGGTTTCCTGACCAAGCCGGTCAGCCGCGAGGCGATCACCGGCGCGTTCGAGAAGCTGCTGCACTTCGCCGAGGGCAGCACCCGGCGCCTGCTGATCGTCGACGACGACGATGCCTCGCGCGCCGCCGTGCGCAGCATGCTGCGCAACGACGCCGTCGCCATCGAGGAGGCCGCCAGCGGCGAGGAGGCAGTGGCCAAGATCGCCCAGGGGCGCTTCGACTGCGTCGTGCTCGATCTCGGCCTGCCGGGCATGTCCGGACTGGAACTGCTCGAGCGCCTGGCCCAATCCGAGGCCGGCGTGCCGCCGGTGGTCATCTATTCCGGGCGTGACCTGAGCCGGGAAGAGAACCTGGTGCTGCGCCAGTACACCGATGCGATCGTGGTGAAGGGCGCGCGTTCGCCGGAGCGGCTGCTGGACGAGGTCAGCCTGTTCCTGCATTCGATCCGCCACGCACCGCGGCGCGCGCTCAACGAAACCAGCGACGCCGCCGAACTGACCGGCCGCAAGGTGCTGCTGGTGGACGACGACATGCGCAACCTGTTCGCGCTGTCCAAGGTGCTGCGCGGCTGGGGCCTGACCGTGGCGATGGCGCAGGACGGCTACAAGGCGTTGCGCGCGTTGCAGGACGATCCGAGCATGGAACTGGTGCTGATGGACATCATGATGCCCGGCATGGACGGCTACGACACCATGCGCGCGATCCGCGCCCAGCCCGCGCTGGCTAATTTGCCGATCATCGCGCTGACCGCCAAGGCGATGCGCGGCGACCGCGAGAAATGCCTGGAGGCCGGTGCCAACGACTACCTGTCCAAGCCGATCGACATCGACCGGCTGTCGTCGATGATCCGCGTCTGGCTACAGCGGTAAAGCCGATGGACACGAGCCCGACCGACCTGGAACAGATCGAGTTGTCGCTGTTCGTGCAGGCGCTGCGCGAGCGCTATGGTTACGACTTTGCGCAGTACGCCCCCGCGTCGCTGACGCGGCGCGTGCGCCAGCTGGTGCGCGACCACCATTGCGGCACGGTGACTTCGCTTACCGGGCGGCTGCTGCACGAGCCGGCGTTCCTGCCGCTGGTGCTGCAGGGGCTGTCGGTGCCGGTGTCGGAAATGTTCCGCGACCCGCCGGTGTTCCGGGCGCTGCGCGACCGCGTGCTGCCGCTGCTGGCGTCCTACCCGCGCATCAACATCTGGCAGGCCGGCTGCGCCTACGGCCAGGAGGTGTATTCGCTGGCGATCCTGCTGGAAGAGGCGGGGCTCTACGACCGTTGCCAGATCTACGCCACCGACTTCAACGAGCAGGCGCTGGAGCAGGCCCGCGAGGGCATCTACCCGGCCACCGAGGCACAGCAGTGGTCGCGCAACTACCAGGCAGCCGGCGGCGCGCATTCGTTGTCGGACTATTCCAGCGCGCGCTATCAGTTCCTCAAGCTCGACGCGCGGCTGCGACGCAACATCAGCTTCGCCAACCACAACCTGGTCGCCGACGAAGTGTTCTGCGAGGCGCACCTGGTGCTGTGCCGCAACGTGTTGATCTATTTCACCAACGCGCTGCAGAACCGCACCTTGGCACTGTTCCGCGACAGCCTGGTGCGCGGTGGTTTCCTGTGCCTGGGCATGCGCGAGAATCTCGACTTCGCTCCGGTCGCGAGCGACTTCACCGCACTCGACCCGGCGCTGCGCCTGTACCGCCGCAACCGCGACGGCGCGGCACGCGATGCATGAAACCGCAGGTGATCGTCATCGGCTGTTCCATGGGTGGCTTCAACGCCCTGCGCACCGTGCTTGGCGGGCTCGACCGGAGCCTGCCTGCGGCCGTCATCGTGTGCTGCCACGCGGGGCCCGGCTCGGATGTGGAGGTACTGTGCGAGCTGCTCGGTACAACCTGCGCGCTGCCGGTGGTCGAGGCACGCGAACGTGAACCGGTGCGCCCCGCGACGGTGCAGGTGGCACCGGGCGGTTATCATCTGCTGGTCGAGCTCGCACGCCGCTTCTCCCTGAGCGTGGATGCCCCGGTGAGCTACGCGCGACCATCGATCGACGTGCTGTTCGCCAGCATCGCGGACAGCTATGGCAAGGACGCAGTGGGCGTGGTGCTCACCGGCGCGAACGCCGACGGTGCGGAGGGCCTGCAGCGGATGCGCGGGCGCGGTGCGCTGGCAGTGATACAGGACCCGGCCACGGCCGAGGCGGCGCGGATGCCGCAGGCGGCACTTGATCGCGCAGGCGCCGATCATTGCCTCGCGCTGCATGCGATACCCGGCCTGCTCAACCGCCTTTGCCTCGCGTGAGTGCCATGCTGCCCAAGATCCTTGTCGTCGACGATACCCATGCCAACCTGGTCGCCATGCGCCGGCTGCTGGCGCACTGCGGTGCGGAACTGCATGAAGCGCGCAGTGGCAACGACGCGCTGGCGCTGTGCCTGGATCACCAGTTCGCGCTGATCCTGCTCGACGTCAACATGCCCGAGATGGACGGATTCGAGGTGGCGGCCCTGCTGGGTGAAACCGAGGAGACCCGCGACACGCCGATCATCTTCGTGACCGCGGCGTACGCCGACGACCTGAACAAACTCAAGGGTTATCGCTCCGGCGCGGTGGATTACATCGCCAAGCCGATCAACGACGTGATCATGCAGTCGAAGGTGCGCGTCTTCCTCGACCTGTACAACGCGCGCATCGAGCTGGAGAGCACGCTCGCGGCACTGTCCGAGCGCAATCGCCAGCTGCAGGCAGAGATCGCAGAGCGGCAACGGATGGAGGCGCAGATGCGCCATCAGGCGACCCACGACATGCTCACCGGCCTGCCGAACCGGGCGCTGTTCCACGACCGCCTGCAGCATGCGATGCGGCGCGCACCCCGTGCGGATGCCGGTTTCGCCCTGGTGCTGCTGGACATCGACGGCTTCAAGGCCGTCAACGATACCTACGGACACCCCGCCGGGGATGCGCTACTGCAAGCCATCGCGCAACGCCTGAGTGCGCAGGTGCGCAGCAACGACACCGTGTCGCGGCTGGGCGGCGACGAGTTCGCGCTGATCCTTGAGGACGCCGCCGAGCTGGCGCTGCTGATGGATCGCTGCGGGCAGATTGGCGCCGCGCTGGCCGAGCCATACCCGCTGCACGGGCATGACGGCGATTTCGTCGCGCGCGTGAGCGCCAGCCTCGGCATTGCGCTGTGGGAAGGCCTCCGGCAGAGCGACGAGCAGCTGATCCAGGCCGCGGACCGCGCGCTGTATCGGGCCAAGGCAGCGGGCAAGAACCGGTGCGTGCTGGGCGGCCGCGCTGCCTGAACCTCGCTCGGTCAGCGCACGGCGCGCAGTGACACCCATATCGTCACGGTCGTTTCGAATACCGCCTCGCCCGCGCTGTCGCTGATGCGTACGGATACTGGCCATTCGTCGCCGTGCGGCGATGTGGCGCTCGGCACGGCGCCGGTGGCCGCGGCGTGCATGGCGCCACCGGCCCGCCCGAGACAGGCCACGGTCATGCCTTTCGGGATCCAGCGCATGACCGGTGGGTTCGCGGCATCGCTCATCACTCCGGCTCGGAGCTCGGCCATGTTGCGCAGGGCGATCGCCCCGTATCGCGCCGAGAGGATTGCACGCGCCGGCGGTCGCGCGTGCTCCGTTCACCGTGAGCCGGCCCGAGCAGCACGAAGCGCGACGTGATGGTCGCGAAGTACGGGGCCTTCAGACACACCGCCTGCAAAAACAGCCAGCGGCCGAGCGGCCGAGCGGCCGAGCGGCCGGCGGATCATCTGGCGGTTCAGCGCGAGCACGTTGGCGGACAGGGCGAATGGCGGACAAAAGAACAGCGGCCGAAGCCGCTGTTCGATCCCTGCCGTGTGGGTGAAGCTCAGGCCGCGTCGGCCAGGCCCTTGGCCGACGACTCGCCACGCACCACCGCCGCACCGAGCTCCTTCGGGTCGAAGTCGTCAACCGAAATGAACTCGTAGCTGGCGTCCCGCACGCGCTTGAGCAGCGCCGCCTCGCTATCGGTGATGGCGCCGGCCTTAACCGCCTCGAGCAGCTGCGCGTCGTACTCGTGCGAAACAAACTGGCCGGCCTTCTGCGCCTTCTGGAACTTGCGCTCCACCGGCTCGGCCGCGATCACGTCCGGCAACAGCGCGCACAGACGGCCGACGGTGTTGTTGGCGGTCGGCGTGAGATACGCCCACTGCGTCAGGCGGTCGCGCGCCTCGCCCGGTGCGGTAATCAGCGCGGCCACGCGCCGACCCAGCCGATCCGACGGCGGCACTTCGCGGCGACCGAACGGGAACACCAGCACGCGCAGCAGCCAGCCCACCGGGCGCACCGGGAAGTTGCGGATGGCACCATCGAGCGCCATCTGCATCCGCCACACGCACTCGTGGAAGGCCCACGCCAGCAACGGGCGATCCGCCTCGGGCCGGCCGGTGTCCTCGTAGCGCTTGAGCATGGCGCTGGCGATGTACAGGTAGCTCAGCACGTCGCCCAGCCGCGCGGAAAGCTTTTCTTTGAACTTCAGCTTGCCGCCGAGCACTCCCATGAAAACGTCCGCGCACAGCGCCAGTGCGGCCGAGTAGCGGTTGAGCTTGCGGTAGTAGCGGCGGGTGTACGCATCGCCTGCCGTCTCACCGATGGCCGAGCCGGTGATGCCCAACGTGAAGCTGCGCACCGCGTTGGACAGGCCGAAGCCGATGTGGCCGAACAACGCGCGGTCGAACGTCCGCAGACGGTCGCCGTAGTCGGCGATCGACAGCGCCTGCATCTCCTTGAGCACATACGGATGGCAGCGGATCGCGCCCTGACCGAAGATCATCAGGCTGCGCGTCATGATGTTCGCGCCCTCCACCGTGATCGCGATCGGCACGCCCTGCCAGGCGCGGCCGGCGTAGTTCTTCGGCCCAAGCTGCACGCCCTTGCCACCATGCACGTCCATCGAATCGCCCGCCACCACGCGGCCCCACTCGGTGGCGTGGTACTTGGCGATGGCCGACGGCACGGCCGGCTTTTCACCGCGATCCACCGCCGCCGCCGTGGCGCGCGACAACGCTGCCGTGGCGTAAGTCAGCCCGCCGATGCGCGCGAGCGCCTCTTCCACGCCCTCGAAGCGGGCGATCGAAAGGCCGAACTGCTTGCGCATGCGGGCGTAAGCGCCGGTGGATGCGACCGCCATCCGCACACCACCGGTGGCATTGGACGGCAGCGAGATGGCGCGGCCCACGGACAGGCATTCGACCAGCATGCGCCAGCCATGCCCTGCCATGTGCGGGCCGCCGATCAGCGTGGTGATGGGCGCAAACACGTCCTTGCCGCGCACCGGGCCGTTCTGGAACGGAATGTTGAGCGGGAAGTGGCGACGGCCGATCTCCAGGCCCTTGGTCTCGCGCGGCAGCAGCGCCAGCGTGATGCCGAGATCTTCCTTGTCGCCCAGCAGGTGGTCCGGGTCATACAGGCGGAAGGCCAGGCCGACCACGGTGGCGACCGGCGCCAGGGTGATGTAGTGCTTGCTGAAGGTCAGGCGCATGCCCAGCGTTTCGACGCCATCGACCACCTGCTTGCAGACAATGCCGTAATCCGGGATCGAGGTCGCATCGGAGCCGGCATAGGGACCGGTGAGTGCGAAGCACGGGATCTCGTCGCCCACGGCCAGCCGCGGCAGGTAGTGATTCTTCTGCTCTTCGCTGCCGTAATGGAGCAGCAGCTCGGCCGGCCCGAGCGAGTTCGGCACGGCGACGGTGGAGGAAACGGTGGCCGACATCGTCGACAGCTTTTGCAGCACTGCCGAGTGGGCCAGCGCCGAAAATTGCAGGCCGCCGTACTGCTTGGGAATGATCATGCCGAAGAACTTGTGCTTCTTCAGGTAATCCCACACCGCAGGCGGAAGATCGCCCAGCTCGTGGGTGATCTGCCAGTCGTCGATCATGCTGCACAGCTCTTCGACCGGACCGTCGAGGAACGCCTGCTCCTCCACGCTGAGCTCTGGTTTCGGCTGGCTCAGCAACTGGTGCCAGTCCGGCTTGCCGGAGAACAGCTGGCCCTCGAAGCCGACGGTGCCCGCCTCCAGTGCGGTCTGCTCGGTGTCGGACAACTTGGGCGTGACCTTGGTAAAGATCTTCAGCAGCGGCGCGCTGATCTGCCTGCGGCGGAATGCCGGCATCAGCAGGGGCACGGCAATGACCGCCTCGATGATCAGCAGGATCACCATCGTCACCCATGCCCCGGTCAGCAGGCCCACGACCACGGTGGTGACGGCGGTAGCAACGGCCCAGGTGCGCAGGCCGGTGCGATGGTAGGCGCAGGCGCCGGAGGCGATCAGCGCCGCCAGCAGGGTCAGTATCACGGACATCTCGACACCCTCGTTGGTTGGTGTTGCAGGTTGTTGCTTGACAGGTTGGCCGCCAGCGACGGATCGAGCTGGCGCAAAAACGCGGCGATCTCTCGCGTGAACGCATCGTTGGCGTCGCCGGCCAGCATGTGCGTGGCGGCCGGCATTTCGACATGCTGCGCGTGTGGCACGAGCTGGCGGAACTCGGCGATCGTTTCCCGCGAGACCACATCGCTGCGGCCGCCGGAAATCAGCAGGACGGGCACATCCACGCGTCCCGCGGCCGCCATCAGGCGCGGCTGGTAACGCTCGCTCTCGCTGACGACGCCCTGGAGCATCGCGGGGTCCCAGTGCCAGCGCAGGCGTCCGTCGGCTCCTTCGCGCAACAGAGGGCGAAGCTGCTCTTCAGTCTTGCGCCCGCGCTGCGGCAAGTAGGAGGCGACCTCCTCCGCGGCATGTGCGTAATCGGCAAAACCTTCCGGGTGGGCCTGCATGAACGCCAGGATTCGCTCGACGCCCGCGGTTTCCCAGCGCGGAGTGATGTCCACCAGCACCAGCGCCCCGAACGGCGACGGCAGCGACTCCCCCGCGACCACCAAGCCGATCAGGCCGCCCATCGAGGCGCCAACCAGCACCGGCGGCGTCGGCTGGGCGCGCGCCACGCGTGTCAGATCATCGGCAAACTGGTCGATCTGGTAACCGCCACCGGGCAGCCAATCGCTCTCGCCATGGCCCCGGCTATCAAAGCAGACGCAGCGGTATCCCTCGGCAGCCAGGGACTGCGCGCTGGCGCTCCACGCGCCGCGGGTCTGGCCAAAGCCGTGTGCGAACAACAACGCGGGATGCCCGTCAGCACGGTGCGTCTCCACCGACAGGTGCAGGCCGTCGGCGGTAGGGACGCGTGACTGGGCGGGGATGGCTGATACCATACGCTTGAGTATGGGGTGCGCTGGCGGCGGGCGTCAACCTGCGCCGCAACATGTACTGGTGCCCTGCGGCCGAAGCTCGAACGAGCCATTGCCCCGGCATTGCGGTGGCGCGCTGCACATTGCAAAGGCAGGGGCGACGGCTACCATACGCAGATGAATGCAAATGCCAAACCGGAACGCACCCGCCTCTGTGCCGAGGACTGGGAAGAAGCGGCGCTTCTGCTGATCGCCGAACAGGGCGTCAACGCCGTGGCGGTGGAGGCGCTGGCACGCCAGCTAGGCGTGACCAAGGGCAGCTTCTACTGGCATTTCCGCACGCGCGAGGCGCTGGTCCAGGCGGCGCTGGAGCGCTGGGAGCTGTATGCCGAGCGCGAGATCATCAGCCAGATCGAGGCAATTCCCGACCCGCGCGTGCGCCTGCCCGAGCTGTTCCGCCGCGTGGCGCACGAACTGCAGCCGCACCGCGTCTACGCGGCCCTGCTGAAGGCACTGGACCACCCGCAGGTGGTGCCGGTGATGGCGCGGGTATCGCAGCGGCGGATGGAGTTTCTCAATACTGCCTATCGCGAAGCGGGCATGCCCGCCGCAGAGGCGTTGAACCGGGCCCGACTTACCTACGCCGCCTACGTGGGCTTTCTGCAGCTGAACTTCACCCTCGGCCTACCCCGTATCAGCCACGACGAGTTCGACGCCTACGTCGAACACATGATCGCCACGCTCATTCCGGCCTAATCCGGCGTGCTGGCGGTGCAGACGGCGCCCCCGGGCGCCGTTTTTGTTGCACGCATCCTTGCAATGCCAGTGCACGCAAACTACCGTGCCCGCTCTATTTTATGGCAAGACCACGAGCGAGGATGTCATGGCGAGCAGGTTGCAGGCGCTGGAGCGCTGGGTGAACGAGACGGCGGCGCTGACGCGTCCGGCGCAGATCCACTGGTGCGACGGCAGCGATGCCGAGTACGCGACCCTGGTGCAGCAGATGCTTGCCAGCGGCGACCTGGTGGAACTGAACCAGGAGACGCACCCCGGCTGCTACCTGCATCGCTCCAGCCCTTCGGACGTGGCGCGGGTGGAACACCTGACGTTCGTCTGCACCGACGCACGCGAGGACGCCGGTCCCAACAACCACTGGATGGATCCGGCGCAGGCGCACCAGAAGATGGACGCGCTATTCGACGGCTGCATGCAGGGCCGCACCATGTACGTGATCCCCTATTGCATGGGGCCGATCGACTCCCCGCTGTCGCGCTGCGGCGTGGAAATCACCGACAGCCCTTACGTCGTCGCCAACATGCGCACCATGACCCGGATGGGTGCGCCGGCACTGGCGCGGATCGAACGGGAGGGGAGCTTCGTCAGGGGTTTGCACTCCACCGGTGAGCTCGACCCCGAGCGCCGTTTCATCATGCACTTCCCCGATGAGCTGACGATCAAGTCTTACGGCTCTGGCTATGGCGGCAACGCGCTGCTGGGCAAGAAGTGCCACGCGCTGCGCATCGCCAGCCACCAGGCGCGCAAGGAAGGCTGGCTGGCCGAGCACATGCTCATCGTCGGCATCGAGAACCCCGCGGGCGATACGCATTACATCGCCGCCGCCTTCCCGTCCGCCTGCGGCAAGACCAACCTCGCCATGCTGATCCCGCCCGAGGGCTACCGGCACGAGGGGTGGAAGGTATGGACGGTTGGCGACGACATCTGCTGGATGCGTCCGGGGGAGGATGGCAGGCTCTATGCGATCAATCCCGAGGCCGGCTTTTTCGGTGTCGCCCCCGGCACCAGCGCCAACAGCAACCCCAACGCACTGGCCAGCGTCGCACGGGACACCATCTTCACCAATGTTGCGGTGACCGCTGACAACCAGCCCTGGTGGGAGGGCCTGCCGGGCGAGCCGTCGCTCGATTGGCAGGGCCGGCCGTACGACCCGGCCAACGGTCCGGCTGCACATCCCAACGCGCGCTTCACCGTAAGCGCGCGGCAGTGCCCGACGTGGTCGGAGAAAGCCGAAGATGCGGGCGGTGTTCCGATCAGCGCCATTGTTTTCGGTGGCCGTCGTCCGTCGCTACTGCCGCTGGTGATGCAGGCCCGCGACTGGACCCACGGCGTGCTCATGGGTGCAGCCATGGGTTCCGAAACCACCGCCGCCGCGACCGGTGCCGTCGGCGTGCTGCGCCGTGACCCCATGGCGATGAAGCCGTTCTGCGGCTATCACTATGGCGACTATTTTGCCCATTGGCTGTCGTTCGATCAGCCGAACGCCAAGCTGCCGGCGATCTTCCACGTCAACTGGTTCCGCAAGGGTGCCGACGGTCGCTTTCTTTGGCCGGGCTTCGGCGACAACCTGCGCGTGCTGGAGTGGATGATCGCCCGCGTCGAGGGCAAGGCAAAGGGCGCGGAGAGCGCCATTGGCGTCCTGCCGGCCCCTGGCGAACTGCGGCTTGATGGCTTGTCGCTGCCGCCGGCGGACCTGGCGCAGTTGCTGGCGGTGGATGACGCCGGCTGGCGTGAGGAGCTGTCGGCCATCGGTAGCTACCTGGGGGAGTTCTCCCCGCGCCTGCCGCAGGCGCTTGCCGACGAACAGCAGCGGATGGCCGCCGCGCTCGCCGAGCAGGCTCCGCGCGTGAGGCAGGCCAGCACCGGCTGAGCGTGACCAGACGGGCACCGGAACACCAGGTCGGTTCAAACCTTTCCGGGTGGCGAGGCATCTGAGCTGGCAAGATGACCGCCGCCTGTCTCGCCACCGGATACCCGATGACGCCTGCATCCACTGCAGCGCTTCCCGATGTGGAGGACGTGCGCGATGCCGTGGCGGGTGATCGTGCTGCTTTCCAGCGTCTGTACCGGCGCCACGTGGACCGGGTCCATGGCGCCGTGTTGCGGCTGGCGGGCTATGACCACGCCCGCGCCGAGGACCTGACCCAGGACGCGTTCGTGCGGGCCTGGCAGAAGCTGGCGGAGTTCCGGCACGAGAGCGCCTTCGGCACGTGGCTGTACCGGCTGGCGGTGAACGTGGCGCTGATGGACATCCGCGCACGCAAGGCCGCGCCTGTGGGCTACATGGACGAGAACGCGCTGCCCGAGCAGGCCGACACGCCATTCTGTGCAGCCGAGCGCGAAGAGCTCGAGCGTGCCATCGGCGCACTGCCACCACGGGCACGCGCCGTACTGGTCCTGCACGACATCGAAGGCTGGAAGCATGAAGACATCAGCCGCGAACTGGACATGGCAGTGGGGACCTCCAAGGCGCAGCTGCACCGCGCCCGGGCCCTGCTGCGCAAGCTGTTGGGAGAAACCGCATGAACGATCTTGCATGGCGACGCCAGATGCGCGAGTTGCGCCAGCCACAGCCACCCTCGCGCGACCTGTGGGCCGCCATCGAGCAGTCGCTGGAAGCGGCGCCCGGTCTGGTGTCGACCGTATCCACCGAGCGGTCGGGCCCGCGCACCCCGTGGTGGCTGGCCGCCAGCCTCGCGGCGGTCACCGTATTGGCAGTGGGGCTGATGCACCAGGCCGACACCGCGGCACTGACGTCGGCGCAACTTGCCGAAGCGCCTCGCTGGAAACCGGACGATCCGCGTCTCGCCGGTGCGGCGATCGAACTCAACGCGGCCCAGTATGAACTTCGCCAGGCGATCCAGCAGGCACCGGATTCGTCCGCGCTGCAGCGCCTGCTCGACCGCACGGAACAGCAACAATCCCGACTTCGCCAGCTCGGCCACGGCGCCAGCTGACGCCAGGAGATCGCCCATGAAACCCGCACGCTTTCTACCGCTTGCCGCCCTGCTGTACGCCGGCCTCGCCAACGCCGATACCCCGCTGGACCTCACCCATCCGGCTACTGCCCATGGCCACGTGAGCATCAGCAACATCAAGGGCGAGGTCACCGTAACTGCCTGGGACCGCAACGAGGTGCACGTGAGCGGCCGCCTCGGTGACGGCGCCCGGCCGCTGAACATCACCGGCCCGGACGATGCGCTGGAGATCAAGGTGCAGGCCCAGGGCAAGTCCGGTTTCTTCAATTGGGGCAGCGACAACGCGATGGGCCCCACCACGCTGAACGTGCAGGTGCCCCGCGGCACGTCGCTTGATGTGGATGTCGTGAGCGCGCCCCTGGTGGTCGACGGACTCGACGGCGGCGCAGTTTCCGTGAACTCGGTCAGTGGCAGGATACGCATCAATGCGCAGACGCCGTCGCTCGAGGTGGACAGCGTCAGCGGCAGCATCGAGCAAGCCGGTCATGCGCGCACCGCCAGCCTGCAGACGGTGAGCGGCGACATCCTTGCGCCGGGCCTTGGCGACGAGGCCGAGCTGGAAACGGTCTCCGGCCAGATCCAGGTGCGCGGTGGCCCGTGGCGCACCTTCACGCTGAGTACGGTGTCCGGCGATATCGACGTCAGCGGCGGCCCCACGGACGGCGGCAAACTGACCATCGACAGCATGAGCGGTGACGTGCAGTTGATGCTGCCCGGCGAGCTCTCCGGCACCATCCACGCCAGCAGCTTCAGCGGCGACCTGCGCAGCGACTTCGGCAAGCCCGAACGCAACGAGCACGGCCCGGGCAGCGAGCTCAACGCAACCCAGGGAAACGGTGCCGCACGAATCGCGATCGAAAGCTTCAGTGGCGACGTACGCATCCGCAGTCGCGGCAAGTAACGGTGCCGCCCGCTCACCAGGCGGGAGCACCCAACGAAAAAGCCGTCGCATGCGACGGCTTTTTCGTTGGGGAGATCGTGAAGATCAGGTTCCGGAAAGTGCAGCCATCGCTGGCTCAAAGATCCTGGTGGTACTGCACGTAAGGCGTACGCGACTGATCCGGCTCAGGCCCCGCCGGCGTATTCACCGGTGATCCCGACGACCACAGGTTCTGCGCGCCGACGCTCAACTGGCCCTGCCAGGGCAGCTTCCAGGTCACGCCGAAATCGATGCTGCTCCAGCGGCGGTCCACGCTGTAACCGCCGGGTAGTCCCGCTGCGGGCTGCATCACGCGCCCGACCAGGCTTCCGCTCAAGGGGCCACGGTCGACACCGAAGCTCAGCGCCTTCTGGTCCAGCGTGTCCACGCCAAGCAGATTACCGGGCAACAGATGGATCCTGCCGACGCTGGCGCCCAGGTCGATCCCGCTGTTGCCGTCCAGCGCCAGCCGGCCGCGCGCGTTGAGCTGCGCACTGCTGTCGAAGGCATTGAGCCCGTTGACGCCTGGCGAAACCCCCGGCAACACGCGCGGCAGCCGGGCGGCGCCGTTGGCCTTGTCGGTACCGACACTGAGACCAAGGCTGTAGCGTCCCGCCACGTAGGTGGCACCCACTTCACTGCCAAGCACCCGGTACGGCGTGTTGTTCCACGCATGCTCGACCAACCCGGCATGCGCCTGCAACGAGGGTGCGATGCGATATTGCGTGGTGCTGCCAAGCAGGCTGGAGGTGTCTGCAGCACCAAAGGCAAGCGACATGTCGCCCGCCGCGGGGGCGACCAGACGATCGTCCGCACGCACCAGCAAGCCCGGGTTCGAGCCTCCGAGCCACATGGGCGCGCTGAAATCCGTATCGCGAGCCGACGCCGGTGTCTGGGGGGCCAGCAGCTGCTGCGCCATGTCCTGGCTGTCCGCCGCCCATGACGGCTGTGCCGCAACCAGCGGCAGCAGGGACATCACGGAAAGAGCAAGCAGGCGGCGCATGGGCAGTCAGGATCCAGTGCAGGTACGCGCTCAGTATATCCGGCTTTACATTTAACTAACAGCAGGGAAAGCCGGTGCAGCGCACAGATTCGTATGCGTTACGGCTCCCTCGGACCTCTGTCGTCGATCGGGGTTCCGCGGCTGGAACCCCCGCCCGATGCCGCTTCGGCCGGCGACAAAGCCCAGCGGGCAAGCTATAAAGGGCGCCTGACGCATTTCACCCCGGGTTCACCCCATTCGATGAGCTTTGCGCCCATTCAAAGCGCGTCCGGTGCCAACCGGACCGGCGGCGGGTCCGCTGCGCTGCATGGCGCCATCGAGCAGCTGTTCGGCGCGGCTGATGCCGCGGCCGTCACCGAAGTATGCGAGCGGCTGCTTGCCGTGTTCGGTATTGCCGGGCGCCTGCGCTGGCGGCTGCACGGCGACAGCTGGATTCCCGACCCCGGCGTGCGCCAGGTGGATCTCGCCGATGATCCGCAGGGCTTGCGGACCGTCGTGCTCGAATACGCTGGCGCACCGGTAGGTTCCGGAGCGGAGGCCGACATCGCCTGGCTCGGCCGGATCGTGTCGACCCGCCTGCGGCAACTGGCGGAGACCGCGCGACTGTACGAGGCGATCTCCCGCCTGGCTCTGGCAGAGCGCCTGCAGCGGGCGCTGTACGCGATCGCCGAGCAGGCCGGAACCGACCAGAACATGCCGGACATGATGCGTGCCCTGCACGGCATCGTCGGCAGTCTGATGTATGCCGAAAACTTCTACATCGTGCTCTACGACGAGGCGAACGACAGCGTCCGCTTTCCGTACTACGTGGACACCATGGACCGCGATCCGCCCTCGCCGGACGAGAGCGTGCTGCTGCGGGAGATCCAGTACAGCCTGACTTGGAACCTGCTCAAGAGCGGCCAGCCGATTATGGGCTCGATCGACGAGGTGGCCCAGCTGCTGCAGGGGCAGCTGGTGCCGATCGGCCCGAACTGCGAGCACTGGCTGGGCGTGCCCCTGTTGCGCGAGGGTCGCGTAGTCGGCGGCATCGTGATGCAGAGCTACCGCGCCGATACCCGCTATACCTCCAGCGACCGGGAACTGCTCACCTACGTCGCCCAGCACGTGCAGACAGCGCTGGAACGGCGGGCCGCCCACGCCGAACTGGAGCGGCGCGTCACCGACCGCACCGCGGCGCTGCGCGAAGCCAACCGCGTGCTGCGCCAGCAAGTACTGCAGCGCCAGCGTGGCGAGCGGCTGCAGGCCGCGCTGTTCCGCATTGCGGAAATGGCCAGCGCGCCGGAAAGCCTGGAGGGTTTCTACGCGGCGGTGCACCGGATCATCAGCGGCCTGCTGTATGCCCGCAATTTCTATATCGCGCTGGTGGACGAGGACAACCAGCTGCTGACCTTCCCCTACTCCGTCGACGAGGTGGACAGCGTGCGGCCACCGCGCTCGCACGGTCGCGGCGCAACCGAATACGTGCTTCGGCACGGCAAGCCGCTGCTCGCCGATCCGGCCGAGATCGACCGGCTGGTGGCACTGGGGGAGATTCGCCAGTTCGGCACCCGCTCGGTCTGCTGGCTTGGCGTACCGCTGGTGTGGAACGAGCGCGTGATGGGCGTGCTGGCGGTGCAGAGCTACTCGCCCGAACACACCTACAGCGCACGCGACCAGGAACTGCTCACCTTTGTCAGCTACCACATCGCCAATGCGCTGCAACGCAAGCACACCACCGAGTCGCTCAAGCAGGCCTACGCCAGCCTCGAGCGCCGTGTCGACGAGCGCACCCGGGCGCTGGCCCTGGCCAACCGCGACCTGCGCGAGCAGATCGCCGAGCGCGAGCGGGTGGAGCGCCGGCTCAAGTACGAGACGCTGCACGACTCGCTCACCGGCCTGCCCAACCGCACCCTGTTACTGCAGCGACTCGACCACGCACTGACCCAGTACAAGGCCGATCCGCAGCGCCTGTTCGCGGTGCTGTTCATCGACCTGGACCGCTTCAAGGTGATCAACGACTCCGTCGGACATCTGGTGGGCGACGACCTGCTGTTCCAGGTCGGCGGACGGATCCGCGCCTGCCTCAAGACCCGCGATCTGGTGGCCCGGCTGGGCGGCGACGAGTTTGCGGTGTTGCTGGACGGCATCGCCGGCGAGGAGATGCCGCTGCAGATTGCCGAACGCATCATCACGGAGCTGCAGGTGCCGTTCCGGCTCGGCATCAAGGAGATCTTCACCTCCGCCTCCATCGGCATCGCGCTGCCCTCGCCGCACTACCAGCAGCCGGAGGAGCTGCTGCGCGACGCCGATGCGGCGATGTACAGCGCCAAGGACGATGGCCGCCATCGCGCCGCGCTGTTCGACGACCGCCTTCGCCATGAGGCAATGTCGCTGCTGGAGATGGAGGGCGACCTGCGCCGGGCACTTTCGCGCAACGAGTTCGTGCCGTACTACCAGCCGGTGGTGTCGATCGCCGACGGCTGCATCGTCGGCTACGAGGCGCTGCTGCGCTGGAACCACCCGGAGCGGGGCCTGCTCTCGCCGGGCGATTTCCTGATCGTGGCCGAGGAAAGCGGCTGCTCGGAGAGCATCGACTGGCAGATCTTCGATCAGGTGTTCGCGCAGACACTGGCGCTGACTCGTGGCGAGGGTTTCATCAGCATCAACGTGTCTGGCCGGCACTTCCGCCTGCCCGACCTCGACGAGCGCCTGCTCGCCGCCATGGAGCGGCACAACGTGCCGGCCAGCTGCATCCGCATCGAGGTAACCGAGCGCGCGCTGCTGGAGAACCCGCCCCAGGTGAAGCGCATGCTGGAGAACCTGCGCCAGCGCGGCATCATGATTTCACTGGACGACTTCGGTACCGGCTACTCCTCGCTGAGCTACCTGCACCAGTACCCCATCCAGACGTTGAAGATCGATCGCTCGTTCATCACCGAGCTGCCGTCGGACATCGCTCACCTGGACGGCAACCAGGGGTTTGCCGTCGTGCGCGGCATCCAGGTGCTGGCCGATTCGCTGCAGATGCAGGTGATCGCCGAAGGCATCGAGGAGGAGTATCAGCGCGAAGCGCTGCTGCGCATCGGCACCCGCTATGCGCAAGGCTTTCTGTTCTCGACGGCCCAGCCGGCGTCGCGCTGGCTCGGGCCCGGTGCACCGACCCGGCTGCCGTTCGCCGCAGCCTGAAGCACATGGTGTTCAGGCGCGCTGCCGGAACGGCTCCTTACTGTGCCGTGGTAGGCGGTTCGGTACCGCCCGAATCACTCAGCAGGTGCTCCGCATCGATCGCGTCGAACGTGTAGCGCTGGGCGCAGAATTCGCAGATCACCTCGATCTCGCCATTGCGCGCCGCCAGCGCCGCCTCCACCTCGTCGCGCCCGAGCGCGCGCAGCATCGCCGACACCCGCTCGCGCGTGCAGCTGCAACCGAAGGCCAGCGGGCGTGGTTCGAACAGCGTCACCTGTTCCTCGTGATACAGCCGATAGAGCAACTGCTCCGGCGCGGTGGCGAGCATCTCCGTGGCCCCGAGCGTGGCCGTGAGGTGCTCGACGCGTGACCACGCATCGTCGTCGTTGACGGCGTCGTGCCCGCCCTCGCCCGGCAGCTGCTGCAGCATCAGGCCCACCGCATGTTCGCCATCGACCGCCAGCAGGATGCGCGCCGGCAACTGCTCCGACTGCCTGAAATAGTTCTCCAGCGCCGCCGTGAGGTCGGGCTGCTGCAGATCGACCAGCCCCTGATAGCGCTGGCCGCGTTCGGCCTGGCCGATGGTGATGGCCATCACCGCGCCGGCCAGCTCGCTGAGCACCAGCGGCTCGGGCAGCGGCCCGTTCCACCGGGCCAGTCCGCGAAGGCGGCCGCGGTCGGTGCACTCGGTGAACAGCATCCGCAGCGCGCCGCTGCTCTTGAGCTCGATCGACAGCGCACCGTCAAGCTTGATGTTGCCGGTCAGCAAGGCACTCGCTGCCAGCGACTGTCCCAGCAGCGCCCGCAGCGCCGGCGGGTAATCCGCCCGCCCGGCGACCTCGCGCCACGCGGGCCCCAGGCGCACCAGCACCCCCCGCACGCCGGCGCGTTCGAGTACGAAACGATGCAACACATCTTTGATGACGGTGGTTTCCACAAGCAACCTCACACGTTCGTCCAGCCCCGCGAGATGGGGGCGCCGCACCGGTACTGCAACGGCCCGCCGGCAGGGTCCCCCTATACTGCGGGTTTTCGCTCGCGAGTCGGCCGCCCATGTCGCCACGCCTCCGCCTCATGCGCCTGCTGCGCTGGACTGGCCTGCTCGCGCTGAGCTGGATCGCGCTGAGCTGGCTGTTCGTGCTGGTGCTGCGCTTCGTGCCGCCGTGGACGTCGGCGGTGATGCTCGAGCGGCAGCTGGATGCGTGGGTCGATGGCGAGCACGACGTCACCCTGCACCACCGCTGGGTGCCGTGGTCGCAGGTATCGCCCTGGGTGCCGCTGGCCATGGTGGCCGGCGAAGATCAGAAGTTTCCGTTCCATCACGGTTTCGACTTCGACTCGATCCAGGACGCGCTGGACGCGGCAGACCAGGGAAAACGTCTGCGCGGCGCCAGCACCATCAGCCAGCAGACGGCCAAGAACCTGTTCCTGTGGAACGGCCGCAGCTTCGTGCGCAAGGGGCTGGAGGCTTATTTCACGGTGCTGCTGGAAATCACCTGGCCGAAGCAGCGCATCCTCGAGGTGTACATGAACATCGCCGAGCTCGGCGATGGCATCTATGGCGTCGGGGCAGCAAGCGATGCGTTCTTCCACCAGCCGCCGGCGCGCCTCGGTCCGGCCCAGGCGGCCCGGCTGGCCGCGGTGCTGCCGAGTCCGCGCCGATTCCACGCGGACCGCCCCAGCGCATACGTGCAGCGTCGTGCGGCGTGGATCCAGCGTCAGATGGCCCACCTGGGCGGCCCGGACTACCTGCGTGGCGATGCGCCGCCGGCCAGCAGCGATAGTCGATAACCGCCGGCCGCCGACGCTTGGTTTCTGGCGTGCGGGCTTCTAGCATGCCGGCCAACCTCCCACGGCGCTGCCCATGCCACTGCTTACCATCGTGGTGCCTGCGTACAACGAGTCGAGCGTGCTCGCCGCGTTCCATCAGCGCGTGATGGCGACCCTCGACACGCTCTCGCTGGAGGCCTGCCTGCTGTACGTCGACGACGGCAGCAGTGACGACACCTGGGAGCAGATCGAGGCGCTGTGCGCCGACCCCCGCGTGGGCGCGCTGCGCCTGTCGCGCAATTTCGGCAAGGAGGCGGCGCTCACCGCCGGCCTGGATGCGGTGACCGAAGGTGCCGCCGTGGTCATCGACGCCGACCTGCAGGATCCACCCGAGCTGATTGCCGAACTGGTTGCCCAATGGCAGGCCGGCTATGACGTGGTGTACGCCACGCGCAGCGCGCGCGCGGGCGAGACGCGCCTCAAGCGCTTCACGGCCGCGGCGTTCTACCGCTCGATGGAAGCGATGTCCGAAACCCCGTTGCCGCGCGACACCGGCGACTTTCGCCTGCTG
This sequence comes from Dyella sp., assembly GCF_035685805.1. Taxonomy (GTDB): domain Bacteria; phylum Pseudomonadota; class Gammaproteobacteria; order Xanthomonadales; family Rhodanobacteraceae; genus Dyella_A. The sequence goes on from NZ_DASSAB010000006.1 coordinate 24,917, forward strand.
TCCCGGCGGGCGCTCGATGCGCTTGGCCAGTTGCGCGAGCGCCAGCGCTTCATGAAAGGCCTGTTCACCTGGATCGGTTTCCGGCAGACCGCGGTCAGCTACCAGCGCGAGCCGCGGCGCGCCGGGCACAGCAAGTGGAACTACTGGCGCCTGACCCAGCTGGCGATCGAGGGCATAACTTCGTTTTCCACCGCACCGCTGCGGCTGGCGACATGGGTCGGGCTGGGCGCGGCGGCGTTCGCCTTCGTCTACGGCCTGTGGGTGATGCTCAAGGCGCTGCTGTGGGGCGATCCGGTACGCGGCTATCCCACCTTGATGGTGGTGATCCTGTTCCTCGGCGGCGTCCAGTTGCTGGCGCTAGGAGTCATCGGCGAATACCTCGGACGGAATTACGCCGAGAGCAAGCAGCGGCCGCTGTACTTCATCGCGGAGCGGCGCGGGGCCCGCGGCCGCTGAGCGCTTCACACCCCCGCCACGCCATCGCACCGACGCCGCGCTAGACTTTCGCCACCTTCACCTGCGGGGAGCGACGGGCATGAACCAGGTCAAGCATCTGCTGGAGATCAAGGGCCACACGATCCATGCCGTGGCGCCGGACGCACCGGTACTGGAGGCGATCCGGCACATGGCCGAGCGTCGGGTGGGCGCATTGCTGGTAATGCAGGGCGAGCAGCTGGTGGGCATCGTGTCCGAGCGCGACTATGCCCGCAAGGTGATCCTGCAGGGTCGCTCCTCCGGCCAGACGCCGGTGTCGGAAATCATGAGCGCACCGCCGGTCACCGTCGGCGCCGATACCGAGGTGCTCGAGTGCATGCGCCTTTGCACCCACAGCCGTATCCGTCACCTGCCGGTGGTCGACGGTGACCGGGTGATCGGCGTGATCTCGATCGGTGATCTGGTGAAGGCGGTGATCGACGAGCAGGCCGAGCAGATCGAGCAGCTGCAGCGCTACATCACCAGCTGAGCACTCACGCGCCGGTTTCGCTGGCGGCAAGCGCATCCGCAGAGCTGCCGCAGGTGCGACCGGCGCGAACGCCTACCCAGCCGGCCAGGGCCGCGCACACGGCGCTGACGCCCGCAAACAGCGGCACGCCCATCCCCAGGCTGCGCAGCGCGCTCAGCGCGCTGGTGATCACCACATCACCGAAGCGCCACACCACCGTGTCGATGAAGTTCTTGCCCTTGTATTTCGCCTCGCGCGATACGCGGGTGTACATCGCGTTGGCGGCCGGAACCGTCATGCCGTAGCCGAACCCGCGGCTGCAGGCCAGCACCAGAGCCAGCAGGGGCACCGCCATCAGCACTGGATCGAACGTGCCGTCGAGCCATGGCAGGCGCACCTCGCCGCCACCCAGCAGCGCCAGGCTCCCCAGCAGCAACACGTTGACTGCCGAAGCCGTGACCAGGCACGGCACGGGCCCGTAGCGCGTGAGCAGCCAGCGTGTGGGCCCGAGCTGGAGCGTGATCACCAGCAGGTTGGCGGCGAGGTCGACATGTCCGTAAAACGCCGTGCGCGACGCTGCATCGTGGAAATTCTCCTTCACGTAGTCGGCCAGCAAGGCGTAGGCGACGGTACCCACGCCATCGGACAGCAACATCAGCAGGGCCATGTAGCGCAGAAACGGCACCGTGAACACCTGCCGCGCCCCGGCGAGCAGCGAACCGCCGATGGCCGGTGCTGCCTCACGCCCGGCGCCGGCCGATACCGACAGCCACATCAGCACCGCCATGGCGCCCATCAGCAGCCCGGCCGACACCAGCAACAGTGGCGCAAGGCCGAACACCACCACCAGCAGCGATGCCAGCGTAGGGCCGGCCAGGGCGCCGAGCGTTCCGCCCAGCGCGATCATCGGGAAATAACGGTGCGACTCCTCGCTGCTGAAGAGGTCCGCCATCAGGCTCCAGAACAGCGACACCACGAACAGGTTGAACACGCTGACCCAGACATAGAACACCGTACCCAGCAATCGCGCGCCCAACTGCTCCTGCACCAGGAACGCCGGCGCGAACGCACACAGGCAGGCGATGAAGAAGCTGTACCCCCACAGGATCAGCCGGCGCCGCGATACCCGTGCCACCAGCGCCCCGAATACCGGAGTCAGGACCAGCATCACCACGAACGTGGCGCCGTAGAACAGCGGCAGCGATACCGAGCCGACGGCACCGCTGAACTGGTCGCGGATGGGCCGGATGCCGTAGTACGACGCCATCACGAGGAAGAACGCCAAGGCCGACAGCGCCGGGGCCGCGCCCGTCCTGGCCGCGTGATTGGGAGATGGGCTCACAAAGGGTTCCAGCGTGGTTCGCGCAGAGACTAGCATGCAGGTGCAGGCGCCCTGCGGCGCCGGGGGAACGGGATGAACTACGACTACGTCATCGTCGGCGCCGGCTCGGCAGGCTGCGTGCTGGCCCACCGCCTGAGCGCCGATCCCAACACGCGCGTGCTGTTGCTGGAAGCGGGCCCGCGCGACTGGAATCCGCTGATCCACATGCCCGCCGGGCTGGCCCGGCTGGTCAAGGTGCGCAGCGTCAACTGGAACTACCACACCGAGCCGGAGCCCCACCTCCTCGGCCGCCGCCTGTGGTGGCCGCGTGGCAAGACCCTTGGCGGCTCCAGCTCGATCAACGCCATGTGCTACGTCCGCGGCGTCGCAGGTGACTACGACCGCTGGGCCGAAACCACCGGGGATGCACGCTGGGCCTGGCGACACGTGCTGCCGTACTTCCTGCGCAGCGAAGACAACAGCCGCGGCGCCGGCCCGTGGCATGCCGCCGGCGGTCCGCTGGGCGTGTCGGACCTGCGCCACCACAACGAACTCTCCGCCGCGTTGGTGGACGCCGCGAGCCTCGCCGGCCACGCCCGCAACGACGATTTCAATGGCGCGGCGCAGGCGGGCTTTGGCCTGTATCAGGTCACCCAGCGCGACGGTGCCCGATGTTCCACCGCCGCCGGCTATCTGCGTCCGGCGCGCGAACGTACCAATCTGCAGGTGCGCACCGGTGTGCAGGTCGAGCGGGTGCTGATCGAAGGCGGCCGTGCAGTGGGGGTGCAGCTGCGTGATCGTCAGCGCTTCGAGCGGATCGATGCCGGTCAGGTGCTGCTGGCGGCCGGGGCGATCAACACGCCGCAGCTGCTGATGCTCTCGGGCATCGGCCCGGCCGATCACTTGCGCGAACACGGGATCGCCGTGCAGCTGGATCGCCCCGGCGTCGGCGCCAACCTGCAGGATCATCTGGACATCTGCACCCTCGTCCACAGCACCCGCCCGGTGACCTACGACCACCTCAACGAGCTGACCGCCGGCTGGCGCTACCTCACCCGCCGGCAGGGGCCCGGCACGTCGAACATTGCCGAGGCCGGCGGCTTCGTGCGCAGCGCGCTGGCGACCGACGAGCGCTGCGATCTGCAATTCCACTTCGTGCCCGCTCTGCTCGACGACCACGGCAGGCACCGCCTGCCGGGCGACGGCTACACCCTGCACGCGTGTTACCTGCACCCGCGCAGCCGCGGTCGGCTGCGGCTGCGGTCGGCCGACCCGTCGGCGCCGATCGCGATCCACGCGAACTATCTCGGCGATGACGAGCGGCACGACCTGGCGCGGATGATCGAGGCCGCCAAGGTGTCGCGCGAGATCCTCGCGCAGCCGGCGTTCGACGCCTACCGCGGCACGCCGGTGTTCCCCGAGCGGCCGCTGGCCACCGACGCCGAGTATGAGGCGTTCATCCGGCGCAAGGCCGAGTCGATCTACCACCCGGTCGGCAGCTGCCTCATGGGCCGGGACGCCGATGCCGTGGTGGACAGCGAGCTGCGCGTGCACGGCGTGGCCGGGTTGCGGGTGGTCGATGCCTCGGTGATGCCGACACTCCCCAGCGGCAATACCAACGCGCCCACCATCATGATCGCCGAGCGCGCCAGCGACCTGCTGCAGGGGGTTGCCTGCGGCACCGCCTGACGATCCGGTACCGCGCGCTGGCGGGAACCGCCGCACAATGCCGCGGTCTCAGCGCGTGGTCGACGCGGCCCGAGTGAAGGCTGCAGCCGCCGCGCACGCGTTGTCCGCAACGGCGAACTACCCCACAATCACGAGACCCAGAAGACCGGCCTGCGTGTCGGCATTCCCCCTTCGTCGGCCGCGTCACGCCGAGAGCATCCCCAGAGCAGCATGCCGCTTCGTCCACTTGTTATCGCCCTCGCCGGTGCACTCGCCCTCAGCGCGACCGCGCCACTGTCCGCACACCGCCAAGGCGGGGCGGCGGGAGCCACCCAGGTCGTATCCAACACGCCCAGCGCGCAGTTGCCGCCGACGCGGGTCAAGGAGGCGCTGGTCGACTACCGCCACTGGCTCGACGAGCTGGCGCGCCGACGCTCGGTGGCGGGCCTGGCCACCGCCGTGGTGGTCAACGACAAGGTGGCTTTCGAATACACGCTGGGCTACGCCGACGCGGCCACCAAGGAGCCGATCAAGCCCGAGACGGTGTTCCGCCTTGCGTCGCTGTCCAAGGCATTCGCCACCGGGCTGACTTCGATCCTGGTGCGCGAGGGCAAGTTGAGCTGGGATACGCGGCTGGTCGACGTGCTGCCGTTCTTCAAGCTCAAGAACATGGAAGCCGCCGCGCAGGCGACCGTGGGCGACATCCTGGGCCAGCGGCTGGGGCTGCCACGCAACACCTACGACAACATGCTCGAGGACGACGTGCCGTACGAGGAGCTGGTGCGCAAGCTCGACGAGGTCGACATGACCTGCGGCGTGGGCCAGTGCTACGGCTACCAGAACGTCGCCTTCAGCCTGATTGGCGACATCGTCTATGCCAAGACCGGCGACTTCTTCTATCGCCTGGTGGACAAGCGCATCTTCTATCCGTTGGGCATGAAGACCGCCAGCTACGGCCGCGCCGCGCTGGAGTCGAGCCCGAGCTGGGCGCACCCGCACGTGGCCATCGGGCGCGGCCAGTGGCGGCCGTTCGAACCGAACGAGGCGTATTACCGCGTCGCTCCCGCCGCTGGCGTCAACGCAAGCCTGCGCGACATGGAGCAGTGGCTTATCGCGCAGATGGGCGGCCGTCCGGACGTGCTGCCCGCCGAACTGCTTGCCGTGCTGCATGCGCCCGGCGTGCAGACCAATGTGGAGCTGCACTCCACGCCATGGCGGCGCGCCCGCCTCACCGAGGCGCATTACGGCCTGGGCTGGCGCGTGTTTACCTACGGGGGCGAAACGATGATCTTCCATGCCGGTGCGGTGCAGGGTTATCGCACGATGATCGGTTTCCTGCCGCGCTACCACACCGGCATCGTCACCATGTGGAACTCCGCCGGCGCCACGCCGTCCGGACTGATGCCGATGATGTTCGATCGGCTGCTGGCCCTGCCGCACGTGGATTGGGCCGGCCTGGAGAGTCCGCCGCCCGCGGCCCGGCCGGCCGGTCGCAAGCACCGTGCGCACAAGGCACGCTCACGACGTCACTGAGGCACGCGCGGCACGAGCGCAAAAAAAGGCCAGCGCATGCGCTGGCCTTTTTCGTTGCGGGCGACGCTGGCGCGTCAGAGCCGGAAGTTGATCCGGTTGGTTACCACACTGTCCACCGGCTGCCCATCGCGCGTGGCCGGCTTGAACTCCCAACGTTCCACCGCATCGGTGGCAGCGCGATCGAACACGCGTCGGGGCTGCGCGTCGACCACCTTGATGTTGGACGTGCGGCCTTCCGCCGTCACGGTGAAGCTCACGACCACATACCCCTCGGTGCGTGCGCGCTGCGCCTGGGTCGGGTAACGCGGGTTGACACTGCGCACCAGCACCGCCGGCGTGGTCGCCGGCTCGGCCTTGGCCGCTGCCGGTGCCGACGGTTGCGCGGACGGCTGCGTGGCGGCGGTGGCCCGGGTTGCTGCGTCGTCCGGCTTCTTGGGCGCGGCGGCCGCGGCTTGCGCCTCCGTGGCAGCTTTCTCCGCCGCCGCCTTCTCTTCAGCCGCCCTCTGCGCAGCCAGCTGCTGCTGGCGTTCCTGGTCGAGCGCCTGCTGCTGCTCCTTGTCGAGCAGCTTGCGCTGGGCGTCCAGCTTGGAGCGCAGGATGGTCAAGGTGAAGTTGGCCGGATCCGCCTTGGCCAGCAGGTCGATCTCGCGCTGCGCCTCGTTGAAGTTGCGCGCGTTGATCGCCTGCTCGGCCGCGCTGGCCGCAAACGGGAACGTCTCGCGCAAGGCGTCGGTCGCCACCGCGTTGCCCGGCTCGCGCTCCAGCGCCTTCAGGTAGAACTCGTAGGCGTTGTTGCCGGCCGGCGCCAGGTAGCGCTGCTCGTTCATCGCCTTGCGCGCCTCGGACAGCAACTGGTCAGTGCCCATCGCCTCCACGTTGGCCGGCGGCGGAGTTGCCGCCACGGTGCCAGGCATCACCGGCGTGGAAGGGTGACCACCGGCGTCGGTGAGCACGATCTCCTGATGCGGCTGGATGATCAGGAACCAGGATGCGATCGCGAGCAGGACAATGACGGCGATCGCGACCAGCGTGACGGGCCGCACGGCCCCTCGCGCGCGCTGGCGCGCATGAAGTGTGTTTCGGGTATCCATGATCTCTCACTGAGTGGCATCAGATACCCGCGCTTTTTCCCCCCGTAAATCCAGGAGCGACGCCCTCCCCGGGACGCCGCGGCGCGGATGCGCAAAAGGTAACCGCATTGCAGGACCACGGCAAACAGGTTGTGCAGTGGATCACGCCAAGCCGGCCGCCGGCCATCGGCACCGCACCGAACAGCGAGTCATCGTTTTTCACCCTCGCAAACGAAGCGTCCCGGCAGAGGGCCGGGACGAGTCGCTTTCGAAGGGTCTCCCCGCGCTGGGCACCGCGGGGAAACAAGATCGAACAGGAACGCTTTTTGTTATGGCAGAACTTACTTCTTGGAGACCTTGGAAGCCTTGGTGGCCTTGACCACCTTGGCCGGTGCAGCCTTCTTGGCGGCAGCCTTTTTCGGCGCAGCCTTCTTTGCAGCAACCTTCTTTACAGCAACCTTCTTCACGGCAGCCTTCTTGGCAGCCGCCGGCTTCTTGGCGACAGCCTTCTTGGCAGCGACCTTCTTGACAGCAGCCTTCTTGGCAGCCGGCTTCTTCGCTACCGGCTTCTTGGTGGCGACCTTCTTGGCAGCGACCTTCTTCACGGTGGTTTTCTTGGCAGCCTTCTTGGCGGCCGGTTTCTTTGCAGCGGGTTTCTTGGCAGTGGCCATGGTTCGTCTCAGCTCCTCATCAGTTGGCAGTGGTTGCCCAGTAAAAGCGTGAAGGAACGCCTCGACCAGCAGATCGCTGTTGGTGGCGTGCCGAAGATTGTTGACCTGGCGATGGGTGCGCAAATCGGAAAGCAGCCGCAGAACGTGCAACGGGATGGAGACCGTGATCTTGCGTACCGCTCCGGCCTTCTCACCGTGATCGACATAAGGCTTTACGTATTTCGATGTTGCCATGACACCCGTTCCCCAGAATCTGTTGCGAAAGCTATTCCTGAAGATTTCACCTGTCAATTGATTTTGCGTACTCCCGACGCACCCTTTTCGCGCCTTTCCGGGAGCCGGGAAGGCCCGCCATACAAGGCCTGCCGCGGAAACAAAGGAAAATCAAATAGACGTCTATACTTCCATTTTCCATCATTCGAGAATGCACTCGATCCCCGAAACCGTTGCCCCGTAAAGGTTTGCGGGCCAATGGCAAAAAAGCGGGCGGCGCGAACGCATGGCTCGTCGAGCCCCGCACGCACCCCGTTCGTGCATCGAATCGCGTCCGGCGCGCATGAACGAAACGCCACCGGGCGACAACAACACGTCAAACATTTTTCGCTGCCCGGCGACTCATCTGGTCGGGCGAAGCATCGCAAAGCGGTCGCGCATGATGCCGAGCGAACCCCTCGCCGGCATCTCGATGCGGCATGTCGACATAAAAAAACGGCCGCATGGGCGGCCGCTTTTCATGTCCGTCGCGAGCAGCGGATCAGTGGTCTTCGTTTTCGATCTGCTCGGCATAGGCATCGGCGTCGAGCAGTTCGTCCAGCTCGGAGCGATCGCTGGCACGCACCACGAAAATCCAGCCATCACCGAATGCGTCTTCGTTGATGAGCTCCGGCTTGTCGGCCAGCACTTCATTCACCGCGACGATCTCGCCGGAGACCGGTGCGTAGATGTCAGACGCGGCCTTCACCGACTCCACCACCGCCACGCCGTTGCCGGCCTGCACGCTGGCGCCCACTTCGGGCAGCTCTACGTAGACCAGGTCGCCGAGCTGCGCCTGGGCGTGCTCGGAAATGCCGACGCGGATCAGGCCGTCGTCTTCGACACGTGCCCACTCGTGGGACTTGAGGAATTTCAGATCGCCGGGAATCTCGCTCATGATCGGGTCCAGTGGTTGGAAGAGGAAAAGGAAGGGGCGGCGCGATTCTAACGCGTCCGTCCGTGCCCGCCGAGTCACCCCGGCAGGGCGCTCAAGTCAGATGCCTTCGCAGGGCTTGCCGTCACGCACGAACGGGTACTTCACCTGCCGGACCGGCAGCTCGCGGCCGCGGATGTCCACCCGGATTGCACCTGCCTCGCCGGCCGGGATGCGTGCGAAAGCGATGGCCTTCTCCAGCGTCGGTGAAAAGCTGCCCGACAGGATCTCGCCCTCGCCCTTCGCGGTAAGCACTTTCTGGCCGTGGCGCAGCACGCCCTTCTCGTCCAGCACCAGGCCGACCATGACGCGCTTCACGCCCTCGGCGCGCTGCGCTTCCAGCGCGTCTCGGCCGATGAAGTTGCGGCCTTCGTCCAGCGCAATCGTCCAGCCCAGATTGGCCTCCCACGGCGACACGTCCTCGTCCATATCCTGGCCGTAGAGATTCATGCCCGCCTCCAGCCGCAGCGTGTCGCGAGCGCCCAGTCCGCAAGGCTTCACGCCCGCATGGGCCAGCGCATCCCACAGCGCGACGGCCTGCTCCTGCGGCACCAGGATCTCGAAGCCGTCCTCGCCGGTGTAGCCGGTGCGCGCGACGAACAGCGGCATGCCGTGCGGACCCTGTGCCGCCGCAGCAGCGAACTTGCCCAGCTTCTCGATGCGCGGCCGGTCCCCTTCGTGCAGCAGGGCAATGACCTTGGCACGCGCGTTCGGCCCCTGCGCCGCGATCATCGCGAACTCGGGGCGCTCCTTGACCGTCACGTCGAAGGGCTTCGCCTGCGTCTGGATCCAGGCCAAGTCCTTCTCGCGGGTGGCGGCATTCACCACCAGGCGGTAATGCGCGTCATCGAAGAAATAGACGATGAGATCGTCGATCACGCCGCCGCGCTCGTTGAGCATGCACGAGTAAAGCGCCTTGCCGCTCACCTTGAGCTTGTCCACGCTGTTGGCCAGCAGGTGGCGCAGGAAGTCGCGCGTGCGCGGGCCGTGCAGGTCGATCACGGTCATGTGCGAGACATCGAACATGCCGGCGTCCCGACGCACGGCATGATGCTCCTCGATCTGCGAGCCGTAGCTGATCGGCATGTCCCAGCCGCCGAAATCGACCATGCGTGCACCAAGCGCGCGGTGGGTGTCATTGAGAACGGTCTTGGCAGTCATGGGCAGTGGCCTGGGGAAAGCGATGATTATCGCCGCCGGCAAGCACCCCGGGCAATGCGAGGCGCCCGCCGCGGGGCTGGTGCAGGCGTTCGCCGCGTCGCGGCTGAAGGTGATCTGGAGCTGCTGGCAGCATGGCGTTCAAAGACCTTGGCCCGAAACGCCACGCAGCAGACCGGACGCCGCGCGGTCCAGCCTGACCGCCCGGGTGCAGGGCACGCGCCCGACCATTCCGCTCGATCAGCTCTCGGGGCGAACGATCCGGCGAAAGGTGAGATTGAGGCGTGGCTGGGTCACCCGCGTCGTGCGCGGCAGGGCGTGCTGGTAGAGCTGTTGCGTGGCCCCGGCCATGCGCAGCAGGCTGCCATGCGGCAGCGGCAACGTGGAGCGGGCGCGCATGCCACGTTCGTCGCGCTGGCGTGGGCGAAGCACGAAGCGCCGCTGCGCGCCCAGGCTGACCGACGCGATCACCGGTGCGACGCCAAGCTCGGGTTCGTCATCGCTGTGCCACCCCATGGCATCGCTGCCGTCGCGGTAGAGATTGGCCAGCACACTGTTGAATTGCGCGCCGCATGCGTGCTCGACGCGCCGGCGCAGCTCGCGCAGGGCATCGGGCCACGGATGCGGCTCGAACCGCGTGCGCGAGTAGACGTAGCTGGTGCCGGGGTCGCCGATCCAGCAACTGAGCCGCGGCGAATCGACCTCGCGCCCGAACATGCGGATGCGGTGCTGCTCCCACCGGATCGTGGCGCTCAGCTGTGCAAGCAGGGCGTCTGCCTCATCTGCCGCGAGCCAGTGCGGGATCAGGGCCAGCTCGGCACCGGGCAGGGGCAGCGTCTGCCACATCAGCGCGGCCACCGGCGGACCTGTCCATTTGCGGTGCGAGCAGACCCGCATGTAGCCCCTGTATGCACGCCGTCGTTTCCGCCCCGGCTGCCGACGAGGCTCAGGCGATCGCCGGATAGACCGGCTCGGCGTCGAGCGTGGCGGCGATGACCCCGGCCAGCTCGAGCAGGCGCAGATCCGAACCGCGTGCGCCCACCAGCTGCAGCCCGATCGGCAGCCCGTTGGGCAGCGTGCCCATCGGCAGGCTGACGGCGGGACAGCCGGCGAGGCTGGCGAAGCTGGTGAGGTCGGCAATCGAATCGGGTGTCGGCCCGTCCAGCGGGAACGCACCCTGCGGCGTGGTCGGCAGAATCAGCACGTCGACCTGGGCAAACAGCCGGCGCATCTTCAGCGTGGCAGCGTCCAGCACGCGGTCGGCATTGGCGTAGTCGCCGGCAGATTTTTGCGCCGCATACTGGAGCATCCGGCGGAACCGGTCCGATACCGGGTGGGACGTATCCGCCAGATCGGCGGCGAACGTGCCCAGCATCTCCGCCTCCATCAGCAGCAGCCCCGCGCGACGGGTGCGGGCAAAGTCCCAGTCGCTGAAGTCGACGGTGCGGCGCTCGCCCAGTTCTCGCGGAAGCTTGTCCATGGCCGCATCGAACACCTCCTGCACCTCGGCAGCGACACCCGCCTCGGCCAGGTTTCCCAGGAAGCCCGCGCGCAGCCGGCCCGGCTCCCAGTCCGGCAGGTCGAAAGCCACCCGGCGACGGCGCGAGCGGGCGTCGTCGGCGTCGTAGCCGGCCAGCACCTGCAGCAGCACGGTGAGGTCATCGACACCACGCGCCAGCAGGCCAACCGCATCAAGCCGTCGCGCGGCGGGCACCATGCCGCGCGCGGAGATCTCGCCGTGGGTCGGCTTGAGCGCGTAGATACCGCAGTAGCTGGCCGGGATGCGAATGGAGCCGAGGCTGTCCGAGCCCACCGCCGCCACCGCCAGGCCGGCAGCCACCGCCGCGGCCGCACCGCCGGACGAGCCGCCGGCGCTGTAGCCGTGGCGATACGGATTGTGGGTGGGGCCGGAATGGGGATTGTCGGTCGACGCGCCCAGCGCGCCCTCGTCCATATTGGTCTTGCCGACCAGCAGCGCACCGGACGCACGCAGTCGCGCCACCACGTGGGCGTCGTGCTCCACCGCGTCGACCCGGCCTGGAAGGCCTGCACGGGTGGGCCATCCGGCCACGTCGAAGTTGTCCTTAAGGGCCATCGGGATGCCGTCCAGGCGACCCATCACGCCATCGCGGCGGCGCTTGCCGGCCGTGCGCGCCTGCTCCTGCACCAGGCTGCCGCGCACGTCGACGTAGCTGTTGAGCTGGGGATTGATCCGCTCGATCGCCTCCAGGTAAACGTCGGCCAGTACCTGCGGCTGCACGCGCTCGGCCGCCAGCCAGTGCAGCAGCTGACACAGCGTGGCGCGCCGCATGTCCAGTTCGGCGATCGGCGGCAATGCATTCATTCGGACTCCCCGTGTTCAGTGTCCGACGATTATCACCGCGCTGCGTGAAACGATTGCAAGCGGTGGCGCAGCACGCGTTGCCGCGCGACGCGCGACCACCGACAATGGGCGTCTTGTTCAATACCGCTGCGCACGGTGTCCCCTGTGTGCAGCCAGGCGACAACGGAGCCAGCGATGAGCGAACGCGAGACGATGGAATACGACGTGATCGTCGTGGGTGCCGGCCCCGCGGGTCTGTCTTTCGCGATCCGCCTGAAACAGCTCCAGCCCGACACATCTATATGTGTGATCGAGAAGGCCTCGACCATCGGTGCGCAGATCCTCTCCGGCGCGGTGATCGAAACCGGCCCGCTCGACGCGCTGCTGCCCGACTGGCGGAAGAACCCGCCGCCGATCTGCGTCGACGCGACCGAAGACGAGTTCTGGCTGCTCAGCAAGACCGGCGGGCGCAAGCTGCCGGTGCCGCCGGGCATGAACAACCACGGCAACGTGATCGTCTCGCTGGGCGCCATGTGCGCCTGGCTGGCGCCGCAGGCCGAAGCGCTGGGCGTGGACGTGTTCCCCGGCTTCGCCGCCGCCGACACCATCTACAACGAGGACGGCTCAGTGGCCGGCGTGCAGATCGGCGACATGGGCGTGGCGAAGGACGGCACCCACAAGGCCGGCTACACCCAGGGCATCGACATCAAGGCCAAGGTCACCGTGCTGGCCGAAGGCGCGCGCGGCAGCCTTACCAAGCAGCTGATCAAGCGTTTCGCGCTGGACCAGGACAGCGACCCGCAGGGCTACTCCATCGGCATCAAGGAGCTGTGGCAGCTGCCGGCCGGACGCGTCACGCCGGGCAAGATCGTGCACAGCTTCGGCTGGCCGGCCGACACGCGCACCTACGGCGGCAGCTTCCTCTATCACCTGGACGGTGACCGCGTGGCGCTGGGCTATGTCAGCGGCCTCGACTACACCGACCCAAACTACCAGCCGTGGGAAGCGTTCCAGCAGTGGAAGAACCACCCGATGATGAAGCCGCTGCTCGAGGGCGGCACCATCCTTTCCGCCGGCGCGCGCGCCATCGTCACCGGCGGTTACCAGTCACTGCCCAAGGTGGAGATGCCCGGCGCGCTGCTGATCGGTGATACCGCCGGCCTGCTCAACGTGCCGAAGATCAAGGGCACGCATCAGGCGATCAGGAGCGGCATGCTCGCCGCCGAGCACCTGGCGGCCCATGAGCTCAAGCCCGCCGGCTTCGACGCGACCCTGCGCGGCTCGGAGGTGATGACCGAGCTGAAGAAGGTCCGCAACATCAAGCCCGGCTTCAAGAAGGGCCTGTGGTTCGGCATGCTCAATGCCGCCTGGGAGACCGCCGTCGGTGGCGCCTCGCCGTGGACGCTGAAGAACAAGCCGGACTGGTCGTCACTGCACAAGATCGGAGAACACGAAGAACCCCGCCGCGACTACGTGCAGCGCGAGTTGCCGCCGCGCGACCGCCTAGCCGGCGTCTACTTCGCCGCCACCGAGCACGAGGAAGACCAGCCGATCCACCTGCACGTGGCCGACACCTCCATCTGCGTGACGAAGTGCGCCGAGGAATACGGCAACCCCTGCACCCGCTTCTGCCCCGCCAGCGTGTACGAGATCGTCGACGACGAAGCGGGCAAGCGCCTGCAGATCAACGCCGCCAATTGCGTGCACTGCAAGACCTGCGACATCAAGGACCCCTACCAGATCATCAACTGGGTGACGCCGGAAGGCGGCTCGGGGCCCAACTACCAGAACATGTAAGAGGCGGAGGTCGCCACGAGGGCAAGGCATGCGGATAGAGGATGTAAGTGACCGCCTGGTGCGGAACAGCCAGGGGATCTACGTCGGCCCGCGGGTGGGTGATGTGTCGTACTCGCAGACCGGCCATGCCGACTGCTTTCAGGTGGAGGACCGGTCATTCTGGTTCAGGCATCGCAACGACTGCATCGCGGCGTTGGTTACCCGCTTTCCCTACACCGGAACATTGCTCGATATCGGAGGCGGGAACGGCTACGTGTCCCAGCGCCTGATCGCGCTGGGCGGTGACGTGGTTCTGATCGAGCCGGGCCCGATGGGGGCACTCAACGCAAGAAAGCAACGCGGCATCGACAACGTTGCGTGCGCGTTGCTCGAGGACGCCGGATTCAAGCCGGGGACGTTTGGCGCCATAGGCATGTTCGACGTCATTGAACACATCGAGGACGATCGCGGATTCCTGGATCAGATAGCGCCTTTGCTTGCCGCTGACGGCAGGCTTTACCTGACCGTGCCCTGTCACACGTGGTTGTGGTCCGGCGCCGATGTGTCGGCAGGGCACTTTCGCCGACACACCAGGCGCAGCCTGCAGGCGCTGCTCTCCGAGCGATTCGTCATTGACTACATCAGCTACTTCTTTCAACCGCTGGTGCTTCCGCAGTGGCTGCTGCGCGCGCTCCCTTATCGCCTCGGCCGGGGGCGTGACAGCGTTCTGTCCACGGCCGCCGAACACGGCACGAGCGAGGGCCTCATGGTGCGCGTGCTCGAGAGGCTGTTGAGGCCCGAGTTGCAGAAGGTCATGCGCGGCGAAACCATCCGCTTCGGCGCCAGCGCGCTGGTTGCAGCCCGCCTCAAGCCTCGTTCCCAGTCCTCCGGTACCTAATGCCCACCCAGCAGTTGCGATGGCGCGCCAGGCGTCTTCTCTACCTCGTCCGCCGAGTGCTCTCCAGCGTCGCCCAGCGAGGGTGGCGCGGCACATGGAGGCGCATCTCGCAAGAGTTCGAGCGGCGGGCGCCTGCCGATGAATCACTTACGCTGCTGTCGCGCGATGCGTCAAGACATCCTTTCGGCTTGCCTACCTCCGACGCACCGCGCGTTTCGGTGATCATTCCCGTGTACGGCAAGGTGGACTACACCTTGGCGTGCCTGCGTTCGATCGCGCTGCACGGCGCTGACGCTCCCTTTGAAGTCATCGTGGTCGACGATGCATCGCCCGATGACACCGTTGCCGCATTGCGCGACGTCAGCGGCTTGCGTGTGCTGGTGCAGACCAGCAACCGCGGCTTCATCGGCAGCTGCAACGCCGGAGCCGCGGAAGCGCGCGGCACGCACCTGCTGTTCCTGAACAACGACACCCAGGTCACCGCAGGCTGGCTCGACCGGCTGCTGGACTGTTTCGAGGAGGAGGCCTGCTGCGGCATAGCGGGCAGCCGCCTGGTATATCCGGACGGTCGCCTGCAGGAAGCCGGTGGACTGATCTACGCCGACGGCAGTGCCTGGAACGTCGGGCGTTTCGAAAAACGGGACGATCCTCGCTTTCTGCGTCGTCGGGACGTGGATTACGTTTCTGGTGCGGCGCTGATGATCGATGGGGCACTGTTCCACACGCTTGGCGGCTTCGACGCGCGCTACGCTCCTGCGTACTGCGAAGACATGGATATCTGCTTTGCCGCATGGCAGGCGGGACGTCGGGTGCTCTACCAGCCGGAAAGCCTGGTCATCCATTGCGAAGGGGTCAGCTCCGGGCTGGACCCTTTCGCTGGCGTGAAGCAATACCAGGCCATCAATCGCGCCGCATTCCAGGACAAGTGGGGTACCTCCCTGGCACGACAGCCCCAGCCAGGCGCCCGGGTGGAGCAGGCGATCGAGCATCGATCCGGACGCCACATCCTGATCGTGGACGCGCTCACCCCGGAGCCGACCCGAGACTCCGGCTCGCTGCGTCTGGTAAACATCATGCGGCTGCTGCGCGAGCAAGGCTGGCGGATCACCTTCATGGCGGACAATCGCCGCGCGAGCGCCGCCAATATCCTCCAGCTCGGACGGCTCGGCGTCCATGTGTTGTGTGTGCCATGGGCACCCGCCCTGGCGCCGTGGCTGGCAAAGAACGGGCATACGGTGGACGCAGTGATGCTTTGCCGGCACTACATTGCCGAGCCGCACCTCCCGCTGATCCGCCGCATCGCGCCGCAGGCGCGGATCCTGTTCGACACGGTGGATCTGCATTTCCTCCGCGAGCAGCGTGCGGCGGAGCACGAGGGCAGTGCGGCCATGGCGCGACAGGCGAACGTTTCACAACAGCGCGAGCTGGCCCTCATAGCGGCCGCCGATGCCACCTTCGTGGTGAGCCCGGTGGAGCACGCCATGCTTCGTCAACGGCTCCCGGCCGCCCGGGTGGAACTGCTTTCCAACGTGCATGAAATACATGGCCGGCTGGGCCCGTTCGCGGGACGTAGTGGACTGGTTTTCGTCGGAGGGTTCGGCCACACGCCGAACGTGGACGCCGTCCATTGGCTGGTCGGCGAGATCATGCCCCTCATCCAGGCGGTCCGACCCGACATCGTGCTGCATCTCGTCGGGGACATGCCGGAGGTGGAGCGCGCCAGGATCTGCCGCCCGGGGGTGAGCATCCATGGCCGGGTCGAGGACCTGTCGCCGTGGATGCGCGACTGCCGCATCGCAGTGGCGCCTCTGCGTTTCGGCGCAGGCGTCAAGGGCAAGGTGAACATGGCGATGAGTTACGGCCTGCCCGTAGTCGCCACGACCATTGCCGCCGAAGGCATGCGCCTGAACCACGGCCGCGACGTGCTGTTGGCGGACGATGCTGGCGCGTTCGCAGAGGCGATCATCCGCCTTCACGACGACGAAGCCCTCTGGCAAACCCTTTCCGAGGGCGGCCTGGCGAATGTCAGGGCACACTTTTCCTTCGATGCCGCCCGCGAGACCTTGCGCCGCACGCTGGCGTGAGCCGGTGTAGGGGCGGTTCTTCATACATGCGTTTGCGGCCAAGGTAGAATCAGGGTTTTCCCCGGGCCCGCAGGGCACCGCCAAGGCAAGGAACCCGCAGATGAAGATTCTGGTCGGCTACAAGCGCGTCGTGGATTACAACGTACGCATCCAGGTCAAACCCGACGGCACCGGCGTGGTGACCGACGGCGTGAAGCTCTCCGCCAATCCGTTCGACGACATCGCGCTGGAAGAGGCGCTGCGCCTGCGCGAGAAGGGCGTGGCCGACGAGGTGGTGGTGGTTGGCATCGGTCCGGCGGACCTCACTGCCCACCTGCGCAACGGCCTGGCCATGGGCGCGAACCGCGCCATTCACGTACAGACCGCCGACGCCGTGCAGCCGCTGACCGCCGCCCGGGTCTTCCTGAAGCTGATCGAGAAGGAGCAGCCGGGTCTGGTGATCCTCGGCAAGCAGGCGATCGATGACGACGCCAACCAGACCGGCCAGATGCTGGCCGCTCTGTGGGAGCGGCCACAGGCCACGTTTGCCAGCAAGGTCGAGATCGCCGATGGCAAGGCCATGGTCACGCGCGAGGTCGACGCGGGGCTGGAGCAGATCGAGGCCGAGCTGCCCGCCGTGATCACCACGGACCTGCGCCTCAACGAACCGCGCTTCATCAAGCTGCCGGACATCATGAAGGCCAAATCCAAGCCGATCGACACGATCGACTTCGAGTCGCTTGGCGTGGCGTCGCATGACCACCTCACCACCACCCATTACGCGGCGCCGGAAAAGCGCAGCAAGGGAGTGATGGTGAAGGACGCCGCCGAACTGGTCGCCGCGCTGAAGCAGAAAGGTCTGCTTTAACCCCCGTATTCTCCCTTTCCCCGTCGGGAGAGGGTCGGGGTGAGTGGCCACGCCACATTGCCCCCGCATCCACCGGAGAGAACCTCATGAGCAAGATCCTCGTCATCGCCGAGCACCTGCACGGCAAGCTCAACCCCGCTACCGCGCGCGCCGTGAGCGCCGCCTCCGCCGTCAAGCCCGAGGCCATCGACGTGCTCGTGCTGGCCGACCAGGTCGATGCCGTCGCCGCCGAGGCCGCCAAGGTTGACGGCGTCACGCGCGTACTGACCGTCGCCCGTGTTGAAAACGCGCACCCGCTGGCTGCCGTATTGGCGCCGCAGGTGGCCAAAGCTGCGCAGGGGTACAGCCACGTGTTCGCCCCATCCACCACCTTCGGCAAGGATCTGGCGCCTCGCGTGGCGGCACTGCTGGGCGTGGCCCAGGTCAGCGACGTCATGAGTGTCGAGGGCGCACATACCTTCAAGCGCCCGATCTACGCCGGCAACGCCATCGTCACGGTCGAGGCCGATGCGGCACACACCGTGGTGGCGACGATCCGTACCGCCTCGTGGTCGGCCGCCGGCAACGGCAGCAGCCCCGCACCGATCGAGCCGCTGAGCATCGATGTCGCCCTGCCCTCGCACACCCGGTTCGTCGGCCTGCAGCAGGGCAGTAGCGACCGCCCGGACCTGCAGAGTGCCAGCAAGGTAGTCTCCGGCGGCCGCGGCGTCGGCTCGAAGGAAAACTTCGACATCATCTACACCTTCGCCGACAAGATCGGCGCCGCCGTGGGTGCGTCCCGCGCCGCAGTGGATGCCGGCTACTGCCCTAACGAAATGCAGGTGGGCCAGACCGGCAAGATCATCGCGCCGGAGCTGTACATGGCCATTGGCATTTCCGGTGCCATCCAGCACCTCACCGGGATCAAGGACGCCGGCACCATCGTGGCGATCAACAAGGATGCGGAAGCGCCGATCTTCGAGATTGCGGACATCGGCCTTGTGGGTGACCTCTTCAAGATCCTGCCGGAGCTGGAAGCAAGCCTGGGCTGATGGCCAGACGGCACGCCAGCTGCGGTCGGCGGCGCGTTGCCGACCGATCAGGTCCGATCGAAGGTAGCCGGTGGGAGTCCGTCGTACGGCAGGTGGGGCGGGTTGTCTTAAACTAATGGGCTGACGGGTGCCCGATCAGAGCGCGCGGGTACTTCCGGGCATGAGGGAACCACGCGACATGCCACCGGAGGACAAGCAATGCAGAGGGCGCTCATCACCGGTGCGAACGGGTTTCTTGCACAAACGCTCCTGGCGGCTCTACCCGCGGACTACCAGGCCTTCGCCCTCGTACGAGCACAACCCGCGGCCCATACGCGAGCAATACGGACGTTCGACTCGCTGGACGTGTTGATCCGGGAGACCCCCGCCGTCGACGTGGTTTTCCACCTTGCCGCCTGTATCCCGCCGGACCATGACAAGCCAAACGCGGAGTTGTTGAGAAGCAACGTCGACCTCGTGTCTCGTCTGGTCCAGGCCTATCCTGAGGCCAGGCACGTGTATGCCTCCTCCGTGGCTGTCTATGGCACTCCCGCGAGCCTGCCGGTCGCGCTTGATGCGGCGCCCATCGGCGCGAGTCGGTACGGGCTGGCGAAGCTGGCCGGTGAATGCGTGGCACGGCAGGCGGCGAGCCATGCGGCGATCCGGTTCGCGTCGATCATCGGCACCGGCATGCGTCCCGGCAGCTTTATTCCTGCCGCCGTCGCGGGCGCCAAGGCGGGTCGGATCATGCTTCGGGGAGATGGAACCCGGCTGCAGAACTATGTGGACGTCGGCGATGCTGCACACATGTGCCTGCTTGCCGCGTCGATGCCTGGATCGTTTGTCGGGCACGGTATTGGTGAACGTTCGCACAGCAACCTGGAAGTGGCGAAGCTGCTCGCCGATCTGACCGGAGCATCGGTGGTGAAAGAAGGTGTCGATCACAGCCCGTCCTTTGAATACGCGCAGGACACGTTCAGCCGGAGCGTGACCACGCGCGTCAGCCTGAAGGAAACCCTCGCCCGGATGATCGCCGCATGAAGTCCATCATCGTGACCGGAATCGGCGGAGTGGTAGGCCAGGGCATCCTGCGCAACATCCGCAACATGGCGCTGGATCTCCAGATCATCGGCGTGAACGTGGAGCGGATCAGCGCAGGGAACCATCTTTGCGATCACGTCCATGAGGTTCCGTTCGCCTATGACCCGGGTTACGTCCAGGCAATCCAGCAGGTGGAACGCGATCATGACGCCGGACTGATCTTGCCGAGCACCGACTACGAGGCTTACTACCTGTCCCTGCACCGCGACGAGCTTCAGAGCAGAGTGGCTGTATCACCAGCGCAGACCGTGGGTTTCTGCCTGGACAAGTTCGTCAACTTTCAGCGTTTCGAGGAGGCCGGCGTCGCCTTTGCCGCCTCCTGCCTTCCGTCGGAATACCGGGGCCAGTTCGCCAAGACCGTGGTCAAGCCGCGCGAAGGTCGAGGGTCGCGGAACATCTATGTGGATCCTCCCGCACCGTCCGGATTCGACGACACCTACGTCGTGCAGGAGTACCTCGACGGACCCGAACTCACCACGACCTTTTATGTGAAGCAGGATGGCTCGCTGCACGGCTTCATCACGCTGGAGCGCCATCTCGAACAAGGGAACACAAGCCGCTGCGAAGTCGTCGTCGAGCACGATCAGGAGCTGGCGCTGTTGCTGGACAAGATGCTCCGCGCATTCCCGTTCCGCGGATCGTGCAACATACAGAGCCGCGTGACGCCGCGCGGGATCGTGCCTTTCGAGATCAATTGCCGCATTTCGGGCACAAACTCCGTCCGGTCGCAGTTCGGTTTCCCGGATGTCGCCTACGCGGTCAGGGAGCTCCTTTTGGGTGAACCATTGCCGGAGCCGCGGATTACCCGTGGCAGCGCCCTGCGCGTCATGATGGACGTGATCTACCCAGGCCTGTCGCTGGCCGACATCCGCGACCGCTCCGACAGCTTCAGGATCAGCTGATGGCCATCAAGGCGCTATTCCTGGACGCGGCGAACACACTCGTGCACAAGCCTGCGCTTTATCCAAGCATGGCCGAGGTGCTCAAGCGTCACGGTGTGCAGGTAGACCTCGATGTCCTGCTGCGGCAGCACCGGTTCCTGTCCGAGGCGAAGTCGTTCCCCGACCGGACGTCGCGCGAGTTCTACGACGAGTTCAACAGCGAGCTGCTGCGGTCACTCGGTGTACTGCCGAAGCGCGAGCTGCTGGACGAACTCTTCGGCGCCTGCAGTTACCTGCCGTGGCGCCCGTTCGACGATGTTGCGGACCTCACGGTGCTCGATGTCCCGCTGGGCGTGCTTTCCAACTGGAACACGCAGCTGTCGGACACACTGGCCTTGATTCCTGATCTCCAATTCAGCTGGGTCCTTGGCTCGGAGCAGATCGGGCTGCGCAAGCCGGCGCCTGCGTTCTTCGAGCGCATGCTGGACGCCGCTGCGCTTGAAGCAAGCGAAATCGCCTACATCGGCGATTCGATGCGGCTGGACGTCGAACCGGCCCTGAGCATGGGCATCCGTGCAGCGCTCATCGACAGGGACAATCTCTATCCTCATGCAAATGTCCCCCGCATCACTTCCCTCAGCCAGGTCGTGACGCTGCTATGAAACGACTTGCCATCGTCGGTGCTGGCGACCTGGGCATCCAGATCGCCCACCATGCCTGCGCTACTGGACAATGGAAGCTGGCAGGCTTTTTCGACGACACGAGGCAGCCAGGCAGTCAGGTCGCCGACGCGCAGGTGCTCGGTGGCGTCAAAGATGTCGCCGCTGCCCATGCCGGCGGTGCATTTGATGCACTGATTGTGGCGATCGGTTACCGGCACCTTGCAGCAAGGAGCCGGATCTTCGAGCAGTTCGAGGGCCGGATTCCCTTTGCGACCGTTATTCACCCCTCTGCCATCGTCGATCCGACCTGCCGTATTGGTCCCGGCTCAGTGATCTACCCTGGTTGTGTCCTGGACATGGGCGTCACCATTGACGCGAACGTGGTGGTGAATGTGGGGTGCGTCATCGCGCACGACAGCCACGTGGGTCGCGGCTGCTTTCTCTCACCGGGCGTCAGGCTCGCCGGGTTCGTGCGCATCGCGCCGGCCTCGACGCTGGGCATCGGGACAGTCGTGATCGACAACGTGACCGTAGGCAGTGGGATCCGCACTGGTGCAGGGGCCGTTGTCATTGCGTCCATCGCCGATCCGGGGCTCTACGTCGGTGTTCCGGCCATACACAAGAGGGCCTCCGCATGAGCGGGTCGCGCGCCACGCTGTCGCTCGTTGTGCCGGTTTTCTTCGAGGAGGACTGCATTGTCCAGTTCCTCAAGGAGACGGGCGAGGTGCTGCAGACGATCGACATGGACTACGAGTACGTGTTTGTCGATGACGGCAGCAAGGACCGCACGATCGAGCTGATCCGCTCGCTTGCCCACGACGATCATCGGATCAAGCTGATCGAGTTTTCCTACAACCACGGCAAGCAGGCGGCGGTCACTGCGGGGATCGAGCATGCGACCGGCGACTATCTCCTCTACATGGACCCCGACCTGCAGGATCCGCCCGAGGAAATACCGCGTTTCATCGCGGAGATATCCAAAGGCTACGACCTGGTCATGGGCGTGCGGCGGGCCAAGATGGACAGTTTCGCCAACCGCCTGTTCTCCCGACTGTTCTGGTGGGTGCTGGAGCGGTTCACCGGCCTGGCGATACCGCGAGGGCTGGCGGTGATGCGCATTTTCAATCGGCGGTTTGCCGACCAGTTCCTGCTCTACCGCGAGCAGAACCGCTTCATCGAGGGCATTTTCCTGCACATCGGCATGCACGCCTCGACCCTGGTCATCGACCAGCGTGAACGCTTTGCGGGCACGTCGAAGTTCAACTTCAGGCGCAAGATGCGCCTCGCACTCGACGCAATACTCGACTTTTCAGAGCTGCCGCTGAAAGTGGCAGTAAAGCTGGGCGCCATGACGTCGTGCCTCGGCGTTCTCGCGGTGCTGGTGGTGATCGCACTCAAGCTGACGATGGTTGATTTCCAGGCAGGTTGGCCCTCGCTGTTGAGCCTGCTCATGCTCGGGTTTGGCGCGCAGTTGTTCTTCATCGGCATTGCCGCCCTCTACATCGGCCGGATTTATCGCGAGACCAAGCAACGCCCGCTCTACTCGATCCGCCGTACCACCAACCTTCAGCCAAGTGCGACGAAGACCGGTCCAGCGCCGCTCCCCTGACCTGCGGCGACGGCTGCGGAATCCCCTCTCCATGCGAGCACTTCGATGATCCCCTTCAACAAGCCGTTCATGACCGGCCAGGAACTCGACTACATCGTGCAGGCGCACGCGAACGGCCATCTTTCGGGTGATGGCCCCTTTACCAGGCGCTGCAGTGCCTGGCTCGAGCGGGAAATCGGGTCACGCAAGGCGCTGCTGACTCACTCGTGCACTGCCGCGCTGGAGATGGCGGCGATCCTGCTGGACCTGAAGGAAGGAGACGAGGTGATCATGCCCTCCTATACCTTCGTCTCCACAGCGAACGCGTTTGTGCTCCGCGGCGCAGTGCCGGTTTTCGTGGATATCCGTCCCGATACGTTCAACATCGACGAGACCCTCGTCGAGCAGGCGATCACCTCTCGCACGAAGGCAATCTGTGTCGTGCACTACGCGGGAGTGGCGTGCGAAATGGACACGATCATGTCCATCGCCCGACGTCATGGGCTGAAGGTCGTGGAAGATGCTGCGCAGGCCATCTTTTCCACCTACAAAGGGCGACCCCTCGGGAGTATCGGAGACCTGGCCGCGCTCAGCTTCCACGAAACGAAGAACGTTATTTCGGGTGAAGGCGGCGCGCTGCTCGTCAACGACGCCGCCCTCGTAGAGCGGGCGGAAATCATTCGGGAGAAGGGCACCAACCGCAGCAAGTTCTTCCGTGGTCAGGTAGACAAGTACACCTGGGTGGATGTGGGCTCGTCCTATCTTCCGAGCGAACTGATCGCGGCGTTTCTGGCGGCACAGCTGGAACAGGGCAAGGCCATTACAGACCGCCGCCTGCAGATCTGGGATCGCTATCACGAGTGGGCCGCGCCGCTGGAGGAAGAAGGTCTGCTCAGGCGACCGGTGGTTCCGAAGGACTGCACTCACAACGCACACATGTACTACCTGGTGTTGAACAGCCTGGACGAACGCACTGCCTTCATCGAGAGCATGAAGTCCGAGGGCATTGGGACGGTATTCCACTACATCCCGCTGCACAGCTCGCCCGCCGGCAGGACCTTCGGGAGGTGCTCGGGCACGCTGCCTTACACCGACGCTCTGAGCGAGCGGCTTGTCCGGCTGCCCCTGTGGGTGGGACTGGAAGAACATCAGAGCCGCGTGATGGATCGCGCCCACGCCGCGCTCGCGGCGCAGAAGCAATGAGTTCGGCGGCATACGCCGGATGACCGTGCGGCAGGCGAAACTGCGCAGATCCCTTCGCAACGGCGTGGTCACGCTCATCGTGGTCGCGTGCATCGCCGCGACGACGCGCCTGTTCGACTGGTCCAGCGTGGCGGCGGCGCTGGCGCATCTGCGCGCGGGTCTGCTGGTGGGGGCCGGCGCTCCGCTCCTGCTCCTCATCGCACTGTTGCGCGGTTGGCGCTGGCTGGTGGTGCTCGGCATGAGGCCGACGCCGCGTCTGCTGTGGCAATCGTTCTGCGCCAATGGAGCGGCCGCCGGGCTCGCGTCGCTCACGCCGTTCCAGGTGGGTGAGATCGTGAAGATCCGGCTCATTCCCGACCATCACGGCTCGGCCTGGCGGCTGGGCGTGTCGGCATTTTTCGTCGAGCGCATGCTCGATCTCGGCACCATGTGCTGCGTGTGCCTGGCGGGGCTGTCGGTACGATTCGGCATTGCGTGGGCTGCCCTGCCCGCGCTGTGCATCCCCCTGCTCGGGGCGTTCATAGGCAGCCACGTCGCGCGGCGGCTGCCCTTGCCCGCAAGGCTGCGTCCATACGTCGAAGTGCTGCTCCACCTGCCTCGCACGGTAGCCGCGGCGGCGCTGTCGCTCCCGATATGGGGGCTCTACTGCGTGCTCTGGTGGATCGCGCTGCAGGCGATGAACGTACCGATCCTCTGGCACCAGGTGGCTATCCTGCTGGGTGCGGTGATGCTCGCGGTGGTGGTGAGCATGACCCCGGGCGGGCTCGGCGTTTCGGAGCTCAGTAGCCGCGGGTTGCTGCTCTGGCTTGGCCAGACCCCGGCGCAGGCGGAAGCGGGTGCCATTGCCCTGCGCCTGCTGACTCCGATCATCGTGCTGGTAGGCGTCGCCTGCCTGTTGCCCCTGATAAGGCAGCTGCGTAAGCCCCCGCATTAGCCGCATCACCGCGGGCTGCTGCCCGCCGGAGACCTGTAGTGAACATATTCGTGCTCTGCACCGGACGCTGTGGCTCCGTCACCTTCGCCAAGGCGTGCGCACACATCACCAATTTCACCAGTGCGCACGAAAGTCGGGTCAACCGGCTGGGTGACGAAAGGCTTGCCTATCCCGACGCGCACATCGAAGTGGACAATCGCCTCAGCTGGTTCCTCGGCAGGCTGGATGAGAAGTACGGCGACAGCGCCTTCTATGTGCATCTCACGCGGGACCCGGAAGCCACCGCGCAGAGCTTCAACCGGCGCTGGCATTTGCGAAGCTCGATCATGCGGGCGTACGCAGAGCAGATCTGCATGACGTCGCCAAAGGATCCGCTGGCGATGTGCCGCGACTATGTGTCGACGGTCAACAGCAACATCCGCGCATTCCTCAAGGGAAAGCCGAAAGCTTGCCACGTGCGGATGGAAGCCATCCACCAGGACTTCTCCAGATTCTGGGCGCTCAGCAACGCCGAGGGAGAGCTAACAAAGGCCCTGGCGGAATGGGCAACTTCCTATAACAAGAGTTGAAGGCTGTTCGATCAACGCAGCCCCCCCCTCGACGCGGGGCACAAACATAATTCCGACGGTCTCGCTAACGATCTGTCGAGGCCACTCGTTCGATGCATTAACCGGTACCGCTCATGATCAAGAAGATCGCAGCACGAACCATTCGTTGGCTTGCCAATTCGTCCATCACAGCGGCCCTGCTGTTGCTGGCTGCCGGTGAAGCATTGGGACTTGTCGCCACGGCAGCTGCAACGGCTCCCTTGGCAAAAGGACTCGCCTCAAGCCCGCTACTTTGGCTCGCTGCAGTGCTGATGGCGTTGGTCGTTGCTGCGGTGCTAGTCACTTCGCACCGCACGAGCCGGAGACCACAACCATTTCGACCAGCCCTGTTCCTCCCGGCACTGATCGGCACCGGGGTCGTCGTGCACCTGCTGCTCGTCGCCTTCGTGAGACCGTCTTGGGGCACTGACTATCTGCGCTATTGGCAACACGCTCAAGAGATGGTGCGGGAGCACAAGTACGGCGGCTTCTCCGGGCCCTACTACTCCCGCGCACTGCTGATTCCTTACGCAATCATCAGATTGTTCGGTCCCGATTCGATCTTGATGCTCAAGCTGGCAAATGTCGTGCTTTTGACAGGAATCCAACTTTTTGGATACGACATCCTGCGCCGCGTGAAAAGCCACCAGGCCGCACAAGCTGCATCTTTGCTGTTTCTCGCCGCGCCAATGCCAGCGTTCGCAACGCTAATACCGAGCCACGACCTCTGGGGCCTGTTCTTTTTTTCGGCGGCGGCATGGACACTCACGCTGGCTGTGTTCCGCCGCGACCAAAGCGTTCCCTCTATCGCCCGATGCGCGACCTTAGCTGTAGTGACGGGGCTCCTCGCCTATCTGACCGAGCTGCAGCGTGGCACCGGGAGTATCTTTACGGTCGCATTGGTCGGGGCAGCTGTGCTCATCTGGCTTGGCTCTTACGATGATCCGCGCAGCGCGCCCGAACGATCCCGCGCACGCACAGGCCTTTTCGTGGCGGCGCTGTGCCTTGGCAGCATGGTCGCGGCCGGGCAGGTAGGTGACAGACTCGGCCTGAATCCGAACCCCCGGACGTCCCTTTTCATGATGAAGATTGCTGCCAACAGCGGTGGCATGGGGAATGGAAAGAGCGACTGGTATGCACGGTTCCGGGATCGGTTTGGCGTTGAGCAAGCGACTGACGAGACGGCGACCGATTTCGCCAAAACCATGGCGTTATCGGCCTGGACGCTGGAACCACTCGAACGTGGAGCACACCTCGCTGGTCAGGCGCAACGCCTATTCGAGCTTCACTATCCGGCTGACTGGAACTGGATGCTGCGCCATCCGGACGGTCTGCCGAAGACATCGCGCCACCTGCTGCTTGTTTATGCTGGCGAATACGCCATGGGTCTTGGCATCTGGTTTGTCTGGTCGCTCTGCTTGCTGGCGACGTCGCGACGACTGGTGCCGCTTCCCGTGCTGACAGCCTCGCTTTCGATACTGTTGCTCGCGGCAACCTTGCTGCTGCTTTTCGAAAACAAGCCATTCAATATCTTCCCAGTGTGGCTGGCCATTTGCCTCGTTATTGGCAGCACGTTTGACGGAACCGCCTCGCGCGCTGCGAGAACTCCTTGGCATGTGGCCTTTCGCCAGAGAATTGGTACCGCCGCAGCTGGCATCGTGCTGGCGGCAGGTGCCATGACACTCCTGCTTTTTGGGACAAGCATGGCGTACAGCCCGTCTTCTGGTCAGATCTTGTCGGACTGGTCGCTTGAAACCAGCCAGCGCTTGCCAAAAAGCAACGATCGCTGGGAGTTGGAGTTGCTAGATGCGAGACCGGAGGCCTTTGACCCCTCTTCTTACGATCCGGAGACACTTTCTCAAAGCTACATCAGACACGCCGGAGGAGATGGCGACCGGATCCAAAGGCACGCCGGAAGCACAGTAACCAGAATGCAGTTTCCAGCGCCGGTGGCTAAAGGAGATCATCTCACACTGAAAACAAGCGTTTGCCTGAAGAACCCGGAGCGTAACAACTTGGAATTCTTCGCATTTGCACCCTTGCGCAACGCGGGTTCTGATGCCATGACGCTGACCGTTTCAGTCAATGAAAAGACGCTTGGCGAGACCGGCATACCCTTTTCTCGCAGGAACTTCAGGAGGTTCTTTATGCCCGAAGCTTTTGTCCCGGGAAAATGTCAGGAACTTAGTTTCAGACTTCGTGCGGAGAAAACTTTCGCCAGCGCCAAGGACAGCCCATTTGTCGAAATCTGGATTCCTCGACTAGTCGAAGGGGATGCGGCTCGTTGACACATCGCGGACGCAGCGGCCTCGCATTGCCCCCTTTTTGATCAAAGAGCGCACGCTGGAAGACGCGGCAGGCGATGCCGCGGTGCGTCAGATGGGGTCTGAGGTACAACGCCCGCATTTCCTATCGCGGCGACACTCGCCAAGACACGTAGACAAGAAACCGTGTTCCTGCGGGAATGGACTTCCTGGGAGCCGTCAAGGCGGTGATCTTGACGTTGGCAAATGGGAGACCTTCGCCCGAGAAGCGCGCTACAGCGCCACTGGGAACTGACCTGAACTCACCGTTTTGGTAGCCGCCTTTTCCGAGACCGGCTTCGGCGGCCGTCTCCGCTCGCTCGATTGAAGTGCTTCTAAGCGCATAGACTTGGCGCCTGAAGTAGAGGCCGGACTTTGATCTGACGACCCGGTCGTAGATAGGCTTTTCGACTCCCTCGATATTGAATGCAGGGGCCTGTGCTGGTGCCGCGAATGCTTCACCCTTGGCGCCAGTTCTTGCCTCGACCATGGGCACCAAGCGTTTTGCCAGCGCTGGCGCCAAGGTCTTTGCAAAGCTAGCCGTCATGTGGTGTGAGTCGCGCCAAACCAGGATGTTCCCGACCACCGGCTCACACGTGAACTCGCCGCAGATAGCGTCGTCCAGGTTAATGAGTTGGGCGTTATCCATGCGAGCTGCAGCCACCTCGAGCGGATCCCAATGGTCCAGGGCTTTTTTTCTGGATTGCGCGCAACCATTGATTGTCGCGCCAGGAGTGGATAAGCAATCTGGAACATTGCGGCCAGGCCGGGGCGTATCTTTGATAGCCGCTATAAAACCATGAGTGCCGGCGGCCTTGGCCCACGCACTGAGCATTGCGGAGACAAGTGCTTCCTTGGATTTCGCCGAAGAGCCTTTCACCAGATGTGAAAGAGAGCCGATTGACTGAGAGACGACTATCAGGTCCGGCTTGTAGATGGCTATCCTTTTAAGCACTTTCTGGTTCCACGAAGCACAAAAACGAGTTTGATCGTCTTCGAAGTCCTCCGGGTGAACATCTGCGAAGGCGCAGGCGGATTTGACGATCACCCGCATATTCCAGTGCTGCTGGTTCGCTATCTCGCGTAACGGAGGCAACCAATGCACTGCATGCGAGTCGCCGACCACCAGCATCCTGAAAGCTTTTTTATCAGGATTGCCGTACCGGCACTCCATGACATCGTCCTTCGTGACAGAAGTAATGCACCGGTCCTTATAGGCCAGAGGCTCATCCTTTTTCGCATCCGTAGGCCTCGGAAGGTATGGCGCGGTGGGGTCTGCCGGTGTGACATGGTCGGTGAGCATTCTCGCGCCGGGGTAATTCGCCTCGTCGCGCGTGGCCGCAAGGTCACCCGAGCCTGACGGCTGCTGTGCAAGCGCGTACACGCTCAGCGCCAAGAGCACGGATAGGGAAATGCACAGTGTGGCCAAAGCCCACGCGCGACCGAAAACACGCCCAGGCTTCCTCGGCTCGGCCCTGAAACGGTCCTCCACCCATCGCTTGCTGACGTAGGCGAGACCAAAAGATGCCCCCAGAATCAACAGCGCGCCCATCAGCGGTATCTGGTCGCCATATCGTGCTTTATAGAAGACGATAATTGGCCAATGCCAAAGGTAGAGCGAATAAGACAGGTCGCCTATTAGTTGCGCGGGACGACTGGCCAAGATTGTCGTGATGCCAAGGGTGCCAGGCGCCTGCCCCGAAATGATCACCAAACCCGCGCCAAGGGTCGGCAACGCCGCCGCATAACCGGGGAAAGGCGTGGAAATCGTGTAAGCGCAGATGGACCACCCAATCATCGCAATGCCGACGTAGCCCGCGGCGACGCATACGCGCCGAGGCCACGATTGCCAGCCTTGCCAGACGGTCAGGGCACCACCAAGTGCCAGCTCCCATGCACGCGTCGTAGTTGCAAAATAAGCTACTCCCGAGCTGCGCGGCGTCAGGTAAACCGAGTAGGTCAGAGAGCTGGCGGCTATTATTGCGACAAATACGCCGAATGCTTTGCGCGGGTGCCGCGCTGTCCATCCGGTGAGATGCGTGGCCGCCAAGATCAGCAGCGGCCAGACGATGTAATACTGCTCTTCTACCGACAGTGACCAGAAATGCTGTAAGGGACTCGGTGCGTTTTCGGATGCGAGATAATCCACCGCCTGATGCGCCAGCCACCAGTTTTGCCCGTACAGCGCACTGGCAGCGATGTCCCTTGCAACATCCTCCCATCGCGACGCCGGGAGCAGTGCCACCCCAGCCGTCACAGCAATCAGCACGAGCGTAGCAGCCGGCAAAAGGCGGCGGATGCGCCGCCTATAGAAGCGTGCTACGGAGATCGTTCCCGCTGCTTCGTACTCTTTCAGGAGCAGTCCCGTGATGAGATAGCCGGATATGACGAAGAAAACGTCAACACCCACATACCCGCCCGGCAGCGCCGCCGGCCAAAGATGAAATGCGAGCACTGCGAGCACCGCGATCGCTCTCAACCCCTGAATTTCGGGCCGAAATGCTTGGCTATCTTTCATACGTACCGAGATCCAGGTAACCAGGCGTCCGCTCCATCGGTCACAGACGCGCGACGAAGAACGTCAAGTGACGCCTCCGAACGATATAGACGTGCTTACTTGGCAGTCTGCCGCAGGTAAACGGACGATGTCGCGGCGGGATCCTTGAGCTTTGGCCCTTCCTGCCTGCTGCGGATCAGCACTTCGATCGGCTCCATTTGAGCCTTGACGAACCGCAGCCGAACACCGTGCTCATCGTCCTTCCCGCGATGCAGTGTCAATCCTTGAGCAGCAAAGGCCTTGGTAACCGCGGAGTCGGCCTCGCGATCGCTAGCACCTAGCATTTCTATGAATACCTGCCGCTGCATGTCGCCAGTCTTGGCCTCGACTACGCGATCGTACCGGATGCTTATTTTTTCTTCTTTTCCAAGCACCTTCAGAAGTGAATCAATACCAGGAGTTGAGTTCGGTCTTTTCGCTGCTCCCCCGCTCGTTGTTGCAGCATGATCGACCGGGGAAGCGCGCTGTGCCGCAGGGGACGAGGAATGATCGTTACTACAGCCGGCAACTGCAAAAGCAGCAATGAAGGTAATCGATTTCATATTCATAACAAGAGACCTGGTCAGTGGATCATTAGGGACGCACTAGCACTTTCTGATGCGACTGCACTAGCAATGGCCAGACGACTTGGCAGCATTGGTTACCCGGTGCGCTCTATTAGTCGGCCTCACTTACAGCCGCTCCACGTTTTCCGCCTGGGGCAGGCAACCCTTGACGTCGAAGATGACGCCGTTGGGCTTGAGCATCGCGTTGATGTCGATCTTCGCGTCAGCACCCACGAACTCACGGTGGGACACGGCCAGGACCACGGCGTCGTAGCTCCCGGGCGCCGGCGCCTCGATCAGATCGACGTCGTACTCGTGGCGGGCCTCGGCAGGATCGACCCAGGGATCGTAGATTTCCACGCTGGCGTGCGTCAGCTTCAGCTCGGCGACGACATCGACCACTTTGGTGTTGCGCAGGTCCGGGCAATTTTCCTTGAACGCAAGGCCCAGCACCAGAATCCGGGAGTCGACGATATTGACGCGGTTCTGCGCCATCAGGCGCATCAGGCGGCTGGCAACGTACGGGCCCATCTCGTCGTTGATGCGGCGCGCGGCGAGGATCAGCTCCGGGTTGTAGCCAAGCATTGCCGCCTTGTGGGCGAGATAGTAAGGGTCTACGCCAATGCAGTGACCGCCCACCAGGCCCGGCGTGAACGGCATGAAGTTCCACTTGGTGCCAGCCGCGGCCAGCACTTCCTGAGTATCAATGCCGACCTTGTGGAAGATCCGCGCCAGTTCGTTCATGAGAGCGATGTTCACGTCACGCTGGGTGTTCTCGATGACCTTCGCCGCTTCGGCCACGCGGATCGAACTGGCTTTGTGGGTACCTGCGGTGATGATGCTGTCGTAGAGCTTCTTGACGAACTCCGCCACCTCGGGCGTGGAGCCGGAGACGACTTTCATGATCGTGGTGAGCTGGTGCTTCTTGTCGCCCGGGTTGATCCGCTCGGGGCTGTAGCCGCAATAGAAGTCCTGGTTGAACGTAAGCCCGGAAGCCTTCTCGAGCACCGGCACGCACACCTCTTCGGTCACTCCCGGGTAGACGGTGGACTCGTAGATCACGATGTCGTCTTTCTTCAGCACGCTGCCGATGGCCGCGCTGGATTTGAGCAACGGATCGAAGTCCGGCCGCCGGGCCGTATCCACCGGCGTCGGCACGGTGATGATGAAGACGTTGCAGTCACGCAGGTCGTCGAGGTTGCTGGTGTAGGTGAGCCGCTTCGTCGCCCGCAGTTTCTCCGGTTCCACCTCCAGGGTGCGATCGATCCCGTCGCGGAGCTCGCGAATCCGGTCCGGGTTGATGTCGAATCCCACGACGTCGAGGCCGTGACCAAACTCGACCGCCAACGGCAGGCCCACGTAGCCCAGGCCGATGATGGCAACGCGTGCACTGGAAAGCTCTTTCATTGTTGTCTCCTTGAAGCGGGTAGGAGCCGGGATCGCTCCAGCGATCAACGGCGGGCCAGCGCTGCGCGCAGGGCCTTGAGGTATTGGCCGGGGTCGGCATGGCTGCGGACGAACTCCACAGCGCGTTCGCGCTGGCGTTCCAGAGCAGCTGTGTCGGCTGCAAGTTTTTGTGCAGTCGCCTTGACCTGGGCAGGCTCGCAGTACACCGCTGCGTCCCCGTAAAGCGCCGCGTAACGGCTGGGAAGCAGCACAACGCAGCCAGCCGCGAACGCCTCCAACACCGCACGCGAAGGCATCGGTGGGGACGAGGGGTCATCAAACAGCACGAAAAAGTCGCACGAGGCCAGGAACGCCTCGTGCGACAACTCGCTCTCGCTATGGAAGCTCCAGTTCTGCGGCAACACGGTGGAACCCAGCGCGGACTCGCAGGCGGCCCGGCCGCCCATCAGGCGGACCTGAAAGCCCGGCTCGTCCGGATAAGCCGCCATGAGTTGATCGAATGCGGCGGGATAGCCGGGGCCGCTCGTGTCGGTGATCCGCCCGAGCACCAGAGGACGCCCGGACACGCGGCGCGGTAGACGCGGTGCACTGCTGCCGCCGACTGCCGGCGGCAGTACTTCATCATTTACAGCTGCTGGGGGAAGCAGTTCACGCAGTTCCTTGCGCAAATTGTCCGAGACCGTCGCCCAGCGCGGCCGGACCCCGGTGATCGCCTGGGCGTGGCGGTGGCAGAGCGACGGCTCGTACCAGCAGCGCCCTTCTCCATCGCGCGGCGGCGCACCTGCTACCACCAGCAGCTGCTGCACCTCCAGTGAAAGCGGCCGGGCATCGATGAACTGCAGCACCGAGGGGTCGCGAACGAGCAGGAGTTCCACGGTGGATGCATCGGTAGTGAGCACTTCGGCGAAGTGCCCCTCGTCGAGGGCCGCCTGCAGCGGGCTCCAGAAAGGCTGCATCTCCACTCGCTCCATGTCACGGAACGACTCCACGTGCAGCAGACCCACGCGCATGCCGTCGGCCCGGCACGCCTGTGCTTCTTCAAGAAGTGCCCGGGTGGCTTCCTGGCCGTGGCGCAGGTCGCCGACGAACACGATATCGAAATGGGCGCGGGCGAGGGCGTCGTCGCCCTGCTGCGTGAGAAGGAACCTCAGGGGCGCCTGGAAAGGTCGCTTCTCCATGCGTGCAGGAGTAAGCAGCGGCGTGCCGCGCAGACGGTGAGAGCGATGCCAGTGCTCGTAGCTGCGCCGATAGGCAGCGCGTGACGGGTGCCGCCAGCCCGCCTTGAACTCCTCCCGGGACAGCGAGCCGGTCGAGAGACGGATCATCGACAGGTTCTGCTCGACGATGCGGAAGGCATCGGCGCCGAACGCGGAACGGATGCGCAGTGCGAACTCGGTATCTGCGCCCTTGCGCACGTTGTCGAAGTAGCCGACGCGCTGACGCACCAGCTCGCGGCGGAACATCATCGATGACGCATTCTCGCGCTGCGCCAGCACGCCGGGCAGGCAGAAGACGAGATCAGGCGTGGTGCGCAGGGCACGGCTGGTGGTGTAGACCAGGTTGTTGTCCGCGACCATCGCCTGAACCTGCATTTCGATGCGTCGCGGATGGTTCCAGTCGTCCGAGTCCAGGAACGTCATGAACTCGCCCCTCGCCTCGTCCATGCCAGTGTTGCGCGCCATGTAGGTTCCGCCATTGACCGGCTGCCGGATTACCCGGATCCGCTCATCCATGCTCGCCACCTGGTCGAGCCAGGTAGAAAATTCCTCTGGCGAGCAGTCATCGATAACGAGAATCTCGATGTTGCGATACGACTGCACTAGCAGCGACTGCACCGCCGTCAACAGGCCCGGGCCCGGCTTCCAGGACGACACCACGATGCTCACCAGCGGCCCGGTCTCCACGCTCGTGCCAGGAACGCAACGGAGCCGATCGAAAGGATCCGTGTCGTTCGAGGCCTCGGCCAGCGTGAGCGGCTCCAGCCCACAATTCACGAAGTTCTCGTTGAACAGTGCCAGCCACTTTTCATGGTCCTTGTAGGGACTGGCGGTGAAAGGGTTGAGCAGGTCGGCGCGCATGTGCCCGAGCTCCGAACCGGCGTGGCGCACCCTGCGAAGCAACTCTTCGGCAAGCTTGAACTCGCCCAGCTGATAGGCGATCGCCTGGAAGACTCGCGCATGCGTATGCGGCGGCCGGATGGCACCCGGGCCGTGAAGCACGTACATCGAGCGGTACAGGGTCAGCGCATTGAGCCGGTCGTCGGCCAGAAGATCCTGCAACGCCATCACCCGTGCCAGGCGAAGCGCCCATTCCAGCTCCAGCGTGGCGAGAGCCGCCAGCGCCAGCTTCTCGGTTTCCCGATGACGATACCTCGCCAACCAGCCCTCGATCTGCTCCTGGCTGTAGCGGCCACCGGAGGCGCGCCATGCAAGAAGCTCGCGCCCGCTGATGGAGCCATTGCGCAGGATGGTCCCGTCGAGCCAGCGGTGGTCCGGCATGTCCTCGGCAATCTCGAGATAGGTGGAGATCAGGCGGTTGTCCATCCCGCCGGGAACGGCAGATCCGTTGGCGGAGGCAATTCCGGACGCGCCGGCCACCGGCTGTGCATTGCCGCCACCAGCATCAGCGTGCTCGATCGCCACCCGGCCATGCTGCCGATTTTGCTTTGTCAGGAACCGGGTCTGCTCTCCCAGCTCAAGCAACAGCCGCTGCGCAGCTACGCGCGAGCGTCGCGCCGCGAAAAGGGCGATCGCACCACCCGATACGACCAGCGAAAACAGCATCCACGCCGCGCCCACCCACTGCTGCAGGACGAGGCATGCCACACCGGCGGCGCTGTTCAGTCCCAACCAGGCCATCGCCAAGGCCTCGATCGTCGAGACGGCGCGTCGACATCTGGCGAGCAGGGATGAATGAGTCAATGTGGTCGCTTCCGTAAGCAATGAAGGGAGGTGCCGCGTGCGGGTGCGGCGCGAACGTGGGTTCAGTCGAGCACGCGCTGAAACTCGATCGAGCTTGTGCGCGATGCGAGATGCGCAGGATCGCCAACGCCCGGCAACTCGCTTTTCCAACGCCGCATGATGGTTTTCTCGTCTTTGCGATTGGCGTCGTCAACAACTACCAGTGCGCGATCACTCAGGTAATCGCCGAGCAACGGGAGCGCGGGGTAGCGCGCCAGCGGACCGGTGGCAGACGGCGGACCATCGACGATCAGCACGTCAATGTGGCGCAGGTCGTTCCACTGGGCTGCGTCGTACCAGAGGAACTGCTCGTCCCCGATCGGATGAGGTACCAGCGATGCCAGGCGCACGTCGACGATGTTTTCCAGGCCATGTGCTGCCACGGCACGACGCGTCGCGGACGCGTATTCGGCCTCGTGGTCGAGCGATACCAACCGTCCTTTGCCGTTGGCAGCCAGGGCATAGGCGAGCCAGATGGTAGAGGTGCCGCTGCCGCATTCGACCACGAGCTCCGGCTTTCGCTGGAGGATCGTCGTGACGAGCGACAGCATGCTCGACGGCTCCATCGCCCAGCCGCCGAGCAAAGGAACCGTAGTAACGAGGTCGAACAACTGCATCAGCTGAAGCATCGCTTCGGTTTCGTGCAGCGTCTCGGTCCTGCTGCGGCCTATCTCGCTTACTACCTTGCTCTGTACGAGCTCCAGCGTGGACGCCGTGCCGTCGCGTGACTTCACGACCTCCGTGATGGTTGCAGCACTCTTTTCGTCCACGTGCTTGACCAGCCGGCGGGACTCCTTCTGGGCATCAGCGATGGAGGCAACCATGCTGTCCACCCGCTCGCTCAGCTGCCGAAAGGCACCCAGGACAAAGTGCTGCCCATCAGCACTCTGGCGGGACGACGCGCGCGCCGTCTCCTCCAGTCGCTGAAGTTGTGCACGCAACTCGACTTGTTGCTGGGCCAGAGAGGCGTGCAGCGCCTTGATGTCTGAAAGCAGCCGCGCCTGGCTTTCCTGCGCGGCCTCGACCCGCTTGAACTGCTTACCCACGGCGCGGCTGTATTCGCGCGACTGACCGGCAAGGTGCCGGACCAGGTCGGTCAGCGCCACGACATGCCGGTAGGTGACAAGGACAACCAGCAGGACACAGCCTGCCAGCGCCAGCCAGCCCGCCGCTGTCACCAGCGGCTGCTGTTTGAGCGTCCCCGCGGCGACGGACGCCAGCCCGGCGACGGTCAACGCAAGCGCCAGCGCGAGCTTGGGTGTGAGTTTCATGGTGACGAGGCCTTTTGAAGCGCGGACAGCTGTTGGGCTCCGGACGCAGGAGCGGGTGAACAAACCTGCGCATGATATCGCGACACGACTTTCATCGGCTTGGCTACAGGAACGCAACCGAGGCGATCGCCTCGGCGCCACCGACACATCGTGATGAAACGCCCGCCTCCGCCTCGCGGATCTGCCACGTATGGAATGCGGGATCGGCAGCGCGAAAGCGCACGAAATTGAACGGATCGGTCGACAGTACCGTCCACCCATGCTCCATCGCCCTGCGCAGGAACGCGCTATCGGTACCGCGCCTGCGATCCTCGGGGAATGGTGTGGCCTCGAGCACACGTCGATGGCCAACCAGGGTCGCCCCGGCGATGCCAGTGTTGCGGGTATCCACGAGGCGACGCAGCACATTCGCCCGCGCGGCCCAGCGCTCGTCCCAATGCAGCTCGCCCGACTGCTCGTACCAGGAGAAGGCCCGCGGCTTGCCGGCAATATCGAAGTCGACAGCGCGCCGGTAGAGCATGAAGTCCGACAGGTAGTGGGGGCCGTAGAAATCATCGTCGTCCCACTTCGCCCAGTACGGCGCATCGGTATGGGCGAAAGCGAGGTTCAGGCAGGCGCCCAGCCCCCATTGCTCCCCCATCTGCAGCACCGTCACGCGTTCCCCGGGACGCACGTGATCACGAAGCGCCTGAACATCAGCTTCGTTGCGGTGCACGACGATCACCAGTTCCTTTGCGGGGTAGCGGTCGGCTCGAAACCGCTCCAGGCAGGCGACAAGCAAGTCGGGGCGCCGCGAAACAAGCAGGCATGCGACTGTCGGGATATCGGTCACCGGCTTCGCAGCCAGTCCCAGCGTCCTGGCGATCTGCTCCAGTCGGTGTCCGATGCAGTCACCGGACAAAACCTGTCGGACCTGCAGATGCGCCGCCCGCGCCCTTTCCAGCGTGCTCGTGTCTGCGGCCTCCCAGGCTTGGCGTAACTCGGGACTGGTCTCCGGATCGAGCACCAGCGCACCGCACGCCCTGGCCTGGATCGCACGCGCCGCATCAGCGCCTGTCGCCGAAAACGCCTCGGCACCCACCAGGCGAAGCAGCGCTGCGCGATCGGCACCGCTAATGGACCCCACCGCGCACGTGGCGAGCTGGCTCGACGTCTCGAGCGCCGATTCGGTGACGGCCCAGCGGCTGTCCGTGAGCAACAGCCGGTCCCGCAGTGGCGCAAGGAATGGCGGTAGATCCTGCGCCGCTACGCTGGCCTCCAGATCGTCCGACAGAACGCAGCGGCGTGCGAACCGGGCCGCTTTGAGCAACGCGGGCACCGTGACCGGGTTGTACAGCTTCGGCTGTACGGCTGGCGCCAGCCGTTCGACCGTGTGGGCGCCGGCCGCTTCCACGCTGCCTTCGGCGGCTGCGGGTGCGCAAGCGAATGCAGCGTCCACCAGCGCTCGCAGGTGGCTATCTATCGCGCTGTCCGCTGCACCAGTCGTCAGCTTCCAGCAGGCGGAAGGGATACCGCGGCGGCGCGCCTCGCGCAACAGCGACGTCAGTTCCTCGATGGCCGCGGGGTCGCCAGCGAAGGCTGGCGACCAGGCGTGGGACGGATGCAGCGATCCTGCTTCGAGCAGCAGAAAGTCAAAGGCAGCCGTAGCCAGCTGGTCCCGCCAGCCCGGCCGGTCCAGCGCCGTGACGGCGGCGTCGAAGGCCAGATCGCGGTGGAGCTCTCCGCTGCCGATCAAGGCGATGCGCCAGCGAGCAGCCCGTGCATCGTCAGCCGCCGTGGGAGGCCGGACAGAGCCGTTGGTCGCCGGCATGGCGAATGCGGCGTGCAGCTCCGGCATCACCGCCGCGAGATCGATGCGGCGAAACACGCCTGTATCAGTAACCGGAGTCGAAGCAGGGTCTGCCAGCGCATCCGCGGGCAGGCAGCCGATGAACTGCGCCGCGCTACCGGCCCACATCGTCGGACTGCGGGTGGCGAGCAGCG
Organism: Dyella sp.; assembly: GCF_035685805.1. Classification (GTDB taxonomy): domain Bacteria; phylum Pseudomonadota; class Gammaproteobacteria; order Xanthomonadales; family Rhodanobacteraceae; genus Dyella_A. Next base: position 63,387 of record NZ_DASSAB010000006.1, read on the forward strand.
GTGCCGTGGATGCTGCCGCGACGCGAGGCCGCAGCGCGCGGCGCAACCGGGCAAGCGCTCGCCACCACACGCTGCCCTTGATCCGGGCAAGTTCGTGTTCGGCTCGGTCGGCTCGTTGCCGCGCAGCCTCCAGATGCCGCTCCAGGTCATCGATGCGGCGATGCGCCTGCCGCCTTGCGCGCTCGACCGGCTCAGACATGACCCGGCTCCACGCCCAGGCGATTTCCGCCAGCTGCGGGCCGCGGTGAGGTCGCGTCGACGCCGATCTGCCACTGGCATGGATCGAGCTCCGCGCCGAGGATGCTCCAGAGCCGCTGCGCATCGGATTGAGTAGCGAGCGCCACCGTAACGCGCGGCAGCCGCCGGGAGAGCAACTTCACCCACCCGGTACTGCCGTCGGCGGCACGCAGGTCGGAGGAGCGGGGCTGGATCTTCACGCGGCGCACCGGAGCGTGCTCGGCCAACACCTCGCAAAGCCCGGCACCGGGTGCCTGCACCCTCAACTCACCGTATGTGTTCTGCTCCAGCAGATCACGCAGATCCCCCACTCCACCGTGCAGGAGCTGCAGCGGCCCCCACTCGCTGAAGCTGCGCGTTGTATCCGTGCCGCAGAGAAAGACATCCGCCCCGCTGCCAGCGACCAGCCACTCCAGCTGGGCAACGTCCTCCGCCACGATCAGTTGATCGCTCCGAGCGATGCAGCCGGCAAAGTCTGCCGGTCTGGCGTTGACTTCAGCGGCGTCCTCCCGAAGCGGCTGTGGGGGGCGCGGCGGTAACCGGCGGAGTGCTTCGGCACGATCGAGCATCTGCTGGTAATCGATACCGAGATCCATCCCGCGACCGTCCACATCGACAAAGATCGGGACGCCTGCGATCAAGGCACCATCGCGGCAGTAACTGAACTCGTCCACGCTCAGGCCTGCGCACCGCGGCTCACCATCATCCAGCGCGGCTGCATCCAGCCATTCCAGAAGGCTCGCCCCTTCCAGCGCCGCGCCTCTTGCCATGCTGGACCTGCGCAGCAATGGCCGGTCTGGCTGGTAGCGCGGCCCCTCGATCAGTGCCACCCGCTCGTCTGTGCTCCGGAACAGGGCACCTTTGCCGATCATCGGCGCGTCGCTGAACAGGGTGGCCAGCGCGAGGTCCGCCAGATAATGCGGTCCGTAGTAGTCCGCCGGATGAAATACCGCCACGCACGCCTTCGATCCGAGTGACGACAATGCGAAGCCGGCGGCATCGGTTTCGCGCAGCACGCGGCAATCCCGCCGCGCGGGAGCCGCCTCCATCGACAACCCGGCAGCGGCGACGATGATCAGCTCACGCAACGCGTGGACTTGCCGCTGGTACGCACCAAGCACCTGCTCGAGCTCATGCGCGGAGTTGACCCGCGCCACCACGACCATCGGCACACCGTCGATCGACGGAGCCCGCTCCAGCACCACCTGGGCAAGCTGCCGCATGCGGTGCTCGTAGGTGTGCTCGGAGAGCACCTTGCGCAGCGCCAGCAGGCGGTGACGCCGCGTCCGCTCCGGCGCAGCCATCATCGGCTGCACGCGCTGCCCCAGCACGTCGGCCTGATCCGTGGACACGGCCAGTTCGCCGAAGAAGTTGCGCATGCCGCGCGAGTAATTGCTCACGACCACCGTGTTGCAGGCCATGAGCTCGAACACCCGCCGGGCAAACATGCTCTGGGACTGCTTGATGGTGTTCATGTTCACGGCGAAACGGTGGCCCTTGTACGCTTCATCGATGCGCTCGTACGGCAGCGCCGGCTGCAGCATCGATGCGAAGCGCCTGGGGAACGCGAACGCAGGGTCTGCTCGCTCGCTGTTCCTGTCGTAGATGACGACCGGCCCAACTTCCGCAAGCGTGGAAATGAGGCGGTCGAAGTCGTCACACCGCTCGGGGTAGCGGTGGTAGTAGGAACCGGCAAAGGAAACCCCTTCCCTTCGCGCCGCCGGCACCACCGGATTGTGGACGCGCGGCTGGCAGGCGAAGGGAAGCAGGTGCACCCGGGTGTGCTCCAACGCAGCCACGTAGCGACGGATGCTGTCGATATCGGTGGTGAAGACGTGGTCGAACAAGCGCGCCGTTTCGAGGAAGGTCGCAAAGTGCGCCGGATCCTCCTTGTTCCAGAACACGGTGGGGATGTTGCGGCGGCGGCACATGTCGAGCAGCCCCAGCAGCTCACCCGAACGCGAAGCGATCATGTTCCTCCACGAGTCGGCCTCGCCCCGCCAGGCCGACTCGACCAGCAGCAGATCCGGTGGGTCATCCAGTAACTGCTGTTCGTAGTGCTGCGCATGCAGCGACTGCATGCGGCAGGTGGGCATGAAGCATGCGTGGGTGAACCCGTCCATGATGGCGGCCACGCGAAGCTCGGCGAGCAAGCGAGGAGCCGTGGCCGGTTTGCGCAGAAAACCGTCGTATCCCATCGTCGGTTCCGGCGGCAGATCGCCGAGCGGCGCCGCTGGCGCGCTTCGGCTTGCCAGCCCCTCGAGCCGCGGCTCGGGCGCACCGCGCCGCCGGTCGCGGACCATCTGCCACAGAGTGCGCGGCAAGCGCAACAGCTGGCGCGGGGATCTTACCGACGTCACCAGGGCATTGCCGAACCGGAACGAGAACGAGTGCTCGAGCACGTCGATGGAAGCACGGGCCTGTTCGAGCCGCCTTTCGGTCTCGGTCAAGCGCCTGCGGGCCAGATCGGCGGCATCGGTCATGGCCAGCAGCTGCCTGCGCAAGCTGTCCAGCTCACGCTGATCTCGGCGCGTCACCGCACGCAGCAGAACCAGTTCACTGGAACCGGGCTCCGGACTCCCGGCCGACCCTGTCGAAAGATCTTCTTGCTCAGGCATGGTCGGCTGAATTCATGGTGCAGGGGCGCATGACATCCGGGGAGGACGGGGCCATCAAAATGATCGAAGCAAGTTCGTGGCAGCCACTTCGTCCGGTTCGCGAGCGTGAATAATTACCAGCCATCAGGTTACGGGGCTTTGGCTGACTTGATGGTCGCTGGCCCGGCCAACCCGATCCTGGTCCGAATATTCTGCACCCCCGGGGCGCAGCGGTACTCGATCACCGTTGCAGGCCGCCGCTTCAGGTAGGAGGGGCTGACCCACCCCTGGATCGTACCGCCACCCTGGCCTCTGACGATCGCAGGGCTGCAGTTGCCTTCCAGCAGCGCCACGCGCGCCACGATGTCGTCACCTGCCGCAACGTCAACCGACGTGCCGGTGACGGTTGCGTCGAGCTCGGGCGCCAGATGCCAGTAAACCACCGGCCGCATCTTGCCGGCGCCCTCCAGGTGGTCGGCCACGAGTACTGACTCGTCCGGCCGATAGCTGATGCGCCGGCGGTGGACCATGCCCTTGCGCTCGACCTGCCCGGTGACGATGTACGAACCATCCTCGAACACCATGGACTGCAGCGCCGAACCGTCGGTCACGGTGTCGTCGGGCCCGAAGGACCGGCCCTCCACACCGACCACGTTGTGGGCGCGGTTGCTCTGGAAGTAGCGGTGCCAGCGGTCGTCGTTATAGGAAAACTTGCCGGAATCGACCAGTACGCGGCGGCCGCCGGTATAGAGCTCGAAGCTCAGCTCGTCTGCGTGATCATGGCTCCTCGGCACCACCGAGGCGCCGTCGACAATCAGCATCGAGGCCTTGGCCGATACGGTGCCTGGCGAGGTACGCACGACGGCGTAACCGCCGGCAATCAGATCCTTGCTGATGATGCAGGACCCGGACCGGTCCCGGGACGAGCATGCCGGTACGCCCTCCCTAGGGAACTTCGCGCCATGGCCTGCGCTGTCACCCATCGGAACGACCTGCCCGTCTGGAAGGGTGAACCACGGCGCCACGGCGCGCGCCTGGGCCAGCGTGCGGGCGAAATCCCGCTCGATCGGCGGATACAGCGCCGGCCGGATTCGCGCGAAGGTGTCGAGCACGAACAGGTGGTAGCCCGGCGAATTCTCTGTCTGCACGCCGTCCTTGCCGAACTGCGAGCGCAGCAGGTTGCCCATCAGGCGCGCGGTGTAGGCCTCTTCACCGCGACACGCGTCATCCGCCCATGCCAGACACAACAGGCGCAGCCCTTGCAGCTGAAAGATTGCATGGTTGCCGTGGGTAATGAAGTCGGGGTCGCGGAGCTTTGCAATGTGCCAGTGCGCCAGCGCACGGACCTCGTGCAGTTGCCCCGGCGACAGCGTCAATCGACCCTTTTTCTGGAGCCATAGCAGCAGCGCCAGATGCTGCGCGCGGTATCCGGTGGACATGTCATACCACTCGAACTCCGACTGCTTTTTCTGAACCACGTGGTAGACGTACCAGTCGTGTATCCACGGCATGAGTTCGTCGACCAGGCGTGGCCAGTCGCGACCATACCAGCGGCTCCAGATCGGATTGAGCATGCGCCAGGCGCTCAGCTGGAACTGCCAGTTGCGGTCGTTGAACGGATCGGTGTTCCAGTCCAGCGGATGCTGTAGTGGAAACGGCGAAACATCGGCACGTGGCTGGAATCCTTCGCGATTCTGCGCTTCGTAGTCGCCACCGAAAACCATGAAATCGCTTTTCTGCAATGCGATCGGCTGCGGCATAGGCCCTGCATACCGGGCATGGCGGAACAGCACGGCCCCGGCGATCCCAAAGGCAGCGACGGCGACGCAGCCCAGCAATAGCTTGCTGCGCATGGTCATGAGGCCAGGCGAGAGCGGATCGCCACCATCAGCGCCAGAAGCCGATGGTGTCCACCACGGCACAGTGGCGCGGCTTCGGCAGCACGCGGAAGGCCGAATGGTTTACCAGCATGACCACCACGCCGGCCTGCTCCAGCGCCGCGGCGGCGTCGGCGAGCTGCAATCCTCGCGCGGCGTCGGCCGGCAGCGCGTCTGCGTGGGGGTCGGCGCAGAGCACGCGTCCGGGATACTTTGCCGAGAGCGTTTGCGCGATCTTCAACGCAGGGCTTTCGCGGAAGTCGTCCACGTCCGGCTTGTAGGCCAGACCCAGGCAGGCAATCGTACCGGTGCTTGTGCCGGCGACGGCCTGGTCGACCTGATGGATCACGTGGTCGGTTTTCGCATCGTTGATTTCGCGAGACGTCCTGATCAGCTTCGCCCGCGCGGGATCCGAGGCCACGATGAACCAGGGATCGACGGCGATGCAGTGGCCTCCGACTCCCGGTCCGGGGTTGAGGATGGAAACGCGGGGGTGCCTGTTGGCAAAGCCGATCACATCCCAGACGTTGAGGGACAGGTCGTCGCAGATCATCGACAGCTCGTTGGCGAACGCGATGCTGGTGTCCCGATAGGCGTTCTCGGCCAGCTTGACCATTTCCGCCGTGCGGTCGTCCGAGAGCAGGCACTCACCCTGAACGAACACTTTGTACACCTGCGCCGCGCGTCTCGCGCACGCCGGAGTCATGCCTCCGATGATGCGGTCGTTCGCCACCAGCTCGTCGAGCATGCGGCCAGGGATGATCCGCTCGGGGCAATACGCGAGATGGACATCGATTCCGGCGCCAGCCGAGCCCGGGAAAGCGAGATCTGGGCGAGATTCTGCCAGCCATGCAGACAGCATCGCCGTGGTTCCTACCGGAGAGGTGGATTCGAGAATCACCAGGTCGCCGCGTCGCAGGACGGGGGCCAGGGCAAGGGCGGCGGCACGCACGTACGAGAGATCGGGCTTGAAGCTTCCGTCATGGGCCACAGGTGTCGGCACGGCAATGATGTGCACGTCCGCCTCAACCGGCTGGGTCGACGCGCGCAGGCTCCCGCTGGCGACCACCGTCGCCACCAGGCTGTCGAGGTTGCCCTCTTCGATATGGATGCGCCCCGCGTTGACGGTCGCGACTACCTCATCGTTGACGTCGATCCCGGTGACCTGCAGTCCTCCATTCGCGAACATGGCGGCGGTGGGCAGGCCGATATAGCCCAGGCCAGTCACGGAAAGGGTGCGTACCGGCAGATCGGCCGACGCAGTGGGCGCTGTGGGATCGGATAACGTCATGCGGCGCTCTTTGAAACCTTGAAGGGAAAGGGAGTCATGCCTGCGCCGGGACGGGCGGCAGCTTGCGCTTGGCGCGAGCGACTTGTTCAAGTATGTCGGACAAACGCTCGCCAAGGGCCGAGATGGCGTACTCGCGGGGCGGAGCCAGATCGAGGCCGTGCTGCAGGAGCCCGTCCCGCTTGAGTGCCAGCAGGTCGCCGAGCAGCTTGCCGAGCTGACGCGGGTCATCGGACACCGACCAGCCCCTGCGGCCGTCGATCAGCAGCTGGGAGGCGGCGTCCGCATCCTCACCTGCGGCACGCACGTGCAGGATCGGCCGACCAGCGCCCAGGTACTCGAACAGCTTGCCGGGCATTTGTGCCGGCATCGAGCGATTGGCGATGTTCACCAGAACATCCGCACCGCGCTGCAGGTCCAGTACCTGCTCATGAGGCAGATTGTCCACCACACGAACCCGGCCGCTGGAAGTCAGCCGATCCAGCATTCCTCCGACTGGCGGGTCGCCCAACACCAATGTGAGCCGGATGCCGGGGGTCTGCTCCACCGCTTGAAGAAGGTTCGCGGGATCGCGAAATCCGTAGAGGCGCCCGCAGAACAGCAGCTCCAGTGGCGCGTCCGCTGCGGGCGCAGCGCTGTCGGCAGGCAGCGTCGCCATGCGCCGGTCGTCGAAGCCCTGCGGCAGCACGGAGCACATCTCCGCCGCCATGCCGTGCCGGTCGGACAGCATCGCGCAGGCGCCCTGATTGGTGACGATGATGTGATCCGCTTCGGCGACGACCGCCGCCTCCAGCGCCCACGCCCGCCGCCTCCAGCGCCGCGGGGTATAGGGGGCGCATACCGGATCCCCTAGGTCGGCCACCCAGCGAAACCCGCGAGCGTGGACGGCACGGCCGAGCAATAACGTTGACGCCGGCTCATGAGACGTCACCACGACGTCCGGCGGAGAGTCCCGCAAGAGTCGTTGCAGCGAGCCGCGTGCCCAGGGCAGCCACTCCGAGGAAGCGTCGGGGAACAGGAGCAATCCGAGCAGGCCCTTCATCCGCTGTGCCAGGCGCCCCTTCCAGTTCAGCCGTCCGGCTTGTCCGCCGCTCGCCGAGGCGGCCACTGGACCGCCGCCGGATGGCAGGTGGCCACCCCCCGTACGCCGTTGCAAAAGCCAGGTCAGCGGCCCTGGAAATACCGCGTGCAGCTGCAGCGCTGCAAGCGCCGTCGCGGCTTGCCGCAGGCCAGCGCGATCCGGTGTCAGCACATGGACCTCGTGACCGAGCAGGACAAGTTCCCGGCACAGATAACGCCAGCGCAGCGCGCGCGGAGAGTGCGCGGGAGGGAACTCGTAAGCAACCAGCAGGATACGCACGTGACGCCTCAACCGATCAGGTCGTGACGCAGGATGTCGACGATGCGCCTGGCCGCAAAGCCGTCGCCGTAGGGCGACGCGCCCGTAGCCATTCGTCGGTAGGCTTCCGGATCGTCGAGCAGCCGGCCCACCGCCGATTCAATGGCATGGGAGTCCGTGCCCACGAGCTGTGCCACACCCGCCTCCACCGCTTCGGGCCGTTCCGTCTCGTCGCGCAGTACCAGCACGGGCTTGCCCAGCGCGGGAGCCTCCTCCTGCACTCCTCCGGAATCGCTCAGGATGAGAAAGGATTCCTGCATCGCCGCCACGAAGGGGATGTAGTCGAGCGGCTCGCAGAGCTGCACACGCGGCAGGTCACCCAGCATCCGCCGCACCTCCGGCGCCACATTGGGATTGGGGTGTACCGGGATAAGCATGCGGATGTCGTCGCGCTGCTCGATCAGGCGGCGCAACGCTCGCAGAACCTGCTGGAGCGGCTCGCCGAAATTCTCCCGCCGATGCGTCGTGACGAGGATCATGCGCCGGCGGTCCGCGGGTACCGTTGCAGGTTGCAGGCCCTTGGCAACGTGATACAGCGCATCGATGACCGTATTCCCGGTCAAATGCACGTGCGGCTCCGGCACACCTTCGGCAAGCAGATTTGCGCGCGCTCGTGCCGTCGGAGCGAAGTGCCACCGGGCCATGCGCGAAGCGACGACCCGGTTCATCTCTTCGGGAAACGGATAATTGATGTCCCCCGTACGCAATCCCGCCTCGACGTGTCCGAAGGGGACACGCCGATAGAAGCATGCGAGCGCAGTAGCGAACACGGTTGTGGTGTCGCCTTGCGCCAGGACCAGGTCCGGCTTTTCGAGCTCGATCACCTCATCCATCTTCTCCAGCAGCCGGGCGGTGAGCCCCGCCAGCTGCTGATTGGCCCGCATGGAATCAAGGTCGATGTCCGGAACAATGTCGAACGTCGTCAACACCTGATCGAGCATCTCCCGGTGTTGCGCGGTGGCAAGCACACGCAGCCGCACCCAGGGCTGCTCGCGCAGCGCGCGGATTACCGGTGCCATCTTGATTGCCTCGGGTCGCGTGCCCACGGCAACAAGAACAGTCCGCACGACCGTCATCAGGGAACCTGGCCAGCAAGCTGCTTTTCGCGCGCCCGATTGGCCGCCATCAGGCTCTTGTAGGCATCCAGTGCATCCTCGACCGCACCGAAGTGGACCACCTTGCCGCGATCCAGCAGCAGGCCTTTGTTGCAGATGCGCTTGAGCAGGTTGTCGTTGTGACTGGCGAGCACGACGATCTTGCTGCCCTGGACTCGATCGTCCATGCGTTTCTTGGCGTGCTTGAGAAACTCCGCGTCTCCCGCGCCCAGCCACTCATCCATGAGGATGATGTCCTGCTCGATCGACGTGGCGATGGCAAAGCCCAGTCGCATTTTCTGGCCGGAGGAAAGCGTGTGCAGGCGGCGCTGCGCGACATCCTGCAGGCCGGCGAAACTCAGGATCGGCTCGACCAGCGCACCGAGTTGCGAGGTGTGTATTCCCATGGCGGTGCCGCGCAGGTAGATGTTCTCCATCACCGTCGCCTGCATGCTGAAACCCAACGAAATGTTCAGCAGTGCCTGACGCGTACCCTGGACATCGACCAGGCCCCGGGTCGGGATGTAGGCACCGGTGAGCACCCGCAACAGGGTCGACTTGCCGGCGCCGTTTCGCCCGATCAGCGCCAGCCGATCGCCTTCGCCCACGTCGAAGGAGACATCGTCCAAGGTCGTGAGGAACTGGCGCTCCGGCCGCGCCGTGGCTGCTCCGAGCAGCGTCTTGACCCAGGATTTCGCCGACCGCTCGCTTTGCAGGTACAGCGGCACCTCGAGGGTGAGGGTGCGCACTTTTATATGAGCTGTCATTGCCTTGCCCTCACGCCCACAGCGGCACGAAGCGCGCATAGCGGCGGTACAGCACCGAAGCGATCAGCCAGCCTCCCACGCTCATCAGCGCCACTACCACCAGCGATGCGTGTTCGATGGGCTGCCCCAGTACCGGAGCACGGACAAATTCGATGAAGTGGAACGCCGGGTTGAATCGCGCGATCAGACCACGCGGCGAGTTCGCCGGCAGCGTCTGCGCGCTCCAGAGGATCGGCGTGAAGAAGAAACCGAACATCAGGAAGGTGCTCACGAACTCCCGCACGTCCGGGTAACGCGCGCCGAGCAGCGCGATCACCACCGACAACCACATCAGGTTCAACAGGTAAACCGGCAACGTCAGCACCATCGTCAGCATCGCCGAGGCATGCACCGACGGATCTCGCAGCAATACCAGCACCACCACGATCAGGGAGAAGAACAGGTAGAACATGGCCTTGGACAGGGTGCGCAACAGAAAGTCGGTCAGGCACGTACGCCCGTCCATGATGAAAGCCTTGTAGCTGGAGAAGACGCTGGTCGACTCGTTGATCACCATCGTCGTGAAACGCCACAGCGCCCAGCCCATACCCAGGTGCGAGATGAAGTTCTCGCTACGTCCGGAGATGGTCTTGTACATGTAGCCAAGGCCGAATATGTACACCACCGGAGGAATCAGCACCCACAGCATGCCCAGATAAAGCTTGCGGTAGCGGGTGACGATGTCCAGCCACGACGAGTACGCCCAGAATTCCGGCTGGCGCAGGCTTTCGGCCAGGTCGCCAAACAGCGACTGCATAGCCTGGCGGGATCGGTGGATCACGCTCGGGGAGACTTCCATGCAAAAAAATCCTCAGGCGTGCAGGGCGTACTGCAATTCGTCGGCAAGGTCGCGGACGTCTTCCGTTCCAACCGACAGTCGGATCAGTCCATCGCTGATGCCCAGCCGCTTGCGGTTGGCCGCCGGCACCGATGCATGCGTCATGATCGCGGGATGCTCTATAAGGCTCTCCACCCCGCCGAGCGACTCGGCCAGGGCAAACAGTTCGCACCGTTCCAGCATGCGACGGGCCTTCTTCAGGCCACCCTTGATCTCCACGCTGATGATGCCGCCGAACCCGTCCATCTGCCGCTTGGCCAGCGCGTGCTGCGGGTGGCTCTTCAGGCCCGGATAGATCACGCGCTCGATGGCCGGGTGCTTTTCGAGCCACTTGGCCAGTTCCATGGCGCTCTCGCAGTGGGCCTTCATGCGCAGGTGCAGAGTCTTCAGACCGCGCAGGGCGAGGAAAGCGTCGAACGGGCCAGCAATGGCGCCGACGGAGTTCTGCAGGAAGCCCATCTGCTCGGCGAGCTCGTTGCCGCCTGCCACCACGATGCCACCGACCATGTCGGAGTGACCGTTGAGGTACTTGGTGGCCGAGTGCAGCACCAGGTCCGCGCCGAACTCGAGCGGCCGCTGCAGCATCGGCGAACAGAAGGTGTTGTCCACTACCAGGATCAGCCCGTGCTTGCGTGCGAATGCCGCCACTTTTGACAGATCCACCAGCTTGAGCATGGGATTGGTCGGCGTCTCCGCCCAGATCATGCGGGTATTGGGCTTGAGGGCCGCCTTCAAAGCCGCGCCGTCGTTGAGGTCGACGAAGCTGAAATCGAGACCCGCCGAGCGCCGGCGCACGCGCTCGAACAGTCGGTACGTGCCGCCGTAGAGGTCATCCATGGCGATCACGTGGCTGCCCGAGTCGAGCAGGTCCAGCACGGTGGAGGCCGCAGCGAGGCCCGAGCCGAACGCAAAGCCGGCCTTGCCACCCTCCAGGTCCGCCACACAGCGCTCGTAAGCCATGCGGGTGGGATTCTGCGACCGCGAATACTCGAAGCCCTTGTGCTTGCCGGGGCTCTCCTGGACGTAGGTGGAGGTCGCGTAGATCGGCGTCATGATGGCGCCGGTAGTCGGATCGGGCGCCTGCCCTGCGTGGATCGCGCGAGTTCCGAGCCCAAGGGGCTTGCGAGCAACTGTCTTTTTCATAAGGTACGCGCCCGTCCGCGCAAGCGGTTGAAAACAGCCTGTCATGATACCTGCTTGCACGTGGTGTTCCCAAAACCGCCGATGAGCCGCTCCCTCGACGGGCAATGGGCCGGGCCGCATGCCAGAATGGCGGACCCAAAACCCGATCAAGTTCCATGACCGTTCTCCTCGTTACCGGTGGCGCGGGTTTCATCGGCGCCAATTTCGTGCTGCAGGCCGTCGCCGACGGCGTGCGGGTAGTCACGCTGGACAAGCTCACCTACGCGGGCAACGTGACTACGCTGGCGCCGTTGGAGCGGCATCGTGACCATGTCTTCGTGCGGGGCGATATCGGTGACCGGGCGCTGGTTGCGCAGTTGCTGGCGCAGCATCGACCCGATGCCGTAGTCAACTTCGCCGCCGAGTCTCACGTGGATCGTTCCATCGATGGCCCCGCGGCCTTCGTCGAGACCAACGTGGTGGGGACGCTCGGCCTGCTCGAAAGCTGTCGTGACTACTGGACCGCCCTGGCGCTGCAGGAGCGCCGCGCTTTCCGCTTTCTGCACGTGTCGACCGACGAGGTGTATGGCTCGCTTGGGGACGAGGGCGCCTTCACGGAGCAGACGCCCTACGCCCCGAACTCCCCGTATTCGGCCTCCAAGGCGGCCTCGGACCACCTTGTGCGGGCGTTTCATCACACCTACGGCTTGCCGGTGCTGACCACCAACTGCTCCAACAACTATGGCCCATACCAGTTCCCGGAGAAGCTTGTTCCACTGGTGATCCAGAAAGCGCTCGCCGGAGAACCGCTGCCGGTGTACGGCGACGGTTTGAACGTTCGCGACTGGCTCTATGTGGGCGACCACTGCCAGGCGATTCGCCAGGTGCTGAAGGCAGGCAGCGTGGGTGAAACCTACAACGTCGGCGGGAACGCCGAACGCACCAACCTGGACGTGGTGAGAACCATCTGCGCGCTCCTGGACGAAAGGCAGCCATTGGCGAACGGCGCTGCCCGGAACAAGCTCATCACGCACGTGAAGGACCGCCCCGGGCACGATCGCCGCTACGCGATCGACGCCGGCAAACTGCGCCGCGAGCTTGGCTGGCGCCCCACCCACACCTTCGACTCCGGCATGGCGTTCACGGTGGACTGGTACCTCGCCAACCAGCCGTGGATCCAACGCGTGCTCGACGGGAGCTATCGCATGGAGCGCCTCGGCTCGTGACCACGCAAAAGGGCATCATTCTGGCCGGCGGCACCGGCACCCGGCTTTACCCGATCACCCAGGCGGTGAGCAAGCAACTGCTGCCGGTGTACGACAAGCCCATGATCTATTACCCGCTTGCCACGCTCATGCTGGCAGGCATCCGGCAGATCCTGATCATCAATACCCCGCACGAACAGGCGCTTTTCCAGCGACTGCTGGGCGACGGATCGCAGTGGGGCATCGAGATTCAGTACGCCGTGCAGCCCTCGCCCGACGGGCTGGCGCAGGCGTTCGTGATCGGGCGCAAGTTCATCGACGGGCAACCGAGCTGCCTGGTGCTGGGTGACAACATCTTCTACGGCGTTGGACTCACGGAACGGCTGCGCAGGGCGGCTTCGCGCGACCACGGCGCGACCGTCTTCGGTTACTGGGTAAAGGATCCGGAGCGCTACGGCGTGGCGGAGTTCGACTCGGCAGGACGCGTTGTCGGGCTGGAAGAAAAACCGGCGGCACCCAAGTCCCACCACGCCGTGACGGGCATCTATTTCTATGATGCCAACGCCTGCGACTACGCCGCCGAACTTACGCCTTCGGAGCGCGGGGAGCTGGAAATCACCGACCTCAACCGGCGCTATCTGCGCGATGGAGCACTCCATCTCGAGCAGCTGGGCCGTGGCTTCGCATGGCTCGACACGGGTACCCATGAGTCGCTGATGGACGCGGGCAACTACATCGAGACGATCGAGAAGCGCCAGGGTCTGAAGGTGTGCTGCCCGGAAGAGATCGCATTTTTGCAGCACTGGATCGACGCCGCACAGCTGCTGCGCCTGGCCGAACCGCTGGCCAAGACAAGCTACGGCGACTATCTGCGAACGCTTGCGCAGCAGGGACGCACGTCGTGAAGTGGATTACCACCAGCCTGCCAGGGGCGCTGATCGTCGAACCGCGTGTGCTGTCGGATGCACGGGGCTTCTTCTACGAAAGCTTCAACCAGCAGACGTTCCGGGAAGCGGGCATCGATGTGTCGTTCGTGCAGTCGAACGTGTCGCGTTCCGCTCGTGGTGTGCTGCGCGGGCTGCACTATCAGTGGCCCAACCCGCAGGGAAAGCTGGTCACGGTGCTCGAGGGCGAAGCCTACGACGTGGCGGTGGACATCCGCCCCGAGTCGCCCACGTTCGGGCAATGGACCGGCGTCATGCTGACGGCGCAGAACCGGCGCCAGTTCTGGATCCCCGAAGGTTACGCGCATGGATTCTGCGTGACCTCCGACTTCGCCACGCTAAGTTACCAGTGCACCGCACTCTATGACCGCCAGGCCGACGCGGCGATCCGCTGGAACGACGACCGCCTCAAGATCGACTGGCCGGTCAGCGAGCCGCTGCTCTCCGACAAGGACGCGGCCGCACCGTTCCTGGCGGATATCCCGCGTCACCGGCTGCCCTCCTGCGCCCCGTGAAGACGCTGCTGCTCGGTGCCAACGGCCTGCTCGGCAGGGATCTGCACGAGGCATTGGCTCGCCACCCCGCGCTGGAGCTCACTCCCGCCACGCGCGACGGCCGCCACGGAAGCGGTGCTCTCGCCGAGTCGGTCGAGCTGACCAGCGAGGCGGCGCTTTCTGCGCTGCTGGATCGCGTCGCACCGCAACTGATCGTCAACGCCGCCGCGTATACGGCGGTGGATCAGGCCGAGCTCGACGAGCCACTGGCCACGCGTGTAAACGGCGATGTACCCCGGCAGCTGGGCCGGTGGGCCGCAGCGCACGGGGCGCTGGTCGTCCACTACTCGACCGACTATGTATTCGATGGCTCGCAGAACGCGGCGTATACGCCGGCCAGCCCGACGGCGCCGCTGGGTGTATACGGGCGAAGCAAGCTCGCCGGGGAACGGGCACTGCAGGCGAGCGGTGCGGCGCACATGATCTTCCGCACAGCCTGGCTGTACGGCCGGCACGGGCCCAACTTCCTGTTCACGATGCTTCGCCGTGCGGCCGAGCGCGCCCCGCTGCGAGTAGTCGACGACCAGCACGGCACGCCGACCGGTACGCCGCGCGTCGCCGCCGGCACGTGCGCTGCACTGGCGCGGTGGCTCGCCGCCGAAGCGGGCGAACGCCAGAGCATGCAGGGCATTCATCACCTGGTCGCCAGCGGCGCCACCACCTGGCATGGCTTCGCCACCGAAATCATGGCGCAGGCGAGCGCGGCCGGCCTGCTTGATGCGACGCCCGCAATCGAAGCGGTCGACAGCGCGATGTTCTCTGCCCGGGCGCGCCGCCCACGCCATGCGGTGCTCGAAAATCGCGGCTTCACCGAGACGTTTGGCGCGGTTCTGCCGCCGTGGCAAGAGGACCTGCGCGACTTCGTGCAAGGGCTTGAAAGCCTCACGCCCGATTGGCCGTGAGTGCAGCAAGGCTGGCATAGCTGCCGGCGCTACGTGAAAATCAGCGGTCGCGGGCGCGTCGGCCCAGTCCCCCTGCCATGCCCCCGTCCCGATCCCCAGGAACCGCGTCCCATGTTGATACCCCTGATCCTCAGCGGCGGCAGCGGCACCCGCCTCTGGCCCGTCTCGCGCAGCAACCTGCCCAAGCAATTTCTGTCACTGGCAGGCGATGGCACTCTGTTCGAACAGACAGTCAGGCGCACGCGGCAGCTGCCGGAGGTGGGCCCACCGCTGGTCGTGGCCAGCGAGGACCAGCGGTTCCTGGCCGCCGAGCAACTGCGCGCCACCGGCATCGAGCGAGCGACGATCATGCTGGAGCCGCTGGCACGCAACACGGCGCCCGCCATCGCGCTGGGTGCGCTGCAGGCCGCGGCTTCCGATCCGCACGCGTTGCTGCTGGTGCTGCCTGCCGATCATCTGATCGGCGATGGCGCACAGTTCGTGGACGCCGTCACGCGCGCCCTGCCGATGGCCGAAGCCGGGTGGCTGGTGACCTTCGGCATTCGGCCGGACCGGCCGGAAACGGGTTTCGGCTACATACGCCGTGGCGAGCCGCTACCGGAGGCGGGCTTCCGGGTGCAGCAGTTCGTGGAGAAGCCCTCCGCCGCGGTGGCCGAGTCGTACCTCGCCGACGGCGGTTACGACTGGAACTCGGGCATGTTCCTGTTCAAGGCTGCGCGCTTTCTCGAAGAGCTCGGCCTGCACGCCCCGGAGATGCTCGCCGCGGTGCGCGAGGCACACGCCTCGGCCAAGGCCGACCTGGACTTCGTACGCATCGACCCCACGCTTTTCGCGCAGGTGCCTGGTGACTCCATCGACTACGCCGTGATGGAAAGGACCTC
The DNA here is from genome assembly GCF_035685805.1 of Dyella sp. Taxonomy (GTDB): domain Bacteria; phylum Pseudomonadota; class Gammaproteobacteria; order Xanthomonadales; family Rhodanobacteraceae; genus Dyella_A. The sequence continues at coordinate 79,131 of NZ_DASSAB010000006.1, forward strand.
GCGTGCTGCCGTGCTCCCGGTGAGCTGCGGCTGGAGCGACATCGGCTCGTGGGGCGCGCTATGGCTGGCCGGCGAGCGCGACAGCGATGGCAATCTGCGCGAGGGCGACACACTGACGGTGGACACGCACGACAGCCTGCTCCGTTCGCATGATCGACACCTGATCGCGGCAGTCGGAGTGCGCGACCTGGTGGTGGTGACCACGCCCGACGCCACGCTGGTCGCCCACCGGGATGCCACCCAGGACGTGAAGAAGATCGTCGAGCAGCTCAAGGCCTCCGGCCGCAGCGAACACTCGCTGCACCGCGTGGTGCTGCGCCCCTGGGGCAGTTACGACTCGCTGGAGTCGGCCGAGCGGTTTCAGGTCAAGCGCATCGTGGTGAAACCCGGCGCCTCACTGAGCCTGCAGAAGCACCACCATCGCGCAGAGCACTGGATCGTGGTGTCAGGGACCGCTGAAGTGACCTGCGACGAGAAAGTGTTCCTGCTTGGCGAGAATCAGAGCACCTACATCCCGCTGGGCAGCGTTCACCGCCTGCGCAACCCGGGCAAGGTCCCACTGGAACTGATCGAGGTGCAGTCCGGCAGCTACCTAGGTGAAGACGATATCGTGCGCTACGACGACGTCTACGGGCGCGCCTGACGCCACCGGCGCGGCGCGCAGGAGCAGCGGAAACAGCCTCGGCAACACGGTGCTTTTGAGAGCCTGGGAAGACGGCGCATACAATCGCTTACCCGAAAGCAACAGACGATCGCCGCGATCGCGGCTGCTTCGCCCGGCCTCTACGTGCGTCTGCTCAAACTGCACGACAAGCCGATCTGGCGTGGCCCGCTTTGCCACCCCATGAACGCCGCCATCTTCGATCGGCGCTGCAGAAAAACCAAATGGATGCCGGCGCGAGCGGTACCCGGGCCGGCGTCGGAAACTACTCCACCGTGACCGACTTGGCCAGATTCCGCGGCTGATCCACATCGGTGCCGCGCAGCACGGCGACGTGATAAGCCAGCAGCTGAAGCGGGATGGTAAACACGGCAGGGGCGATGAAGTCGCCGCCTGAGGCCACCTGGAGGGTGATGCCGTTTCCGGCCTCCGATCCCAGGCCGGCGTCTTCGGCGAAGACGATCAGCTCGCCACCACGTGCTTTCACCTCCTGCAGGTTCGACTTGAGCTTGTCCAGCAGCGGTCCGCTGGGAGCCACGGCGACCACCGGCATCTCCTCATCCACCAGCGCCAGCGGGCCGTGCTTGAGCTCGCCGGCCGGATACGCCTCGGCGTGGATGTAGGAGATTTCCTTGAGCTTGAGCGAACCCTCCAGCGCCACGGGGTACTGCGCGCCGCGGCCCAGGAACAACGCGTGCTGGCGATGCATGAACCGGCCGGCCAGTTCGATCACCTGCGGCTCCAGCGCCAGCGCATCCTCGATCGCGCGCGGCAGATGCAGCAGCTGCGCGCACAGATCGGCACGACGCGTTTCATCGAGGCCACGGTGGCCGGCCAGCTGCAGGGACAGCAGCGCGAGCGCCGCCAGCTGGGTGGTGAATGCCTTGGTCGAGGCCACGCCGATCTCGGGGCCGGCGCGGGTCATCAGCTTGAGGTCGGCCTCGCGCACCACCGACGACTCCGGCACGTTGCAGATGGCGAGCGTGCCGAGGTAGCCGCGCCGGCGCGACTCGCGCATCGCCGCGAGCGTGTCGGCCGTTTCGCCGGACTGGGAGATCGCCACGAACAGCGTGTCGTCCGGTACCACTACCTCGCGGTAGCGGTATTCGCTGGCCACCTCCACCGTCACCGGCAGGCGCGCGAACTCTTCTATCCAGTAACGCGCGACCATGCCGGCGTGGTAGCTGGTGCCACAGGCAACGATGTGGATGTTGCGCACCCGGGCCAGCAGCTCGTCGCCACCCACACCGAAGATATTCGGCAGCACGCCGTGCGGCCCGAGCCGGGCCTCCAGCGTGTCGGCGACTGCGCGCGGCTGCTCGAAGATTTCCTTCTGCATGTAGTGGCGGTATTCGCCGCGCTCGACGGCGTCGGTCGACAGCTCGCTCTCATGCACCTCGCGCTGCACGGGCGAGCCGTCCAGGCCGTACACCTGCACCGCCTCGCGGGTGATCTCCACCACGTCGTCCTCTTCCAGGTACATCATCCGGTGGGTGACCTGGATGAGCGCCTGGGCGTCGGACCCGAGGAAGTGCTCGCCAATGCCTACGCCCACCAGCAGTGGCGCACCCCGGCGCGCGCCCACCACCCGGCCCGGCTCGTCCTGGCTGATCACGGCGATGGCGTACGCGCCCTCCAGTTCGCGCACCACCGAAAGCACCGCTTGCAGGAGGTTGCCGCCTGCACGCAGACGCGCTTCCACCAGCGCCGCGATGACTTCGGTATCGGTGTCGGAGGTGAACACGTGCCCGGCCGCCTGCAGCTCGGCACGCAGGCTGACGTAGTTCTCGATGATGCCGTTGTGCACCAGCGCCACGCGACCGGCCATGTGCGGGTGGGCATTCACCTGATTCGGCACGCCGTGGGTGGCCCAGCGGGTGTGGGCGATGCCGGTGCCGCCGGCGAGCGGCTCGGCCAGGTACAGCGCCTCCATCTCGCGCACCTTGCCCTTGGCGCGCACGCGGGCGATCTGCCCTTCCTCCATCACGGCCATGCCGGCTGAGTCGTAGCCGCGATATTCCAGCGCCTTCAGGCCGGCGATCAGCAGCGGTGCCACGTCACGTTGGGCGGCGGCGGCAACAATTCCACACATGGGTCGGTTCCTTTTCGCTCTTGTGCCGGCATCGAAGCCGGTCGTGCTCTGTATGTGCCGGAGATCTTCCAGCGTCCTTTCGATCAGCGCTTCACGGCACCCGCCGGCGCAGGTAGTTGAGCAGGTCGATGCGGGTGATCAGGCCCAGGAACTGGTCACCGTCCATCACGATGGCCACCAGGCCGTGCTCGAACACCGGCAACAGCGCCTCGATCGGCGAGTGCACGTCGAGCATCTGCAGCTTGCGGGTCATCGCGGTGGATACGGGATCGCGAAAGCGCGACTGCTCGGCATGGACGTGCAGCAGCACGTCGGATTCGTCCAGGATGCCGACCAGGCGCTGGCCGTCCATCACCGGCAGCTGCGACACGTCGTAGAGCTTCATGCGCGTGTACGCGGTCATCAGCAGTTCGTTCGGCCCGACCACCACCGTGTCGCGCTGCGCGAACGGCCGCAACAGCAGGTCGCGCAGGTCGCCATGCTGCTCGCGCTCCAGGAAGCCGTTGTCGAGCATCCAGTAGTCGTTGTACATCTTGGACAGGTACTTGTTGCCGGTATCGCAGACGATCGATACCACCCGTTTGGGCACCGTCTGCTCGCGACAGTACTTCAGCGCCGCGGCCAGCAACGTGCCGGCGGACGAACCACCCAGCACCCCCTCCCTGGCAAGCAGCTCGCGCCCGGCCAGGAAGCTTTCCTTGTCGGAGATGGCGTAGGCCTTCTTCACCCGCGAGAAGTCGCTGATGCTGGGCAGGAAATCCTCGCCGATGCCCTCGACCATCCAGCTGCCGGATTTTTCCGACAGGGTGCCCTCGTTGATGTACTGCGCGAGGATCGATCCGACCGGGTCGGCCAGCACCAGCTCGGTGTGTGGCGATTGCTCGGCGAGGTAGCGCGACAGGCCCGTCATGGTGCCGGAGGAGCCGCACCCGAACACGATGGCGTCGACGCGCCCGTCCATCTGCTCGAGTATCTCCGGGCCAGTGGTCTCGTAGTGTGCGCGCGGGTTGTCCGGGTTGCCGAACTGGTTGATGAAGTAGGCCCCCGGCGTTTCCCGTGCGATCCGCTCGGCCATGTCCTGGTAGTACTCGGGATGGCCCTTGGCCACATCCGACCGGGTGAGCACCACCTCCGCGCCCATGGCCTTGAGGTTGAAGATCTTCTCGCGGCTCATCTTGTCCGGCACCACCAGGATCAGGCGGTAACCCTTCTGCTGCGCCACCAGTGCAAGCCCGATACCGGTGTTGCCCGCGGTGCCTTCCACCAGCGTGGCGCCGGGCGTGATCTTGCCGGCCTTTTCCGCGCCCTCGATCATCGACAGGCCGATGCGGTCCTTGATCGACCCGCCGGGGTTGGCGCTCTCTAGTTTCAGGAAGAGTTCGCACGGTCCCGCGTCGAGATGGTTGGCACGCACCATCGGGGTATTGCCGATCAACTCGAGGACACTGTGCTGAACCGTCATGAAGACTCCGCGGGATCAAAAAATGGGTCGACAACGACACGCCGCCGACCACGCAGTGCGGCATGATAACCGAGCATCGCGAACCGCCGAATTGAGCCTGCTCAACAAGCGATGGCCCGGAGCTCCTGCGGAACTCCGGGCCATCCGGTGGTCGTGCAACAAGCGTGATCAGTGGTTTCGCGCGGTCCGCGTGTCCCACAAGCGCTGCAACCGGTCCTTCGTGTAGAGCTTCTCGCGTTTCATCACCGAGAGCTTTGCCTCGGGGATCGGAAGGACGCCGGCATCGGCGTCGTGCACCTTGCTGTCGAGCTCGCGGTGACGCTGGTAGAGCCGGCGGAAGTTCGCATCGGCTTTGAGCAATGCCTCGACATCATCACGCTGCTGGTTTTCGAACATGGTTCGACCTCCTCGCTTGGCAAGCGGACGCATGACCGGTGCGCCCGTGGCGGTGTGCGCATGCGCCGACGCCCGCTGCCGCAGGGCGGCAACGGACGAGGCGTGGGTTGTGCAGGTAGGCGCATGCATTCGGGTCATGATCCACGCGGCGGGAATGCCGCGTGGATGATCGACGCTACTCCGCGTCGCCGGGCCCCGCAAGCGCCGACGATGGCACGGCCAATGCAATGATATGCAGGCTGAAAACGTTATTTTTCAGTTGCTTATGAAACAGCCTCGCGCCGCCGCCCGGTGGCCAGCGGGCGGCGGGCGGCCTGGCCTCAGCGCTTGCCGCTGCCAGGTGGCTTGGCAGCGCCGTCGGAGGACGCCGGCGCATCCTGATCCTGCATCTGCGAGCGCAGGGCGCGCGCCGCCTGGGCTGCCAGTGCGGCCTCGCGCTTGGCCGCATTGGCGACCTTGCGCTGCGCCGCCGCCAGCTTGCGCGCCTGCTCGGCCTCGGCACGCGCCTGCTCGGCCGCCTGCGAAGCCTCCATGCCCTGCTGTTGCAGGCGCGCCGCCTCCTCCTGCGCCATCTGGAACTGCATGCGCTGGCGCTCCAGCTCCATCCGCGCGGCCTCGGCATCGCGCCGGCTCGATTCGAGCATGATCTGGTCCCGCTCACGGTCGAGCTGGGACAGCTTCGACTGGGCGTCCTGCAACTGCGCCGCCGCCCGCGCCAGATCCACCCGGCGCTCGGCCAGGTAGAGCGCATGGGCGTGATCGCGTGAACGCGCCTGGGCCAGTTGGGCGAGCGCGTCGCGGGCGCGCGCCTGCTCGGCCTGCGCGTAATTGCCAAGCACCGGATCGGCGGCCAGCTGATCGAGGCTGTTGCTGAGACGGTTCACGTCGATATCGTCGCTGGCTGCCCACGCGGCATTGCCGCCGATGGCGAATAGCACGAGGGCGGCGACCCTGATGCAGCGGTTCATGGTTGCTCTCCCTGATCAGCCGCCGATGGCGGTGCCTGCTGCGGAACAGTCTGGAAACCACCCTCCTGGGGCAACGGGGCCGACAGCACCGAACTCGCCGGTGCCGGCATGTCTGCGGCACCGGGCTGTGACGGCGCTCCGGGCAACGGCGGCAGTGCCACGGCGCGCTGCGCAGGGGGTGCTGTCAGCTCCGGGTGGGCCTGCTCCATGCGCTCGCGAAGGCGCGCATTGGCGTTCATCTTGGACTGGATCTTCGCCCGAGCCTCGCCCAGTCGAGCTTTGGCCAGCGCCAGTTCGGCATCAGCACGGGCCTCATCGGCCAGATTTGCAGCTTCCTCGTAATCGCGACTCGCCATGGCCGCCTGCGCCTGCTGGAACTTGTTCTGGGCAAAACCCAGATCCACCGGCGCATAATCGGCCGCGTCCGCATCGCGCGCCGCCTGCAGCTGCGCCTGGGCAATGTTCATCGCGCCGTCGGGAGGGGGAGCACTGGCGCAGCCGCCGAGTATCAGCAGCGCCGTCAGGGTCAAGCCCTGCAGGCCGCGGCCGATATGTCCGGAGCACGCGTCAGGCCGGGAAAAGCTGTGCACCATCACTCATTACCTCGTAGTGTTGCGGCGTATTGTCGGTGGGCATAATCGCCCAATGCAATGTAGTTGAATTCAGGGGACTTCTGTGGATATCGGTTACTTCCTCAAGCTGATGGTGGACAAGGGCGCGTCGGACATGTTCCTGACGACCGGCGCCCCGGTGAACATCAAGGTGGAGGGCAAGCTCTACCCGCTGGGCAACACCGGTCTGCCCGGCGGCATGGTGAAGAAGATCGCCTATTCGCTGATGGACGAGGGCCAGGTGCCGCAGTTCGAGCGCAACCTCGAGCTGAACATGGCGCTCGCGGTGAAGGAGGCCGGCCGCTTCCGTATCAACGTCTTCAAGCAGCGCGGCGAAGTGGGCATGGTGATCCGCGCGATCAAGAGCGAGATCCCCAACATCGAGCAGCTGCAGCTGCCGACCATCTTCCGCGACCTGATCATGGAGCAGCGCGGACTGATCCTGGTGGTGGGTGCCACCGGCTCGGGCAAGTCGACCACGCTGGCGGCGATGATCGACCACCGCAACACGCATTCTCCGGGACACATCCTCACCATCGAGGATCCGATCGAGTACCTGCATCGCCACAAGCGCTCGATCGTCAACCAGCGCGAAGTGGGGCTGGACACGCACAGCTACGCCGAGGCGCTGAAGAACGCCATGCGCGAGGCGCCGGACGTGATCATGATCGGCGAGATCCGCGATACCGACACCATGGAGGCCGCCATCGCGTTCTCCGAGACCGGCCACCTCTGCCTGGCCACGCTGCACTCGAACAACGCCGACCAGACGCTGGAGCGCATCCTCAACTTCTTCCCCGAATCGGCACACAAGAACGTGCTGATGAACCTGTCGCTCAACCTGCGTGCGGTGATCAGTCAGCGCCTGGTGATCGGCAAGGACGGCCGCCGCCTGCCGGCCAGCGAAGTGCTGCTCAACACGCCGCTGATCCGCGACATGATTCGCCGCGGCCAGATCCACGAAGTGAAGGAAGCGATGGACCGCAGCCTGCAGGAAGGCATGCGCACCTTCGACCAGTCGCTGTACAAGCTCTACCGCGAAGGCCGGATCGAGCTGGAAGAGGCGCTGGCCAAGGCCGACTCGCGCGATGGCCTGGCCCTGAAGATCCGCCTGTCCGAGGGTGGCGGCGCCAGCGCCGACAATGAGCTGGCCGGCAACGATCCCTACGGCCTGGGCTTCTGAACCCGGCGGACGTGCTCGCCGCGCCCGCTGTCGATCGCCAGAACGGCGTGCGCGCGACCGGCGGATAGTCATCGCTACCCGCCGCCAGCCTGGGCGTGACCTTTGGTGATCTCAGCCCGCCGCAGGCGCGTCCGGCTGTGATTCCGGCGCGGCGGCCCGAAACGCCTCCAGCTCCGCGCACGCCGCGTGGATGCGCTGCACCGTCGGGTACGGATCCAGCGGCAAGTTCCAGCGCACGGCGTTGTACATCTGCGGCACCAGGCAGAGGTCGGCCAGCCCCGGTGTGTCGCCGTGACAGAACGCACCGGTGGCCACATTGTCGGCCAGCATCGCCTCGATCGCGGCAAATCCGGCCGCCATCCAGTGCCGCGTCCACTCCGCCCGCTGCGTTTCGCTGGCGCCAAACTGCCGCTCCAGCTGCTGCAGCACGCGCAGGTTGCCCAGCGGGTGGACGTCACAGGCAATGGTGAGGGCCAGCGCACGGACGCGCGCCCGTCCGCGCGGATCCACCGGCAGCAGCGGTGGCTCCGGGCAGGTTTCGTCCAGGTACTCGATGATCGCCAGCGACTGAGTGACCACGCGCTCGCCGTCCTGCAGCGCAGGCACCAGCGCCTGCGGATTGAGCGCGCGGTAGGCGGCACCATGCTGCTCGCCGCCGTCACGCACCAGGTGAACCGGGCGGTTCTCCCAGTGCAGTCCTTTCAGTTCCAGCGCGATGCGGACCCGATACGCCGCGGTGGAGCGCCAGTAGCCGTATAACGCCAGATCCGAAGCCATGCGTGCATCCTCCCGGCAAATGAGTCGATATCGGCCGCAAGCATAGCGGGCGCCAGCGTTTGCATCGCCCGGAGGCCACCACGACAATGCGCCGCTGCGGCGCGTCGACTGCCGGCTGAGCCTGCCCGTCCCGTGCCACCCGTCCCCACAGGAGTCCTGCCGTGTCCTTTCTCCGCATGAGCGACCTCGATCTGCGCGGCAAACGCGTACTGATCCGCGAAGACCTGAATGTCCCGATCGAAGACGGCCGTATCACTTCCACCCAGCGTCTGGATGCCTCGCTGCCCACCATCCGCGCCGCGCGGGACGCGGGCGCCCGGGTGATGGTGCTGTCGCACCTGGGCCGCCCGAAGGAAGGCCAGTTCGACGAGGCCTCCTCGCTGGCGCCGGTCGCGACGTGGCTGGGCGACAAGCTCGGCAAGCCGGTGCGACTGGTCCGCGACTACCTCGACGGCGTCGAGGTGGCGGACGGCGAGGTGGTGGTGCTGGAGAACTGCCGCATGAACGTTGGCGAAGGCAAGGACGATGAGGCGCTGTCGAAGCGGTACGCCGCCCTGTGCGACATCTTCGTCATGGACGCCTTCGGCACCGCGCACCGCGCGCAGGCATCCACCCACGGCGTGATCCGCTTCGCCGCGGTCGCCGCTGCCGGCCCGCTGCTGGCGGCCGAGCTCGATGCGCTGGGCAAGGCGCTGGAACATCCGGCCAAGCCGCTGCTGGCGATCGTTGCCGGCTCCAAGGTGTCCACCAAGCTGACCCTGCTGGAGAACCTGATCGGCAAGGTCGACCAGCTGATCGTCGGTGGCGGCATCGCCAACACCTTCATCGCCGCCGCTGGCCACAACGTCGGCAACTCACTGTACGAGCGCGACCTGCTCGACGCGGCCCGTAAGGTGCTGGCCGATGCCAGGCGGCGCGGCGCCGAGGTGCCGATGCCGGTGGACGTGGTGGTGGCGCCGGAGTTTTCCGCACATGCCCCGGCCACGGTGAAGCCGGTGGACCAGGTCAAGGACGGCGAGATGATCCTGGACATCGGCCCGGAGACGGCCGCACGCTACGCCGAGCTCATCGCCCACGCGGGCACGGTGGTGTGGAACGGTCCGGTCGGCGTGTTCGAGTTCGACGCGTTCGGCAAGGGCACCGAGACGCTGGCCCGCGCGATCGCCGCCTCGCCGGCCTTCTCGATTGCCGGCGGCGGCGACACCCTGGCCGCGGTGGACAAGTACGGCATCGAGCACGAGGTCTCCTACATCTCCACCGGCGGCGGCGCGTTCCTGGAGTTCCTGGAGGGCAAGGAGTTGCCCGCCGTGGCCGCGCTCAGGGCACGCGCCAACGGCTGATCACCGTGGCAGGAGACGCCGGAAGGCCGCGCCTGGCGCGGCCTTCTTCATGCACGCGCTTCGCGCCCCACGATGCGCCGCACGGCTGCGATCACACGCTCAACGTCGGCGTCTGACAGCCCCGGCGAGAGTGGCAGGCTGACGGTCTGCCGTCCCAGCCTCATCGCGTGCGGCCACTGCTCCGGCGTCCAGCCGTAACGCTGCTGGTAGTAGGGATGCTCCGGGACCGACCGATAGTGCCAAGCCAGCCCGTACGCATGCAGGCGGTGACTTCGGCGATTTCTTCCTCGCCGATGCTGGGGGCACCAAAGACAATGAAGCGATCGTTCCCGGTCATGCAGCATCCTGGTGAAGAAAATCGGGCCGCTTGCGCGGCCCGATCGAGGACGGTTTTGGCAGCCTCAGCCGACCACGCGCCTGACCGCGTCGACCACATGGCTGACGGTGAACCCGAAGTGCTCGAACAACTGCGGCGCCGGCGCGGAGGCGCCGAAGGTGGTCATGCCGATCACCTCGCCGTCCAGTCCGACGTACTTGCGCCAGAAGTCGGCGGTGGCAGCCTCCACGGCAACGCGGGCACGGCACCAGCCCGGCAACACCGCCTCGCGGTACGCCGCCGGCTGCTCGTCGAACAGTTCGGTGCACGGCATCGACACCACCCGCACCGCCACCCCCTGCTGGGCCAGCGTGCGCATCGCCTCCATCGCCAGCTCCACCTCCGAGCCGGTCGCGATCAGGATCGCCTTGAACTGGTTGTCGGCCGGATCGGACAAGACGTAACCGCCGCGACCGATGTCGGCCAGCTGTTCGGCGCTGCGCTGCTGGTGCTTGAGGGTCTGGCGCGAGAACACCAGGCACGCGGGGTGCCCCTTGCGCTCGATGGCGACCTTCCAGGCAGCGAAGGACTCGACCGCATCGCACGGTCGCCAGACCTGGTTGCCCGGGATGTAGCGCAGGCTCGCCAGGTGCTCCACCGGCTGGTGCGTCGGGCCATCCTCGCCCAGGCCGATCGAGTCATGGGTGTAGACGTGGATGGCATGCGCGGGGATCAGCGCGCTCATGCGCACCGCGTTGCGGGCGTAATCGGAAAACACCAGGAAGGTGGCGTCGTACGGGATGAAGCCGCCGTGCAGCGCCAGGCCGTTGGCGATGGCGGTCATGCCGAACTCGCGCACGCCGTAATAGACGTAGTTGCCCTCGCCGCCGGTGCTGTCGCCATTGGCGGCGTCGTGACTGCCTTTCCACTTGGTCAGGTTGGAGCCGGCTAGGTCGGCCGAGCCGCCAATCAGTTCGGGCAGCAGCGGACCGAACGCGTCCAGTGCCATCTGCGAGGCCTTGCGCGAAGCGACCTCCGGGCCCTCGGACTGAATCCGCGCCACCAGCGCCTGCGACTCGTCCGCCCAGTCGGCCGGCAGCTCGCCGTTGAAACGGCGCTCGAACTCAGCCGCGAGCTCTGGGTGTGCCGATGCGTAGGCAGCAAATGCTTCGTCCCAGGCCTTTTCGACCGCGGCACCCTTGGTCTTGTGGTCCCAGCCGGCGTAGATCTCGGCCGGAATCTCGAACGGCCCGTGGCGCCAGTCGAGCGCATCGCGGGTGGCGGCCACTTCATCCTTGCCGAGCGCGGCGCCGTGGCTCTCTTCCTTGCCCTGCTTGTGCGGTGCGCCGAAGCCGATGATGGTCTTGCAGCAGATCAGGGTGGGCTTGTCGCCCTGGCCAGTCGCCGCGGCGATCGCCCGCTTCACCGCATCGGCATCATGGCCATCGACGTGGCGGATCACGTTCCAGCCGTACGACTCGAACCGGGCCGGCGTGTCGTCGGTGAACCAGCCGTGGACCTCGCCATCGATCGAGATGCCGTTGTCATCGTAGATCGCCACCAGCTTGCCCAGCTTCCAGGTGCCGGCGAGCGAGGCGACCTCGTGCGAGATGCCCTCCATCAGGCAGCCGTCGCCGAGGAACACGTAGGTGTGATGGTCGACCACGGCGTGGCCGGGGCGATTGAAGTGCGCTGCCAGCACTTTTTCCGCCAGGGCGAAGCCCACGGCATTGGCCAGGCCCTGGCCGAGCGGGCCAGTGGTGGTCTCCACGCCCGGGGTTTCGCTGGCCTCGGGGTGGCCGGCGGTCTTGGAGTGCAGCTGGCGGAACTGCTTCAACTGCTCCATCGGCAGGTCGAAGCCGCTCAGATGCAGCAGCGCGTACTGCAGCATCGAGCCATGGCCGTTGGAGAGCACGAAGCGATCGCGGTTGGCCCACTTCGGGTTGGCCGGATTGAACTGCAGGAAGTCGTTCCACAGCACCTCGGCGATGTCGGCCATGCCCATCGGCATCCCGGGATGGCCGGAGTTGGCCTTTTCCACGGCATCCATGGCGAGGGCGCGCACGGCATTGGCGAGTTCTCGGCGGGTGGTCATCAGCACATCTCCGGAGGGGAACTAAAGACCGCCATTGTCGCCGATTCGTGCGTGCACGTCGCGCCACCGTCCGCCTGCAGGCGCAGCGCAACCTCGCTTCCCCATGGGGTCCACCAGGGCGGAGCTCTTAATTGGCGCTTAACTTCGCGCCCCCGGATATCGGCGCGCTTCAGGCGCGCATGCGTTCAATGGCCGCCGCGTCACTCCCCAGACGCAGCCTGCCGCGGCGTCCCCACGCCCGGCAGCGCAGGACCATAAGAAGGAGAACTCCCCGATGAAAAAGTCCTTGCTCGCCATTGCATTCGTTACTGCCGGCACCTGCTCGCTGCCCGTCCTGGCTCAGGACACCATGGGTAACGACGCCGGCACCACCCTCACCGACACCGACACCACCGGCTCGGCGCCGGGCAACTATCAGCCGAGCCAACCGGTCGGGACCGGCAACTGGTTCATCGACGGCAGCGTCGGCCAAGCCCACATGTACAAGGGCCCGTTCAACGATCACCCCACCACCTATGCCCTCAACGGCGGCTACCGCTGGAAGGTGGGACCGGATCTCGGGCTCGGTGTGGAAGCGGGTTACAACGATCTGGGCAACTTCAAGGTGAAGAACGCCTTCAACAGCGACGAGGTGAATCTGACCGGCCGGCGCAATGCGCTGCGCGGGTGGACCGCGGGCGTCAATGGCCGGATCAACGTCTGGCAGGGTCTGTACGTCAGCGGCCGGGCCGGCGTGTACGGATGGAAGGGCCACGGCTACAGCGACCAGGACATCAACCGTCACGATCTTGATCAGGTGGACTACTACGCCGGCGCCGGCGTGGGTTACGACTTCAACGATCACTTCGGCCTGGGGCTGTCCTACGACTACTTCCACGCCAACAAGGATCACGTGAACCTGACCACCGACACGGCCTCGCTGACGGCCGAGTACCGGTTCTGATGGCCATGGCGCCGCCGCGATGGCGGCGCCTCGCTTAACTGACGATTAATACTGTACTTGTCGGTATTGAATCTTTCCGACGCCGCCACATCTAACTCCGGGTGCACGCCCTCCCCCGGCGGCACGTCCCCCGGCGGCTGGCGCCTGATGGTCCGGCCGCCCATAAAAACAAAGGATCTCCCCGATGAAAAAGACTCTGCTCGCTCTTGCTTTCGTTTCTGCCGGCCTCGCCGCCGTGCCCGCGTTCGCGCAGAACGCGCCTGCGGACGCCAGCGGCTGGTTCGTCAACGGCAACGCCGGACGCACCTCGATCAACAAGGGTCCGTATGACGGCCACGACACCGGCTACGCCATCAACGGCGGTTATCGCTGGAGCGTGGCTCCCAACGCCGCCATCGGCGTGGAAGCGGGTTACAACGATCTCGGCAACATCCATGTCAAGAACGCCTTCAACAGCAACGACGTGGTCGAGCCCGGCAAGTCGCAGCTGCACGGCTGGACGGCCGGCGTGAACGGTCACTTCAACCTGAGCCCCAACTGGTACCTCAGCGGCCGCACCGGCCTGTATGCCTGGAAGGGCCACGGCCTGAGCAACGATTCGAACCCGGTCCGCCAGGGCCTGGACGAAACCAGCTGGTACGCAGGCGCCGGCGTGGGCTATGACTTCAGCAACAACGTGAGCGTCGGCATCAACTACGACTACTACGATGCCAAGAAGCACGACGTCGATCTGAGCACCGACATGGTCTCGGTCAGCGCCGAATACCGCTTCTAAGCAGCGACGCTGGGCGGAACCGGGATGGTTCCGCGAACAAAAAAAGGGCGCCCCGCGGGGCGCCCTTTTTCATGCCGCGGCGAAGCTGCCGCGACGGATGTCGCTTACTTGCCGGTCCACCGACCCAGGGCGGCCTGGCCGTTTTCCTTCGCCCGCGCGGCCACCGTCTTCTGCGCGTCGGCATAGTTCGCCTTCATGTCCTTCGACCACAGTTTCAGCGCCGCCTGCTGCATGGCGCGGCCATAGGAGAACGACAGCGGCCACGGATGCGGACCGATGCGGTTCATGGCGTTGAGGTGTGCGGTGGACTGCTCGTCGGTCTGGCCGCCGGAGAGGAACACGATGCCCGGCAGCGACGCCGGCACGGTGGACTTGAGCATGCGCACCGTGGCCTCGGCCACCTCCTCCACGTCGACCTGCTCCTCGGCGTCCTTGCCCGGGATCACCATCGACACCTTCAGAATGGTGCCCTCGAGCATCACGTTCTGCTCGTAAAGCGCGTTGAACAGGCTGCGCAGCACCGCCTCGTGCACTTCGTAGCTGACTTCGATGCTGTGGTCGCCGTCCATGATCACTTCCGGCTCGACCATCGGCACGATGCCCGCTTCCTGGCACAGCGCCGCGTAGCGGGCCAGCACGTGGCAGTTGGCCTCGATCGCGGTGGAGCTGGGGTTGTCTTCGGAGATGTTGATCACGGCGCGCCACTTGGCGAATTGCGCACCGAGCCTGGCGTATTCCTGCAGGCGCTCGCGCAGCCCATCCAGGCCTTCGGTGACCACGTCACCCGGGAACCCGGCCAGCGGCACCGGGCCCTTGTCCACCTTGATGCCGGGGATGATGCCGAGCTTCTTCATGACCTGGGTAAACGGCACGCCGTCCTTGGTCGACTGGCGGATCGTCTCGTCGTACAGGATTGCGCCGGAAATGTGCTCGTTGAGGCCCGGGGTGGTGAGCAGCAGCTCGCGGTAGCCGCGGCGATTCTCTTCGGTGTTCTCGATGCCGACCGCCTCAAACCGCTTCGCGATCGTCTTGGTCGACTCATCGATGGCGATGATGCCCTTGCCGGGCGCAACCATTGCCAGTGCGATGCTTTCCAGATCTTCGATGCTCATGACGACTCCGTGGGAACAACGGCGGCGTGGCGCCGCGCAGAATGACGCCGCCCCGGCAGGGGCGGCAAGGCTGAAAACGGCGGAGTATATGCCAGATCGCCGGGACTCACCGTCGACGCCGGCGCGGCGGCTCAGCCGGCGTCGTAGCCGGGCAGCTGGCACGGCGCCATCAGCTGCTGCTGGGCCGCCTTGTCGTCGGGCGCATTGAATGGCACCACGTAGTAGGTCGATACCACCTCACCGGCCCGGTTGGTCAACGAGGGGCCATAGGTGAAGCTCTTCACGGCGCTCTCGGCGACCGGACCCAGGTCGCTGTCGGGGACCACGTTCACCGCCTTCACATCGCGCGTGACGCCATCGGAGCCGATCGTGTAGGTCACCGCCACGCAGCCGGGCTTGTAGATGTTGCGCCCGCTGTTGGGCACGTCCACGCCGACGTGCTGGTTGAGCAGTATCCAGTAGGCATTGAGGCGCTCGGGAGCTACCCGCCGTGCCTGCGCCATCAGCGGCGTGGCGACGGCAAAAGCCAGCAGACACAGCGGCAGCTGCAGGCGAAGCAGGGTTTTCATGGGAGCCTCCGGGTTCGGGTGGGGCTGCCAGTCTAGCCTCAGCGGAGCGGGACGGCGTCTTCGCTGCCGACCGGCACGGCCGGGCCACGCAGACCGGCCAGCAGTGCCGTCAGCCCCCGCGCCCCCGCGACCAGCCACGCGCCGGCCAGCATCTGGACGAGGTAGTAGATCAGCCAGCGCCACTCGGAAGCCGGAAGTCGCGCGCTGGAGTAGTCGCTCAGGCGGTCATGCAGGAACCACATGGTGAGGCCGTGACCCATGACGCCGGACAGGCCGGCAACCGCCATCCATGCGCCGAGCACCGACAGCGCGATGCGCTGCAATGCGTTCGCCTCGATCGGACTTTCCAGCACCTCATGGCCGGCACGCCCACTGGCCCACCAGGCAAGCATGCCCGGCCACAGCCACAGCACGGCCGCAGTCGCCAGGTAACGCAGCGAAAACAGGGCGGTGCCCAGCCACACGCGGGTGTCGCCCTGCGCCTGCACGACCACGCGTGCGAGGTTTTCCAAAGCAGCGACGGCAAGCAGCACGGCGCCCAGTCTTACAGCCACGCACAGCACGGTGTGC
This sequence comes from Dyella sp., assembly GCF_035685805.1. Taxonomy (GTDB): domain Bacteria; phylum Pseudomonadota; class Gammaproteobacteria; order Xanthomonadales; family Rhodanobacteraceae; genus Dyella_A. The sequence goes on from NZ_DASSAB010000006.1 coordinate 95,001, forward strand.
AGTGTCGTCTTCATGTGGGCGATCCCTCGCGTCGGATGGGTGGCTGCTAGAGGTCGCGCAGGCTTTCGACGAATCCGTCGGCACCCACCAGCAGCAGCTTCAGTGTGTTCGTGCCGCCGGCATGACCAACCCGGTCGCCGTAGGTGATGACCACGCGATCACCCTCGCCGAGCTTGCCCTGCTCGAACAGCAGGCGCACGGCGGCACGGGTGGAGGCGGCCATGCTTTGCTGCTCGCCGTGGCTGAAAGCCACCGGATGCACGTCGCGCAGCACCAGCATGCGGCGACGGGCCTCGCCAAACGGCGACATGCCGTAGATCGGCACCGCGCTGCGGTAACGCGAGAGCCACTGGGCGGTGGCGCCGGATTCGGTCAACGCCACGATCGCGCGCACGCCCAGGTGGCCGGCCAGCACCATTGCCGCCAGCGCGATCGCCTGGTCGGCGCGGTCCAGCTGCAGCACGGCGTCGAGGATGCGGTCGTCCTTGGGCTCGAACTGGCGCTCGGCCCCGAGGCAGATGCGGCACAACGCGGCAACGGCCTTGTCGGGGTGGGCGCCGGCGGCAGATTCTTCCGACAGCATCACCGCGTCGGTGCCGTCGATGACCGCGTTGGCCACGTCCAGCACTTCGGCACGGGTGGGAATGGGCGAGCGCACCATCGACTGCAGCATCTGGGTGGCGGTGATCACGGCGCGATTGCGCTGCACCGCCTCGCGGATGATCTTCTTTTGCAGACCGGGCAGCTCCGCGTCGCCGATCTCCACGCCCAGATCACCGCGCGCCACCATCACCACGTCGGAGGCATCGATGATCTCGCCCAGCACCGGGATCGCATCGGCGCGCTCGATCTTGGCGACCATGCCGGCATGACCGCCGGCTTCGGTCATCAGGCGCCGGGCGGTATGCATGTCGGCTGCCGAACGCACGAACGACACGGCGAGAAAATCGGCGCCGATCTCGGCCGCCAGCTTGATGTCGCTGCGGTCCTTGTCCGACAGCGCGTCCACCGACAGTCCCCCGCCCTGCCGGTTGAGGCCCTTGCGATTGGACAGCTTGCCGCCGATGGTCACGCGACAGTGGATCTGGTCGCCGTCGATGGACTCCACGTCCATCGCCACCAGGCCGTCGTCGAACAGCAGCACGTCGCCGGGATGCACGTCGTTGGGCAGGTTGAGGTAGCTCACGCCGACCCGGCTGGCGTCGCCGTCGGGCGCCTCGGCGCGGCAATCGAGCGTGAACGCATCGCCCGGCTCCAGCATCACCGGACCGTCGGCAAACTTCTCCACGCGGATCTTCGGGCCTTGCAGATCGGCCAGGATGCCCACCTCCACGCCGACCCGGGCGGCCGCCTCACGGACCGCATTGGCGCGGGCGCGATGATCGTCCGGTGCACCGTGGGACAGGTTGAGCCGGGCGACATTGACGCCCTGGGCAATGATCTTCTCGAGCATGCCCGGTGCATCGGTGGCGGGGCCGAGGGTGGCGACGATCTTGGTACGGCGGAGCGAGGTCGGGTTCATCACGCAAACCTAGCAGAAGCCGACGACCCCGCCATACTGCATTCGTTTTCAATACGCCGACGAATGGCCGTCCAAATCAGCCGCCCAGCAGCTCGTTGAGCACCGCCGCCAGCCGCACGCCACCCTGCTGCAGGCGCGTGCGCGTCACCGGCCAGGCCAGATCCTGATAGCGCTGCGACCAGCCGGCCTGGTTTCGGCCATCCAGATGCGCATAGGCGACATCGCGCGCCAGCGTGTGCGACTCGCCGGCCCAGCTCACGGTCTGGTGGTAAAGCGCGGGCAAGCCGCCGATCGCCGACCACGCGGTGCGATCGGCGGGGCTGATCGCCTCGTCCAGCCGCATTGCAGCGGCCTGCACCGCAGCATGGTCGAAGCTGTAGTTAGGGCCGGGCACCAGCCCAAGCGCATGGCGCAGCACGCCGCCGTCCCACACGGCGTGCAGATTGCTGCCGCGGCCGAAGAACTGCACCTGCACCGTGTTTCCGCCCTTGTCGTCATCATCTTCGGCGTGCAGCGGCTGGTGCACGTCGCCGACGAAATGCACCACCCACTTGAGTGCCTCCAGCCGGGCCGCGGGCGCCGCCGAACGATCGGCCAGCACCTGCGCGAAATGGCTGATCTGCGCAATGACGCAATTGTTCCGCGCGCAGTCGCGCGCCGGCACGTAGCTGTTCGCGTGCAGCGGAATATCCACGTAGTGCCAGCTGCCGGTGTGCGGGCGCTCCTTGCGGTTGCCGTCGGCCCAGGACGAGATCTGGTCCAGCCGCTGCAAGCCCTCCACGCCGAGCAGCGTCCTGACCTGTGCCGCGGCGGCGGGATCAAGATGCTGCTGGGCGATGTCGGCAACGATGGCGTGGCCTTCCGGTCCCCACGCGTCGGCCAGCGGTGCACAGAGCGTCAGCACGGCGGCGCAGGCGAACGCCGCGACGCGGGTCAGGTAACGGGTTCGGCGGGCGGGGAGAGTGGTAGCGGCGGGCGTGGCGGAGCGTGGCGTCATGGGCAATCGCTGGGGGAGGGTCAAAACGAGCGGCAGTGTGCCACAGCGCAACCGTGCCGCAGGCGCGCCACGGCGACGCGCGACGGCGCGTCACAGCGGCCGCGAGCGGTGCGCGGCGATGCAACCGCGAGGGTCGCCCTGCTACCATAAGAGGCTGTTTCTACAGGCCACGCCACGAGCAGGAGTTCCGGGCAATGACGATCAAGGTGGGCATCAACGGCTTCGGCCGCATCGGGCGCAACGTACTGCGCGCCGCCGTGCAGAACTTCAACGACGATATCGAGATCGTTGCCATCAACGACCTGCTCGAGCCGGACTACCTGGCCTACATGCTGCAGTACGACTCCGTGCACGGCCGCTTCAAGGGCGAGGTCTCGGTCGACGGCCACACGCTGGTGGTCAACGGCAGGAAGATCCGCCTCACCGCCGAGCGCGACCCGGCCGCGCTGAAGTGGGACGAGGTCGGCGCCGAGGTGGTGATCGAGTCCACCGGCATCTTCCTGACCAAGGAAGGCGCGCAGAAGCATCTCGACGCGGGCGCGAAGAAGGTGATCCTGTCGGCCCCGTCCAAGGACGACACGCCGATGTTCGTCTACGGCGTCAACGACAAGAGCTACAAGGGCGAGGCGATCATCTCCAACGCCTCGTGCACCACCAACTGCCTGGCGCCGCTGGCCAAGGTGATCAACGACAAGTGGGGCATCAAGCGTGGCCTGATGACCACCGTGCACGCTGCCACCGCCACCCAGAAGACCGTCGATGGCCCGTCCAACAAGGACTGGCGCGGCGGCCGCGGCATCCTGGAGAACATCATTCCGTCATCGACCGGCGCGGCCAAGGCCGTGGGCGTGGTGATCCCCGAGCTCAACAAGAAGCTCACCGGCATGAGCTTCCGCGTGCCGACTTCCGACGTGTCGGTGGTCGACCTGACCTGCGAGCTGGAGAAGCCCGCCACCTACGCCGAGATCTGCGCGGAGATGAAGGCGCAGAGCGAAGGCGCGCTGAAGGGCGTGCTGGGCTACACCGAGGACAAGGTGGTCGCCACCGATTTCCGCGGCGAGACCCGCACCTCGGTGTTCGACGCCGAGGCCGGCATCGCGCTGGACTCCACCTTCGTCAAGCTGGTGTCCTGGTACGACAACGAGTGGGGCTACTCGAACAAGTGCCTGGAAATGGTGCGGGTAGTGGCGAAATAAGTCCTCGCTTCCGCTGATACGAAGAAAGGCGCCCGAGGGCGCCTTTCTTTTTGTCGGGCTCGTCCACGGACCCTTCCCTGCACGCCCGCGCGGTCAAAGGCGGGCGGCCCCGCTCTTCTGCCGTCATTCCCGCGCAAGCGGGGCTCTCAACAGACGAACGTCTGGCCATCCACTTTGATGGCGTGGAACAGCACGATGGATTCCCGCGTTCGCGGGAATGACGCCTCAGGGAGTAGCCGGGTTCACCCTAGGGGTCGCTGCGCGATGCGACCGGCGAATCGCAAAGCGACCGTGTGGCCGGCAGCCGACTGTTGGATCACCCTCTGCAAGCGCCTTACTTCAATGCCGCAAGCGCCGCATCGTAATCGGGCTCGTCGGCAATCTCCGGCACCAGCTGGGCGTGCAGCACATGATCGTTGGCGTCCAGCACCACCACCGCGCGGGCGGCCAGACCGCTCAGCGGGCCGCTGGCCAGTGCCACGCCGTAGTGCTTGAGGAAATCCGCGCCGCGAAGGGTCGACAGCGTGACCACGTTGTCCAGGCCTTCCGCGCCGCAGAAGCGCGCCTGCGCGAACGGCAGGTCGGCCGAGATGCACAGCACCACGGTGTTGTCCAGGTTCGACGCCGACTGGTTGAAATGGCGCACCGAGGTAGCGCAGGTCGGCGTGTCGACGCTGGGAAAGATATTGAGGATCTTGCGCTTGCCGGTGAAGTCGGCCAGCGAGACGTCGGACAGGTCCTTGCCCACCAGCCGGAAGCCGGGCGCCTTGTCGCCGCGTGCGGGCAGGTCGCCGAGCACTTCGACCGGATTGCCTTTCAGGGTGACGTGATGCGACATGGCAGCGACCTCTCTATTGGAAATGGATCGCCATCGTAGGCGATACCGGCGCCTCGCGGAGCCGGCGCGTCGATCGAACCCGTCACGCTTCCCGCAGCAGCGCCTCGATCACCCGCGTGGCCATCTGTTCGGGCACCTGCTCGGCCGCATGCAGGTGGATCTCCGGCGCCTCCGGCACCTCGTAGGGCGAATCGATGCCGGTGAAGTTCTTGATTCCGCCGGCCCGCGCCTTGGCGTAAAGCCCCTTCACGTCGCGCGCCTCGCAGATCTCCAGCGGGGTATCGACGAACACCTCGTGGAACTCGCCTGGCGCGAACAGTTCGCGCGCCATGCGACGCTCCTCGCGGAACGGGCTGATAAAGGACACCAGCACGATTAGCCCCGCGTCAACCATAAGTTTCGCCACCTCGGCGACGCGGCGGATGTTCTCCACCCGGTCCTCGTCGGTGAAGCCGAGATCGCGGTTCAGGCCGTGGCGCACGTTGTCGCCGTCGAGCAGGTAGGTATGCCGGCCCATCGCGAACAGCCGCTTCTCCACCAGGTTGGCCACGGTGGATTTGCCCGAGCCGGACAGGCCGGTGAACCACAGGCAGGCCGGTCCCTGGCCCTTGATCCGCGAGCGTGCGGCCCGGTCGATGTCCAGGTGCTGCCAGTGGATGTTGTCGGCCCGGCGCAAGGCGAAGTCCAGCGTGCCGGCGGCCACCGTGGCGTTGGTCTGCCGGTCGATCAGGATGAAGGCGCCCAGCTCCCGGCACTGCGCGTACGGCTCGAACGCAATCGGCTGGTCCAGGGCGAGGTTGCAGTAGCCCACCTCGTTGAGCTCCAGTCGCTTGGCGGCCAGCTCCTCCTGCGTGTTGACGTCGACCTTGTGCTTGATCTCGCTGACCTGCGCGCCCACGGTACGCGTGCCGATCTTCAGCCAGTAGCCCCGGCCCGGCAGCAGCGCCGACTCGTCCATCCACAGCACGTGCGCGGCGAACTGGTCGGCCACCTGCGGCGGGTTGTGTGCGGCGGCAATCACATCGCCGCGGCTGACGTCGCGCTCGTCTTCCAGCGTCAGCGTCACCGCCTCGCCTTCCCTGGCGCGCTTGCGATCGCCGTCCGCGGTGACGATGCGTGCCACGCGCGAACGTGCGCCGCCGGGCAGCACCACCACCTCGTCGCCGGGCGACAGTACCCCTGCCACCACCTGGCCCGCGTAGCCGCGGAAGCTCTGGTCGGGACGGCACACCCACTGCACCGGCATGCGGAAGCCCAGCGCGCTTGCCGGTCGCTCGATGGCCACCGTTTCCAGGTGCTCCAGCAGGCTCGGGCCGCGATACCAGTCGATCACCCGCGAGGCGCTGCTGACGTTCTCGCCGCGCAGCGCCGACAGCGGAATGGCGGTGACGTGGGAAATGCCCAGGCCGCGGGCCAGCGCGGCATAGTCGGCCTCGATCGTGCGGAAGGTGGCTTCGTCGTAGTCGACCAGGTCCATCTTGTTCACCGCCAGCAGCACGTGGCGGATGCCCAGCAGCGCGCTGATGTAGCTGTGGCGACGGGTCTGCGTGAGCAGGCCCTTGCGCGCGTCGACCAGCACCACGGCGAGGTCCGCGGTGCTCGCACCGGTGGCCATGTTGCGGGTGTACTGCTCGTGGCCGGGACAGTCGGCGACGATGAACTTGCGCCGCTCGGTGCCGAAGAACCGGTAGGCCACGTCGATGGTGATGCCCTGCTCGCGCTCGGCCGACAGGCCGTCCACCAGCAGCGCGAAGTCCAGCTCGCCGTTCTGCGTGCCATGGCGACGGCTGTCGCCCTCCAGTGCGGCGAGCTGGTCGTCGAACAGCAGCTTGGAGTCGTACAGCAGGCGGCCGAGCAGGGTGCTCTTGCCGTCGTCCACGCTGCCGCAGGTGATCAGCCGCAGCAGGCCCTTGGACTCGTGCAGGGCAAGGTAGCTGTCGAGGGAGGGGGTGTCGTCGAAGCCCATCAGAAATACCCCTCCTGCTTCTTCTTTTCCATCGAGGCCGACGGATCGTGATCGATCGCCCGGCCCTGTCGCTCCGAGGTGCGTGCGATGAGCATTTCCTGGATCACCTTGGGCAGGTCGTCGGCGTCGGACTCGATCGCCCCGGTGAGCGGATAGCAGCCGAGGGTGCGGAAACGCACGCTGCGCAACTCGGGCTTTTCTCCCGGCGCCAGCGGCATGCGTTGGTCGTCGACCATGATCAGCATGCCGTCGCGCTCGACCACCGGCCGCGGCGCGGCGAGATACAGCGACGGCACCTCGATCGCCTCGCGATAGATGTAGAGCCAGATATCCAGCTCGGTCCAGTTCGATAGGGGGAACACCCGCACGCTCTCGCCCTTGGCGATGCGACCGTTGTAGAGGTTCCACAGCTCCGGACGCTGGCGCTTCGGATCCCAGCGGTGCTGCGCGGTGCGGAACGAAAACACCCGCTCCTTCGCGCGCGATTTTTCCTCGTCGCGACGCGCGCCGCCAATGGCCGCGTCGAAGCGGTGTGCGTTCAGCGCCTGCTTCAGGGCCTGGGTCTTCATGATGTCGGTGTGCACGCTGGCGCCGTGGGTGAACGGGCCCACGCCCTGGGCCACGCCTTCCTGGTTGATGTGCACGATCAGCTTCGCGCCCACCTCCGCCGCGCGACGATCGCGGAAGGCGATCATCTCTCGGAACTTCCAGGTGGTGTCCACGTGCAGCAGCGGGATCGGCGGCGGCGCGGGATGGAACGCCTTCTGCAGCAGGTGCAGCAGCACCGAGGAGTCCTTGCCGACCGAGTACATCATCACCGGGTTGGCGAACTCCGCGGCAACCTCGCGCAGGATGTGGATGCTCTCCGCTTCAAGCCGCTTCAGGTGCGAGGCGGTGTCGGCGGCGTTGGCGGCAGGTGTCATGGCGGGTTCACTCATAGGCCGCTGATTCTAGCCAGCGACCGGCTCCCGCGTGATAACGGCTGTGTCTATGCATATGCCGCCACGCACCGCATGGCGGCCTGTGCACCGGCCGGGCTACTGCGCCAGAGGAGCGATGACCTGCTCGATGGCGCCGAAGATCGACTGGCCCCGTGCATCGGTAATCTCGATGCGCACGGTGTCGCCGAAGTGCAGGAACGGCGTGCTCGGCGCGCCGTCGCGCAGGGTTTCCACCGTACGCTGCTCGGCCAGGCACGAGGCGCCCTTGCCGGTGTCCTGGTTGGCGATGGTGCCCGAGCCCACCAGCGTACCGGCGGTCAATGGACGGGTCTTCGCCACGTGCGCTACCAGTTCGGCAAAGCTGAACTGCATGTCGACGCCGCACTCGGCTTCGCCGAACCACTTGCCGTTGAGCCAGGTGCGCATCGGCAGGTGCAGCTTGTCGCCCTGCCAGGCGTCGGCCAGTTCGTCCGGCGTCACCAGCACCGGCGACAGCGCCGACCGCGGCTTGGACTGCAGGAACCCGAAGCCCTTGGCCAGCTCCCCCGGGATCAGCCCGCGCAGGCTCACATCGTTGACCAGGCCCACCAGCTGGATGTGCTGCGACGCCTGCGCCGGCGTCACGCCCATCGGCACGTCGTCGGTCACCACCAGCACCTCGGCCTCCAGATCGATGCCGAACTCCTCACTGGGTACCACCACCGGATCGCGCGGGCCGAGGAAGCCGGCGCTGGTCGCCTGGTACATCAGCGGATCGGTGTAGAAGCTCGCCGGCACCTCCGCGCCGCGAGCCTTGCGCACGCGCTCGACGTGCGGCAGGTACGCGCTGCCGTCGACGAACTCGTAGGCGCGCGGCAGCGGGGCGGCCAGGGTGTCCAGGTCGAGCGCGAAGCGCCCCGGTGCCGTACCGGCATGAAGTTCGTCGGACAGCGCGTTCAATCGCGGCGCGGCGTTGGACCAATCGTCCAGCGCGGCCTGCAGCGTGGCGGCAATGCCGACAGCACGCACCGCGTGCGTCAGGTCACGGCTGACGACAACCAGCGTGCCGTCGCGGCCGCCTTCCTTCAACGAACCAAGTTTCATGTTTCAACGCTCCATGGGTGCTGCGCTCAACCGCAGCCTTCGACGTAATCGATTGCCGGCGGCACGCCCACGCGCCAGCGCGTGACCTTGCCGGCGGCATCGGTCTCGAACACCAACGCACCGCGCCCGTCGGGCGCGGCGACACGCAGCACGCTGGCGCCCGCTTCGTACTTGTGCGGGGCAACCTGCACGGCGTCGCCGTACAGCGCCCGGATCTGCCCCGCTTGCATGCCCACGCGACCACCGCCGGGCGCGGACTCCTTGTCGGTGCCGACGTCATAGCGCGCGAAGCGGCCTTGCTCGAACAGAAAACCAAACCTCTGCGGCTGCTTCACCCAGGCCGGCCGCAGAACGCTGCAGCCGCCGGCCGGATCGACCTGGCCGGCCAGGTCGCCCTGCCAGGCATGGCGAAAGGCTGCTTCGTCCATGCCGAACCGCATGTCGCCATAGCCGTCATAGCGCGCCAGGCCCGGCTCTGCCCGGTCATCCGTCACCGGCGTCGGCGCTTCCGCGGTAGCGCCCGAGGCCGCCGATGCCGAAGCAGAGGGCCGCGCGGCGGACGACGCAGGCGCGGAAGCGGGTGCCTGGGATTGAGTGCAGCCCGCCAGCATCACAGCGGCAAGCAGGGCTGCCGA
>NZ_DASSAB010000007.1:0-23509 GCF_035685805.1 Dyella sp.
GACCGAGGTCGCGCGCAACGCGCGCCAGGTGAGCCGCGACCTCGACGCGCTCGCCGCCGACCTGCCGCGGCGCGACGGCAGCGGCCGCACCGAAGGGATCCCGCTGAACGGCACCGGCCACCGCGAGGCCGGCGGCAAGCTGTTCTTCCAGACCGCGCCGCTCGACTACACGCTGCCGACCAGCCTGCCGCAGGGCAAGGCCGACAACCAGATCCTGGGCGTGGTGCAGGCGCTGCGCGACCTCTATGCCGAGGACGCCCACGGCCGGCCGAAGCAGGAAGTGGTGCTGGTGTCGAAGGACATCAACATGCGCGTCAAGGCACGCGCCCTCGGGCTGGCCGCCGACGACTACCAGAACGACAAGACCCTCGAGGACGGCGACCTGCTCTACGCCGGCTCGCTGGCCCTGCCGGCCGACTTCTGGACGCGCCAGAGCAAGACGGTCGAGAGCTGGCAGAGCGGCAGCAGCACCTTCTACCGCATCAGCGGCCCGATCGTGCCCAACCTCTACATCAACCAGTTCGTGTATTTCGAGGCGCCCGGCGAGCCCAGCATGTATGCGCGGGTGACCGAGATCCGCGACAAGACCGCGGTGCTCAAGACCTTGAAGGACTACGGCTCGGTCAAGAACGCGGTGTGGGGCGTGAACACCCGCAACCGCGAGCAGAACTTCGCGATGAACCTGCTGATGGACCCGGACGTCGACTTCGTCACGCTGACCGGCACCGCCGGCACCGGCAAGACCCTGATGGCGCTGGCCTCGGGCCTGACGCAGGTGCTCGACGACCGCCGCTACACCGAGATCATCATGACCCGCGCCACGGTCAGCGTGGGCGAGGACATCGGCTTCCTGCCCGGCACCGAGGAAGAAAAGATGACGCCCTGGATGGGCGCCCTCACCGACAACCTCGAAGTGCTGGCCAATCCGGAGGAAGGCGGCAGCTGGGGTCGCCAGGCCACCAACGACCTGCTCGCCTCGCGGATCAAGATCCGCTCGCTCAACTTCATGCGCGGGCGCACCTTCCTTTCGCGCTACCTGATCATCGACGAGGCGCAGAACCTCAGCCCCAAGCAGATGAAGACACTGATCACCCGCGCCGGCCCTGGCACCAAGATCGTCTGCCTGGGCAACGTGGAGCAGATCGACACGCCCTACCTCACCGAGACCACCTCCGGCCTCACCTATGCGGTGGACCGTTTCAAGCATTGGGCGCATTCGGCACACATTACTTTGCGCCGGGGCGAACGCTCACGCCTGGCCGATTTCGCCTCCGAGGCACTCTGACGCCAACGGCGACCGGCGTTTGCTGTGGCACCGGTCGCCGTTGGAGAAACCGAGTCATCGCGGTGCGACCCACGCACTTCGCCCGCTTCGGCACGCCGCGAGTCGCCTGCGCGGGTGCTATCCGTCTTCCCAGCGCACCTGGGCCGAGTCCCCATCGGCCAAGCCACGCCAGTAGGCGCCGAGCCGCAGCCAGCCGCTGCGAACGCGCCGGGACCTCTCGTCATAGATTTTCACCCGCACCACGACCTGGGCGTCGCTGGTAGTCAGCCACATCCGTAGTGGCAGGAACCACGCCAGCCGGATGTCGAGAATACGATACCCGTGGGCCGCGGCCCACTCGGCGGTCATGGCGCGGACGCGCCGGTGTTGCCAGTAGAACGCCAAGGCAAGAATCGCCAAACCAGCAAGCAAAGGCAGCACGTGCATGAGTTTCCCCGTCGACGAATGGACCGACCCTCCCTGGCAATGTGCCGGAGCAACGTGTCACTTCGGCGACCCAAACCCTCCTGCCGCCCGGACGGCAGTCGCTGCGGCGCCGAGGCCGTGGCTTGCGCCTCCAGGGAAACGGGTGCCTGCGACCTGTGCCAGCGCAGATCATAGCCCGCCCATGTTGCGGCCGCACAGGCAGCGCGCCGGGCCGTTCGAACCGCCTCAGGCGGCGCCGTGGCGGCCCCGATTGGTCCTGGAAGCTCGAGTGCCGATTAGATGGTGAACCGCCATCTGTGACCACCGCCCCCACGCGGTGCTGGCCGGAAGAGGAGGTACGACGCAAAAGCGACACGGCTTCCAACCGGTCCGGAACCTTTGCACGAGCGCCGGGCCATTGCGCTCGCCCAAGGCCGGCAACCCTGTTGCAGCGTATGCTTCGCAGGTCAGCCCCCCGATTTCCTGGTTGCCATGAACCTGCTCAGCCCGCGCCTCATCGTGTTGTATGTTTTGCTGGCCTTCGCCCTCTGTGTGCTGCTGGTGCACCTGCGTGGCCGCGCGCGCCTGCGTTTCGACCGTCAGCTGGTGGATCACTCCGCCGTGTTCGCGCCGTACAACCTGCTGATGTACGCCTTCTCGGCCGTGCCTGCGCGGCCGATCCTCGACCGCCGCGGCTTTCCCCAGCTGGACCTGCTGCAGGCGAACTGGCAGGCGATCCGCACCGAGGCGATGCAGCTGTTCGACGAGGGCCATATCCGGGCCGCCGAAAAGCACAACGACGCCAGCTTCAACAGCTTCTTCAAGCAGGGCTGGAAGCGCTTCTATCTGAAGTGGTACGGCGAACCGCTGGCCTCGGCCGAAACGCTGTGCCCGCAGACGGTGAAGCTGCTCAACAGCATCCCCAGCGTCAAGGCGGCGATGTTCGCGCTGCTGCCCCCGGGTTCGAGGCTCAACCCCCACCGCGACCCCTTTGCCGGCTCGCTGCGGTATCACCTCGGCCTGATCACACCCAACTCGGACGACTGCCGCATCTTCGTCGACGGGCAGATGCACGCCTGGGGCGACGGCAAGGATGTGGTGTTCGACGAAACCTATGTGCACTGGGCCGAGAACAAGACCGACCAGACCCGCGTGATCCTGTTCGCCGACGTGGAGCGCCCGTTGCGAACACGCTGGATGCGCGCGATCAACCACCGTGTCGGCGCGTTCATGGGCAAGATCACCGCCTCCCCGAACACCGAGTCGTCCGAGGAGAAGACCGGCTTCGTCAATCGCGTATTCGCGCTCAACCAGCGCAGCCGCGATCGAAACCGGGCGTTCAAGAAGAAGCATCCGAAGCTGTTTCGCGCGATCAAGTACGCCGGCATGCTGGTGTTGATCTGGCTGGTCTTCCTGGCGCCGTGGCCGTTCCTGGGCTGAGGGCTGTCACGTTGCGCGCGGCCCACACGTCCTGGTAGCGCCACCTGTCAAAGGAACGCCCGATGGACGCGCAAACCGCTCTGTTCCAGCAGCACCGCCAGCGCCTGTTCGGCCTGGCTTATCGCATGCTCGGCACGCCCAGCGACGCCGAGGACGTGCTCCATGACGCCTGGTTGCGCTGGCACGCGCAGAACCTCGATGCGCTGGACGACCCCGAGGCCTGGCTGGTCACCGTCACCACCCGCCTCGCGCTTGACCGACTGCGCCGCGCACGGACCGAGCGCGAACACTACAGCGGCCCTTGGCTACCCGAACCGTGGATAGCCGACGCCGACCAGCCCGAGGCGCAACTGGAGCGCGCCGAGAGCCTGACCCTCAGCTTTCTCTTGCTGCTCGAACGGCTAAGCCCCGACGAACGCGCCGCCTTCCTTCTGCGCGAGGTGTTCGACTACAGCCATGCCGAGACGGCGGTGATGCTGGGCATCGGTGAGGACGCCTGTCGGCAGCGGGTGCATCGGGCAAGACAGCGCCTGCGCGAGGCGCGTCCCGGCCGGAGCGCGCCGGACGCCAACCGCCAGTACCGCCTGCTGGAGCGTTTCGCCGAGGCACTGCGACAGCCCGACCTGGACACGCTGCGCGCGCTTTTCGCCGAAGATGCGGTGCACGTTTCCGACGGCGGCGGCCTGGTCACCGCGACCTTGCATCCACTGCACGGAGCGGATCGCCTGGCCCGCCTGTATATGCAGATCGCCGTCCATCAGCGGGGCCAGGATGTGCGCCACGAGATCCACCAACTCAACGGCACTCCCGCCCTACTCAGCTGGCAAGGCGACACCCTGATATCTGCCAGCTGGATAGACGACGACGCCACCGGCATCCGCGCGATCCACGCGCTGCGTCACCCCGGCAAGCTGGCCCGGCTGGCAGCTGTCACGAAATCCACGGGGCCTGCGTCCTTGCACTGAACGGCCGCCCCGGCCGCACTCACGCAAGGAGTTCCCCATGTCATCCCGTCAATCCTCCGCCCCCGTCTCGGAAGCGATCAAACCGCTGTTCGCCCTGCACAAGTACGTCCATGCGAGCAGTCTGGAACCGGCACTGATCGAACTGGTCTTGATGCGCGCATCCCAGCTCAATGGCTGCGCCTATTGCCTGGACATGCACAGCAAGGACGCACGTGCCGCCGGCGAAACCGAGCAGCGACTTTACGTGCTGCAGGCGTGGCGGGAAGCACCGTTCTACAACGACCGCGAGCGCGCCGCCCTGGCCTGGTGCGAAGCAGTAACGCGGCTGGACGCGCACGGTGTCAGCGACGAGGTCTACGCCATGGCAAGCGCCCAGTTCAGCGCCAAAGAGCTGGGTGACCTCACCATGGCGGTGATCCTGATCAACGCCTGGAATCGCATTGCGATCCCGTTCCAGAGCGCCCCTGGCAGCTACACGCCCGCTGCGCACTGAACTGCCGCAATAAAAAAGCCGCGACGGTGAGTCGCGGCTTTTTCATCTGCTCGCAAGATTCGCCTCAGCCTTTGACGCGCTTCGCGATCGCCTCACCGAAACTCTCGGTGCTGCCCTTGCCCCCCAGGTCCGGCGTCACGCTGTCGCGGTCGTGGGTCATGGTGTCGCGGATCGCCTGGCGCAGCCGGGTGCCCTTCTCCACCTGACCCAGGTGGTCGAGCATGTCGGCCGCCGCCAGCAGCAACGCGCACGGATTGGCGATGCCCTTGCCGGCGATGTCCGGCGCCGAGCCGTGCACCGCCTCGAAGATCGCCGCGTGCTCGCCGATGTTGTCGCCCGGGGCAAGACCCAGGCCGCCCACCAGGCCGGCGCAGAGGTCGGAGATGATGTCGCCGAACAGGTTGGTGGTGACAATCACGTCGAACTGCTCGGGGCGCATCACGAGCTGCATGCAGGTGTTGTCCACGATCATCTCGTTGAACTCGATCTGCGGGTATTCCTTGGCGATCTCGCGCGCCACGTTGAGGAACAGGCCGGTGCTGGTCTTGAGGATGTTGGCCTTGTGCACGGCCGTGATCTTCTTGCGGCCCTTCTTCACCGCCATCTCGAACGCGTAGCGCACGATGCGGGTGCTGCCCTTGCGCGTGTTGCGGATGATCGACTGGGCGACCTCGCCATCCTCGGACAGCGTCTGGCCCTCGGCCAGGTACGCACCCTCGGTGTTCTCGCGCACGGTGATGATGTCGATGTTCTCGTAACGCGACTTGGTGCCCGGGAAGCTGATCGCCGGGCGCACGTTGGCGTAGAGGTCGAAATGGCGACGCAGGGTGACGTTGATCGAGGTGAAGCCACCGCCGATCGGCGTGGTCAGCGGGCCCTTCAGCGCCACCTTGTGCTGGGCGATCTTGTCCAGCGTTTCCTTGGGCAGCAGGTCGCCGTGCTTGTCGAGCGCCACCATGCCGGCATCGGCAAAGTCGTAGTCGAGGCCGCAATCGAGCGCGTCGAGCACGCGCAGCGTGGCGGTCATGATTTCCGGGCCGATGCCGTCGCCGGGGATCACGGCAATGGTCTTGCTCATGGGGATGCTCCTTGGGGTGCGTCAGCGGAGGCCGGGACGGGGATATCCGGGCCTCACAACCGCACCATTATCGCTTATGCCCGCCGCAGCGGCCATGGCAAAGCCCGCCGCCAACGATGCAAATGCTCGGATGGAGCATTTCAAAAAGCTGCACGCTCAGCCGTGATCGGCGCAGCCTTCGGCCGCCTCACCCTGGCCGCCCTCGAGCTGATCGAGAAAATCCACCGCCCGGCGCAGGTGCGGGATCACGATAGAGCCTCCCACCACCAGACCCACGCTGAAGGTTTCGAAAAACTCCTCGCGCGTCACGCCGGCTTCCTTGCACTGCGCCACGTGGTAGCTGATGCAGTCGTCGCAGCGCAACACCATCGAGGCCACCAGGCCGAGCAGTTCCTTGGTCTTCACGTCCAGCACGCCGGCCTTGTAGGTCTGCGTGTCCAGTGCGAAGAACCGCCGCACCACCTGGTTGTCTTCGGCCAGGATGCGCTCGTTCATGCGCTTGCGGAACGCGGTGAACTCCGCGAGGCGATCGTTCTCCGCGCTCATGCGCCGGCCTCCAGCAAGCTGGCCAGCTTGCCGCTGCGATCGGCCGCCACGAGGTCGTCGAAGCCGCCCACGTGATGGTCGTTGATGAAGATCTGCGGCACCGTGCGGCGGCCGCCGCTGCGGGCCAGCATGGCGTCGCGCTGCGCGGGGTCGGTGTCGATGCGCACTTCGGTCCACTCCAGCCCTTTGGACTTGAGCAGGCTCTTGGCCGAGACGCAGTATGGACATACGGCGGTGGAATAGACCTCGATCTTGGGCATGATCTTGCTCCGGATATTCTGCGAATTGATGTCGATAAATGGGGCTGCGGGGCGGCTCGCGCAAGCGGCCCAGGTGAACCGCAGCCAGCGCGGTACCGGCTTGCCGCCCGTGGGCAGCGGCCGCGGTGGTATTGTCCGCGGCCTATGCTCAAGGCACCACGACGCATTATCACCCGGCTGTGCACCGCGCTGATCAGCGCCGGGCTGTGCCTTGCCGCCAGCGCGCAGGACGATCTGCGGTTGCCGGATCTGGGCAGCTCGGCCAACGCACTCATCTCCGACCAGGAGGCCGAGAACTACGGCGGCGCGATGCTGCGGCAGATGCGCGCGCTGGACATGGTAGTCGACGACCCGCTGCTGGACGACTACATCAACCACCTCGGCTACCGGCTGGTCGCCGCCTGCGACAAGCCCAAGGACCACTTCGCGTTCTTTATCGTGAAGGACCCCGAAATCAATGCCTTCGCCGCTCCGGGCGGCTATATCGCAGTCAATTCCGGCCTGATCACCATCACCCGCAGCGAGAGCGAGCTGGCCGGCGTGATCGCACACGAGATTGGCCACATCACGCAGAACCACCTGCAGCGCGCGTTCGAGGCATCCAAGAAGGACGCGCCGCTGATGGCCCTCGTGCTGCTGGGGGCGATTGCGGCGGGGGCCGGGGCACACGCGGGCGATGCGGCCGGGGCGATCCTGATGGGCGGCCAGGGCGCGATTCTGCAAAAGCAGATCAACTTCACCCGCAAGGACGAGACCGAGGCGGACCGCGTCGGCATCCAGACCCTGGCCAAGGCCGACTTCGACCCCCATGCGATGGCCGCGTTCTTCGAGCGCATGGCCGACACGCTGCGGGCCGGCTCCGGCGGCAATGACGTGCCGTCACTGCTGCAGGATCACCCCGTCACCACCTTGCGCATCAGCGATGCCAAGGCGCGCGCCGGTGCGCTGGCGGCGATGCAGAAGCAACGACCCGCCGGCACCACCCTCGACGCCGGCCAGTGGGCGCGCGCCACCGCGCCGATTGCGTTCGTGAAGGACCCCACCACCCTGGTCACCGCCGCCGGCAATGCGCCGGCGATGGACACCTATGCACTGATGCGCGAGCGCGTGCGCGTGCTTGCCGGCGACGCGCTGAAGCTCTCCAGCTATTACTCGGCGAACCTGCCGCGACGCGAGTTCGACACGCTGGCCAACCGCTATGGCTACGCCCTCGCCCTGTCACGCAGTGGCCGCGGCGACAAGGCCATTGGCGTGCTCCAGCCCCTGCTCGCGAGCCACCCGGACAACCTGGTACTGCGCCTGGCGATGGCCGATGCGCAGTTGCAGGCCGGGCACCGCGCCGCAGCCCTGGCGATCTACGCCGATGCGAACAGCGACTCGCCGCGCAACCCTGCCGTCACCCTGGCCTATGCCAAGGCGCTGATCCAAGCCGGGGCCAGCCAGGGCGAGGCCAGCCAGGGCGATGCCGCACGGGCCGCCACGTTGCTGCGCCCGGCGCTGGACACCAGCGAAGACCCGGACATCTTCCGCACCTACGCGCGCGCCAGCGAGCGTGCCGGCGACAGCGCCCGTGCCGGCGAGGCCTACGCGGACGCCAGTTACCTTTCCGGCCGCCCGTTCGACGCGCTCGAACAGCTCAAGCGACTGCTCAAGCGTGACGACCTCGACTACTACGCCCGCGCGCGCATCCAGGCCCGCATCGCCGAGCTCACGCCACTGGTGCTGGAACTGCGCAAACGCAAGGTGCAGACCGAGGACAACCCCGATCGCGGCACGCGCTGAGCGGCGGCAACCGGCCTGTGGCGCGGCTGTCATCGGCAGGTAACATAATCACGCTGCAATCCCTCCGTCACATAACCCCGGGCGAATGCAAGCGTGCACAAGCGCATCCTCATCGTTGAAGACGAAGCCTCGATTCGCGACATGGTGGCGTTCGCGCTGCGCAAGGCCGGCATGGAAGCGAGCCAGGCCGCCGACGCCCGCGCCGCGCAGCTGTCCATCGCCGAGCAGGTGCCGGACCTGATCCTGCTCGACTGGATGCTGCCCGGCACCAGCGGCCTGGAACTGGCCCGGCGCCTGCGCAAGGAAGAGCTCAGCCGGGAAATCCCGATCATCATGCTGACCGCCCGCGGCGAGGAAATGGATCGCGTGAACGGCCTGGAGGCCGGTGTCGACGACTACGTGATCAAGCCTTTCTCCACCCGCGAGCTGATCGCCCGGATCAAGGCGGTGCTGCGGCGCAGCCAGGGCGATGACGGTTCGGGCATGGTCGAGCTGGGCGGCCTGCGCATCGACGGACCCGCGCACCGCGTGTTCGCCGGCGACGAACCGGTGACGATCGGCCCGACCGAATACCGGCTGCTGTACTTCTTCATGACCCACCCGGAACGCGTCTACTCGCGCGCGCAACTGCTCGATCATGTCTGGGGCGGCAGCGTCTATGTGGAGGAGCGCACGGTCGACGTGCACATCCGGCGCCTGCGCAAGACGCTGGAGCCGTGGAAGCTCGACGACATGGTGCAGACCGTGCGCGGCTCGGGTTACCGCTTTTCCGCCAGCCTCTGAGTCGGCCACGCGCGGCGCTTGCGCCGACTGCCGCTTTTGTCGATGCTGCCGGCCTGCCATAACGCCCGGGCCGCCCTTCCGTGAGCACGTTCCGCCTGCCGCGCCTGTCGCTCCTCGTCCCCCTGCTCGCCGCGGCACTCGCCGCCGGTGCGCTGGCTGGTCGCGCGTTGTTCGACGACAGCTGGCTCGGTGTGTCTGTCATCGCCGTGGCGCAAATCGTCTTGCTGCTGTCTTGGATCCGTCATGGGCAGGCGACCATGATGACCGCAACTGCCGCACCAGCGCCCGCCACGCATGACCGTTTCATGACGCGAACCCGCCGCATTGCCTCGAGCCTGCGCGACCTGCGAAGCGCCGCGGGGAACCTCCCCGACGCCGTGGTGCTGCTCGACAACGAACAGCACGTGCGCTGGTTCAACCACGCCGCGGAAGACCTGCTCGGCCTGCGCCGGCCACACGATCGCGGGGCCGACCTGCACGAGCGGCTGCACGCCTCGGAACTGGCTGGCTGGCTGCACGAGGGCGCACACGAGCCGCTCAACGACATCGCCGCACCCGGGCGACCGGACCGGCACCTCAACGTCACCCTGCTCCCATTCGGGCGACGCCAGCGGCTGCTGCTGGCGCGCGACATCAGCGACCTGACCCGGCTGGAACAGGTGCGGCGGGATTTCGTGGCCAACGTGTCGCATGAGCTGCGCACGCCGTTGACGGTGATCCATGGCTACCTCGAGCTGCTCGATCCCGAAGACGTACCCGAACTGGCTCCGGTGCTCGGCGAGATGCGCGCGCAGTCCAAGCGCATGGGTCAGATCGTGGAAGACCTGCTGACGCTCTCGCGGCTGGAGACGCAGGAGCACGTTGCCGACGAGCGGGTCGGCATGGCCGCCCTGCTGGCGACCCTGCGCAAGGAGGCCGAAGCGCTCAGCCAGGGACGTCACCAGATCACGCTCGAATCCACGGCCGAGGCCGATCTGCTCGGTTCGCCCAAAGACCTGCACAGCGCGCTCTCCAATCTGGTCAGCAACGCCGTGCGCTACACCCCGGTCGGCGGGCACATCACCATCCGCTGGCAGCGCAGCGGCGACGGCGCCGTCTACTCGGTAACCGACACCGGCTTCGGCATCCCCGCCAGCCACCTGGCGCGACTGACCGAACGGTTTTACCGGGTGTCCTCGAGCCGATCGCGCGACAGCGGCGGCACTGGCCTGGGGCTGTCGATCGTCAAGCACGTGCTCAACCTCCACCAGGCGCGGCTGCAGATCGAGAGCACGCCCGGCCAGGGGTCCACGTTTTCGTGCCATTTCGGGCGCGAGCGCCTGCTCGGACCGGCCGGCAGCGACGAGAGCTGAGCGATCGCCCGTCCGGCATCGCCGCGCGGGGTGTGCACGCCCGTCACATGCGCCAGAATGCGCGGATGCGCCGTCCTCCCCTGTCTCCGCCCCCTGCCGCTGGCCAGGTGGGTTCGCCCGATCTCTTTTTCAGCCGCGAGCTGGCGGCGCTGGAATTCAATTTCCGGGTGCTGGCGATGGCCCGCGACACCGCCGTGCCATTGCTGGAACGGCTGCGCTACCTGAGCATCGTGGCCAACAACCTCGACGAGTTCTTCGAGGTTCGCGTGGCCATGCTCAAGCATCACCACAGCTATGGCTCGGCCGCACCCGGACCCGACGGCATCGGCTCCGGCGAGCTGCTCGCGCGCATCCGCACGCGGGTGCTGGACCTGGTGTCCGAGCAGTACGCCACCTGGCAGGACGACATCAGCCCCCGGCTGGCCGGCGAGGGCATCCACATCCTGCCGCGCCAGCGCTGGGGCGAGCGGCAGCATCGCTGGCTGCAGGGCTATTTCGAGCATGAAGTGCTGCCGGTGCTCTCGCCGCTGGGGCTGGACCCGGTGCACCCGTTCCCGCGGATCCTCAACAAGACGCTGAACATCGCGGTGGTGCTCAAGGGTCGCGACGCGTTCGGCAACGAGGGGCACATGGCGCTGGTGCGCGCGCCGCGGTCGCTGCCGCGGATCATCCGCGTGCCGGCGGAGGTCAGCGGGCCCGGCGAGCACTTCGTGTTCCTGGCAGAGTTGCTGCACGCCTTCGTGGACCTGATGTTCCCCGGCTTCAAGGTGCTGGGATCGCACCAGTTCCGGGTCACCCGCAACAGCGAGCTGATGGTGGAAGAAGCCGAGGTGGAAAACCTCGCCCGCGCCCTCACCGAAGAACTGGTCGGCCGTGGCTATGCCCGGCCGGTGCGACTGCAGATCGGCACCGATTGCCCCAAGGCGATCACCCGCATGCTGGTGGAGAACTTCCAGCTCGATGAGGCGGACGTCTATCGTTGCGATGGGCCGGTCAACATCATCCGCGCCGGCCTGATCTACGACTGGCTGGACCGCCCCGACCTGAAGTTCCCCCGCTTCACCGCGCGCATCCCCGCGCAGATGGAGGCGAGCCGCAACAAGTTCGAGGTGATCGCCCAGCGCGACGTGCTGCTGCACCACCCCTACGAGAGCTTCGCCGCCGTGGTCGACCTGCTGCGCCAGGCCACCCAGGACCCCAACGTGCTGGCGATCAAGCAGACGCTGTACCGGGCAGGCGAGGACACGCCGCTGGTCGACCTGCTGGTGGACGCGGCGCGCAACGGCAAGGACGTGACGGTGGTCATCGAACTGCGCGCGCGCTTTGATGAAGAGGCCAACATCCGGCTGGCCACGCGCCTGCAGGAGGCCGGGGTGCAGGTGGTCTACGGTGTGGTCGGGTTCAAGACCCACGCCAAGATGATGCTGATCGTGCGGCGCGAAGGTGCTGCTCTGCGGCGCTATGTGCACCTGTCCACCGGCAACTACCACCAGGCGAACAGCCGCCTCTACACCGACATCGGGCTGATGACGGCCAACGAGGAAATCGGCGAGGACCTGCACAAGATTTTCCAGCAACTGTCGGGGCTTGGCCCGACCATCAGCCTCAAGCGCCTGCTGCATTCGCCTTTCACGCTGTACAAGAGCGTGGTGGCGAAGATCGAGCGCGAGACCGAACACGCCCTGGCGGGAAAGCGCGCGCGCATCGTCGCCAAGCTCAACGCGCTGAACGAGTCGCACGTGATCGAAGCGCTTTACCGCGCCTCGCAGGCGGGCGTGGAGATCGACCTGATCGTGCGTGGCGCCTGCACGCTGCGCCCGGGGCTGCCCGGGATTTCCGACCACATCCGGGTGCGCTCCATCGTCGGACGATTCCTCGAACACAGCCGCGTGTACTGGTTCGCCAACGACGACGCGCCCGAGCTCTACTGCGCCAGCGCCGACTGGATGGAGCGCAACCTGATGCGGCGCATCGAAGTGGCGTTCCCGATACTCGATCCGGAACTGGCCGCCCGGGTGTTCGAAGAGACCCTGGCGAACACGCTGGCCGACAATACCCAGGCCTGGCTGCTGGGTAGCGACGGACGCTACACGCGGGCCACGCCCGGCACCAGCGCTCCCCACAACGCGCAGCAGACCCTGCTGGCCAAGCTCTGCCCGGCAGCGCCCACACCATGAGAACGTTCCCCATGCGCCTTGCTTCATGCCTGCAGCAACAGTCTCTCGCCGGACGGTGGGCATGAGCGCCGGCGACCAGGTCCAGATCCGCGACGGCGAGCTGGTCGCCGCGGTCGACCTTGGCTCCAACAGCTTCCATATGGTGGTCGCCCGGGTCGAACACGGCGAGCCCCGGGTGATCGACCGCCTGCGCGACACGGTGCGCATGGCCGCAGGCCTGCGCAGCGACGGCACGCTCGATGCGGAACATCGGGCGCGCGCGCTGAACTGCCTCAAGCGGTTCGGCCAGCGGCTGTCCGGGCTGCCTTCGCTGCACGTGCGTGCGGTGGCGACCAACACGGTGCGTCGACTGGCCTCGCCGCAGTCGTTCCTCAGCGCCGCCGAGAGCGCGCTGGGGCACCCGGTGGAAATCGTCTCCGGGCGCGAAGAAGGGCGCCTGATCTTTCTCGGCGCGGCCCACGACCTGCCCGCCTCGCGCGAACCACGGCTGGTCATCGACGTGGGCGGCGGCAGCACCGAGTTCATCATCGGGCGCGGGGTGGCGCCGCTGCACACCGAAAGTGTGCAGGTGGGCTGCATCGCCTCGACGCTGCGCTTCTTTCCCGGCGGCAAGCTCAACCGCAAGCGCTGGCAGAAGGCGCGCGGCGAAATCGGCCTGCTGCTGCAGCAGTTCGAGGAGGACTACCGCGAAGCCGGCTGGCAGGATGCGTTCGGGTCGTCCGGCACGGCCAAGGCGATCGGTTCGGTGGTGCAGGCGATGAAACTCGCCGAAGACGCGATCACCCCCGCGTCGCTGGCGGGCCTGCGCGATGCGCTGCTTGAACAGGGGCAGATAAGCGCGATCAAGCTGCCCGGGCTGGCCGAGGATCGCGCGTCGGTGATCGCCGGCGGCGTGGTGATCTTCGAGGCCGCCTTCGCCGCACTGGGCATCGAACGCATGCGTGTGTGCGAGAGCTCGATGCGCGAGGGTCTGCTGTGGGACATGCTCGGGCGCGCCGGCGGCAGTGATCCGCGCACCGCCAGCATCGACGCCCTTGCCACCCGCTACGGCGTGGACCGGGCGCAGGCGCGCCGGGTGGAGTCGACGGCGCTGATGCTGTTCGACCAGATCGCCCGTTACTGGAAACTCGACGGGGAAAGCCGCGAATGGCTGTCGTGGGCCGCCCGGGTGCACGAGATCGGCCTCGCCATTGCGCACAGCCAGCATCACCGGCACGGCGCGTATATCCTGCGCCACGCCGACCTGGCGGGCTTCTCGCGCCAGGAGCAGCAGTTGCTCGCGGCGATCGTGGAACTGCACCGTCGCAAACCGGACAAGGCACTGATCTCCGCCCTGCCGCAACGGTATCGACTGCTCGCCCGCCAGATCACCGCACTGCTGCGGCTGGCCGTACTGTTTCGCCGCGCCCGCCGCGCCGAGTCGCTGCCGCCGATGCGTCTGGCGGCCACGCGTCAGCGCCTGCGGCTGGCGCTTCCGGCGGCCTGGCTGGAGCAGCACCCGCTGACCGAGGCGGACCTCGAGCAGGAGCGCTCGCCGATGTCCGACCTCGGCTTCGCGCTCGCGCTGAGCGCCGTCTAGCCTGGCGGAAACCGACCGCCGGTTCAGCCCCGAACAGGCTTCAGACGGCGCGGCCGCGTATCATCGAACGATCACCTGCACGCACGAGTCCCATGTTCAAAGCCGCCCTGCTCTCTTTCATGCTGCTGACGCTGCCGGCGCTGTCCATCGCGCAACGCGCCGCGGATGCCACCAAGGACAACGCCGAGCCGGCCGCTGCGCCGCCACAGGTGGTGCTGCAAACCTCCCAGGGCGACATCACGCTGGAGCTCTATCCGGACAAGTCGCCCAAGAGCGTGGCGAACTTCCTGCAGTACGTGCGAAGCGGCTTCTACGGCGGCACCGTGCTGCATCGCGCGATCCCCGGCTACCTCGTGCAAGGCGGGCTGTACACGCGAAACCTGCAGCCCAAGCGCACCCGGCCGGCGATCGCCAGCGAGGCCGACAACGGGCTTTCCAACCTGCGTGGCACCATCGCGGTGGCACGCGGCGCCGATCCCAGCTCCGGCACCTCGCAGTTCTTCTTCAACCTGGTCGACAACCGCCGGCTCGACTTCGTCGGCAGCCAGAGCGGACTCACCTGGGGCTATGCCGTGTTCGGCAAGGTCATCAAGGGCATGGAGGTGGTCGACAAGATCGCCGCCCTGCCCACCCGTGCACTCGGCCCGTTCGCCGGAGACGTGCCCAACCCGTTGGTGGTGATCGAGAGCGCCGAGGTCATCGGCGAACAGGCCCCGGCCTCCGCCGCAAGCAACCAGCCGGCACCCGCCGGCTCGTCGCCCGGGCCCGCGGCGCCCGCCAGCAAGCCCGGAGCGCGCCCGGCCGCCAGGAAACCCTGACCCGTGGCAACGATCTTCATCTCGGACCTGCATCTGGACGACGGTCGTCCGCACATCACCGCGTTGTTCGAGCGCTTGCTGGCCAGCGACGAGGTGCGTTCCGCTGACGCGGTGTACATCCTGGGCGACCTGGTCGACGCGTGGATCGGCGACGACGACGACGCCGCGCTGCCGGCACGCATCGCCCAGGCGACTCGCTCGCTGAGCGAAGCGGACGTGCCGGTGTATTTCATGGCCGGCAATCGCGATTTTCTGCTGGGGTCCGCGTATGCCGCGCGGGCGGGGCTGACCCTGCTCGAGGACGGCACCGTCCATGCGCTGTACGGCCGCCCCACCCTGCTCATGCATGGCGACGTGCTGTGCACCGACGATGTCGCGTACCAGGCCGTGCGCCAGCAGGTGCGCCAACCGCAGTGGCAGGCTCAGATACTCGCCATGCCGTTGCCGGCGCGCCGGGCCTTCGCTGCGAAGGCCCGCGAGGACAGCCGCGCGCATACCGGCACCACCGGCGAGGCCATCATGGACGTCAACCAGCAGGCGGTAGCTACCACGATGCGCGAAGCCGGCGTCACCCGTCTGATCCACGGGCACACGCACCGCCCGGCCATCCATCACTTCGACCTCGATGGCCGTGCTGCGGAGCGCATCGTGCTGGGTGACTGGTACGAGCACGGTTCGGTTCTGCGTGTCACGCCCGAGGGCAGCGAGCTCGCAGGCCTGTCCGCCGGCTGAGGCCAGCACCCGAATCACGGCGGGCACGAGCGATCACGCTGCCTTCGCTCCGCAGGATCCGTCTCACACTCGCCGCTCATGGCGTGGCTCAAGCGCAGGACTCGAGGGATCGCAGGGCGAGTTGAAAGCGGCCGTGGCGTCTCCCCCAGCGCCGGGCACACCGATCAGCCGCAGCTTTGCTGGCATGACTGTTCAGCGAACGCATCCGTTTGCGTCACGGCGCGAGCGGTCGAGCACGGTCTGCAAGGTGACTGCAAGAAAAAAGCGGGACGTGACCTGCCCGCTGCCCATCCGGCCTCGTCGTCCACGCGACGCTTCAGCGTTGCCAGGGTCACCCGCCTGAATGCCTGAACCAGATACGCAAAACGCCCCGCGAGGGGGCGTTTTGCGTATCTGGCGGAGAGAGAGGGATTCGAACCCTCGATAAGGCTTTTGACCCTATACTCCCTTAGCAGGGGAGCCCCTTCGGCCTCTCGGGCATCTCTCCGTGTACATGTCCGCATTACTGCGGAGCCGGCAAGGATACTGACCGGCGTGGTCGAGGTAAAGCGTTTGGTGATTATTCGGCAGTGTTATCGCCAGGAACCGCATCACCGGGCTCGTTCTCACCCTTGATGCGTTGGTAGATCTCTTCGCGATGCACCGCAACGTTCTTGGGCGCATTGATGCCGATGCGCACCTGGTTGCCCTTGACGCCCAGAACGGTAACGGTCACCTCGTCACCGATCATCAGGGTTTCACCGACCCGGCGGGTCAGAATCAACATGATTGCTACTCCATAACATGGTGTGGTTACAGGCCAGCTGTCGAACGAGACCTCACCCCTGAGTCCGTCCACACAGTTCGACGACAACATCCGCCGAAGGCCCTTCCGCCTTCCCCGGCTTCAACCGGCGCATTGAGCTGCCTGCTCCGGTGGTCGGCAGCACTGCAACAAGCGAAACCGACAATCCACTGATACTAGCCGAGCGTGTCACAGGCGCGCAATCAGTCTCTGGTCTAGGTCCGCGCGCCGCGCCGCGCGGTTCAGCCGCGCAGGCGCTCCCCGATCCAGCGCGGCAGATCGCCCAGCAAGGCCGGCAGTTGCGGAGCGTCGTTGCCACCGCCTTGCGCCATGTCGGGGCGGCCGCCCCCCTTGCCCTCGATCTGTGCAGCGACGTGTGCGACTACCTCGCCCGCCTTGATCCGTCCCAGCGCGCTGCCGTGCACACCGGCGACCAGCGAGGCGCGGCCGTCGGTGGCGCCGGCCAGCAGCACCACGCAATCGACGAGCTGCTGCTTGAGCTGGTCCACGCTGTCGCGCAGCGCCTTCGCGTCCAGCCCCTCGATCCGCGCCGCGACCACCTTGATACCGTCCACCAGCTGGGCCGAACCGGCGAGATCGGCGGTGGCCGAACCGGCCGCCTTGGCGCGCAGCGATTCCAGCTCGCGCTCGAGCTTCTTCTGGCGCTCGAACAGCTGGCGGAGCTTGTCGACCACTTCGTCGCCGTGCCCCGAGAGCAGCTGCGACAGCTCGCCCAGGCGCCGCTCCTCGTCATTGATGTAAGCCAGAGCGCCGCGACCGGTGACCGCCTCGATGCGGCGCACGCCCGAAGCGACGCCCGCTTCGCTGACGATCTTGAACAGGCCGATGTCGCCGGTGCGCCCCACGTGCGTGCCACCGCACAGCTCGGTGGAGAAATCGCCCATGCGCAGCACGCGCACGCGGTCGCCATACTTTTCGCCGAACAGGGCCATGGCACCGAACGCAATCGCCTCGTCGTAGCCCATGTCGTGGATCTCGGCCGGTGCATTGCGACGCACCTCGGCGTTGACCAGCGCCTCCACCTCGGCCAGCTCGTCGCGGCTCATCGGCTTGAAGTGGGCAAAGTCGAAACGCAGCCGCTCCGGCGCCACCAGCGATCCCTTCTGCGCCACGTGATCACCCAGCACGTTGCGCAGCGCCGCGTGCAGCAGGTGCGTGGCGGAATGATTGAGCACGGTCGCCTGGCGGCGCGCCTGGTCCACGCGGGCAGCCACCGCGTCGCCACGGCGCAGCGGCTGCGAACCGTTCCAGGTACCGGCATGGCCGAAAAACACCCCACCCATCTTGAGCGTGTCGGATACGTCGAACCGCCCGGCCGGGGCGTCGAGCATGCCGGTATCCCCGACCTGCCCGCCCGACTCGGCATAGAAGGGCGTGCGGTCGAGGATCACCAGGCCGTCCTCGCCAGGGGCAAGCTGATCGAACTGCTTACCGCCACGCACGATGCCGACCACGTTCGCGCCCTCGGTCGAAAGCGCTTCGTAGCCCAAGAACCGGGTCGGCTGCAGCTGGCTGGCCAGATCCGCCGGCATCAGGCCCTTGGCCTCGAATTTACCCGCGGCCCGCGCTCGCTCGCGCTGCTCGGTCATCGCCTGCTCGAAGCCGGCCATGTCCACCTCCATGCCGCGCTCGCGGGCGATGTCGGCGGTGAGGTCCACCGGGAAGCCGTAGGTGTCGTAGAGGCGAAACGCGTCTGCGCCCGGGATGGTCTTGCCGGCCTTGCCGGCCACTTCGTCGAACACGCGCATGCCGTGTTCCAGCGTCTCGCCGAAACGCTGCTCTTCGGTGCGCAAGGCATCCTCGATCAGCGACTGCCGCGCCGCGAGCTCGGGATAGGCCTCGCCCATCTCCACGACGAGCGGCGCGACCATCTTCCAGAAGAAATCGCCGCGCACACCGAGCATCCAGCCGTGGCGCAGGGCGCGACGGATGATCCGGCGCAGCACGTAGCCACGCCCCTCGTTGGACGGCAGCACGCCGTCGACGATCAGGAACGAGCAGGCGCGGATGTGATCGGCGATCACGCGCAGCGACTTGTTAGTGAGATCGGCCGTACCGGTGAACTCGCCGGCCTTGCGGATCAGGTGCTCGAACAGGTCGATCTCGTAGTTCGAATGCACGTGCTGCAGCACCGCGGCCAGGCGCTCAAGGCCCATGCCGGTGTCCACGCATGGCGCCGGCAGCGGGCTCAGCGTGCCGTCGGGCGCGCGGTCGAACTGCATGAACACCAGGTTCCAGATCTCGATGTAGCGGTCGCCATCCTCATCGGGCGACCCCGGCGGACCACCGGCCACATCCGCCCCGTGATCGTAGAAGATCTCGGTACACGGCCCGCACGGACCGGTGTCGGCCATCTGCCAGAAGTTGTCCGAGGCGAACGGCGCGCCCTTGTTGTCGCCGATGCGCACGATGCGCTCGGCTGGCACGCCGACTTCCCTGTTCCAGATGTCGTAGGCCTCGTCATCGGTCCGATAGACCGTCACCCAAAGCTTGTCCGCCGGCAGCTTGAACACCTCGGTGAGGAGCTCCCATGCCCACACGATCGCCTCGCGCTTGAAGTAGTCGCCGAACGACCAGTTGCCGAGCATCTCGAAAAACGTGTGGTGGCGTGCGGTATAGCCCACCGCATCCAGATCGTTGTGCTTGCCGCCCGCGCGCAGGCAGCGCTGCACGTCCGCCGCGCGCACGTAGGGCAATTTTTCGCTGCCCAGGAACACGTTCTTGAACGGCACCATGCCCGAATTGGTGAACAGCAGCGTCGGGTCGCTGGAGGGCACCAGCGAGGCGGACGGCACGATCGCGTGGTCCTTGGCGCGGAAGAAGTCGAGGAAGGCAGAACGGATCTCGGCGGTTTTCATGCGGGCTTCTGGCGATGGGGCCATCGAAGATTCCAATGGCTGAAACAAGGCCACGCCGCGGCGACGCCGCGTCAACCGTGATGTCAGTCGTCGTCAGCGTCATCCACTTCGGCGTGGGTAACGCTACGTACTGTGGCGGCGGAAAAGCCGCGACGCAAGAGGAACTGCGCCCGTTTGGCGCGCTCGGCGTGGTCGCTCGCGGGCTTGCCGCCATAGCGCCGACGCAGCTGGGCTGCGGCACTGGCATGCCAGTCCGTGTCCACTTCCTCCAGCAGCTGACGCACCGTGGCGTCGTCCACACCGTGCGTCCTCAGTTCCATCCGGATGCGCACCGGGCCATAACCCTGCGAGGCGCGGTTGCGCACCAGCATGCCGGCAAAGCGCTCGTCGTCCTGGTAACGCTGCTCGCCGAGCCGATCGAGCGCGGCATCGGCCTCGTCTCGTTCATAGCCCTTCTGCCCGAGCTTGCGTCCCAGTTCACGCCGGGACTGCTCGCGTCGCGCGAGCAAGCCCAGCGCCTTCTCGTAGGCGCTGGGCTTGGGCCGCTCGTGGTTGTCGTCCCGGCGCGTCATTGCCTGTACGACCGTCCCTGCCGGGCCGATCAGGCGTCGGCTTCAGCCGCTTCCTCGGTGGAAGCCGCTGCCGCGGGCTTGGCGCTGACCAGCAGACGGGCACGCAGCTCGGCATCCACCTCGTTGGCAATGGCCGGGTTGTCGCGCAGGAACTGGCGCACGTTCTCCTTGCCCTGGCCGATGCGGTCGCCCTTGTAGCTGTACCAGGCGCCGGACTTGTCGATCAGGTTCTCGCGCACGCCCAGCTCGATGATCTCGCCCTCGCGCGAGGTGCCCTCGCCGTAGAGGATCTCGAACTCGGCCTGGCGGAACGGCGGCGCCACCTTGTTCTTGACCACCTTGACGCGGGTCTCCGAGCCGATCACCTCGTCGCCTTTCTTCACCGCGCCGGTGCGGCGGATATCCAGGCGCACCGACGCATAGAACTTCAGCGCGTTGCCGCCGGTGGTGGTCTCGGGGCTGCCGAACATCACGCCGATCTTCATGCGGATCTGGTTGATGAAGATCACCAGCGTGCCGGACTTCTTGATGTTGGCGGTGAGCTTGCGCAGCGCCTGGCTCATCAGGCGGGCGTGCAGGCCGACGTGCGAGTCGCCCATCTCGCCCTCGATTTCGGCCTTGGGCGTGAGCGCGGCGACCGAGTCGACCACCACCATGTCCACCGCGTTGGAACGCACCAGCATGTCGGCGATTTCCAGCGCCTGCTCGCCGGTGTCCGGCTGGGAGATCAGCAGGTCGTCGAGATTGACGCCCAGCTTCTCGGCGTAGGAGGGGTCCAGCGCGTGCTCGGCGTCGACGAACGCGGCGGTGCCACCATTGCGCTGGCAGCTGGCGATGGCCTGCAGCGTGAGCGTGGTCTTGCCGGAAGATTCCGGACCGTAGATCTCCACGATGCGGCCGCGCGGCAGGCCGCCGATGCCGAGTGCGATGTCCAGGCCAAGCGAACCGGTGGAGACGGTTTCGATGGCTTCGTTGGCACGGTCGCCCAGGCGCATCACGGCGCCCTTGCCGAACTGCTTTTCGATCTGGCCGAGGGCCGAGGCGAGCGCCTTGCGCTTGTTGTCATCCATCGTGGGAATCCTGCGGTAGCTGTAGAGATAGAAGGGTTATCGACCGGCCAAGCATGGCGCCGGGTGATCTCACCGGCTGCGATTGGGCAGATCCCAAGTATCCCACACCATGTCCGCCCCGCCGGGCGGTGCGGCAGCACGCCGGGAAGCGGGCCGAGGCCGGTTCAGGTTGTCAGCTCATGGCGCATGCCCACGAGCGCTGCGGCCACCGTCTGGCGCCGGATCGCATCGCGGTCGCCGTGAAAATGGAACACCCGCGCATGGGCGTAGCCGCCGCGGCGCTTCCAGCCGATCCACACGGTACCGACCGGCTTGTCATCGGTGCCGCCGGAGGGGCCGGCGATGCCCGTCACGGCCACCGCGGCGCCGGCACCGAAGCGCGCCAGGGCACCGGAGACCATTTCCAGCGCGGTTTCCTCGCTCACCGCCCCGGTTCGCTCGAGCGTGCGCGGATTCACCCCCAGCAGCGCCTCTTTCGCCTCGTAGCTGTAGGTCACCACGCCGGCATCGAACCAGCCCGAACTGCCCGGCAGGTCGGTCAGCACCTTGGCGATGAAGCCGCCGGTGCACGACTCGGCCGTGACCAGCATCAGCTTGCGCTCGAGCATCTGCGCAGCCACGTCCTCGGCCAGCTGGCGCAGCTGCGCATCGGTAGGAACGGACGACGACTCCATGCGAGACTCCCGGGCTTGAACACGGCGCCCCTGCGGCGCCAAGCCCTCCGTTCTACCTGTTCCGCGCGACCGAGCCAAGACCCGCCCACGCATGAGCCACGACGACCTCTCCCAGCACACGCCGCTGATGCGCCAGTACCTCGGCGCCAAGGCGAGCCATCCGGATGTGCTGCTGTTTTTCCGCATGGGCGACTTCTACGAACTGTTCTACGACGACGCCCGCAAGGCAGCACGGCTGCTGGACATCACGCTGACCCAGCGCGGCGCGTCAGCGGGCGCCCCGATCCCGATGGCGGGCGTGCCTTACCACGCGGTGGAGAATTACCTGGCGCGACTGGTGAAGCTGGGCGAGTCGGTGGCGATCTGCGAGCAGATCGGCGATCCGGCGCTGGCCAAGGGAATCGTCGAGCGCAAGGTGGTGCGCATCGTCACCCCCGGCACGGTCACCGACGCCGCGCTGCTGGAGGAGCGCCGCGACAATCTGCTGCTGGCGATCGCGGCCGGCCCGGGCAGCGCCTACGGACTGGCCTGGGTCGACCTGTCCAGCGGGCGTTTCCTGCTCAGCGAGGTACCGAGCGCCGAGGCGCTGGGGGCGGAGCTGGCGCGGTTGCAGCCGGCCGAGACGCTGATCGACGAAAACGTCGCCTGGCCCAAGCTGGTCGGCGCCCTGCCCGGCCTGCGCAAGCGGCCGCCGTGGCACTTCGACAGCGATGCCGCACGGCGCGAGCTGAACCGTTTTTTCGGCACGCGCGACCTCGGCGGCTTCGGCGTGGACACGCTGCCGCTGGCGGTCGCGGCCGCCGGCTGCCTGCTCGGCTACGTCGAGGAGACCCAGAAAAGCGCGCTGCCGCACCTCACCGGCATGGCGGTGGAAAGCGCCAGCGAGACGATCGCGCTGGACGCTGCCACCCGTCGCAACCTGGAGCTGGACAGCCATCCCAGCGGCCGCACCGAGCACACCCTGCTCGGGGTGCTGGACGAAACCGTCACCCCGATGGGCGCGCGGCTGTTGCGCCGCTGGCTGAACCGCCCGCTGCGCTCGCGCGAGGTCTTGCGCCAGCGCCACCAGGCGATCGGCACGCTGATCGACAGCCGCCGGCACCCGAGCCTGCGCGAGCAGCTGCGCCGGATCGGAGACCTCGAACGGATCCTGGCGCGGGTCGCCCTGCGGTCCGCGCGCCCGCGCGATCTCTCCACCCTGCGCGACGGCCTCGCCGCGGCGCCCGAGCTGCGCGGCGAGATTGCCGCGCTGGACAGCCCGCTGTTGCACGCCCTGGTAGAGCGCATCGGCGACCACGCCGACACCGCCGACTGGCTGACCACCGCCGTAGTGGCGCAGCCGCCGGCACTGCAGCGCGATGGCGGGGTGATCGCCGACGGCTACGACGCCGAACTCGATGAACTGCGCCGCCTGTCCACCCACGCCGACCAGTACCTGGTGGAGCTCGAAGAACGCGAAAAAGCCGCCAGCGGCATCGCCACGCTCAAGGTCGGCTACAACCGCGTGCACGGCTACTACATCGAGATCAGCAAGGGCCAGTCGGAGCGCGCGCCGACCCACTACACGCGCCGGCAAACGCTGACCGGCGCCGAGCGCTACATCACGGAAGAGCTCAAGCAGTTCGAAGACAAGGTGCTGTCGGCCCGCGAACGCGCGCTCACGCGCGAGAAGCTGCTGTACGAAGGCTTGCTCGACACGCTCAACCGCGACCTCGAACCCCTCAAGCGCTGCGCGGCGGCGCTGTCCGAACTCGACGTGCTCGCCTGTTTCGCCGAGCGCGCGCAGTCGCTTGACTGGTCGCAACCCGTGCTCGGTGACGGCCCCGGGCTGCACA
>NZ_DASSAB010000008.1:0-53298 GCF_035685805.1 Dyella sp.
GTGAGTCGCGACCGCCTGCGGCAAGGCTTTTCTCTTTTCGTCGCGACTCACGTCGCTCCTACATATACAAAAATCCGGGCGCTGTTCACCACCGCAACGACTTCCGCGCCTGCGCGCGGCCGAGGCGCTCGAACAGCGCGCGGGCCTCGGCTTCGGGCAGGAAGCGCAGTTGCAGCGGCTTCTCCATCGCGTTGCCGCCGGCGGTGTCCAGCAGCAGCCGGGCCATGCCGAGCATGCGGTCGACCGGCGTCTGGCCCCAGCGGATCGCATGCAGCTTGCCGATCTCGGCGAAGCGCCATTCGCGGGTCCACCAGCCGCCGCGCACCGCGACGAGGCGGTCGTCCGCGGCGTAGCCGGCGTGGCGCGCGTTCTGCCACGCGATGTAGGCGATCCACGGCACCCACAGCGCGACGAAGATCAGCCCCAGCTTGCCGAGGCGCCACCACGCGGCCGCGCCGATCGCGCAGGCGAGCAGCAGCTGCGGCAGGAACAGCCGCCAGAACGCCAGCCGGTGCAGCGGCTTCCATTCGGCCGGCGGCCAGTGCATCTGCGGGGCGAGGTGGCGGATCAGCGCGTCGCAGCGTTCGGGCGTGGCCACCGGCGCCAGTTCGCGCAGCGAACGCGGATGATGGTGGCGCGATCCGTTCTCCAGCACCGCGGTGCTGACTTCCAGCGTGCGCCGGCCGAACCAGCGGTGCAGCATGCCTTCGTGCAGGATCCAGGACTGGATGCGCCGGCGCGGCGTGCTGGTGCGCAGGCGCGTGAACAGCCCGCGCTCGAGGGTGAGGCGGCGGCCATGCTCCTCCAGCCGGAACCCGGCGTAGTTCAGCAGCGCGATGCCGATCGAGAACACCCGCAGCGCCAGCTCGAAGCCGACGATCAGCACCAGCGCCGCGCTGGCCACGTGGCCATGGCCGAAGCCCGAGAAGAACCCCTCGAACACGCCGAACATCGCCCGGCCCCATTTCTCCAGCAGGTCGGAGATCAGGTCGGTGCTGAACTGCGCGAGCGCGGCGAACGCACCGCCGATCACGATCATGCCGCGGTTGGAGATCAGGCCCAGGCGCAGGATGTCGCCCAGCGTCAGCGCGTAGAGCACCTCGCCCACCGGCGTTGCGCCATGCGCCTCGGCGACGGTCTCGCCGCGGCGCCGGCGCACCAGCGCCTCCAGCGCCAGCGCGTCGGACAGCGCCAGCACGCGCATCTCGGCCTCGGGCTTGATGCCGCCGGCCGACTCCAGCCGCACCTCGGCCACGCCGAAGATCCGGTGCAGCAGCGTCTGGTGCAGGGCGACGTTCTGGATCCGCGCGAACGGGATCTCGCGCAGGCTGCGTTCGAGCATGCCGCTGCGGATCTGCAGGCTGTCCTGGCCGATGCGGAAGCGGTACGTGTAATAGCGCCAGATCGACAACGTCGCGAGCACGCAGATCACCACGACCGACCACAGGTCGTTGCGGTCGCCGCGGCCGAAGAACAGCAGCACCAGGATCGGGAAGATGAACTGCTTCAGGTGCGCCAGCAGCACGAACAGCCACGACAGCGGATGCAGCCGGCGCTCCGGCTGCAGCGCGGGCGACGGCGTCGGCGCACCCATGGCCTCAGGCGCGATCGTCATCGTCTTCCGCCTGGCGTTCGATCTCGCGGCTGAAGTGCTCGCGCAGGCGTTCGGCGACGGTTTCGTCCAGGCCCGACACGTGCACGCCGCCCAGCCGCGTGCCGGCGGTGTGCAGCACCAGCGACGCCAGCCGCTGCGTGCGTTCCAGCGGCCCGCGCTTGATGTCGAGGTGCTGCACGCGCGAGGCTGGCACCTGCGTCTCCCACAGCCACAGCCGCCCGCGGCGCACCGCGAAGCCGTCGGTGTCCAGCCGCCAGAAGGTGTAGCGATAGCGCCGGAACGCGATCCACAGCGCGCCGAGCACCACCAGCCCCCAGCCGACCGCAATCGCGGTCATCACGTACTGGCCGTGGTGGTAGTGGATGAACAGGCGGCGCAGGATCAGGCTGAGGATCGCGCCGGGGATCAGCGACGACACCAGCGAGGCGACCACGAACACCCCGAACGAGCGCGTCGGCAGACGCTGCCAGCCCGCGGGCCCGTCCCACGCTGCGGGACGGTCGGGCGCGGCGGCGGTCACGGCGGGCGCAAATGGGGGCACGGGCACGTCGTCCAGGGTGGCCAGCGGTTCGGTCATGCGCGGCGTTCCTGCAGGTCGCGGTAGGGGTTGTGGAACGGGTTCATCGACGGGTGCAGCGTGTAGCGCTTGTACGTCCATTGATACTGGGCCGGATCGCGCGCCGCAATGCGTTCCACCGCGGCATTCAGCGCCGCGGTCGCGACCGCCGTGTCCGCGGAGGCGATCTCCGCCGGCGCCGGCTCGATCCGCAGCGCGAAGGCCAGGTCGCCGATCCGCTCGCAGTAGGCGAACAGCACCGTCGCGCCGCTGCGCTCGGCCAGCCGCGGCAGCAGGGTCATGGTGTAGGCCGGGCGGCCGAAGAACGGCGCGAACTCGCCGTCGCCGCGCTTGGGCTGCTGGTCCGGCAGGATGCCGACCACGCCGCCGCCGCGCAGCCGCTTGAACAGCTGGCGGATGCCCGCGGCCTCGGCGCGGACCTGCTCGACCCGGCCGTCGTCGTCGGCCCGCACGATGCGCAGGAACGCCTCGCCCAGCGCCGACTCCGGCGGCCGGTAGAGGATCGCCAGCGGCGTGTGCGCGGCCAGCCACTGGTTCAGCAGCTCCCAGTTGCCGTAGTGCGGCGCGGCGACGATCACCCCGCGGCCGGCCGCGATCGCGGCGTCGAACAGGTCGACGCCCTCGGTTTCGCGGATCAGCCGCAGGTTGTCGGCGTGCGGCCGGGTCCACAGCCGCAGCGTCTCCAGCGCCTGCCGGGCGGTGGTGCGCAGGATCGCCCGCTGCAGGGCGTCGCGCTCGCCGGCGGGCAGCTGCGGATAGGCCAGCTCCAGGTTCCGCGCCGCCACCCGGCTCTCGCGAGCGCCGATCCGTCGCCACAGCGCGGCGATGGCGTCGGCCAGCCGGCGCAGCCACGCCCAGGGCAGGCGCGCCAGCGCGGCGGCGATCAGATGGAGGAGTCGGGCGAACGCATCGGTCATCGGGCGCAGTCTACCGGCAGCATCCGCTTGCGATGCCGGGCGTTCCCGGTGATCCTCGCCCGCCCCTGCACCGCTTCGCCCGGAGTCGCCATGCTCGCCCTGATCCAGCGCGTGACCGACGCCCGGGTGACCGTGGCCGGCGAGACGGTCGGCGCGATCGGCCCCGGCCTGCTGGCGCTGGTCGGGGTGGAACCCGGCGATGGCCCGGCGCAGGTGGCGAAGCTCGGCGAGCGGCTGCTGCGCTACCGGGTGTTCTCCGACGCCGCCGGCAAGATGAACCGGTCGCTGGCGGACATCGGTGGCGGGCTGCTGCTGGTCAGCCAGTTCACCCTGGCGGCCGACACCCGGTCCGGCCTGCGTCCGAGCTTCAGCACCGCCGCGCCGCCCGCGGAAGCCGAACGGACCTTCGACGAACTGGTGGTCTACTGCCGGCAACATCATCCGAATGCCGTCGAAACCGGCCGATTCGGGGCCGACATGCAGATCGCGCTGGTCAACGACGGGCCGGTCACGTTCCTGCTCCGCGCCTGAATCCCGTCCGCCGGGCGGCCGTGCCGGCGTGAATGCCGGCGGGCGACGCACCACATCGCTGGCCGGAAGCTTTTCCGTCGTCACGACTTCCCCGCCCGGCACCCGCATCCCGCGCCTGCCCCGCCCCGATGCCCGCCCCCTGTCGCGCCGCCTCCCGTCCGGCGCGTGGCCCCGGATCCGTCCCGGGGCGGTTATAATTACGGGTTCACTTTTTCCAACGGTGGCGTCCTCATGGCCAACGAACGTCCGGCTCCCCAGTCCGACATCAAGCAGCTCATCAGCAAGGGCCTGGAGCAGGGCTATCTGACCTATGCCGAGGTCAACGATCACCTCCCCGACGACCTTGTCGATCCGGAGCAGATCGAAGACATCATCGGCATGATCAACGGCATGGGCATCGAGGTGCACGAAGTCGCGCCCGATGTCGACACGCTCCTGCTCGCCGACGGCAACACCGGCGGCCGCGAGGTCGACGACACCGCGGCCGAGGAAGCCGCCGCCACCCTGACCGCGCTCGACGGCGAAGGCGGCCGCACCACCGATCCGGTGCGCATGTACATGCGCGAGATGGGCACGGTCGAACTGCTGACCCGCGAGGGCGAGATCGCGATCGCCAAGCGCATCGAGGAAGGCCTGACCCAGATGATGTCGGCGCTGGCCAGCTTCCCGTGGTCGGTGCAGCTGCTGCTGGAAGAGTACGAACTGCACAAGGCCGGCAAGAAGCGCCTGGCCGACATCGTCGCCGGCTTCAACGACATCGAGGAACCGGCCGAGGAGATCCCGGTCGCCGAGATCGCCGACGACGCCGCGATCGCCGACGACGCGGACGAAGCCGAGGAAGAAGACGTCGCCGGTGCCGACGACAGCGCGCCGACCGGCCCGGATCCGGCCGAGGTCGCGCGCCGCATGGAACTGCTGGCGGCGAGCTACGCCAAGTTCCAGAAGACCTACGCGAAGAGCGGCGCCGGCAACAAGGCCATGGCCGCACTGCGCCAGGAGATGGCCGACCAGTTCATGACGCTGAAGCTGCCGCTGGCGCTCACCGACACGCTGGTGCGCAAGCTGCGCGAGGTGCTGGGCCAGATCAAGGACCACGAGCGCCGCATCCTCGACCTGTCCACCCGCATCGCGCGCATGCCGCGCAAGGACTTCATCCGCGCGTGGGAAGGCAACCAGACCAACCTGGGCTGGGTCGACGAAATGCTGAAGCGCAAGCAGAAGTGGTCGTCGGGCCTGCGCGAGGTGAAGGACCAGATCATCGCCGAGCAGGAAGCGACCATCGCGATCGAGCAGGCACTGTTCCTCGACCTGTCCGACATCAAGGACATCAGCCGCGCGATGGCCTACGGCGAGGCGAAGGCGCGCAAGGCGAAGAAGGAAATGGTCGAGGCCAACCTGCGCCTCGTGATCTCGATCGCCAAGAAGTACACCAACCGCGGCCTGCAGTTCCTCGACCTCATCCAGGAAGGCAACATCGGCCTGATGAAGGCGGTCGACAAGTTCGAATACCGCCGCGGCTACAAGTTCTCGACCTACGCGACCTGGTGGATCCGCCAGGCGATCACCCGCTCGATCGCCGACCAGGCGCGCACCATCCGCATCCCGGTGCACATGATCGAAACGATCAACAAGTTGAACCGCATTTCCCGCCAGATGCTCCAGCAGTTCGGCCGCGAGGCCACGCCGGAAGAACTGGCCAAGGAAATGGACATGCCCGAGGACAAGATCCGCAAGGTCATGAAGATCGCGAAGGAGCCGATCTCCATGGAAACCCCGATCGGCGACGACGAGGACTCGCACCTGGGCGACTTCATCGAGGACACCAACGTCGAGTCCCCGATCGAGGCCACCACCAACACCAACCTGATGGAAACGGTGCGCGACGTGCTCGCGGGCCTGACCCCGAGGGAAGCGAAGGTGCTGCGCATGCGCTTCGGCATCGACATGAACACCGACCACACCCTGGAAGAGGTCGGCAAGCAGTTCGACGTCACCCGCGAACGCATCCGCCAGATCGAAGCCAAGGCGCTGCGCAAGCTGCGCCATCCGAGCCGGTCGGAGACGCTGCGCTCGTTCCTCGATATCGAGTGACGACGCAGCCAGGCCGCAGCAACACGAAGCCCCGCAATGCGGGGCTTCTTTTTGCGGCCACGCGCAGGCCGACAACGACAGCGGCGCACGGCATAATCCCAGCGCGACGGGCCTATAGCTCAATGGTTAGAGCACAGGACTCATAATCCTATGGTTCCAGGTTCGAGTCCTGGTGGGCCCAGTTCCCGCAATCGCCGACGCGCATCGCCTCACCCCATCTGTCCGAACCTTCCGCTGTTGAAATCGCGCACCGCTTCGGCGATTTCGGCCTGGGTGTTCATCACGAACGGGCCGTAGCCGACGATCGGTTCGTCGATCGGTTCGCCGGACAGCAGCAGCAGCTTGGCGTCGGTGTTGGCTTCGATCCGCAAATCGGTGCCGTCGGCGGACAGGCTCGCGGCCTGCTTCTCGCGGAGCACGGTCTGGCCGTTCACCAGCACGGTCCCGGCCAGCACCACCAGTTGCACCGGCCAGCCTTGCGGCTGCGCCAGGTCGGCGTGCCTGCCTGCGGCCAGGCGCACGTCCCAGAGGCGGATCGGGGTGAAGGTATGCGCCGGGCCCTGCGCAGCGCCGAAGCCGCCGGCGATCGGACGCACTTCGCCGGCGCCGTCGGGCAGGGCGACCGTCGGGATCTGCGCCGCGGTGATGGCCTGGTAGCCGGGCGCGGTCATCTTGTGTTCGCGCGGCAGGTTGACCCAGAGCTGCACCATCTCGAACGGGCCGCCGGCCTGCGCATATGTGGGCGAGTGGAATTCCTCGTGCAGGATGCCGCTGCCGGCGGTCATCCATTGCACGTCGCCGGGGCCGATCACGCCGCCGTTGCCGGTGGAATCGCGATGCTCGACTTCGCCGGCATAGACGATGGTGACGGTCTCGAAGCCGCGATGCGGATGCTGGCCGACGCCGCGTCGCTGCGTGGTCGGCTCGAAGCGCGTCGGCGCGGCGTAATCGAGCAGCAGGAAC
The DNA here is from genome assembly GCF_035685805.1 of Dyella sp. Taxonomy (GTDB): domain Bacteria; phylum Pseudomonadota; class Gammaproteobacteria; order Xanthomonadales; family Rhodanobacteraceae; genus Dyella_A. The sequence goes on from NZ_DASSAB010000008.1 coordinate 6,695, forward strand.
GGACTGCGCGCCTGGCTGTCCTGGCCGTAGCCGAACATGCCGTGGACCGGGAACCCGTCACCGACCCAGTGCCGGGCCGGCGCGTCGTGGATGGCAGTGATCTGTTTCATGGGGGACTCCTGGTCGGCCAATCGCGGCGGATGCCTGCAATCTTGCGACGTTCCGGTACCGACAACAGGGGCATCGGCCGACCGGATCGTTCCACTGCCAGAACGCCGGGCGCCGTGGACGCGGCCACCGGACAAGGTTGACGCCAGCACCCGCGCCACGGCGACAATGCGGCGATGGAGACCCAAACCTTGTTGGATACCGTCGAGCGGCAGACCGGCCCGCAGCCGCAGTGGAGCGTGCTGTGGCTGCACGGCCTGGGCGCCGATGGCCACGATTTCGCGCCGATCGTGCCGGACCTGGTGCGCGCGGACTGGCCGGCGCTGCGCTTCGTGTTCCCGCACGCGCCGGTGCGCGCGGTGACGATCAACGGCGGCGCGCGCATGCGGGCCTGGTACGACATCCGCAGTTTCGATCGCGACGAGCTCGACCATCGCGCCGATGCGCAGGGCGTCGATGAATCGGTGCGCCAGGTCGAGGCGCTGATCGCGCGCGAAGGCGAGCGCGGCATCCCGCCGCAGCGGGTGCTGCTCGCCGGGTTCTCGCAGGGTGGGGCGATCACGCTGGCGGCGGGCGTGCGCCGCGCGGTGCCGCTGGCCGGGTTGATTGGACTGTCGACATACCTGCCCGGTGGCGCGCAGGCGGCAGCGCAACTGGGCGCTGGTGCGAACACGCAGCCGCTGTTCATGGCCCACGGCCTGCAGGATCCGGTGGTGCCCTGCATCGCCGGCGAGACCAGCGCGGCGCGGATGCGGGCGATGGGGTTCGAGGTCGAATGGCATCGCTATCCGATGCCGCATTCGGTGTGCGCGCAGGAGGTCGCCGACCTGGCGGCGTGGATGTCGCGCAGGTTTGCGGCGCGCTGAGCGATGGCCGACCTCCAGGCCAGCGAACCGTGGTTGCCCGACCTGTGCCGGTTGCCGCGGCTCGCGACCCTGTTCGGGGTTGCCGAACTGGTGGTGCTGGTGCTGGCGCTGGCCCCCGATGGCGGCGCGCAATGGAACCTGCAGCGGTTCGCGTCGGCCAGTGGCTTCGTGTTGTGGCTGGCGCTGAGCATTTCGGTGCTGCTGTGCGCCTCGCGCCGGCGGCTGTCGCGTTGGCCGAGGCCGCTGGGCGCCGCGCTGGCGGTGCTGGGCGCCGCGCTGGTGGCGATGCTGGGCGCGGCGATCGTGTTCGAGCTCGACCGCAGCCTCGGCACGAACCTGGTGCCCCGGCAGGTGTCGCTGGCCCAGTTCGTGCCCGGCAGCGGCACGATCGCGGCGCTGATCACCGCGGTGGTGCTGCGCTACCTGTACGTGATCGACGGTTGGCAGGCGCAGGTGCGCGCGAGCGCGAGGGCGCGGGTCGACGCCCTGCAGGCGCGGATCAAGCCGCACTTCCTGTTCAACAGCATGAACACCATCGCCGGGCTGGTGCGCAGCGACCCGCTGGTCGCCGAGCGCGCGGTGCTCGACCTGTCCGACCTGTTCCGTGCGGCGCTGGGCGCCGACAGCGGTTCGACCCTGGCCGAGGAAGTGGAACTGGCCGAACGCTACCTGGCGATCGAGGCGCTGCGGCTGGGGCCGCGCCTGCAGGTGCAATGGCAGCGCGACGAACCGCTGCCGTGGTCGCTGCCGCTGCCGCGGCTGGTACTGCAGCCGCTGGTGGAAAACGCCGTGCTGCACGGCATCTCGCAATTGCCGGCCGGCGGCAAGGTGACGATCACGCTGCGGGTCGAGGGCGACCTGCTGCGCCTGGCCGTGGAAAACCCGGCGCCGCCGCAGCCGCACGACGGCGGGGGCGCGCACCACGCCCAGCAAAGCATCGGCCACCGCCTGGCCTATGCCTTCGGGCCGCGCGCCGGCATGACGTCGCGCGCGGACCCGGGCTACTATCGCTGCGAACTGACCGTGCCGGTGGGGACCGCACCGGCGCCTTGAGGGACCACGGCACATGCGGATCGTGATCGCCGACGACGAACCCCTGGCCCGCAGCCGCCTGCGCGAGCTGCTCGATAGCCAGGACGGGGTCGAGGTGGTGGCCGAGGCCGACGACGGCCGCGCCGCGCTGCATGCCTGCGCCGAACACCACCCCGACCTGGTGTTGCTGGACATCGCGATGCCGGGCATCGACGGGCTCGAGGCCGCGCGCCACCTGGCCGCGTTCGAACCGCGGCCGGCGGTGGTGTTCTGCACCGCGTTCGATGCGCATGCGCTGTCGGCGTTCGACGCGCAGGCGATCGACTACCTGGTCAAGCCGGTACGACCCGAGCGCCTGGCCGCGGCGCTCGAACGCGTCCGCACCTTCGCCGCCGGCCGCGAGCATGCCGGCAGCGCCGGGCATGGCAAGAGCCGCACCCACCTGTGCGCGCGGATGCGCGGCAGCCTGCGCCTGATCCCGGTCGAGGACGTGCATTACCTGCAGGCCGAGGAAAAATACGTGGTCGTGCACCACGCCCGCGGCGAGGACCTGATCGAGGAATCGCTGAAGTCGCTGGAGGAGGAGTTCGGCGACCGCTTCGTGCGCATCCATCGCAACTGCCTGGTGGCGCGCCATGAGATCGTCGAACTCAAGCGCGCCGGCGATGGCCACGTGCAGGCGGTGCTGCGCCATGGCAGCCAGCCGCTGGAAGTCAGCCGCCGCTGCGTGTCGCACCTGCGCGAGACGATCAAGCATTTGTAGACTGTTCCGCCGCGGCCCTTGCCGGAATCCGCAGCAGGACACGCCGTGAATCCATCCATGGAGGCTCGGGCGCGGCATCCATGCCGCGCACGGTCCCGCCGCGGATTCCGGCAAGACCGTCCGGAACATCCTCGCGTGCTGGGCGGATAATGCAGAAATGAATCGTTTACGCATCGCCACCCGCAAGAGCCCGCTCGCCCTGTGGCAGAGCGAACACGTCGCCGGCCGACTGCGCGCGGCGCATCCGGGACTGGTGGTCGAACTGGTGCCGATGTCGACCCGCGGCGACGAGGTGCTGGACCGCTCGCTCGCGGCGATCGGCGGCAAGGGCCTGTTCCTCAAGGAGCTGGAACTGGCGATGCAGCGCGGCGACGCCGATTGCGCGGTGCATTCGCTCAAGGACGTCCCGATGGAACTGGAACCGGGCTTCGCGCTGCCGGCAATCCTGGCGCGCGCCGACCACGCCGATGCGTTCGTCAGCAACCGCTTCGACGACCTCGCCGCGCTGCCGCAGCACGCGCGGGTCGGCACCTCGTCGCTGCGCCGCCAGGCGCAACTGCGCGCGCGGCGGCCCGACCTGCAGCTGCTCGACCTGCGCGGCAACGTCAACACCCGGCTGGCCCGGCTCGATGCCGGCGACTACGACGCGATCGTGCTGGCTTGCGCCGGGTTGCAGCGATTGGGCTTCGAGCCGCGCATTCGCGCGCGGCTGGAGGCGCCGGAGTGGTTGCCGGCACCGGCGCAGGGCGCGATCGCGATCGAGTGCCGCAGCGACGACGCCGATGTGCAGGCGCTGTGCGTAGCGCTCGATGACGTGGCCACGCGCATCTGCGTCGAAGCCGAGCGCGCGATGAACCGGGCCCTGCATGGCAGCTGCCACGTGCCGGTCGCCGCATTCGCGCAGCTCGACGGCGCGCACCTGCACCTGCACGGGCTGGTCGGTTCGGCCGGCGATGGCCACCTGCTGCGCGCGCACCTGGGCGGTCGCGGCGACATGCCCGAAGGGCTGGGGATCGAAGTGGCCGACAAGCTGCTGGCGCAGGGCGCGCGCGCGTTGCTCGACGCGCACCCCTAGCGAGGCCCCGAACCGCGACAGCGGTCAGTAATACAGCGTCACCAGGTGCCGGGCCTGGGCGAAGAACAGCCAGCGCTCGACGAACGCACCGGCCAGCGCCGACACCACCGCGACCGGCAGCGCGATCCACGCCAGGTCGCCCGAACCCCACGCCAGCGCCAGGCACAGCAGCGGCAGCAGGCCGAACAGCCCCAGCGCCGTCGCGCGCAACGGCCGCGCATGCCGGCGCGCGAGCACGAAGCCCATTTCCCGCATCAGGTAGTTGGCCTCGGTGTGCGGGCGCTCGAACACCCGGGCCTGGCGTTGCGGCAGCCCGATCGCATCGCCGCGGGTCTGTGGCAATGGCGTACGGTCGATGTCGCGCCAGTAGGCGAGTTTCAGCAGCACCAGCGCGATCGCGGCCACGGCCAGCAACGGCAGCAGCAGCGCGGCGAACCCGCGTTGCGCGAGGCCGCCGGCCATCAGCAGCGGCAAGCCGCCGGTAAGCAGCGCGAACAACAGGTAACCCGGCACCACCAGCCGGTGCCGCCACGCCGGAATCGGCTTGAGCGAGGCGTAGATCATCGCGGTGCAGGCGATGGTTGCGAGGCACAGCACGCACAGCAGCGCCGCGACGATGCGGGTGGCGGGCGTCACCTGCGGCAGCAGCTTGAGCAGGGCCAGCGCCGGGAGGAAACTCGCCACCGACGCCACGCCTTCGCGCGACAGCCATGAGGTGCGCCATTGCGAGAACGCGCGCCATGCCCGTTGCGGCTTGCCCAGGTGCAGGAACGAAGCCGCCAGGCCGATCGCCGCCGCGATGCCGCCGGCCACCAGCAGCAGCCACCAACCCAGTGCCTCGAAGCCCTGCGGCGTCGGGCCGAGCGCGATGCGCAGGCCGACCCAGAACCACAGCCCGAAACCGGCGCCGGACAGGGTGGTGAAGAAGATGACGGAGAGGGCGGGATGCATGGCAGGTGGTGGGTCTCGTCGTGCGTGGCTGCGGTCGTTCCCGCTGGTCCGGATGTGGCAGCGCGTCAGCGCCGCAACACGCGTTGCATCCAGCGTTGCAGGGGATTGCCGGCATCGAGTTCCGCCGCGGTGCCTCTCGCGTCCGCCTCCGCTTCGCTTGCGCCGTTGCGCCGCGGCCGCGGCGGAAGGTACTGGTTGGTCGGGCGGTAGCCGAGTTCGGGCATCAGGTCGACGCCGCCGCGCGCGGCGACCAATTTCGAGATGTCCGAGTCCGGATCGCCGAGGTCGCCGAAGTGGCGCGCGCGGGTCGGGCACGCCTGCACGCAGGCCGGCTGGCGCTCGGCTTCATCGAGGTTGTCGTTGTAGATGCGGTCCACGCACAGCGTGCATTTCTTCATCACCCCCTCGACCGCGCTGTACTCGCGCGCGCCATAGGGGCAGGCCCAGCTGCAGAGCTTGCAGCCGATGCACTTGTCCTCGTCGACCAGCACGATGCCGTCCTCGGCGCGCTTGTAGCTGGCACCGGTCGGGCACACGGTCACGCATGCGGGGGTTTCGCAATGCAGGCAGCTGCGCGGGAAGTGCAGGGTCTGCGCCGGCTGCGCCGGCGTCGCGTCGTGGCCGGAGCCACACGCCGGCACCGGTTCCAGCTCGTAGCTGTGCACGCGGTTGAACCAGACGCCGCTGGGATCCTTGCCGTAGGGATCGGTGTCGGTCAGCGGCCCGGCGATGCCGCCGGCATTCCATTCCTTGCAGCTGACCGCGCAGGCGTGGCAGCCGACGCAGGTGTCCAGGTCGATGACCAGGCCGAGCTTCTTTTTCGAGGGCGGCGGCAGGCCGGTCATGGGCGTGGTTTCCGGCGCGGCTGTTCGGGCGCGGCCTTGCTGTGGAACTGGGCATTGCGCAGGCGCGCGCCGTAGCGCAGCGGACGTTCGTCGGCCTCGGCGAAGGCCAGCGCCGGCAGCTGCGGCTGGCTCGTCCCGGTGGCGTCGGCCTTGCGGATCGAGACGCGCAGGTCGAACCACGCCGCCTGCCCGGTGACCGGATCGGCATTGGCGTAATCGCCGCGGGGCGTCACGTCGGAAATCAGGTGGTTGAGCAGGAAGCCCTGGTTCGATTCCGGCGCATCCTTGGCCAGCGCCCACGCGCGCTTGCGCTTGCCGATCGCGTTCCAGCTCCACACCGTATCGGGCTGGACGTTGCTGGCGAACTTCGCCTGCACGGTGATGCGGCCGTGGTGCGAACCGACTTCGATCCAGTCACCGTCGGCGACGGCATGTTTCGCGCCGGTGTCCGGATGCAGGTACAGCACGTTGCGCGTGGCGATCTGCCGCAGCCACGCATTCTGCGAACCCCAGGCGTGGTACATGAACATCGGCCGCTGGGTCACGGCATTGAGCGGATAGGCCTCGCGGCTGGTCTGGTCGTGCTCGAACGGTTCGTACCAGATCGGCAGCGGATCGAAGTAGGTCGCCACGCGCTGGCGATGCGCGTCCGGTGGCTGCACCGGGCCGTGGCCCTGCGCCGCGAGCCGGAATTTCTGCAGCGTTTCCGAATACAGCTGCAGCACGATCGGCGCATCGCTGGCGGCGAAGCCGAAGCCCTGCGCCCAGCGCAGGTAATCGCGGTTGGCCATCTTGTAGTAGCGCGCGGACTCGGGCAGCTCCTCGCGCCAGAAGCCGCCGTGCTCGATGTAGCGCTGCAGCTGTTCCGGGTTCGGCGCGCCCTTGCCATGGGCCTCGCCGTCGACGCCGCGCCAGCCGGCGAGCAGGCCGACGCCGGGCGCGCGTTCGTGGCGCACGATGTAGTCGGCGTAGTCGCGGTACTTCGGCGAGCCGTCGGCATGGACCATGCCCGGCAGGCCCAGGCGCGCGCCCAGGTCCAGCAGCACCGACTGGAAGCCGCGCACGTCGCGGCCCTCGGCCTGGGTCGCGGGATCGAACAGCGGATGCCGGATCGCGTCGGCCACGCCATCGGCATCGGCGATCGGGCGGTCGAGCAGGCTGATCGCGTCGAAGCGTTCGAGATAGGTCGTGTCCGGCAGCACCAGGTCGGCGTAGGCGACCATCTCCGACGCATAGGCATCGGCATAGATGATGCGGGGAATGCGGTAGTTGTCGTCCGCATCCTTGTCGGTCAGCCAGGCGATCGTCTCGCCGGTGTTCATCGCCGAGTTCCAGCTCATGTTGGCCATGAACATCATCAGCGTGTCGATGCGTTGCCCGCCGGCGCCCGGCGCGTTGCCGGCGTGCGCGTTGCGGATCACGGTATGCATCATCCCGTGCGCGGCCAGCGGATACGCCCACGAGAACGCGTGGTCGATCCGGCGCGGCTGGCCATCCGCATCGACCAGCAGGTCTTCCGGACCGTGCACGTAGCCCAGCGGGCCGGCGTCGAGCGTGCCGTCGGGCCTGCGCGCCTTGCCCGGGCGATTGGGCAGCGGGATGGGCTTCGGATACGGCGGCTGGTAGCGGAACGAACCGGGCGTGTCGATCGCGCCCAGCAGCATCTGCAGCACGTGCAGCGCGCGGCAGGTGTGGAAGCCGTTGCTGTGCGCGCTGATCCCGCGCATCGCATGCATCGAGACCGGCCTGCCGGTCATCTCCGCGTGCTCGCGGCCCCAGCTGTCGGTCCATGCGACCGGCAGGCTCAACTTGCTGTCGAACGCGGCGGCGGCGAGCTCGCGCGCGATCCGGCGGATGGTGTCGGGGGGGATTCCGCAGCGTTCGCTGACCGCGTCGGGCGCGAACTGCGGGTCGAGGTAGCGTTCGGCCAGCAGCTGGAACACCGGCACCGCGACCCGGCCGTCGGGCAGGGTGCATTCGCCGACCACCACCGGCGAGATGTCGATGGCATCGGCGCGGGTCGCGGCGCGGCCGTCCCAGCACAGCACGTGGCCGTCGGCATCGCGCGCGAACAGGCCGTCATCGGCCGCGCCCGGAGCGCGGATCACCAGCCAGTGCGCGTTGGCATAGCGCACCAGGTACTCCAGGTCGATGCGGTCCATGCGCAGCAGTTCGTGGATCAGCGCGAACGCGAACAACCCGTCGGTGCCCGGGCGGATCCCGATCCATTCGTCGGCGATCGCGCCATAGCCGCTGCGCACCGGGTTGACCGCGACGATCTTGGCGCCGCGCGCCTTGAGCTTGCCCAGGCCGAGCTTGATCGGATTGGAGTCGTGGTCTTCGGCCACCCCCCACAGCATCAGGTAGCGGGTGTGTTCCCAGTCCGGCTCGCCGAATTCCCAGAACGAACCGCCGAGCGTGTACAGCCCGCCGGCGGCCATGTTGACCGAGCAGAAGCCGCCATGCGCGGCGTAGTTGATGGTGCCGAACTGCTGCGCCCACCAGCCGGTCAGTGCCTGCGACTGGTCGCGGCCGGTGAAGAACGCGAGTTCATCGGGATTGCGCGCGCGGATCGGCGCCAGCCAGTCGGTGGCGAGCTGCAGCGCCTCGTCCCATTCGATTTCCCTGAACTCGCCGCGACCGCGCTCGCCGACCCGCAGCAGCGGCTTGTTGAGTCGCGCCGGCGAATAGTGCTGCATGATCCCGGCCGAGCCCTTCGCGCACAGCACGCCCTGGTTGACCGGGTGCGCGGGATTGCCCTGGATGTAGCGGATCCTGCCGTCGGCGAGCCACACCTTGATGCCGCAACGGCATGCGCACATGTAGCAGGTCGTGGTCTTGGCCTCGTCGCCGGGCGACGGCGAGGTGTTGAGCGTGGGCTCGCGCATCGCGCAAGGTTAAACCACGCGCCTCGCGCGCGACATGGCATCCGGTCATGGCCGGCACTTGCGCCGCTCGGTGTCCAGTTCCTGCCGCAGCGCCGCGCTGTCGCCCGAGGCCATCAGGTTGCCGATGTTGTCGCGGGTGCGCGGGCAGGGGTCGGCGTCGTAACCCTTGGGCGCGAACAGATAGGCCATCACCGCCACCGCGGTGTGCCCGAGGTGCTGCGTCCTGCGCATCCGGAACGTGTCATCGCTGGCGCTCGGCAGCCGCGCCGTGCGATCGGCCAGGGGGTCGCGCGGGCCGAACGCGATCGGCGCGTCCTGGCGTGCCTGGGCCTGGACCTGTGCGGCGAGATCGGGCGGGGGCTGCGGGCCGGGGTCGAGTTCGACCACCGACAAGGCCGATGCCGGTGCGGGCGAGTGCGCGGCGGGCCTCGCGGCTCGCGCGTGGCGTGCCGGGTCGATGCGCTGCGATGGCGACGCCGCCGGCGTCGCACCCGATGGCGAGAGCACGATGAACTGCGCCAGCATCGCCGGCGCATCGCCGGCATCGGTGTCCGGCATGCCCTGCACCGCGCGCACCAGCACCCATCCCAGCAGCGCATGCCAGCCCAGCACCAGCCCCCACGCGACCATCCGGTCGCGCCACGTCCCTGTCCGCATGCGCTCACCCTGCCGTTGCCGGCGCGGAGTGTGGGCAGGGCGCGGTTAATCGCGGGTTATGCGCGTGTTGGCAATTCGCAGGAGCCGGCTTATTTCGGCGGTTCGACCTGGACCGCCGGATCGTTGTACTGCGAGTAGCGGATGGTGCTGGTGCCCATCTTGCCCTTGGCGATGCCCTGCACCTGCATCTGCACCGGCAGGTCGTCGGCGCCGATCCACAAGGTGACATCGGCCGGATGCGGTTGCTCGTGATGGATCATGTATTTGTGCACGGCGACGCCGTCGAGGCTGTCGCTGCCGGCGTCGCGCACGGTCATGTCCGCTTCGCTTTCGGCCAGCCGCGCCGGATCGCGCCACTGGCTGATGGTGCCCTTGGGCATCGGCATCTTCATGCTGCGGCCCTGCACCTGCATGTACATGGTGTCGCCGATGATGGTCTGCGCGCCCATCGCGGTCGTGATCCGGTAGCGGTCGGGCGCGACGAAGTCGATCTCCGGGTGCCCGCCGGCCGCGCCCAGCCCGCCGTCGATCTGCATCGCCGCGTGGTAGCTGTGGACCTGGCTGAACTTCGCGAGCGACGCCTTGACCGCGTCGGCCGCCGTGCGCATCGCGATGGCGGGTTCGGGCTTCGCCGCCGCGGCCGCGACCGGCGGCGACACGTTGCCGCCTGCCGTGGCCTCGTTGCCGGGTTGGGTCGCCGGCTTGCAGGCCGCGAGCGCGAGGCCCAGGCCGATGGCGGTCGAAAGGATGCGGGCGGGACGTTGCATGCGCATGGCTCCGATGGGGAATAGGCGATCAGCGAAGGGCAAGCCTAAGCCAAGTCCGCGGCCGTCGCCGCGGCCGCCGGTCGGACGCGCCATAATCGCCGGCATGGACCGTTACGAACGCATCATCGGGATGCACCGCATCCTGCAGGCCGCGCGCCGGCCAGTCACCGTGGCGCGATTGCAGGACGAACTGGGCTGCTCGCGCGCCACCGTCTATCGCGACCTCGCCTTCCTGCGCGACGCGCTGATGGCGCCGGTGGTCGGCGACGGCGAAGCCGGCTTCCGCTACGACCTGCAGGAAGGCAACCGCTTCGAGTTGCCGGGCCTGTGGCTCAACTCCGAGGAACTGCACGCGCTGCTGGCCGCGCAGCAACTGCTCGCGCGCAGCGGCGGCGGCCTGCTGTCGGGCGCGCTGGCGCCGTTGCAGCAGCGCATCGACAAGCTGCTCGACGAACATTCGCGCGGCAAGGACGGGAGCCCCAAGCGCTGGCCGGTGGAGCGGGTGCGGGTGATCCCGCATCGCATCCGGCAGATGGACGAACACGCCTTCCGGGTGGTGTGCTCGGCGGTGCTGGAGCGCCGCCAGCTGGCGTTCGATTACCGCGCACGCTCGACCGACGAAAAGACCCGGCGCACGGTCTCGCCGCAGCGCATCACCCACTACCGCGACAACTGGTACCTCGACGCCTGGGACCAGGATCGCGAGGCGCTGCGCAGCTTCTCGGTCGATCGCATCTCCGGCGCGCGCATGCTCGATGCGAAGGCGCGCGACATCGACGACGCGCAACTCGACGAGCACCTGGGTGGCAGCTACGGCATTTTCTCGGGGACGCCCAAGGGCTGGGCCAGGATCGTGTTCAGCGCCAAGTCGGCGCGCTGGGTGGCGGACGAGCGCTGGCATTCGCAGCAGCAGGGCCGGTTCCTGCCCGATGGCCGCTACGAACTGAAAGTGCCGTACAGCGCGCCGCGCGAACTGCTGATGGACGTGCTGCATTACGGCAGCGATGCCGAGATCCTCGAGCCGCCCTCGCTGCGCGAACAGGCGCGCGCGTTGCTGACGCTGGCGCTGGGCAACTACGACCGCTGACGATGGCCGGCGCCGAAGCCCCGAAGATCCGCCAGTCGGAAAAGATCGCGCTGGTGCTCGGTGCCGGCGGCGCGCGCGGGCTGGCGCAGATCGGCGTGATCGAGGCGATCGAAGCGCGTGGCCTGCACGTGGTCACGGTCGCCGGTTCCTCCAGCGGCGCGCTGGTCGGCGGCATCTTCGCGGCGGGCAAGCTCGCGCCGTTCCGCGCCGAGCTGGAACGGATGAACCGCGGCGATTTCCTGCGCCTGCTCGATCCGGCGCTGGGCCAGGCCGGGCTGCTGCATGGCCATCGCCTGGTGCATGCGATGCGCGAAGTGGTCGGCGACCCGCTGATCGAATCGCTGCCGGTGCATTTCACCGCCGCCGCGGTCGACCTGCAGCGCCAGCGCGAAGTGTGGCTGCGCAGCGGCCCGTTGTGGCAGGCGATCCGCGCTTCGTTCGCGATCCCCGGCCTGTTCACCCCGCACACGGTGCACGGCCGCGAACTGGTCGACGGCGGCCTGCTGGCGCCGTTGCCGATCGCGGCCACGCGGCTGTCCGATGCGCACCGGCTGATCGCGGTCGACATGCATGGCTGGCCGCAGCGGCCGCCGGGCACGCTGGCCGACAGCAATGGCGGGCATGCCGAGTCGCTGCGTTCGCGTTTCGCCGGCTGGGTGGAACGCAAGCTCGGCGTCGTCGGCAGCGATACCGACATCGGCCTGCTGGAACTGATGTCGCGATCGCTGGACACGATGCAGGCGCAGATCTCGCGGGTGCAGCTGGCGCTGGACCCGCCGGAACTGGTGATCCGCATCCCGCGCGATGCCTGCCTGTTCTACGAGTTCTGGCGCGCGAAGGAACTGATCGCACTGGGCCGGCGCGAAGCCGACAAGGCGCTCGACGCCGCCGGCTACTGAGCCGCGCGCTTCACTCCTCGCGCGGACGGTCGAAGCCCAGCCTGCCCACCTGCGACGGCAGTTGCGGCACCCGCCACAGCTTGTCGCTGTTGATGCCGTAGCCGCGCAGCCGCCGCAGCAGGTCCTGGTAGGTCGCATCGTCCATCGTCGGCTTGCGCGCGAACACCCACGCCAGTTCGCGTCCGGGCGAGTCGATCAGCGCCCACGCGCCATCCGGCGCGATCTCCAGGATCCGCTGCCGCGCCGGGATGACGTGGAAGAACCGCAGCTTCCAGATCCGGTTGCCGCTGTCGGGCTGGACCGATGCGGTCGCCTCGACCACGCGCAGCGGCGAATGGAAGCCGTTGCGGTACACGTAATGCACGTCGACGCCGCCCCCGGGACGCAGCGTGTATTCGTCGCGCGCGGACACATGGCCGCGTTCGGCGGCATAGGGCACGTGCGCGATCACATGCCAGGTGCCCATGAACCGCGCCAGGTCGATCGGCGTCTCCTGGCCGCGCACGCCGGGGGTGGCGCAGGCCGCGAGGGCGATGGCGTACGCGAACACGGCCAGCCGGATCGAGCATCGGTGCAGGAAACGGAAACGATGCATGCGCGGATCCTCGGCGGGGGCGACAGGTTCCACGGCCGCGGGCGAAGGTCGTGTCAATGCAGTATGCCCGCGCAGGTCAAGCAGGGAACGCATGCCGCGGCGCGCCGCGGTGCGTTGCAAAGCACCGCAAGCGGGTTTCGCCGTGGCGCGGTCGCAGGCCGTGAGACCCCGCCGTCGCAGCCTGTGGCCAGTCCCGACGGAGCCAGACCATGCACGCCCAGGCCACCACGCTGTCCCGGCTCGAATCCCTGATCCGCCGCATCGTCGCCTGTGGCGCGCTGCTGGTGCTGGCCCTGCCGGCGGCCCGTGGCAGCAGCGCCTGGTTCGGTGCGTTGCCGCTGTGGCTGCTGGGCATGCCGCTGGTGGCGTGGTGGTCGCTGCATCGTTTCCGGCTGCCGCAGTGGCCGTCCCGGATGGCGCGCGCACGACGTCGCCCGAACGCGCAGGCACGGCGTCGCGCCCCCGCGCGGCGGCGGGTCGCATGGATGCAGCGCGCGGCGTGATTCCGCCCCGCGGGCACGGGACGTGCCTGTGCTAGCGTGCGGCCTCCGATCAATCCGCGAGGCTGCCCATGTCTGGATCGATGACCGTTGCACGCGCTGCGCTGGCGTGGTTGCTGGTCGCCGCACTTGCACCGGCCCAGGCCGCCGACGCACCGCGCGAGGCCGCCATGACCACCCCCGATCCCTACGCCTGGCTGGAAGACATCACCGGCGACAAGCCGCTGGCCTGGGCGAAGCAGCAGAACGCGCGCACCGAGGCCGAACTGGCCGCCGACCCGGGTTTCGCAACGCTGCAGTCGCGCCTGCTCGAAGTGCTCGACTCGCGCGACAAGATCCCGCTGGCCGAGAAGATCGGGGCGTACTACTACAACTTCTGGAAGGACGCCGAGCACGTGCGCGGGCTGTGGCGCCGCACCACGCTCGACGAGTACCGCAAGCCGCAACCGCAATGGGAAACCGTGATCGACCTCGATGCCCTGTCGCAGGCCGAGCACGAGAACTGGGTCTGGCACGGCGCCGACTGCCTCAAGCCCGACTACGCGCGTTGCCTGGTGGCGTTGTCGCGCGGCGGCAGCGATGCCGACGTCACCCGCGAGTTCGACCTTGCGAACAAGCAGTGGGTCAAGGACGGGTTCTTCCGGCCCGAGGCCAAGGGCTCGCTCGGCTGGATCGACCGCGACCATGTGTTCGTGCAGACCGAGCTCGGACCCGACAGCATGACCACGTCCGGGTATCCGCGCATCGCCAGGCTGTGGCAGCGCGGCACCCCGCTCGAGGCCGCGACCCAGGTCTACGCGGGCAAGCCCGAGGACCTGGCGATCGGCGCCTACCACGACAGCACGCCCGGCTTCGCCCGCGACTTCGTCAGCCGCACGCTGGATTTCTACAGCGACGAACTGTACCTGCGCGGCGCCGACAACCAGCTCGCCAAGATCGACGTCCCCGATTCGATCCGCAAGGACGTGCATCGCGAGTGGCTGCTGCTGCAGCTGCGCGATCCGTGGACCGTCGCTGGCCGCACCTATGCCTCGGGCGCATTGCTGGCGGCGAAGTTCGACGACTTCATGGCCGGCAAGCGCGCGTTCGAGGTGCTGTTCGAGCCCGACGAACACACCTCGCTGGAGAGCTACGCCTGGACCCGCCACCACCTCGTGCTGAACGTGCTCGACGACGTCAAGAACCGGCTGAGCGTGCTCACGCCCGGCGACGGCGGCTGGACGCGCGCGGCGTTCGTCGGCGCGCCCGATTTCGGCACGCTGGAAGTGACTGCGGTCGATCCCGACGACAGCGATGCGGTGTGGCTGGTCGCCACCGACTACCTGACCCCGAGCACGCTGTCGCTGGCGCAGCTCGGCAGCGCGCCGGAAATGCTGAAGACGATGCCGGCGTTCTTCGACGCCTCGCACGACGTGATCGAACAGCATTTCGCGACCTCGCTCGACGGCACCCGCATCCCGTATTTCATCGTGCATCCCAAAGGCATGGCGCTCGACGGCAGCCATCCGACCCTGCTGTACGGCTACGGCGGATTCGAGGTGTCGCTGACGCCGGGGTATTCGGGCACGGTCGGCCGCGGCTGGCTGGAGGCGACCGATAAACGCGGGGGCGGCGTCTATGTCGTGGCCAACATCCGCGGCGGCGGCGAATACGGCCCGCGCTGGCACCAGGCCGCGCTCAAGCAGAACCGGCACAAGGCCTACGAGGACTTCGCCGCGGTCGCGCAGGACCTGATCGCGAAGAAGGTCACCTCGCCCGCACGCCTGGGCGCGATGGGTGGCAGCAACGGCGGCCTGCTGGTGGGCAACATGCTGGTGCAGTACCCGCAGCTGTTCGGCGCGGTGGTGATCCAGGTGCCGCTGCTGGACATGAAGCGCTACAGCCACCTGCTCGCCGGCGCGTCGTGGATGGCCGAGTACGGCGATCCGGACACCGCCGACTGGGACTACATCCGGACCTTCTCGCCCTACCAGCTGTTCGACCCGGCGAAGGACTATCCGCCGACCTTCATCTGGACCACGACCCGCGACGACCGCGTGCATCCCGGCCACGCCCGCAAGATGGCGGCGGAGATGCTCGCCGCCGACAAGGACGTGCGCTATTACGAGAACGTCGAGGGCGGCCACGGCGCCGGCGCCACCAATGCCCAGCAGGCCCACGTGTGGGCGCTGACCTACGCGTTCCTGTGGCGGGAACTGGCCAAGTGAGCGATCGACCGCAGCCGCCGCGCGCGACAAAAACCCCGCATGTCGTGCGCGCGCCGCATGGCGCGGAACGCGAGGACGCCTATTACTGGCTGCGCGACGACAAGCGCGTGGACCCGCAAGTCATCGCCCACCTCGATGCCGAGAATGCCTACGCCGACGCGCTGCTGGCCCCGCTCGAGCCGCTGCAGGCGCAGCTGTACTCGGAAATCGTCGGCCGCATCCGCCAGGACGACACCTCGGTGCCGTATCGCGAGCGTGGCTGGTGGTACTACAGCCGCTTCGAGGCCGGCAAGGATTACCCGATCCATGCGCGCCGCGCCGACCATCCCGGCGCCGATGCCGCCGCGGTGCTGGCGGCGGTGGAAGCCGGCAGCGACGGCGAACAGGTGCTGCTCGACGTCAACGCCATGGCCGCGGGCAAGGACTATTTCAGCATCGGCGATTACGCCATCAGCCAGGACAACATGCGGCTGGCCTGGGCCGAGGATGCGGTCGGCCGGCGCCAGTACACGATCCGGTTCCGCGACCTCGCCACCGGCGTGGAGGCCACGGAGACGATCGGCGGCGTCGCGCCGAACCTGGTCTGGGCCGACGACAACCGCACCCTGTTCTATGTCGAGAACGATCCGGACACGCTGCTGACGGTGCGGGTGAAGCAGCACGTGCTCGGCACGCCCGCCAGCGACGACGCGCTGGTCTACGAGGAGCACGACGACAGCTTCTACATGGGCATCGATCGCAGCCGCGACGATCGCTTCCTGTGCATCGAACTCGACAGCACCGTGTCCAGCGAACTGCGCTACGCGCCGGCGTCCGATCCGGTCGAGTTCCGGGTGCTGGCCCCGCGCGCGCGCGATGTCGAATACCAGGCCGACCACCTCGGCGGCCGCTGGGTGATCCGCAGCAACGATGCCGGCGCGACCAACTTCAAGCTGTCGACCGCACCCAGCGACGCCGGTTCGCGCGCGCAGTGGCAGGACTTGGTGCCGCATCGCGACGACGTGTTCATCGACGATTACGAACTGTTCGACGACTTCATCGCCATCGCCGAGCGCAGTGGCGGGCTCGAGCGCCTGTGCCTGCGCCGCGGCGATGGCGGGACCAGCCTCGTGCAGGTCGACGAGCCGGCGTATTCGATCGGGCTGTCGGCCAACTCCGAACCCGACACGCCGCTGCTGCGGTATGTCTATACCTCGCTGACCACGCCGGCGACCACCTACGAACTCGACACCGGCAGCGGCGCGCGGCGCCTGCTCAAACGCCAGGCGGTGCCCGGTTACGAACCGGACGCCTACGCCACCGAACGCCTGTGGGCGACCGCGCGCGACGGCACGCGAGTGCCGGTGTCGGTGGTGTACCGCAAGGGCCTGCGCAAGGACGGCAGCGCCGCGATGCTGCAATACGCCTACGGCAGCTACGGCCATTCCGAGGACCCGGCGTTCAACGGCCCGGTCGTGAGCCTGCTCGACCGCGGCATGGTGTATGCGGTGGCCCACATCCGCGGCGGCCAGGAAATGGGTCGCGCGTGGTACGACAACGGCCGCCTGCTCAACAAGCGCAACACGTTCACCGACTTCATCGACGTCACCGATTTCCTGGTGGGCGAGGGATTCGCCGCACCCGATCGTGTCGCCGCCTACGGCGGCAGCGCCGGCGGCCTGCTGATGGGCGCGATCGCCAACCTCGCGCCGGAGAAATACCGGGTGATCCTGTCGCAGGTGCCGTTCGTGGATGTCGTCACGACCATGCTCGACCCGACCATCCCGCTCACCACCAACGAATACGACGAGTGGGGCAATCCCGAACAGCGCGCGTTCTACGACTACATGCTCGGCTACTCGCCCTACGACAACCTGCGCGCGCAGGCCTATCCGGCGATGTTCGTCGGCACCGGGCTGTGGGATTCGCAGGTGCAGTACTGGGAGCCGGCCAAGTACGTGGCGCGCCTGCGCGAGCTGAACACGGCCAGCGGGCCGGTCCTGCTGCGCACCAACATGGATGCCGGGCACGGCGGCAAGTCCGGGCGTTTCCGCCGCTACCGCGAACTGGCCGAGATGTATGCGTTCGCGC
This sequence comes from Dyella sp., assembly GCF_035685805.1. Taxonomy (GTDB): domain Bacteria; phylum Pseudomonadota; class Gammaproteobacteria; order Xanthomonadales; family Rhodanobacteraceae; genus Dyella_A. Next base: position 24,005 of record NZ_DASSAB010000008.1, read on the forward strand.
TCGACCAGCTTGGCGTGGCCACGGCGCCGGACCGGTAACCGGCGCCGCTATACTCGCGCCATGAACACCATCCTCCGCTATGCGATTGCCGCCGCCGTACTGGCCAGCCTGGCTGCCTGCGGCAACAAGGGCCCGTTGATCAAGCCGTCCCAGGCCGCCGAACAGCAGGCCGCCGAGCACGCGCCGGCGCCGCAACCGGCGGCAACGCCCGACGACACCGTGCCACCGCCCGCCGACGACACCGGCACGCCGGACGTGCCAGCGCCCGCGCCGGATCCCGACGCACCGCCGCCCGTCGACGATGGCGGCGGCAACGGCTGAGCCATGGCCCATGCCGCGCCGCTGCGCTTCAGCAAGATGCACGGCGCCGGCAACGACTTCGTGCTGCTCGACCTGCGTGCGGGCGCCGCGCCGCCGTCGCCTGCCCTGAGCCGGCATCTCGCCGACCGCCACCGCGGCGTCGGCTGCGACCAGATCCTGACCATCGAAGCGCCGCGCAGCGCCCATGCGCTGGCCAGTTACCGGATCTGGAACGCCGACGGCAGCGCCGCCGCGCAATGCGGCAACGGCGCGCGCTGCGTGGCCGCGTGGCTGGTGCGCGACGGCGCCGCGCAGGACGACGCATTCGAACTCGACAGCCCCAGCGGCAGCCACGCGGTGCAGCGGCTCGCCGGCGGCCGCTACCGCATCGCCATGGGCGTGCCGCAGTTCGCGCCGCAGGCGGTGCCGCTGCAGGGCTGCGGACAGGTCCAGGACGAGTACGCGCTGGATGTCGACGGCGCGTCGCTGCGGTTCGGCGCGGTGTCGATGGGCAACCCGCACGTGCTGCTCGAAGTCGACGACCTCGCGCGCGCGCCGGTGGCCACGCTCGGCGCGGCCCTGCAGGCGCATGCGGCGTTCCCGGATTCGGTCAATGTCGGCTTCGCCCAGGTGCAGTCGCGCGGCCGTATCGCCCTGCGCGTGTACGAGCGTGGCGCCGGCGAAACCCTGGCCTGCGGCAGCGGCGCCTGTGCCGCCGCGGCGATCCTGATCCGGCGCGGTCGCGTCGACCGCGAGGTCGTGGTCGCTCTGCCCGGCGGCGAATTGAACATCGACTGGGCTGCCGATACCGTCAGCATCGGCATGGCCGGCCCGGCCACGTTTGTCTTCGAAGGGGAATTGAATCCATGAGCGACAGCGATCGGCACGCGCAGGAAAAACTCGGCGCGCATGAAGTCGCCGCGTGGCTGCGCCGGCATCCGCAGTTCCTGCAGCAGTTCCCCGACCTTGCGATCAGCATGGTGGTGCCGCGCGAGGACGGCCCGGCCGCGTCGCTGGCCAGCTACCAGCTCGAAGTGCTGCGCGACAAGAACCGCGAACTGACCCGGCGCCTGCACGAACTGTTCGGCAACGCCCAGGACAACGAACGGCTGGCGGTGCGCACGCACCAGCTGACGCTGGGCCTGCTGCGCCAGGACAATGCCGCCGACACCCTGCGCGCGGTGGCCGCGACCCTGGCCGAGGATTTCCAGGGCGACCTGGTGCGGGTGGTGCTGTTCGATCCCGTGCCAGGGCTCGACGACGTCGACTGGCTGCAGGCGGTCGCGTCCGACGATACCCGGCTGGCGCCCTTCCGCGATTGCCTGGCCGATGCCGAACCGATCTGCGGTCGCCTGCATCCGGACAAGAACGCGCTGCTGTACGGCGCACGCGTCGACGAAGTGCAGTCGAGCGCCTTGCTGCCGATGCCGGGCCTGGGCCTGCTCGCGGTCGGCAGCCGCGATCCGAACCGCTTCTACCCGGGCATGGGCACCCTGTTCCTGCGGATGATGGGCGAGGCGCTGGCGACGGCACTGCGGCGTTTCGACCGGCCGTGAGATGAACGCCGCGACCGCGCCGGTCGACGCCTTCCTCGACCACCTGCAGGTCGAGCGCCAGGCCTCGGCGCATACGCTGGATGCCTATCGTCGCGACCTCGGTGCGCTGGATGCCTGGGCGCTGGCGCAGGGGATGGCGGTCGACGCGCTGGACGCCGCGCACCTGCGCGCGTTCGTCGCCAACGAGCATCGCCGCGGGCTCTCGCCCAAGAGCGTGCAGCGGCGCCTGTCGGCGTGCCGCAGCTTCTATCGCTGGCTGCTCAGGCACGGCCGCATCGAGGCCAACCCCGCCGCCGCGATCAAGCCGCCCAAGGCGCCGCGCAAGCTGCCGCAGGTGCTGGATCCGGACGAGGCCAAGGTGCTGGTCGAAGTGCCGACCGACACCGCGCTGGGCGTGCGCGATCGCGCCCTGCTCGAACTGTTCTATTCCTCGGGCCTGCGTTTGTCGGAACTGTGTGGCCTGCGCTGGCGCGACCTGGATCTCGACGACGGCCTGGTGACGGTGTTGGGCAAGGGCCGCAAGCAGCGCAGCGTGCCGGTCGGGTCGCATGCGCGCGCGGCGCTGGCGCAGTGGCGTTCGCAATCGCAACCCGGTTCGAACGACGCGCCGTTGTTCCCCGGCCGCAACGGGCCGATCACCCCGCGCGCGGTGCAGTTGCGGCTGCGGTTGCTGGCGCAGCAGCAGGGCCTGTTCAAGCGCGTGCACCCGCACCTGTTGCGGCACAGCTTCGCCAGCCACGTGCTCGAATCCTCCGGCGACCTGCGCGGCGTGCAGGAACTGCTCGGCCACGCCGACATCGCCACCACCCAGATCTACACCCACCTGGATTTCCAGCACCTGTCGAAGGTGTACGACGCGGCGCATCCACGCGCGCGGCGCAAGTAGATCGCCTACGTGTGATGGCGAATCGCCGCAGTGGCGGCGGCGTAAGCGGCGCGAAAGCCGCCGCCGCCAGAGTCGGGCGTCTCCCGACCGCAAGGCCCGCTCGATGGCAGCGCCGACCCCACCGCAACGCGTCTCCGTTTCTCCGCTCGCATTGGCGTTGCCGCAAGCGCTGGGGGCGGAAGGACGCGCCACGCTCGGCGGGCTGGTTGCGCGTGGGGTGCATCGCATCGTGGTGCTCCGGCCCAACCACCGCCTCGGCAACACGCTGCTCGTGACACCGCTGCTGGCAGAGTTGGAGCAACATTTTCCGGGCGCCGAAGTGGACGTGGTGACCGGCTGCGAGGCGGCCGGTGATCTGCTCGCCGGCTTCCGGCAGGTGCGCCACGTGCATCAACTGACGCGCCGGCCCGGCCATCATCCGGTGCGTCTGTTTCGCCTGCTGCGCGCGCTCCGGCGCCGCCGCTATGACCTCGCCATCGACTGCGCCCGCGGTTCGCGTTCGGGTCGCTGGCTTGTGCACTGGTGTCGGCCGCGTCAGTGGGTCGCGCCGCCAGCCGACGGTGCTGAACTGGCGCGCGCAGGCATCGCATGGCGCGCCGCCTGGGGCAAGGCCGACGGTCACTTCGGCCTCGATGCGGTCCATGCGCTGCGTTGCGCACTTGGCAGCACTGAGCCGTCCGCCGCGCCGATGCCGTCGCTGGCGATCCGGCTGCGGGAGGAAGAACTGCGCGATGGGCGCGCCACGCTGGACCAGCTGCTCGGGGCGTCGGGAATTGCCGAACGAGGCACGCGGGTGGTTGCGATCTTCCCCAATGCCACCGGAAGCAAGCGGCTTTCCGGATCCTGGTGGCGCGAGTTCATCGCCGGCCTGTCGGCGCACGACCGGACGCTGCGGGTGATCGAAATGGTCGCGGCGGACGGCCGCTCGCAACTGGATGGCAGGTTCCCCGCGTTTTATTCCAGCGATGTGCGTCGGATGGCCGCTTTGATTTCGGCTTGCGACGCGTACATCAGCGCGGACTGCGGGGTGATGCACCTGGCCTGCGCAACTGGCACACCGACGCTGGGCTTGTTCACCCGGTCGAATCTGGCGCGATACCGGCCCTACGGTCCGCGCGATGGCGCAATCCGGGTCGAGCCAGACCACGCCGCATGCATCGCCGCGGAAGCGGCAACGGCCTTTCTGGATGCGCTTGGCGATCCAGCTGCTGGCCGAACGTGAGGCCAGCGGGGGAGCGTCAGGCGCTTGCAATCAATCGCGGTGGGCCCCACTGAGGCGGTTCGTGTCTTCAACGGAACCCCCATGGAATCGTTCCACGCCACCACCATCGTTTCCGTGCGTCGCCACGGCAAGGTCGTGATCGGCGGCGATGGCCAGGTCACCCTCGGCAATACGGTGATGAAGGCCAACGCGCGCAAGATCCGCCGCCTCGGCAAAGGCGACGTGCTGGCCGGCTTCGCCGGCGCTACCGCTGACGCATTCACGCTGTTCGAGCTGTTCGAGCAGAAGCTGGACAAGCACGGCGGCAACCTGACTCGCGCCGCGGTCGAGATGGCCAAGGAATGGCGTACCGATCGCCGCTTCGGCAAGCTCGAGGCGATGCTCGCGGTAGCCGACAAGGACGTGTCATTGCTGATCTCCGGCAACGGTGACGTGCTGGAGCCCGAACACGGGCTGATCGCGATGGGCTCGGGCGGTCCGTTCGCCCAGTCCGCCGCGCTGGCGCTGCTGCAGAACACCGAGATGGACGCGCGCACGGTGGTGGAAAAAGCGCTGAAGATCGCTGGCGACATCTGCATCTACACAAATCACAACGTGTCTCTCGAAGAGCTGTGAGAAGTGTCGGGGACGAAAAACCCGGGACGGCAAACGTGCCGTCCTCGGCGACTCCACCGTTCCCGCCATGACCATGCTCGACCGGTGGTGCTTCCGGCCAACGCACGGATCACACGTTCCCGGTTCCCCGTTCCCCGCTTTTGAAGGACCGCGTCATGTCCGAGCTCACTCCCCGCGAAATCGTCAACGAACTTGACCGCTTCATCATCGGCCAGCACGACGCCAAGCGCGCCGTGGCCGTCGCGCTGCGCAGCCGCTGGCGCCGGATGCAGCTGGAGCCGGAGATGCGCAACGAGGTCACGCCGAAGAACATCCTGATGATCGGCCCCACCGGCGTGGGCAAGACCGAGATCGCACGGCGGCTTGCCACGCTCGCCAACGCGCCGTTCGTGAAGGTGGAGGCGACCAAGTTCACCGAGGTGGGTTACGTCGGGAAGGATGTCGAGTCGATCATCCGCGACCTGGTCGACGTGGCTTACAAGCTGACCCGCGAGCAGGCGGTGCGGCGCGTGCGCACGCAGGCCGAGGACCGGGCCGAGGACCGCATCCTCGACGCGTTGCTGCCACGTCGGCAGGCGCCGTCGGACTGGAGTCATGACACGGCGAGCAGCGGCGGCGACAACGACACCCGCCAGAAGCTGCGCAAGCAGCTGCGCGAGGGCGCGCTGGATGAGCGCGAGATCGAGATCGACGTGGCGCAGAACGTGGGCGTGGAAATCATGTCGCCGCCCGGGATGGAAGAGATGGGCGCGCAGTTGCGCCAGATGTTCCAGAACCTCGGTGGCGGCAAGACGCAGAGCCGGAAGCTGGCGATCAAGGCGGCCCGGCCGCTGCTGATCGACGAGGAGGCGGGCAAGCTGCTCAATGACGAGGAGGTCCGCACGCAGGCGGTGTTTGCCGCCGAGCAGCACGGCATCGTGTTCATCGACGAGATCGACAAGGTGGCGCAGCGATCCGAGCACGGCCACGCGGGTATCAGCCGCGAGGGCGTGCAGCGCGACCTGCTGCCGCTGGTGGAAGGCTCCACCGTGTCCACGCGCTACGGGCCGGTCAAGACCGACCACATGCTGTTCATCGCGTCCGGAGCGTTTTCGCTGGCGCGGCCCTCGGACCTGATCCCCGAGCTGCAGGGGCGCCTGCCGATCCGGGTGGAGTTGTCGGCACTGAGCGTGGGTGACTTCGGACGCATCCTGCGCGAGCCGCGCAACGCGCTCACCAAGCAATACGTGGCGCTGCTGCAGACCGAGGGCGTGGCGGTCGAGTTTGCCGAGTCCGGCATCGACCGGCTGGCCGAGGTGGCTTTCCAGGTGAACGAGCGCACGGAGAACATCGGCGCGAGGCGGCTGCATACGGTGATGGAGCGGCTGCTGGAGGAGATCTCTTACGAGGCGGCCGACAAAAGTGGCGAAAAGTATCTTATCGACGCCGATTACGTGGATAAAAACCTCAATGCACTGGTCCAGGACGAAGACCTGAGCCGCTACATCCTGTGAACAAGCCCCGCCGCCCGCTCTGCTAAAATCGCCGCCATGGGCAAGGTCATCGAACTGAAAATCACCGGCCAGCGTGCCCAGCTGCGCGAAGCGCAGCAGAAGCACCAGCTGATCCGGCTATGGCGTGGCGATCTCGAACACGGCAGCTTCTGCGGCTACGTGGGCGGCGTCGGACGTGAATTCTTCCTGCTCTGGGTGGTGGGCGACGCAGTCACCTACGACGGCATGTACGTGATGCGCCATCGCGACATCACCGAGCTGGAAGCGCCCGACACCCATCACATCTTCATGGAGAAGGCGCTGGCCCTGAAGGGCATCCTGCCGCGGCTCCCGCGCGGGTTTCCGCTGGACAACATTCGCGAGGTGGTGCAGGCCGCCGGGTTGCAGGCGCCGGTGATCGGCATCCACGTCGACAGCGAGGAAGAGGCCGAGGTCTGCTACATCGGCCGCCTGATCAGCGTCGAGGAAGACGGCTTCAACATGCAGGAGATCACGCCTGACGGCGAGTGGCTGCGCGAGGCGTCGTTCTTTGCGTGGGAAGAAGTTTCCACCATCAGTCTCGAAGACGGCTACGCCCAGTCGCTGCTGGCGGTCGCCGGCACCGCACCGCCGCTCGAGCAGGGCGATTCCGGCGTCGGCCGGGCTCAGTAGGCCGGGCGATCGGCGCACACGCTGCGCGGACCACCGTCATCGGTGGGCGGCGTGCTGGTACAAGCCGGACTGCGGCCCGGCGCGCTGCCGCGGTGATTATCTCGATCCGCGCAGCTCCATCCCGAACACGTGCTTGCGGGCCTGCGCCTCGGCGGCGAGGTTGGCCTTCCCATGATGGAATCCGCCACGGCACGTGCGGGATCGTCGCCGGGGTAATCGCGGCCGCGCTCGATCTGCACCGGCAGTGGGGAAAAATCTTCCAGCACCGTGCCTGTGCGCCGTGTGCGGCACGATCCACCGGTACCACCCCCATGTCGGCCATGGCGTAGTCGCCACCGGCACGGAAGGTGCATGTCGGCGTCCGCGATGAGGGCTTGTCAGAGATTCCACTGCACGATCGCTGTCGAGGCGCTGCTCCAGGCAGCAAGGCCCATCGCGTATGCTGAGGGGCTGCACGTGCGTCTAGGAGGTTGCATGGTCCGCATCGTCGTTGTCGGCAGCATCAACATGGATCTGGTCACGCTGGCGCCTCGTTTTCCCGCGCCTGGCGAGACGCTGCTGGGCAATCGGTTCCTGACCGTGCCCGGCGGCAAGGGGGCCAACCAGGCCGTGGCCGCCGCACGCCTGGGCGCGGAAGTTGCCCTGGTGGGCGCAGTCGGCGCGGACGCATTCGGGCAGCAGCTGCGCGATGGCCTGCGCAGCGAGGGCATCGACCTTGGCCAGCTCGCCACGCTCGAGCACGAGGGCAGCGGCACGGCCTCGATCACGGTGGCCGAGGGTGACAACCAGATCGTGGTGGTTCCCGCAGCCAACGCTCGCCTCACGCCCACGCACGTCGAACGCGCCCGTCCATGCATCGCCCGGGCCGATGCCGTGCTGGTGCAGATGGAGGTACCGCTGGAGACGGTGGAGGCGACCGTGCGGCTGGGACATCGGCTGGGGGTGCCGGTCATTCTCAATCCGGCTCCGGCCCAGCGCGTGCCACGTGACTGGCTGGCGCTGGCGCGCTACGTGACCCCCAACCAGCACGAGCTGGCCACCCTGCTGGGCGCCGCGCCCGACGACGATTTCCGCGCGCTGATGCAGCAGGCGCCGTGTCCGGTGGTGCTGACCCGCGGCGCAGAGGGCGCGTGGTACCGGGAGGATGCTGCAGCCATCCACCAGCCAGGCTTCGAGGTGCCAGTGGTCGATACCACCGGCGCCGGCGATACCTTCAACGGTGCGCTGGCGGTGTTCCTTGGCGAGGGAGTCGCCGCGGCGACCCGCATGGCCTGCGCCGCCGCCGCATTGTCGGTCGGCAAGCTCGGCGCGCAAGGGGGAATGCCTACGCGGCGGGAACTCGAGGCTTTCCTGGCGCGTTCCGGCGGCTGACCCCGCCGGCACTACTTGCCGATGCAGAACGATCCGAAGATCGCACCGAGCAGGTCGTCGCTGCTGTACCTGCCGGTGATCTCGCCCAACGCGTGCTGTGCCTGGCGCAGCTCTTCGGCCGCCAGCTCGCCGGCACGGCGGCAGCGCAGCACGCTGTCGGCCCGCTCCAGCTGTTCGCCGACCCGCTCCAGCGCCGCAACGTGTCGCCGACGGGCGCTGAAGGCACCTTCACCGCCGCCGGGATCGGCGAGCTCGCGAAGATGCGCGCGCAGCGCATCGAGCCCCTCGCCGCGCCGCGCCGACAAGCGCAGCACGGTGCGTCCAGCCACGCAGTCGCGTCCCGCTGACGCGCCGGAAAGGTCGATCTTGTTGACCACGACGACCTGCGCGACGGCGGCGTCGAGTCCCTCGAGCAGGCACAGGTCCTCCGCCAGATGGTCCTGCTCGGTGACCAGCAGGGCGACGTCGGCACCCGCCAGTTCGTGTCGGGCGCGGCGCACCCCCTCGCGCTCGACCTCGTCATCGGTTTCGCGCAGGCCGGCGGTGTCGGCCAGCTCCAGCGATACGCCATCCAGCGCGACGTTCTCGCGCAGCACGTCGCGGGTGGTCCCTGCGATCGCGGTGACGATCGCGCGGTCGCGCCCGGCAAGCGCGTTGAGCAGGCTCGACTTGCCCGCGTTCGGGCGGCCGATGATCGCCACGCGCAGGCCGTCGGTGAGGCGAAGGCCAAGGCGCGCCTCGCGCAAAAGCTGGGCGTGACCGGCACGCAGCTGATCGAGCTGGCTGGTGATCTCGGGGTCGGCGAGGAAATCGATCTCCTCTTCCGGAAAATCGATCGCCGCTTCGATATGCACGCGCAGGCTGATCAGCTGCTGCAGCAGGATCGCCACACGCTGCGAGAACGCGCCCTCCATCGACTGCAGCGCCGCGCGCGCAGCCGCCTGCGAACGTGCCGCGATCAAGTCGGCCACGGCCTCGGCCTGGGCCAGGTCGAGCTTGCCGTTGAGGAATGCGCGCTCGGTGAATTCGCCGGGACGGGCAAGCCGGGCGCCAAGCTCGCACACGCGCCGCAGCACCGCGTCGAGCAGCACCGCGCTGCCGTGGCCCTGCAGTTCAAGCACGTGCTCACCGGTGTAGGAGGCCGGGGCGGGAAAATGCAGCAACAGGCCGCGGTCAATCAGCTCGCCGCCACCGCCTCGCAGCGCGACAAAGTGGGCATGTCGCGGCAGCGGCGTGCGGCCGAGCAGCTGCCGGGCGATCGCCGGCACTGCCGGACCGGACACCCGCACCACTCCCACGCCGGCCGCACCCGACGCGGTGGCAATGGCAGCAATGGTGTCCACCGGTGCGGCATCACGCATGCGGCATCACTCCACGCAGCCGCCGTCCGCCGCACGGCGGACGCGCTGCTTGATCAGCCCTTGGCGATCGCCTGGCCCTTGGCGGCATCGGCGCGGTCGATCCGGCGGGTGACCCACCACTGCTGAACCAGCCGGCACAGGCCGTTGACGATGTAGTAGACCACCAGGCCGGCAGGGAAGAAGGCGAACATCACCGCGAACATCAGCGGCATGAACTTCATCATCTTGGCCTGGGTCGGATCCATGCCCGGCTGCTGCGGCATCATCCACTGCGTGGCAAGCATCACCAGCACATAGATGGCCGGCAGCACGAAATACGGGTCGGCGGCCGACAGATCGTGGATCCAGCCCACGAACGGTGCCTGACGCAGTTCGACGCTCTCGCGCAGCACGGTGTACAGGGCGAAGAAGATCGGGATCGTGATCAGCACCGGCAGGCAGCCGGCGACGGGGTTGATCTTCTCCTTCTTGTACAGCTCCATCATCGCCTGCTGCATCTTCTGCTTGTCGTCACCGTAGCGCTCCTTGAGCGCGTCCATCCGCGGCTTGAGCTTGCGCATGCGCGCGGCAGAGACGTACTGCGCCTCGCTGAGCTTGTAGATGGCGATGTTGATCAACAGCACCAGCAGGATGATCGCGAAGCCCCAGTTGCCGGTGAGCTTCTCGAGCTGGTTGAGCACCCAGTGCAGCGGACTGGCGACGATCGAGAACATGCCGTAGTCGAGCGTGAGTTCGAGTCCCGGTGCGATCGTGGCAAGTTGCTCGCGCAGCTTCGGACCCACGTAGAGTCGGGCCTGGCTGGTCTGCTGCTGGCCCGGCGCCACGGTGATCGACGGTCCCATGTCGCGGACCAGGTAACGCGGCCCGTTGGGGTCGCTCAGCACCGTGGTGGAGAAGGTCTGTGCCTCGTTCGCCGGCGGCAGCCAGGCGGTGACGAAGTAGTGCTGCTCCATCGCAAGCCAGCCGCCGGTGACAACCAGGTTGAGCGGATCTTCGGAGAATTTGTCGAACGCAAGCTTGTCGAATTTCTTCTCCGGGCTGTACCACGCCGCGCCGAAGAAGCTGTAACGCGACTGATCGGAGAACTTCTCCAGGAAGTTGCTGTGCACCGGCGGCGGCGGCACCACGCGCTGCAGCTGGCGATAAGCGTTCCCGGTCCAGGCACTGGCGCTGCCGTTGTCGATCTCCTGGCTCAGCTCGACCACATAGCTGCCGCGGTGCACGGTGTAGCGCTTGGTCACGCGCACGCCGGAGGCATCGGTCCAGGTGAGCGGGATCTCGATCGTGTTCTGGCCCGGATCAAGCGTGTAGCGGGTCCGCGCGGCCTGGAACAGCGTACGGTGATCCGGCGCGGCGCCGCTGGCGCTGATCAGGCCGTCCTGGGCGGCGAAGAAGTGTTCGCCACGATCATCCAGCAGGCGGATCGGCGCCGGGTCCGGGTTCTTCTTGGTGCGCGGCGTGACCGGATAACCGAGCAGCTCCGAACGGATCAGGCTGCCGCCGCGGGTATCGATGGTCAGGCGCAGCACGTCGGTGGTCACGGTGATCAGCTGGCCGGCGGTCTCGCCCGCCGGCGCTGCGTCCACCGGCACCTTCGCCGCGGTGACGGCGCCGGGCACGCCGTCGGTACCGTTGGCAGCTCCCGTCTTCTCGGCCGAGGCCGAGGTCGTCACCGACGTCGACGGCTGCGGGCCGTAATCCTTTTCCCAGGCGTTCCACAGCAGGTACGCCACGGCGACCAAGGCAAAGAGGAGGAAGGTGCGCGTTTGATTCATCGCGGGGCGGATCCGATGGGCGCCGCGACTGCGCGCGACGACAGGGCGAGGAAAGGGAAGGTCAACGCGCGATTGTGCCGGCCGCTTGGTCGCGCTTCAACGGCAAGAGCTTGCGCCACAGCGCGTCGAGCTCGGCGAGGAGCTCGCTGCCGGGCAAGCCGGAGGCCTGCTCGCGGGCCATGATGACCATGTCGACCGCCGGCAGCTCGTGCTGGATGCGCCGAAAGGATTCACGTGCGAGCCGCTTGATGCGGTTGCGTTCCACGGCGCGCTTGGATACGCGCTTGGAGATCGCCAGGCCGAGTCGCGGGTGGCCCAGGGCGTTGGGGCGATAACGCACAGAAAAACAGCGGCCGCCGAAGCGGCCGCTGGCTTGACGCAAGGCAGCAAAGTCACCGGCGCGGCATAGCCGCGCCTCGCGCGGCAAGCCGGCGGCACGCATCATCTGCGCGCCGCTTACGGGATCAGGCGCTTGCGGCCCTTGGCGCGGCGGGCGTTGAGGATCTTGCGACCGTCGGCCGTGGCCATACGGGCACGAAAGCCGTGCGTGCGAGCGCGCTTGAGCTTGCTGGGCTGGAAGGTCCGCTTCATGGCTTCCTCCTGAGTAAGGGTTGAGAAAAAGGTTGAAAAGTATGAGGAACAAACCGGGGCGCTGTCAATCGTCGCCAGTCGGGGCTGTTGGCAAGCCTGTGGATAGAGGTGTGGATAGCTGTGTGAAAGCAGCCCGACGCAGCTGCTAGACTTGCCGATCCACCCTGCGCGCAAGCGCCCTGGCCCGTGGTTCAAGAAGACTATTCATGAGTGATTTGTGGCGGCGCTGTCTGGAGCGTCTGGACGGCGAGATCGGCGCCGACGAACTGCATACCTGGCTGATGCCGCTGCAGGCCCGTGACGAGACCACGGGGCTGCAATTGTTCGCGCCCAATCCCTACACGCTCGATACGGTTCGCGACCGTTACCTGCCCCTGATCGAATCGATTCTCCAGCAGCTGACGGGACATGAGCTGAAGGTACGGCTGGAGGTCGGTTCCAGCACGCCCCGGGCGGCACCTTCACGGCAGGCGTCGGGTACTCCGGCCCGAAATGCGGGTTCGGCGAGCGGGGCGAAGAGCCAGTCCCCACCGGCGGCACCGGCCTTCAGCCACAACCTGGACCCCCACTACACCTTCGAGACGTTCGTCGAGGGCAAGTCCAACCAGCTGGGCAAGGCTGCCGCCATGCAGGTGGCCACCAATCCCGGGCGGGCCTACAACCCGCTGCTGCTGTATGGCGGCACCGGACTGGGCAAGACCCATCTGATGCACGCGGCAGGCAACCTGATGCGCGAGCGCAATCCCGAGTGCAAGGTGCTGTATCTGCGCTCGGAGCAGTTCGTGGGCTCGATGATCGAGGCGCTGCGCGCCAAGAGCATGGACCAGTTCAAGCAGCGCTTCCGCTCCGTGGACGCGCTGCTGATCGACGACATCCAGTTCTTCGCCGGCAAGGACACCACCCAGGAAGAGTTCTTCCACACGTTCAATGCGCTGTTCGAGTCCAAGCAGCAGATCATCCTCACCTGTGACCGCTACCCGAAGGAAGTGGACAAGCTGGAGCCGCGGCTGAAATCGCGCCTCGGCTGGGGTCTGTCGGTGGCAATCGAGCCTCCGGACTTCGAGACGCGCGCCGCGATCCTGCTTTCCAAGGCACAGGACAAGGGCGTCGAGGTCAGCGAGAGCGTGGCAATGCTGCTTGCCAAGCGGATCCGTTCGAACGTGCGCGATCTCGAGGGGGCGCTAAACACGCTGGCGGCGAAGGCGAACTTCTTCCGGCGACCGATCACCACCGACTTCGCCGAAGAGACGCTGCGCGATCTGCTGGCCACCCACGCGCAGGCAGTAACCGTCCCGAACATCCAGAAGATCGTCGGCGAGTACTTCAACGTGCGCCTGCAGGACCTGCTGTCCAAGCGGCGGGTGCGTTCGCTGGCACGACCGCGACAGATGGCGATGGCGCTTTCGAAAGAACTTACCGAGCACAGCCTTCCGGAAATCGGCGAGGCCTTTGGTGGACGCGACCACACCACGGTGCTGCATGCCTGCCGCACCATCAAGAAACTGTGCGAAACCGATGCACGCATGCGCCAGGACTGGGAGCAGTTGATCCGGACCCTCACCGGTTGAGGCCAAGTAGCGACGAAACCACAAGCTCTTGATAACTCACCGTGCAGGCTGTGGATAACAGGGGGATGTTTTGCCGGCTGAATTTATCCACAATTGGCGCACAGGCAGGCGGGGTCGCCAGACACAGGCTCAATGTTACGCAAGTTACTGTTCCATAAGATAAAAACTTGCCTTCCGGGCTTACGCACCGCCCCTACAACAACCACTATCCTTCTTTTAAAAACAGTAAAGCAGTTTTAGGGGACACCCAACTATGCAATTCAGCATCCAACGAGAAGCCCTGCTCAAGCCGCTGCAGCAGGTCGTGGGCGTGGTCGAACGTAGGCAGACGTTGCCCGTGCTCGCGAACCTGCTGGTTCGTGTCAGTGAGGGTCGGGTGTCACTGACCGGCACTGATCTGGAAGTGGAGATGGTTGCCACCACCACGGCCGACAAACTTGCCGACGGCGAGGTGACAATCCCGGCGCGCAAGTTGTTCGACATCGTCCGCGCACTGCCCGACGGCGCCACGATCGACCTCAAGCTTAATGGGGATCGCGTCGCGCTCAGCGCCGGGCGTAGCCGGTTCACCCTGGCGACTTTGCCGGCCGCAGAGTTCCCGACGATCGACGAGATCGAGCTGGTGGAGAAGGTGAGTCTGCCGGAGGAGGTATTGCGCGACCTGATGGAACGTACGGCGTTCGCCATGGCGAACCAGGATGTGCGTTATTACCTCAACGGCATGCTGCTGGATCTGCAGGAGCACACGCTGCGCTGCGTAGCCACCGACGGCCACCGCTTGGCGCTGAAGGAGACTCAGCTCGAAAGCTCGGTCTCCACGCGACGCCAGATCATCATTCCACGCAAGGGTGTGAACGAGTTGATCGGTTTGTTCGAGACCGGAGACGGTACGGTCGAGCTGGAATTCGGCCGCAACCATCTGCGTGTGCGTCGCGGCGACGTGGTGTTTACCTCGAAGTTGATCGACGGACGCTTCCCCGACTATGAAGCCGTGATTCCGCTTGGCGCGGACAAGCGAGCGACACTCGATCGTGAGGTGCTTCGTGGGGCACTGCAGCGTGCCGCGATCCTTTCCAACGAAAAGTATCGTGGCGTGAAACTCGAGCTGTCGCCCGGCAAGCTGCGGATCGTTGCGCACAACCCGGAGCAGGAAGAGGCCGTAGAAGAAGTAGAAGCGGACACGTCGGTATCGGATCTCGCGGTTGGCTTCAACGTCGGCTATTTGCTCGATGCACTGGCTGCGCTGAAGGGCGAGAAGGCCCGGCTGAATCTGCGCGATGCACAGTCGAGCTGCCTGGTGCAGGAGGACGATACGGAACAGTCTCGCCACGTCATCATGCCGCTCCGCCTCTGACGTCGGGGCTTATGGCGCTATTTGATCTGGTTCTGCCACCCAGCAACGCCGGAGTCGTCCACAGACGCTCCGGCGTTGTTCGTTTTCGTACTTGCCATGAGGATTGAGCAGCTGCGCGTCCGGGGCCTGCGTTGCCTCGACGATGTCGTGCTCGAGCTCGGCGAAGGGATGAACATGTTCGTGGGAGCGAACGGCGCCGGAAAGACAAGCGTGCTCGAGGCGGCGTTCCTCTTGTCTCACGGCAGGTCGTTTCGGGCGGGATCGCGGGATGCTTTGCTGCAGCGCGGATCCGATGCACTGAACATCTATGCGGCGGTGGAGAGCGGCGGCGGCGGCGTGCACCGACTCGGGCTTGGCAAAGAGGGGAGTCGGTGGATCGGTCGCCTGGATGGAGAGACAGCGACCATAGGTAAGTTGGTGCGCGTGTGTCCCGTCACCAGCTTTGATCCAGGTTCGCACGCATTAATTGCAGGAGCCGCAGAAGAACGTCGGCGCTTCATGGACTGGGGCGTGTTCCACGTGGAACACGATTTTCTTCAGGCCTGGCGTCGGTACCAGCGCGCGCTAAAGCAACGAAATGCGCTGCTGCGCAGTGGGTCCCTTGATCCTGCCGTGTACGTCCCCTGGGAGCTTGAGCTTGCAGAGCAGGGGTGGCAGATAAGCGAATGGCGTCGCCAGTATCTTGAGGCGCTTGCGCCGCTTCTCGCCGCTCAAGTTGCCGCCACTGTACCGGAGCTCGGGCAGGTATCGCTTCACTATCGGCAAGGCTGGCATGAAGACGCGGGGCTGAAAGAGCTTCTCGAAAGCCAGCGCGCTCGTGACCAGGCCCGTGGCCACACGACGATCGGTTCGCACCGGGCGGACTGGAGCTTGTCCTACGAAAACGCCCCGTTGCGGGAACACCTTTCGCGAGGTCAGGAGAAGCTGACTGCATTGGCGTGCCTGCTCGCCCAAGCGCGGCTCCACGCGCAGGCGAAGGGGGAATGGCCTGTTGTCTGCCTGGACGATCTTGCATCGGAGCTGGACGCCTCACATCAGCAGGCGTTGATCGAACAGCTGCTGTCCGCGCGGGCGCAATTCCTGATAACGGGCACGGAACGACCCCGGGGGCTGGGAGCTCAGGTGCGCATGTTCCACGTGGAACAGGGCGCCGTGACGCCCCTGCTATAATCGACCGGTTAACCCCTCTCCGGCCCACCATGGCGCCGCGCCGGGAGGACTCCGGCGCCGGAGAACGATCACCGCATGAACACGACCTACGATTCGAGCAACATCAAGGTACTCAAGGGCCTGGAGGCGGTGCGCAAGCGTCCCGGCATGTACATCGGCGACACCGATGACGGTACCGGCCTGCACCACATGGTGTTCGAGGTCGTCGACAACTCGATTGATGAAGCTTTGGCCGGTTACTGCGACCAGGTCACCGTCGTCATTCACGACGATGGTTCGGTCAGTGTGACTGACAACGGCCGCGGCATTCCGGTGGATGAGCACCCGGAAGAAGGAAAATCCACCGCGGAAGTAGTGATGACCGTCCTGCATGCTGGCGGCAAGTTCGACGCCAACTCGTACAAGGTCTCCGGGGGCCTGCACGGCGTGGGCGTCTCGGTCGTCAATGCGCTCAGCTCCCGTCTCTGGCTGACGATCTGGCGGGAGGGCAAGGAGCATCTCCAGGAGTACGCTCACGGTGAACCGCTGTATCCGGTGAAAGTCGTTGGCGACACCTCCCAGCGGGGTACCCGTGTGCGCTTCGTCCCCAGCCCGGACACGTTCACGCACATCGAGTTTCACTACGACATCCTCGCCAAGCGACTGCGTGAGCTGGCGTTCCTGAACTCCGGCGTCACGATCGACCTGCATGACGAGCGCGGCGAAGGTCGCCATGATCGATTCGCCTACGAGGGTGGCATCGCCTCCTTCGTGCAGCATCTGGCGCAGTTGAAGACGCCGTTGCACCCGCACGTGATCAGCCTGAAGTCCGAGTCGGAGACCGACGGCATCGTGGTGGAGCTGGCGATGCAGTGGACCGACTCCTATCAGGAGACGATGTTCTGCTTCACCAACAACATCCCGCAGCGCGACGGCGGCACCCATCTCACCGGTTTCCGCGCCGCGCTTACACGCTCCCTGCAGAACTACATCGAGAAGGAAGGCTTGGCGAAGAACGCCAAGGTAGCGTTGTCCGGTGATGACATGCGCGAAGGCCTGATCGCGGTGCTGTCGGTCAAGGTGCCCGATCCGAAGTTCTCCTCCCAGACCAAGGACAAGCTGGTCTCGTCCGAGGTGAAGACTGCGGTGGAGCAGGCGGTCAATGAGAAGTTGGGCGAGTTCCTGCTGGAACATCCGAACGAGTCCAGGGCCATCGCCTCCAAGGTCGTCGATGCGGCCCGCGCCCGCGAAGCGGCGCGCAAGGCGCGCGAGATGACTCGCCGCAAGGGCGCGCTGGATATCGCCGGCCTGCCGGGCAAGCTGGCCGACTGCCAGGAAAAGGATCCTGCACTGTGCGAGCTGTTCCTGGTCGAGGGTGATTCGGCCGGCGGCTCGGCCAAGCAGGGACGCAACCGGAAAACCCAGGCCGTGTTGCCGCTGAAGGGCAAAATCCTCAACGTCGAGAAAGCGCGGTTCGACAAGATGCTTTCCTCGGCGGAGGTCGGCACGCTGATCACGGCCCTGGGCACCGGCATCGGCAAGGACGACTACAACCCCGACAAGCTCCGCTACCACCACATCATTATCATGACCGACGCGGACGTGGACGGCTCCCACATCCGCACGCTGCTGCTGACCTTCTTCTACCGGCAGATGCCCGAGCTCATCCAGCGTGGCCATGTCTATATCGGACTGCCGCCGCTGTACAAGCTCAAGCAGGGCAAGCAGGAGATGTACCTGAAGGACGACGCGGCGCTCAATGACTATCTGATCTCAAATGCCGTCGACAACGCCGAGCTCGCATACAGCCCGACCGCGCCAGCGATCAGCGGTGGTGCGCTCGAGAAGCTGCTGCGCGACTACCAGACAGCGCTTGATCAGATTGCCCGCCTCGGCCATCGCTTTGATTCGGCAGTGCTGACCGCATTGCTTGAACACGCGCCGGCGAATGCAGCGCTCTGGTCCGACCCGCAGGCGATGCAGATGTGGTTGAAAGGCGCCGAAGCGCGCCTCGCGGCCAGCGGCCTGGGCAAACCGCGTTTTCGGATGCGCTTGCGCGAAGCCACCACAGATCAGCCGCCGGCCATCGAAGTCGTGCGCGAACAGCACGGACTGGAGCACACCTGGTTGCTGCCCCAGCCATTCTTCGCTGGCGGGGAATTCCGCCCGATCCTCCAGGCCAGCGAACAGCTTGCCGGGTTGATCCAGGCCGATGCCGTGGTCCGGCGCGGTAACGGCTCGCGCGGTATCACCAGCTTTGGCGAAGCCCGCAGCTGGCTGCTGGAAGAAGCGAAGAAGGGTCGCTCCATCCAGCGCTTCAAGGGCTTGGGCGAAATGAACCCGGAGCAGCTGTGGGAGACCACCGTCAATCCGGAGACCCGCCGCATGCTGCAAGTGGGTATCGAGGACGCGGTAGCCGCCGATCAGATGTTTTCCATGCTGATGGGCGAGGCAGTCGAGCCACGTCGCGACTTCATCGAGGCGAACGCTCTCAAGGTGGCAAACCTCGATATCTAGCTCGAGATCTAGGCAGCCGAGGGCGTCGCGCGGCGAGGGAGCCAGTGGCGAGCTCGCCGGGTGGTCGGAATCGTTGCCGGTTAGGCACACGCCCACGATACGCCGGCGCATGCTAAATGTTTGATTTTTATAAAATCATCGTGCGGCGCCGCAACTTGTTATCGGTTGCATGTCCGGGTAGTCTCGCTAATCCCCTTGCGCCTGCGGGCGCAATCCCGACAAGAGGACAGCCATGAAGCGTGCCCCCCTGTTCAAGTTGATGGCCGGTATGGCCTTTGCACTGACCTTGGCCGGCAACTCCTTCGACGCGCATGCCGCGCGCGCGGAGCAGGCGAAGAAAGAGGCTCAGTATCCCGATGCCACGCGCAAGGAGCCGAAGCTCGACCTGACCAGCAGCAAGGATCAGAAGGCGCTCAACGACGGCCTCGACGCGGTCAACGCCGGCGACGAAGCGAAAGCGAAGGAACTGCTCGAGCCGCTGCTGGAGAAGAGCAAGAGCAAATATGCTCAGGCGCTGGCGCTGCAGGGCCTGGCGAGCCTCAGGTACAACGCCGGTGACATCAAGGGGGCGATCGACCTGCTCAGCCAGGCACTCGCCAAGGGCATCCTGCCGAACGACACCTACTTCCAGCTGGAGTACGAGCTGGCCCAGTTCCAGCTCGCCGACGAGCAGTATCAGCCGGCACTCGACACGCTGGCAAAGTGGCGCAACGAGGGCAAAAAGGACACGGCAGAGTCCCACGCGCTCGAGGGCAACGCCTACTACAGACTGCAAAAGTATCCCGAGGCGATCGCTGCGATGAAGCAGGCGATGGCCATGACCGACAAGCCGCAGCAGAGCTGGAACCAGATCCTGATGGCCAGCTATGCCGAGTCCGGCCAAAGCGATCAGGCCGCGGAACTTGCGGAACAGCAGCTCGAGGCGAATCCCAATGATGCCAGCGCGCTGAACAACGCCGTCGCCGTGTTGATGAGCGCGCAGAAATATCCGCAGGCCGTTGCACTGATGGAGAAGGCAAGGGCAAACGGTACGCTCAAGCAAGAGAAGGATTTCGTCAACCTGGCCAAGCTCTATCTTGTGACTGGTCAGGACGCCTCCGATCCGAAACCGAGCGCCGACAAGGCTGTGCAGGTGCTTGAGGATGGCATGAGCAAGGGCGTGGTCACGCCCAGCTACGATAATTACAAGCTGCTCGGCGATGCCAACTACGTGGCGGGCAACGAAGCTGCCGCGATCGCTGCATACAAGAAGGCAATGCCTACGGCCACTGACGGCGAGGCTGCGATACGTGCCGGACAGCTGCTTCTCACGCAGAACAAGTACACCGATGCGCGCACGCTCATCCAGCAGGGCATCGCGAAGGGCGTCAAGCACAAGGGATCGGCATACATGATGCTGGCCGAGGCCGAGCGTGGCCTGAAGAACAAGTCGGCGGCGATCGATGCCATGCGCAAGGCAGCGCAGGATCCCGAGACGGCTGGCAAGGCCAAGGCCTGGCTGCAGAAGGCGGGCGCCGGCAAGTAAGCCGGGCGCTTGCGCCAGTGATCAGATAGACGTCTATCTCACAGGCCGATAGCTATACAAAGCCCAAGGGCTGATGTACCGTTGGAATCTTTCCGCGCGTAAAAAGTAGTTCGTGTCTTGTGCCAGTTTTCATGGCGATGCGCGAACGACACGCTGCGGTGAACGCCCACCGATCGACTCGCTTCAAGATAGTGACAGATGGCCTCACGCAACGAAGAAACCGACAACAAGTCGTTCAACTGGAGGCGCACCTGGGCGTTGGCGGCTGCCATCGCGCTGCATTCCTTCGCGTTCCTGATGCTGGTGTCGCCGATGGCGCCGCCCAAGCAGGCGGAAAAAGAGAAGGATCGCGTTGTCCAGGTGAACTTCATCGAGCCGCCGCCGCCGCCGCCGCCCCCGCCGCCGCCGCCGCCGGAGCCGCCGAAGCAGCCGCCACCCAAGATCATTCAACAGAAGACGCCGCCGCCGACACCGCCGCCGCCTGCTCCGCCGCCGGCTGTGGACGAAGCGACGACCAATCCGGCCCCGCCGGTTCCGCCTTCGCCTCCGGCCCCGCCTGCTCCGCCGTCGGATATCACGGCGAGCCAGGATTTGAGCTACAACAGCCGGATGCAGCCGCGGTATCCGCCGCAGGCAATTCGTCAGCGGCACGAGGGCACGGTGACGTTGCTGATCCTCGTGGCCATCGACGGCACGGTGAAGGATGTCAAGGTGGACCAGTCCAGCGGCTATCGCGAGCTTGATCGCGCAGCCATGGATGCCGCCCGCCGCTGGCGCTTCAATCCGACGATCCGCAATGGTCAGAAGGTCGAGGGCTACGCTCGCGTACCCGTCAACTTCAACCTCAATCAGCTGTAATCCCCATTACAGTTACAGTTCACGCTTGACTTCCCAAGGGTAGCGTTATGTTCCAACAGACCTCTGCACCACTGACCAACTCCGAAGCCATGAAGCAGATGGGCTTCAGCGACCTCGTCCACAACCTCGACCCGATTGGCTGGATCGTGCTGGTCACGCTCGTGATCATGTCGGTGGCCTCGTGGTACTTCATCGTGGCAAATGCCATCCGTAACGCCATGGTCCGGTCGCGTGCCGACAAGGTGATTGCCGGCTTCTGGAACACCGGCTCGACCCAGGAAGCGATTCGCGAGCTGGAAGCGCAGCCCAAGAGCGAGCCGTTCTCCAAGATCGCGCTGGACGCGGCATCGGCTGTAGCGCATCACCAGCAGGCTGCTGCCGGCGGCAACGGTCTTGCGCAGACGCTGAGCCGGTCCGAGTTCATCGATCGCGCGCTGCGCCAGGCAGTTGCTCGAGAGAGCCTGCGTCTGGAAGGCGGCCTGACCTTGCTGGCAACGGTCGGCTCGTCGGCACCGTTCGTCGGTCTGCTGGGTACGGTGTGGGGCATCTACAACGCCCTGATCGGCATCGCGGCCGCGGGTAACGCGTCGATGACCGCCGTGGCCGGCCCGGTGGGTGAGGCGCTGATCATGACCGCCATCGGTCTGTTCACCGCGATTCCGGCCGTGCTTGCGTACAACTTCTTCAACCGCTCGAACCGACTGACGTACGCCCAGTTCGACGAATTCGCGCACGACCTGCACGACTTCTTCGCCACCGGCGCGCGCGTCGAAGGCAAGTGAGGGCCTGATCCATGTCCATGAGCACCGGTGACAGTTCCGGCGGTCCGATGTCGGAAATCAACGTCACGCCGCTGGTCGACGTGATGCTGGTGCTGTTGATTATCTTCATGATCACGGCACCGCTGGCCAGCCACAGGATTGACGTGAAGCTACCCACGGCCAATCCGAAGGCGACCGACGACAAGCACATCGAGCCGATGGATCTGGCGGTGACCCCGGACGGCAGCATGTATCTGGACGACCGGGAAGTCGACGAGAACCAGCTGAAGGCCGCGTTTGCGGTGGCCGCCTCCAAGTCGCCCCAGCCCGAGCTGCAGATTCGCGCGGACAAGACGACCGAGTACAAGATCGTGAAGAAGATCCTCGCCGATGCGAAGGGTCAGGGCATGGTCCACGTCGGCTTCATCACGACTGGCAAGGAGTAACGACCATGGCATTCAGTTCCGGAAGCGGCAAAGGCCCCATGGCTGACATAAACGTCACGCCGCTGGTCGACGTGATGCTGGTGCTGCTGATCATCTTCATGCTGACCGCGCCGATCGTGACCCATGACGTGAAGATCGATCTGCCTCAGCCGACGAACAACCCGAACCCGCCGGAGTCGGTGGATCCGGTTCGCCTCAAGATCGACGCCTCGGGCTCGCTTTACTGGAACGACGTTCCGGTCGACGAGAGCGGCCTCAAGGCGCAGATGGCGGTGATCGCACAGCAGACCAACCAGCCAGAGATCCAGATCAACGCGGACGACACGGTGGTTTACGAGTCGGTGGCGCGGGTACTGGCTGACGCCAAGAGCTATGGTTTGACCAAGATTGGTTTTACCGAGGAATAAGCTTTCCTGGCGCGATGGTCTCCCCTTGTTTGGGGGCGAAAAAATCCCCGCGGATGTGCGGGGATTTTTTTTGGCTGCCTGTGCCGTTGACTCGAAGCGAGTCAGTCGAGGATCTGGCGGTACCGTCGTACGGTTTGCGCGAGTCCGTCGTAGAGCGCCTCGCCGATCAAGGCGTGACCGATGGAGACCTCCGCCAGCCCCGGTATGGCGGCTTTGAAAGTGCCCAGGTTTGCCTGGCTCAGGTCGTGCCCGGCATTGACGGCCAGACCCGCCTGCTGCGCGCGCCGCGCGGTTTCCGCGCAGGCCGGGAGCGCCTCGTCGACACGGCCTCCTGCGAACGCTTCGGCGTACGGACCGGTATAGATCTCCACCCGCTGGGCGCCGATGCGCACGGCAGGTTCGAAGTCGCTGGTGCCGGGATCGACGAAAAGGCTGACGCGGCAGCCCAGGTTTCGCAGCTGATCGACCAGCGGACCAAGCCGCTCTGCGTCGCGCGCCAGGTCGAAGCCATGGTCGGAGGTGATCTGGCCGTCGCTGTCAGGCACCAGGGTGACCTGGGTCGGACGCACCTCCCGGACGAGTTCGACCAGCCCCGGATAGGCACCCCGCGCTGGCGCAAATGGATTGCCCTCGATGTTGTATTCCACCCGGCCGCGCAGCAGCGCCGCGAGCATGCGCACGTCGTCCGGACGCACGTGCCGCAGGTCCGGGCGAGGGTGCACGGTGATGCCGCCGCAGCCGGCGTTGATGCAGGTCTGCGCCGCGCGGGCGAGCGACGGCTCTTCGCCACCGCGCGAATTGCGCAGTACGGCGATCTTGTTGAGGTTGACGCTGAGCAGGGTCATCGGATGCGATACCAACGGGCCATGGGATGACCGCCGCGCAAACCGGCCGCGCGGGCGGAGACCAAGAGTACGCCAAGGCGCCGCCGTATGCCCCCGCAATACCTAGCCCGAAGGCGTCATCCAGCGAATCGTGCGTGGACCGCCACGCCAGGCGAGCGCAGCGATGTACTTCCCGCCCGGGTTCAGCGCATGGAGCTGCCACGCGGCGGGCTCGTCGCCAGCGAACGCCATCAACTGCGGCGCACCCGTGCTGATATCGACACAGACGCGGTCGAGCCCGAACGCCAGTCCGCGTCCGTGGGCCTTGAGCATGGCCTCTTTCGCGGTCCACAGATGCAGGAACCCCAGCTCACGCTGGTGCGCCGGCATGTCCTCGAGCATCGTTGCCTCCGTCCCCGCAAAGAACCGCCGCGCCAGGGCCAACACGTCGCGCGACCTGCGTGGCGGGAAGCACTCCAGGTCAATGCCTGGCTGCACTCCGCGAGCCAGGGCGATCAGCGCGCGCGGCCCACTGTGTGACCAGTTGAACCGCAGATCGGCCGAGTCGCGCAGCATCGGTCGGCCGTGGGAATCCTCCACCAGCTCGACCCCGTCGATGCCAGCGGCCAGGTAGCTGCCCAGGACAAGCCGCAATGGCGCGCGATGCCGCTCGCGCGCATACGGCACCGACCAGAGGTGAACCTCGTCAAGGCGCAGGGGCTCTGCTAGTTTGCGGGTCGGTGGCGCGCTGCCGGGCATGCGGCATGGTGACTGTCCGTGACGGCGCAGCACAAGAGACGTTTCGCGCGATGGAAGCGCACGCATCGGGCGAGGGGCAAGACGTGATTTCAGGCTGGCTGCTGCTGGTCGTTGCAGCGCTCTACGTGGGCCTGCTGTTCGTGGTCGCGTGGAAAGGCGATCGCAATCCCCTGTATCCGCGCAAGGCGCGTTTGCGCCCCGTGGTCTACAGCCTCGCGCTCGCCGTGTACTGCTCCTCGTGGACCTTCTACGGCGCGGTCGGCACGGCCGCCCGCAGTGGGCTGGGCTATCTGCCGATCTACCTCGGCCCGGCGCTGTTGTTCCTGTTCGGGTTCGGCTTGATGACGCGGCTGGTCACCGTGGCCGGGCAACGCAACATCACCACGATCTCCGACTTCATCGGCGCCCGTTTCGGCAAGTCGCACGGTCTCGCCGCCCTGGTGGCGTTGATTGCGGTGACGGCGGTGGTGCCTTACCTGGCACTGCAGTTCAAGGCGATGGCGATGTCGGTGGACGTGCTGTCGGGCAACGGCCCGTTGTCGATCGTGCCCTCCACCGATAGCGCCCTGTGGTGCGCGCTGCTGCTGGCCGCGTTTGCGATCCTGTTCGGCACGCGCAGCATCGACGCCAGCGAGCATCACCACGGCATGATGCTCGCGATCGCGCTGGAATCGCTGATCAAGCTGCTGGCCTTTCTCGGCCTCGGCGCGTACGCGCTGTGGCGCGGTCCCGGGCTGCAGACACTGATGCAGATGCCGCACGTGCCGCTCACCCAGGGTCAGTCGCCGGGTTTCCTCGCGCAGACCCTGCTCGCGTTCTGCGCGATGTTCTGCCTGCCTCGGCAGTTCCAGATCGGCGTGGTGGAGTGCGAAGACCCACGCGACCTGCGGCGCGCGCGCTGGATGTTCCCGCTGTACATGTTGCTGATCAGCCTGGGCGTGCTGCCGATCGTGGCTGCCGGCATGCATCTGCCCTCGGTACGCGGCGGCCTCGCCGACGCGTGGGTGCTGAACCTGCCATTGGCCTACGGCGATCGCGGCGCGGCGCTGGTCGCCTTTCTGGGCGGGTTCTCCGCGGCCACCGGCATGGTGATCGTCTCCACCGTGGCGCTGTCCACCATGATCAGCAACGACCTGGTGATGCCTGCGCTGCTGCGCATCCGCCGCCTGCGCCTGGAACAGCGCCACGACCTCTCGCTGCTGCTGCTGCGCATTCGCCGGGTGGCGATCCTGGCGCTGGTGCTGCTGGCCTACGGCTACTACCTGGTCGTGGCGGACAATGCCAACTTGGCCGCGACCGGACTGCTCGCGTTCGCCGCCGTTGCGCAGTTCGCGCCGGCGATCATTGCGGCGCTGTACTGGCGTGGTGCCAGCCAGGCCGGCGTGGCGATCGGCCTGCTCGCCGGCTTCGCCACCTGGATCTACACCCTGCTGCTGCCGGCGATCGACCGCCATGCCGCCTGGCTGCAGTCCGGGCCGTTCGGCATCGGCTGGCTGCGGCCGCAGGCGCTGTTCCAGCTCAGCGGCTGGGACCCGGTGATGCACAGCACGTTCTGGTCGTTGCTGGTCAACGTGGCCTGCCTGGTGTTCATCTCGCTGCGCTTTCGCCCCACGCTCGCCGAGCGCATCCACGCAGCGATGTTCGTCGACCCGTTCGTCACCAGTACCTCCAGCGCCGGCGACTGGCGTGGCCGCGTCGCGGTGGGCGATCTTCTGACCATTGCCGGCCGCATCGTCGGCGAGCGCAGTTCGCAGCGCGCATTCGCCGAGTACGGCCTGCGCCAGGGCAAGGCCCTGGAGCCGAGCGAGTCGGCCGAACGCGGGCTGATCCAGTTCACCGAGCGCCTGCTGGCCGGCGCCGTGGGTGCGGCCAGTGCGCGGCGCATCCTGATGGGCGCGCTGTCCGGCTCCGGCCTGGACATCGCCGAAGCCATGGCGCTGATGGACGAGGCGTCGCAGGAGCTGCGCTTCAACCGTGAGCTGCTCTCCACCACGCTGGAGAACGTCTCGCAGGGCATCAGCGTGGTGGATGCGCGCATGCGCCTGGTCACCTGGAACCGCCGTTACCTGGAGCTGTTCGACTACCCCGACGGCATGGTCTACATCGGCGTACCGGTGGCCGACCTGATCCGCTGGAACGCCGAGCACGGCGAGTGCGGACCGGGCGAGGTGCAGGCCCACGTGGCCAAGCGCATAGGTCATCTGCGCGCGGGCACGCCGCATCTTTTCCAGCGCGTGCGGCCGGACGGCACGGTGATCGAGATGCGCGGCCGCGCGTTGCCGGGTGGCGGCTACGTCACCACCTACACCGACGTCACCGCCTACAAGCACGCCGAACTCGCGCTGATCGAGGCCAACGAAACCCTGGAGCAGCGGGTGGAGCAGCGTACGGCCGAACTGAGCGAAGCGCTGGCGGCAACCGCGCGCGCGCAGCGCGAGGCGGAAATGGCGGTGGTTTCCAAGACCCGCTTTCTCGCCGCGGCCAGTCACGACCTGCTGCAGCCGCTCAATGCGGCGCGGCTGTTCACGTCGGCGCTGCGCCAGCAGCCGGCGCTGGACGAGGAGTCGGGCCGGCTGGCCGAGCGGATCGACGCGTCCTTCCGCGCCGCCGAAGACCTGCTCGACGCGCTGCTGGACGTATCCCGCCTCGACGCCGGTCGCTACCAGCCGGAGTTCAGCCACTTCGCGCTGGCGGACCTGTTCGACTCGCTCAAGGCGCAGTTCGCGGTGGTGGCCGAGCAGCGGGGCCTGCGCCTGCGCGTGGTGCCCACCGACCTGGCGATCCGCAGTGACGCGCAGCTGCTGCGACGCGTGCTGCAGAACTTCCTTTCCAATGCGTTGCGCTATACCCGCGAGGGCAGCGTGCTGCTTGGCGCGCGCCGGGCCGGCGACGAGGTGCGCATCCAGGTGTGGGACACCGGCCCAGGCATTGCGCCGGAGCAGCGCGCCAACATCTTCGACGAGTTCCAGCGCCTGCAACGGCCCTCGCCCTGGGGCGAAAAGGGGCTGGGCCTGGGACTGTCGATCTGCGACCGCATCACCGCCATCCTTGGCCACCGGGTGGAGCTTTCCTCGCGCGTGGGCCACGGCAGCTGTTTCGCGGTGGTGGTGCCGCGGGTTCCGGCGGTACCGCGCCGGCCCGCGGTCACGCCGCGGCTGCCTACTGGCGAACAGCTGGAGCTGACCGTGCTGTGCCTGGACAACGACCCGACCATCCTCGATGGCATGCAGGCCCTGCTCAAGCGCTGGGGCGTGGATTGCCGGCTGGCCGAGGACGTGGCCCAGGCCGAGGCGCAGCTGCGCGGTGGCGAGATCGACCTGCTGCTGGCCGACTACCACCTGGCCGACAGCGTCGACGGGCTGCAGGCGCTGCAACACCTGCGCATGCGCCTGGGCAAGCTGCCGCCGGTGGCGATGATTACCGCCGACGGCAGCAGCGAGCTGAAACAGCGTGCCCGCGAACTGGGCTATCCGTTGCTGCACAAGCCGGTGCGCCCGGCTGCCCTGCGCGCGCTGCTGGGCGCGTTGCTGCGCAAGCAGGCCAGCAACGGCTGAGCGAGGCCCTTCGGGTTGCGCTATTCCGACTCGTCGTCCGGCAACGGCTGCATCGCGCCCGGGTCCACCGCCAGCTGACTGGCGGCGAGTGCCACCTGGGTGCGGTTGTTGACCCCGAGCTTGCGCATGATCGCCGTCATGTGCGCCTTCACCGTGGCTTCGGACACGCCCAGGTCCCAGGCAATCTGCTTGTTGAGCTGGCCTTCGGCGATCATCGTCAGCACGCGAAACTGCTGCGGCGTAAGCGAGGCCACGCGCGCGGCGACATCGGCTTCGTCATTCTTCAGCGCAATGTCGCCGCCGACCAGCTGGTGCGGCAGCCACGTGTTGCCCTCGAGCACCGAGTGGATCGCCTGGACGATCTCGTCGCCCGGGGTCGACTTGGGGATGTAGCCGGACGCGCCGTGCGCCAGCGCCCGCCGCGCCACCTGCGCCTCCTCGTGGCCGGACACCACGATGGTCGGCAGCCCGGGGTACTGGCCGCGGATATGCGCCAGCGCCGAGTAGCCGCGCGCACCTGGCATGTGCAGGTCCAGCATCAGCAGGTCCGCTTCCGGGTACTGCTCGATCAGGCCGAGCAGGGCGTGCACGCTGTCGGCGCAGTGGGTGTGTGCATCGGGCAGCGCGGTGATCACCGCGCGGCGCAGGGCATCGCGGAACAGCGGATGGTCGTCGGCGATCAGGACGTCAGGCATAACGACCATTGTAGGCGTGGCGTGCGCAGCAACG
This sequence comes from Dyella sp., assembly GCF_035685805.1. Taxonomy (GTDB): domain Bacteria; phylum Pseudomonadota; class Gammaproteobacteria; order Xanthomonadales; family Rhodanobacteraceae; genus Dyella_A. Next base: position 52,277 of record NZ_DASSAB010000008.1, read on the forward strand.
CAGAGCGCGGGGGGTGCTGGTCATTTGATCAGCCGCTCGTCGACCAGGTTCTTCACCACACCCGGATCGGCCAGCGTGGAAATGTCGCCGAGCTGGTCGGTCGCGTTCTCGCCGATCTTGCGCAGGATGCGGCGCATGATCTTGCCCGAGCGGGTCTTCGGCAGGCCCGGCGCCCACTGCAGGTAATCGGGCGTGGCGATCGGGCCGATCTCCTTGCGTACCCACGCCACCAGCTCCTTGCGCAGCTCGTCCGAGCCGGTTTCGCCGGCGACCAGGGTGACATAGGCGTAAATGCCCTGACCCTTGATCTCGTGCGGGCAGCCCACCACCGCCGCCTCGGCCACCTTGGGGTGCGCCACCAGCGCGCTTTCCACCTCCGCGGTGCCGATGCGGTGACCGGACACGTTGATCACGTCGTCGACGCGGCCGGTGATCCAGTAGTAACCGTCTTCGTCGCGGCGCACGCCGTCGCCGGTGAAGTAGTTGCCCGGATAGGCGCTGAAATAGGTTTCGATGAAGCGCTGGTGGTCGCCGTACACCGTGCGCATCTGGCCCGGCCACGAATCGGTGATCAGCAGGTTGCCCTCGCACGCGCCTTCCTGCACCTCGCCGTTGGCGTCGACCACCGCCGGCTTGATGCCGAAGAACGGCAGCGTCGCCGAGCCGGGCTTGGCGTCGATGGCGCCGGGCAGCGGGGTGATCAGGATGCCGCCGGTTTCGGTCTGCCACCAGGTGTCGACGATCGGGCAGCGCTCGTCGCCGACTACGCGGTAATACCACTCCCACGCCTCCGGGTTGATCGGCTCGCCGACCGAACCGAGCACCCGCAGCGAGGCGCGCGAGCAGGCCTTCACCGGGCCCTCGCCCTCGCGCATCAGCGCGCGAATCGCGGTGGGCGCGGTGTAGAACAGCGTGACCTTGTGCTTGTCCACCACGTTCCAGAAGCGGCTGGTGTCCGGGTAGTTCGGCACGCCGTCGAACATCACCGTGGTGGCGCCGTTGGCGAGCGGACCGTACACCAC
>NZ_DASSAB010000009.1:0-38055 GCF_035685805.1 Dyella sp.
GCGGATGGTGCCGCAGGGCTTCGAGTGGACGGTCGAGGCCTTCGGCAAGTACACCCACACCTTGTCGCCGGGCCTGCACTTCCTTGTTCCGTTCTATCAAGGCGTCGGGCGCAAGATCAACATGATGGAACAGGTGCTGGACGTGCCCAGCCAGGACGTCATCACCAAGGACAACGCGGTGGTGCGGGTCGACGGCGTGGTGTTCTACCAGGTGCTCGACGCATCCAAGGCGGCCTACGAGGTATCCGACCTCGAGCAGGCCTCGCTGGCGCTGGTGATGACCAACATCCGCACCGTACTCGGTTCGATGGACCTGGACGAGAGCCTGAGCAAGCGCGACGAGATCAACGCGAGGCTGCTGCGCGTGGTGGACGAGGCGACCGACCCGTGGGGCGTGAAGGTGAACCGCATCGAGATCAAGGACATCGCGCCACCGCGCGACCTGATCGACGCCATGGCGCGGCAGATGAAGGCCGAACGCGAGAAGCGCGCCAACATCCTCGAGGCCGAGGGCTTCCGCCAGGCCGCCATTCTCAAGGCCGAGGGCGAGAAGCAGTCGGTGATCCTGGCGGCCGAGGGCGAGAAGGAGGCGGCCTTCCGTACCGCCGAGGCGCGCGAGCGATCCGCCGAGGCGGAGGCCAAGGCCACCACGATGGTGTCCGAGTCGATCGCCGGCGGCAACGTCAACGCGCTGAACTACTTCGTCGCCAACAACTACGTCGATGCGCTGAAGGAAATGGCCAAGTCGCCCAACCAGAAGATGCTGCTGCTGCCGATCGAGGCCACCGGCATCCTCGGTTCGCTCGCAGGCATCGCCGAGCTGGCGAAGGAGTCGCTGGGCCAGCAGAACAAGCCCGTCATCCCGTCGCCGCCGCGTTGATCGTCACCGGGAGCCTGACCATGTGGGACATCTCCTTGCACTACCTGTGGTGGACCCTCGCCCTGCTGCTGATCGCCGGCGAGGTGCTGTTGCCCGGCTACTTCATGCTGTGGATCGGCCTGGCGGCCGCGGTCATGGGCATCCTGCTGTGGCTGGTGCCCGGGCTGGGCATGCTGGGGCAGGCGATCATCTTCGCGGCGCTGGCGATCGCCTCGTGCGTGCTCTACGCGCGGCTGCTGCGCGGGCGCATCGAGCGCAGCGATCCAGGCAGCGAACGGCTCAACCGGCGTGCCGACCAGATGATCGGCCAGCGCTACGTGCTCACCGAAGCGATCGTCAACGGTCGCGGCAAGGCCAGCGTCGGCGACAGCCAGTGGCTGGTCGCCGGGCCGGAGCTGCCGCTGGGCGCGAATGTCGAGGTGGTGGCGGTGCACGGCACCACGTTGCAGGTGCGCCCGGCGGCATGAGCGCCGTCCTGCGTCTCCCGGCTGCTCCTGCGGCCACGATGGAACCGGCCGCTGCATGAGCGTACCGGTTCCCCACGCCCCGTCGGGTGGTGCATCGACGGCGGACCTGTCCACCGTCGCTCTGAACACCCGCATCGCGTTCCTGGTGGAGCTGGCGCGGCGACTGCATCAGTACGGCACCTCGGCAGCGCGCCTGGAAGGGGCGATCGCGCTGGCCGCACAGAAGATGAGCCTGGTGGCCGATGTCTGGTCCAGCCCCACCGCCATCATCATTTCGTTCTCGGACCTGGCCCAGGGTGACGATGGCCTGGCGCAGGTCACGCAGGTGATGCGGTTGCCGCCGGGCGACGTCAACCTGGCGCGCCTGTGCGAGGCGGACCGCATCGCCGACCGGGTGATCGGCGGCGAGATCGAGCTGCGCGAGGGCTTTCGCCTGCTGCGTCTGCTGGGGCTGCCCGACACCCGCCGTGCCCAGGCGGGGGTCATCGCCAGCTACGGCTTCTCGGCGGCGTGCGTGGTGGGCCTGCTGCTGCACAGCTCGTGGGCGGACCTGATCGTGGCGGGGCTGATCGGCCTGATGATCGGCGTGATCACGGTGCGTTCGGCCACGCGGCCCCGGCTGGCGGTAGCCAGCGACGCGATCAGCGCCCTGGTGGCAACCACCTTCGCGATCATGGTCAGCGCCTTCGTGGTGCCGTTGGCGGTGAAGTCGGTGGTGCTGGCGGGGTTGATCGTGCTGATGCCCGGCATGGCATTGACCACTGCGGTGCGGGAGATTTCCAGCAATCACCTGGTGGCCGGCGTGGCCCGCATGGGCGGCGCCGTGGCGACGCTTCTCAAGCTCACCTTCGGCACGGTGGCGGCGACCCAGCTGTGCGCTGCGTTCGGCATTCACGCGGGCACCTATGTGCTGCCGCCGCTGCCGGGGTGGGCCGACTACCCCTCGCTGCTGCTGGGCGCGTTCGGGTTTGCGATCCTGTTCCGCGCCGCACCGCGCGACCGCCCGGTGGTGATGGCGGCGGTGGTCATCGGTTATCTCGCCACGCGCTGGGGCGGGCTGATTTCCGGCGCCATTCCCGGCGCCCCGTTCGGCGTTTTCCTGGGCGGATTCCTGCTGGGTGCACTGGCCAACGTGTATGCCCGCTTCATGCACCGGCCGGGTGCGGTGATCCGCGAACCGGGGATTATCCTGCTGGTGCCGGGAAGCACCGGCTTCCGCAGCGTGTCGTCATTGTTCGAGCGCGATACGACGCTGGGCCTGGACAGCGGCATTCTGCTGATGACGCTGCTGGTGTCGCTGGTGGCGGGACTGCTGTTTGGCGATCTGCTGGTGTCGCCGCGCCGTTCGCTGTAACTCCCGCTGCTTTTCCCGGTGTGCGGATACGTGGCCGTGGACGGGCGCCGACTGGCGGCATCCGGAAGGCTCGGGGACAAAAGGCAGGCAGTTCACTGAGCGCCGTCTATCGGCGCATAACGAAAGACGCCGGCGCGAGGCCGGCGTCTGCTTCAAAACCAGACCGCGCGATCAGATCGCCAGGTCTTTTTCCTTCTTGCCCGCCTTGAGCGCGTCGTTGAACCAGCGCGGGCGCTTGCCGCGGCCGGACCAGGTCTGCTCGGCATTGGCCGGGTTGCGGTACTTCGGCGCCACCGGGGTCTTGGTGCGACGGGTCTTGGCGCCGCGGGCGGAACCGAAGATGTCGTCGAACGAATAACCCTCGGCCTTGATCAGCGCGTGCACCTTCTCGCGCAGCTTCGCGACCTTTTCCTTGCGCAGCTCGTCCTGACGGATCTGGGCCTTGGAAATCAGGTCATTGAGCTGGTTGTGATTGAGGTTCTTGATATCAACGGCCATGAATGAACTCCGCGCGGGTTTTAAATGACTGGGTTTGATGTCGCCATTGCGGCGACAGCGCCATCCTGATGCGTGGCGCATTCTCACCTAATGGCCACGCATTTGCAAAATAGTGGGCGGCGCGTGATGGCTGCGTCACATTAATCATTCAACTGGCGCGTTCAGTAAATGCGTTGTGGCAGTGCCGGGCGATTAATCCGCGACGGTAAATGCGCAGGCTGCCCTGTCTGCCCTGCAGCTAATTAAGCGATGCCCCCGGTGAGCACCGACGCGGGTGCCACCATGAAAAAGGGCTGCCTCGCGGCAGCCCCGGTATAACGCGATCGTTGGGCCGCTGGATATCAGCCCAGTTTGGCCAGCAGCTGGTCGACCGTGAGCGATTCGCTTTCGGCCGCATCGCGCGCGCGGTATTCCAGCGTGCCGGCAGCGATGCCGCGCTCGCTGATCACCACCCGGTGCGGAATGCCGATCAACTCCATGTCCGCGAACATGGCGCCCGGGCGCAGGCCGCGATCGTCCAGCACGGTCTCAATGCCGCGCGCGGCGAGCTGCTGGTAGAGCACGTCGGCTGCCGCGGTGACCTCGGCCAGGCCCTTGGGATTGATCATGCACACGGCCACCCGCCACGGCGCCATCGCCTCGGGCCAGCGGATGCCTGCCTCGTCGTGGCGCTGCTCGATGGCGGCGGCGACGATGCGGCTGACGCCGATGCCGTAGCAGCCCATCAGCATCACCTTCGCCTTGCCCTGGTCGTCCAGCACCGTGGCACCCAGCGCCTCGGCATACTTGGCGCCGAGCTGGAACACGTGGCCCACTTCGATGCCGCGGGCGATCTGCAGCGTGCCGTGGCCATCCGGCGAGGGATCGCCGGCGACCACCTGGCGGATATCCTCCACCCGCGTGAGGCGGGCGTCGCGCTCCCAGTTCGCGCCGGTGCAGTGGACGCCGTCGGCGTTGCCGCCGCAGACGAAGTCCGCCACCACCGCCGCACTGCGATCGACGATCACCGGGATCGATGCCGGCAGGCCCACCGGGCCGATGAAGCCCGGGCGCGTGCCGGTGGCGGCGACGATCTCTTCCTCCGACGCCAGCACGCACTCGTCCGGCAGCTCGGCCAGCTTGCCGGCCTTCACTTCATTGAGGGTGTGGTCGCCGCGCAGGCACAGCGCAACGAGGCCGTCGCGGCCCCTTACCAGCAGCGTCTTGATGCACTGCTTTGGCGTCACGTCCAGGAATACCGCCACCTCGTCGATGGTCTTCTGGGTGGGCGTGTCCACGCGTGCCAGCGGGGCGGCCGGCTCCGGCCGTTGCTGCGCCGGCGCCAGTGCCTCGGCTTTTTCGATATTGGCGGCGTAATCGGAGCTGTCGGAAACGGCAATGGCGTCTTCGCCCGATTCCGCCACCACCTGGAACTCGTGGCTGGCATTGCCGCCAATCGCGCCGGTATCCGCCTGCACCGCCCGGAAGGTAAGCCCGAGCCGGCTGAAGATGCGCGAATACGCCTGGTACATGGCGTCGTAGGTCTGCTGCAACGAGTCGGCGCCGAGGTGGAAAGAGTAGGCGTCCTTCATCAGGAATTCGCGCGCACGCATCACGCCGAAACGCGGGCGGATCTCGTCGCGGAATTTGGTCTGGATCTGGTAGAAATTGACCGGCAGCTGCTTGTAGCTCTTCAGCTCCTGGCGGGCGAAATCGGTAATGACTTCCTCCGCGGTAGGGGCGTAGCAGAAATCCTGATCCTTGCGGTCGCTGATCTTCAGCAACTGATTGCCGAATTTCTCCCAGCGCCCGCTTTCTTCCCACAGCTCGCGCGGCTGGATCGTCGGCATCAGCATTTCGATGGCGCCGGCGCGGTCCATCTCCTCGCGCACGATGGTCTCCACCTTGCGCAGCACGCGAAGACCCAGCGGGCTCCAGGTGTAGAGGCCGGCGGCAAGCTTGCGGATCATGCCGGCGCGCAGCATCAGCTTGTGGCTGACGAGCTCGGCGTCGGCGGGCACTTCCTTGACGGTGGCCAGGTGGAATTGGCTGAGGCGCATACGGTGGATCCGGCAGGCTGGGTAAAGGCGGCGATTATGCCAGCCGGGGCGTGGCTTAAGGGCGCGGCATGCCGCCAGCCTGCGGTGATGCCGCGGCGAATGCCGCACGCCGCCTTGCGGCGGCGCCTGACCGGCGGGACGTTACTTGCAGAATTCGCCGTATTGCGACTGTGCCGAGGCGATCTGCTGCTGGCGCTCGTTGTCGTCCAGCGTCTTGGGCTTGCCGGCCTGCTCCATCACTACCGGCGCGCCGCTGCGCAGGGTGTCGAGGTTCGCCTTGAGCGAGCTGCACAGCTTGCTGCGGTTTTCCGGCGTGTCTTCCATCGGCTGGGACGCGGGCTGAGCCGCGTTTTCCCCATCCTGTCCGGCCGGCGGCGGCGTCGGCGTGGCGGCGATCGGATCGACGCTGCCGGTGGTGGTGATGCGGGTGTACTTGGTGCCCGCCGGGGGCGCCGACTCGGAGTAGTGCACGGTGCCCTGGGCGTCGGTCCACTTGTAGGCCTGGGCCGAGACACCGCTGGTGGCCAGCAGCAGGATGGCGAACAGCGTGGGACGGTGCATGGTGATCTCCGTGGGGCGCCGTGGCGCAGGCGCTCTTGTTAGCACCCGCGCGGGCCGGACTCAAGCGGCAATGTTCTACAATGCGCGCCAGCATTCAGCGGATGGGTTCATGAGCGACGACACGCCAGTTCGACGGCCGCGGCATCGCGGTATCTATCTGCTGCCGAACCTGTTCACCACCGCGGCAATGTTCTCCGGTTTCTATGCCATCGTGAGCAGTATCGGCGGGCGCTATACCGAGGCGGCGATCGCCGTGTTCGTGGCGGCACTGCTGGACGGGCTGGACGGCCGCGTGGCCCGCCTCACCGGCACGCAGACCGAGTTCGGCGTGCAGTACGACTCGCTCTCCGACCTGGTCAGCTTCGGCCTCGCGCCGTCGCTGGTGCTGTACACGTGGTCGCTCTCCACGCTGCGCGAGTATGGCCCGCTGTGGGGCAAGATCGGTTGGGCAGCCGCGTTCATCTACGCCGCCTGCGGTGCACTGCGACTGGCACGCTTCAATACTCAGGTGGCGGTGATCGACAAGCGGTATTTCCAGGGCCTGGCCAGTCCCGCCGCGGCCGCCGTGTGCATGTCGTTCGTCTGGACGATGGAAAAATCCGGCGTCGCCGGCAGCACATTGTGCTTCGTCACGCCGCTGCTTGCGGTGGTGGTGGGTCTGCTGATGGTCAGCCGCTTTCGCTACTTCAGCTTCAAGTCGTTGCCGGTGGGTGCCGGCGAGCGGGTGCCGTTCGTCTGGATGGTGATGCTGGTGCTGGTGCTGGTGCTGCTGGCGATAGATCCGCCCCGGCTGCTGCTGGTGCTGTTCGCGCTGTACCTGCTGTCCGGCCCCGTGCTGACCGCATGGGGCGTGGCAACCCGCCGCCGGGCCCGCCGGAGCGCGGGCTAGGCGTGGCCGCGGCACGCCGCCAGCAGGTGCTGCAGGCGCTCGGCCTCACGCCGTGGGTGCGCCGCGCGCGCGGGGCATCGGCCGGTTCGTCCGCCGCCGCGGTTGCCGAACCCTCGCCGAGCGGACGTTGCGTGGTGCTGATCCCCGCGGGCGCCGATGTGCGGGCGATGGATCTTCTGGGCCGCGCGCTCAACGCCTGCGGCGCCGAGCTGGCGCGGGCCGGCCGCATCAGCGTGGCCGACGGCGCGCCGGGCGCGCCGGTCCCGCATGCGCCGGTGTATCTGGCCTTCGGGCAGGCGCAGGCGCATGCGCTGGGGCGCGAGCTGCCGGCGGCGGTGATGCGCGAGGCGCATATCGCACTGGTCGACGACCCGTCGCAGCTGCTGGTCGACGCGGGCAGCAAGCGACGCTTGTGGGCAGCCCTGCGGCAGGTGCGCCGCGCGCTGGCTGCCACGCGGGGGCACTGACGCCATGGCCGCGGTCAGCCGGCCCGAGAGCGAAATCCGCGCCCTGCGCATGCAGGATCTCGACGCCGTGGCCGAGCTCGAGGCGTCCTGCTACGAGTTTCCCTGGAGCCGCGGCATCTTCGCCGACTGCCTGCGCGCGGGGCACCCGTGCTGGGTGCTGTGGGTGCAGGGCCAGATTGCCGGCTACGGCATTCTCTCCATCGCGGCGGGCGAGGCGCACATCCTCAATATCTGCATCGGCCAGGCATGGCGCGGGCAGGGCCTGGGGCGCCGGCTGCTGCTGCGCCTGCTCGACGTGATCCGCTGGAGCGGCGCCGAGCGGGTATTCCTCGAAGTGCGGCCGTCCAATCCGGTGGCGCAGAAGCTCTACGCCTCGGTCGGCTTCACCGAGATCGGTCGACGTCCGCGCTACTACCCCGCGCGCGAAGGGCGCGAGGACGCAATCGTGATGGAGCTGGCGCTATGCGAGCCCGACCAGCCCTGACGCGTCGTGTAGGAGCCCGCGTGCGAGCAATGCTTTTTTGGCTTTGATGTGCATCAGGAGCAAAAGCATCGCCCGCGAGCGGGCTCCTACAGGGTGGGGCGTGATCAGCCGAGCTTGGCCTGCTGTTCGCGCAGGGCGGTGAGCGTGGTGTTCCAGTCGACGATGCGCTGGCGTTCCTGCGCCACCACCTCGGCCGGCGCGTTGGCGACGAAGTTGGCGTTGCCGAGCTTGCCTTCGCACTTCTTGATCTCGCCTTCGATGCGGGCGATTTCCTTGGCCAGGCGCGTCTTCTCGGCGGTGAGGTCGATAAGGCCGGCCAGCGGAATCAGCACGCGCAGCGAGCCGACCACCGCGGCCGCGGCGGCCGGTTCGTCTGCGCCCGGCTCGATCCACTGCGGGGTTTCGACGCGGGCGAGGAAGGCGATCTGCGCGGCGAACTTGGCCGCGCGGGCGCGATCGGTGGCATCGCCGTCCGCCAGCAGCAACGGGATGGTCTTGCCCGGCGCGATGTTCATTTCCGCGCGGATCTTGCGCACGCCGGAGAGTACGGCCTTGAACCACTCGATCTCGGCGGTGGCGGCCTCGTCGGCGGCGAAGTCGGCCGCGCGCGGGTAGGCGCGCTGGATCAGCAGGTTTTCGGCGGCGTCGGCACCGGCGCGCGGCGCCGAGTGCAGTGGCAGCTCCCGGGAGATTTCCTCGGTAATGAACGGGATGACCGGGTGCAGCGCGCGCAGCACCGCCTCCAGCACCACCAGCAGGGTGTGGCGGGTGGAGGCCGCGGCGGTGGCGTCGTCGCCGTTGAGTGCGGGCTTGGACAGCTCCAGGAACCAGTCGCAGTACTCGTTCCAGACGAACTCGTACAGCGATTGCGCCAGCAGGTCGAAGCGGTAGCTGGTGAAGTGCTGCTCCACCTCGGCCAGGGTCTGTTTGAGGCGGGTGAGGATCCAGCGCTGGGCCTCGGTGACCGGGCCGCCGGCCGGAGCTTCGATCGGACCCTCCGGAAGATTCATCAGCACGAACCGGGCCGCGTTCCACAGCTTGTTGCAGAACGCCTTGTAGCCCTCGGCGCGCTTGATGTCGAAGTTGATCGTGCGGCTGTAGCTGGCCAGCGCCGCGAAGGTGAAGCGCAGCGCGTCGGTGCCGATCGCGGTGATGCCGGCGGGGTAGTCCTTGCGCACGCGCTTGTCGACCTTCTCGCGCTCCTGCGGCAGCAGCAGCGATCGGGTCGACTTGGCCACCAGCGGTTCCAGCGCGATGCCGTCGATCAGGTCCAGCGGGTCCAGCGTGTTGCCCTTGGACTTGGACATCTTCTGGCCTTCGGCGTCGCGCACGATGGCGTTGATGTACACCTCGCGGAACGGCACCTGGCCGGTGAAGTACTTGGTCGCCATCACCATGCGGGCGACCCAGAAGAAGATGATGTCGAAGCCGGTGACCAGCACCGCGCTGGGCAGGAAGATCCTGTCGTTCTCCCAGTTCGCCACCACCTCGCCGCGCTCGTTCCTCACCGGGCCGTCCATCGGCCAGCCCAGTGTGGAGAACGGCCACAGCGCGGAGGAGAACCAGGTGTCGAGCACGTCCTCGTCCTGGCGCAGCGCGCCCACCGGCGGCTGCACGGCGCTGGCGCGCGCGTCGGCCTCGTCCTCACCGACGAAGATGTTGCCCTGCTCGTCGTACCAGGCCGGGATGCGGTGGCCCCACCACAGCTGGCGGCTGATGCACCAGTCCTGGATGTTCTCCAGCCACTGCGTGTAGGTGGTGGACCAGTTTTCCGGCACGAACTTGATGTCGCCGCCGCGCACGGCCTGCAGCGCCGGCTCGGTGATCGCCTTGCGTCCGCCCGGGCGGCCGTCGCGCAGCGTGTCGGAGGTGAGGTCGACGAACCACTGGTCGGTGAGCATCGGCTCGATCACCGCACCCGAGCGCTGGCTCACCGGCACCTTGAGCTTGTGGGGCTTGGTTTCCACCAGCAGGCCGGCCGCTTCGAGGTCGGCGAGGATCGCCTTGCGCGCGTCGTAGCGGTCCAGGCCGCGGTACTTCTCCGGGCCGCGCTCGTTGACCTTGGCGTCGAGCGTGAAGATGGTGATAGGGGCGAGCTGATGCCGCTGGCCGATCGCGTAGTCATTGAAATCGTGCGCCGGGGTGATCTTCACGCAGCCGGTGCCGAACTCGCGGTCGACGTAGTCATCGGCAATCACAGGGATCTCGCGGCCGGTCAGCGGCAGGTGCAGCTTCTGGCCGATCAGGTGGGCGTAGCGCTCGTCCTCGGGGTGCACGGCCACGGCGACGTCGCCGAGCATGGTCTCCGGACGCGTGGTGGCCACCACCACGCTCTCGGCGCCGTCGGTGGTGAGGTAGCGGATCGACCACATCGAGCCGTCGCGCTCGACGTTGTCCACTTCCAGGTCGGACACCGCGGTGCCCAGCGCCGGATCCCAGTTCACCAGGCGGTTGCCGCGGTAGATCAGGCCGTCGCGGTACCACTGCACGAACACCTTGCGCACGGCGGCGGAGAGGCCCTCGTCCATGGTGAAGCGCTCGCGCGACCAGTCCGCTGCCACGCCCAGCCGGCGCATCTGGTGGGTGATGGTGGAGCCGGACTCCTCCTTCCACTGCCACACGCGCTCGATGAACGGCTCGCGGCCCAGGTCGTGGCGCGTCTTGCCCTCGGCGGCGAGCTGGTTCTCCACGATCTTCTGCGTGGCGATGCCGGCGTGGTCGGTGCCGACCTGCCACAGCGTGTTCATGCCGCGCATGCGCTGATAGCGGATCAGCATGTCCATCACGGTCTGCTGGAAGGCGTGGCCCATGTGCAGCGTGCCAGTGACGTTGGGCGGCGGCAGCAGGATGCAGTACGGATCGCCCTTGGCCGTGTCGCTATCGCCGGCCGGCTTGAACACGCCGCTGGCCTCCCAGCGGGCATACCAGGTGGACTCGATCTGGGCGGGTTCGAAGCTCTTTTCCATGGGGACTCGCTTGGGCGCGCGCCACGCGGGCGCGTCGTGATAAGACGTGAAGCGGCCATTGTACGGGCCGCGCACAGGGCTGCCAAAGCGCGTCGTGGCGAGGGTTTCGCCCCGGGCCCGGGATGCGAGAATCGCCGGACGCGGAGACGCCGCGGGCAGCAGGGCATACACGCACGTGCGAGCAATCAACGAGGGCGCAGCCGCGGTCGCGCGGCGGGCAGGGCATCGTCGCGGCCACCGATGGAGGGTCGCCGTGGCGCTGCTGGCCCTGCTGGCCACCGCGTTGGCGCACGCCGAGCTGCCGCAGCCGGCCGGCTGGACGCTGCTTTTTGGCGACGACTTCAACGGTGCCGCGGGCCGGTTGCCCTCCGCCGAGCGCTGGCGCATCGACACCGGACACGGCTATGCCGGAGGCCCCGCCAACTGGGGCACGCACGAGGTGCAGCGCTACACCGACGACCCCGCCAACCTGAGCCTGGACGGCCGCGGCCACCTGCGCATCACGCCCCGTCGGGATGCGGCCGGCGAGTGGACGTCGGCACGCATCGAGACCGTGCGCGACGATTTCCGCCCGCCCGAAGGCGGCGTGCTGCGGATGGAGGCGCGCCTGCGCATGCCCGGCGTCGAGGGAGAAAAAGCGCTCGGCTACTGGCCCGCGTTCTGGGCGCTGGGCGAGAGCTTCCGGCGGCTGCGCAACTGGCCGCAGGCGGGCGAGTTCGACATCATGGAAAACGTCAACGGCCTGAACCTGGTCTGGGGCACCCTGCACTGCGGCGTGCAGCCGGGCGGCCCGTGCGGCGAGCCCAACGGCCTGGGCCAGCACAGTCCCTGCGCGCCCACCAGCTGCCAGGGCGGTTTCCACACCTACACCTTCGAATGGGATCGGCGCGTGGCGCCCGAGGCGCTGCGCTGGTATCTCGACGGCCAGCTCTACGGCGTGATCACCCGCGACCGCCTGCCGCCCGATACCTGGCAGGAGATCACCGGCCAGCGCGGCTACTTCCTGCTGCTGGACGTGGCGATGGGTGGCGACTTTGCCTATGCGATTTCCGGTGGCCGCGACACGCCAGTGCCGGCGACCGAACCGGGCCACCCGATGGTGGTGGATTACGTAGGGGTCTGGATGCGCACCGCCCTGCCGTGAGCGGGCGGCGCGCGTCGCCTCAGTGCAGGCGCGCGCCGGCCAGGCGCTGCATCAGCGGCGCGGCGTCCAGCAGCATCACGGTGGTCTGGTCGGGCAGGTCGACCACCTCGTGCAGGTCGCGCTGCAGCTCGGCGTCGAGCCGGTGCGCGACCATGCTGGGGATGCGCAGCTTGTCGGCGCGCTCGATGCTGACGATGTTCTGCACCGCGTCCACCACCAGGCCGATCTTCTCGCCCTCGCGTTCCACCACGAGGATCTTGCCGCTGCCGGCCACCGCGTCGTTCGCCGGTGCCATGCCGTAGAGGGTGCGCAGGTCGACCACGGTGATCAGCTGCCGGCGCAGGTTGAGCACGCCGCGCACGTAGGCCGGCGCGCCGGGCGGGCGCATCAGGGCGGGGTCCTCGTCGATCACCTCGCACAGCTGCTCGATGCGCAGGCCCATCAGGCGATCGAGCTGGAAGGTGACCCAGGTTTCGCGGGTGGACTGGCGCGCGGCGCGTGCGGCCGCCGCCTCGTCGTCGCCGTTGCGGTACAGGTCGTGGTGGCCCTTGGCCAGGTGGGCCAGGAACGGATCGGCGTGCAGCACCGGCGCGTCCACCAGCACCAGGTCGTCGGCGCCGTCGGCACGGCCGCTGATGCAGCCGGCGAACACGCCCGCCTGGCCGGGGATGGCCGGCATCGGCAGCAGCTGCGCGTCGAGGAAGGCGACGATGCTGTCCACCTCGTCCACCAGCAGACCGAGGTAGGAGTCCTCGCGGCGCAGCACGATCACGCGGCGCGGATCGTCGGCGCCGCTGTCGTCCGGTGCGCCCGGGTTCGCCGCGTCGGCCGGCGCGGCCAGCCCCAGGAAACGGGCAAAGTCGACCACCGGCACCGGATTGCCGCGCAGGTGCAGCCGGCCCAGGCAGCGTCCATCCGCCAGCACCGAATGCTCCAGCGCCGGAACGCGGATGATTTCGTGGATCTCGGCCATCGGCAGCGCCATGTGGCGGCCGCCGGCGCGGAACGACACCGCCTGGTGCCGCCGCCCCTGCGCCGCGCGCTGGGCCCGGGCCTGCGCCGCGAGATCGGGATTGAGCACCTGCGGCAGGCCCGGCAGGCGCGCCAGCGCGTCGGCCGAGAGCACCTGCAGGATGCGTTCGCCGTGGTCGAGGTGGAACGCGCTCTCGATCAGCCCCAGCGATTCGCTGCCGTGGCGGAACGGCACCACCTGGTGCGCCGGCAGTCGCAGCATCTCGCCGGTGCGGTCGAACAGCACCGCCAGCCGCGCGTCACCTGCCGCCACGATGGCCAGCCGCGCCTCGCGGCGATCGCCGGCGTCATCCAGCCCCAGGAAACGGCCCAGGTGCGCGATCGGAATCAGCATGCCGCGCAGGTTGAACAGGCCCAGCAGGTGCGGCGGCGCCAGCGGAATGCGGGTGATCGCCGTGGGGAAGGTCACCACTTCCTGCAGCGCGCCGATCGGCAGCGCCAGCTCGAATTCGCCCAGGTGGAACGAGCCGAACAGTTGCGCGGCGTCGGCACGGGCGGCAGCGGAAGCGACGGGAGGGGAATCCATGGGCGTGGCCTCAGTGGGAACGTTCAAAAGTGCGCACCGCGAACTGCTGCGAGTGGCAGTCGATGCTGAGCTGGCGGCCGCTGGTGCCGCCGGTGTCGACGTGGATCACGCGGATGCCGGCCTCGGTCAGCAGCCGCGTGGCCATCTGGGTGTTCTGCTCGCCGATCAGCCCGTAGGGCGCCGGCCGCACTGGCTGCACCATGCAGGCGCCGCCGGCGATCACCGCCTCGAGCTGCGCGTGATCGGCGCGCGAGGCGCCCATCAGCTGCAGCAGCGAGGGCAGCGCGTCGGTGACGTACTTGGCCGAGGGCGCGGTAGAGCGGGCGGACGACTCCGGCAACAGGCAGTGCGCCAGCGCGCACAGGTCGCGTCCACGCCACAGCAGGCCGATACCCACGCACGAGCCCAGCGTGGTGCGAAGCACCTGCCGGCCGCTGCCGGTGCGCACCTCGCACATCTTCACGTGCAGGTCGTGGCCGTTCATCCTGCGCCCGGTCCGTTGCGGTAGATCAGCGGCTGCTGGTAGACGAAGCCGGTGCGCAAGCGGCTGAGCGATTCCGACTCGCCCACCAGCAGCACGGCGCGCTCGGCCATCGACTGGCGCACGTTCTCCAGCACCGCCTCCTGGCCGGCCTCGTCGAAGTAGATGAGCACGTTGCGCAGCAGCACCAGGTCGAAGCGGGTGGGGTCGGGCAGCGGCTGGTAGAGGTTGTGCGGGCGGAAGCTCACCCCTGCGCGCAGCGCCGGCAGCACGGTGCAGGTTTCGTCCTGCGGGCGGAAATACTTTTCCAGCATGGCGGGACGCAGCTTGCGCAGGCCGTCGATGTTGCGTCCCAGGTACTGTCCGGCGCGGCCCACGTCGAGCACGCGGTTGGCGATGTCGGTACCCAGGATGCGATAGCGGAATGCCGGGTGCTGCTCGCGGAACTCCTCGAACAGCATCGCCGCCGAATACGCCTCCTCGCCGGTGGACGCGGCCGCCGACCACACCTGCAGCGTGGCGGCGGGATGCGCCGCATGCCAGGCGGGAAGGAAGCCGTGCCACAGGTAGTCCCAGATGCGCGGCGTGCGGAAGAACGACGTCTCGTTCGTCGTCACCAGGTCGATGAAATGCCCGACCTCTTCCGCCGACTGGTCCAGCACCGCCAGGTAGTCGCGGTAGCTGGCCAGCTCCAGCGCCTGCAGTCGCCGGCGCAGGCGGCCGTGCAGCAACGTCCACTTGCGGTCGGCCATGACGATGCCGGTGTGCCGGCGTACGCGGGCGAACAGCGCGCTCTGCGTGGCCGGGTCCACCGTGGCTTCGATATCGATCATGGCCGGCCCCGTTACACGACGAAGTGGTTGACGGTGCGGTTGAGCTCGCCGGCACCGTTCATCAGCGAGCCGCACGAGCGCGCGATGTTGTCGCAGGTGGTGGCCGACTTCTCGGTCTCCTCGGCGATCTGCTGCACGGCGTTGGCCACTTCGCGGGCCGCCACGGCCTGCTCGTCGGCGCCGCAGCTGATCTCGGACATCGCCTGGGTGGTACGCGCCACGCCGAACACGATCTTGTCGAACGCCTCGGCCGCTTCCTTGGAAATGTCGCTGCCCTGGGCGACCCGCTTGGTCGACTCGGTGATCAGCTTGGAGATCTCCTTGGCCGCCTGCGATGAGCGCTCGGCCAGCTTGCGCACCTCGTCGGCCACCACTGAAAAGCCCAGCCCGTGCTCGCCCGCGCGGGCCGCCTCGATGGCCGCGTTGAAGGCCAGCAGGTTGGTCTGGCTGGCGATCTCGCCGATCACCTTGATGATCTCGCTGATGTCCTCGGACGACTTGTTGATCAACGCCATCGCCTCGATCGACTTGTCGATCGCCTTGGCGCCGCGCTCGGCTTCGCCCTGGGTGTCCTTGGCCAACTGGTCGGCGCTGCGCGCGTTGCTGGCGATGGAGTTGATCGAGGCGGTGAGCTCCTCGATGGTGGCGTTCATTTCTTCCACGGTGGCGCCCAGCAGCTGCGCGCCGCTGGCCATCGAGGCGGACTGGCTGGCGATCTCGGTGGACTCCACGGTGAAGCCCTGGGTGCCTTCCATCACCTTGCCGATCACCGTGCGCAGGTCGCTCATCATCTGCTTGATACCCGCGGCAAGCTGATCGATGGGGTCGTCGCCGGCCGGCTCGATGGCGCCGGTGAGATCACCCGCGGCGGCGCGGCGCACCGTCTGCAGCAGCTCGTCGACCTTGCGCTGGTCTTCCTCGGCACGGCGCTTCACCGATTCCTCCAGCTCCACCTGGGCGGTGATGTCGGAGGCGAACTTGATCACCTTGTGCACGCGGCCGTTGCAGTCGTGCACCGGGTTGTAGGTGGCCTGCAGCCAGATCGAGCGCCCGCCCTTGCCGACGCGGTGGTAGCGGCCCGAATCGAACTGACCGCTGCGCAGCTTGGCCCAGAACTCGGCGTAGGCCGCACTGGCCACGGCCGCCTCGTCGCAGAACATGCGGTGGTGCTGGCCGGCGATTTCTTCCAGCGAGTAGCCGATGGTGGCCAGGAAGTTGCCGTTGGCGGCGAGCACGTGGCCGTCCAGATCGAACTCGATCACCGCCTGTGCCTTGTCCAGCGCAGCCATCTTGCTGCCCACCTCGGCCGCCTCGGTGCGCGAGGCGGTGATGTCGGTGGCGAACTTGATCACCTTGTACGGCTTACCCTCGGCGTTGAGCACCGGGTTGTAGGAGGCGTTGATCCACACTTCGCGGCCGTCCGCCGCGAGGCGCTTGTACTCGCCCTTGTTGAAGTGGCCGTGCGCCAGGCGCTCCCAGAACTTCTTGTAGTCGGCGCTGGCCACGTAGGCCGGGTCGCAGAACATGCGGTGATGCTGACCACGCACCTGCTCGAGGGAATAGCCCAGCAGCGCCAGGAAGTTGTCGTTGGCGTCGAGGATCTTGCCCTTCAGGTCGAACTCGATCACCGCCTGCACGCGGTGCAGCGCGTTGTTGAGCGCCTTCATCTCCCGCAGCTCGAGCTGCAGGTCCGGAATTTCCTTGCCCATGGTGTCGCCTCGCAATCAGAACGTCGCAGTAAGGACGAATTGAGCTGGCGAATTGTCCGGGTGGCAGGGTGTCCCGCTCGGGGGCACGAGGTCACGAAGGGCGCTTGGGCCAACGCGTTGTCGTCCAGGATGTTTTGGACTGACAGGGTTGCGGCGGGATTGCGCGCGGTGGTGGATGGTTCGCCCCATGCCCCGCGGAGCGACTACCTTGCGTGCCCGACTTCCCCTGACAGGGACGTTATCGACACGTGAAGGCGCGGGCTTTAGGTCACCGACTGGCGAATTGTGTGACCGTGCGCATGAACTTCGTCGACCAGCACCTTCACGTGCTCCGGATCGACCTCCGGCGTGATGCCGTGGCCGAGATTGAAGACGTGGCCGGGGTGGTTGCCGTAGCTGTCGAGCACGGCGCGCGCCTCGCGCCGGATCACGTCCGGGCCGGCGCGCAGGATTGCCGGATCGAGGTTGCCCTGCAGCGCCACCTTGCCGGCCACGGCGCGACGCGCGTCGGCCAGGTCGATGGTCCAGTCCACGCCCAGTGCGGTGCAGCCGGTGTCGGCCATCTCCGCCAGATGCGCGCCGGCACCCTTGGAAAACAGGATCACCGGCAGCGTGCCGGCCACGGCGTCGGCCTTCAGCGCCTCGACCACGCGCTGCATGTAACGCAACGAGAACTCGCGGAACGGCGCGGGGCCGAGCAGGCCGCCCCAGGTGTCGAACACCATCAGCGCCTGCGCGCCGGCGTGGGCCTGGGCGATCAGATAGGCGGCCACCGCGTGCGCCAGCGTGTCGAGCAGCTGGTGGGCGAGGGCCGGCTCGTTCCAGCACATCGCCTTGAGCGTGGCGAAATCCTTCGAGCCGTGACCCTCGACCATGTAGCAGGCAAGGGTCCAGGGGCTGCCGGAAAAGCCGATCAGCGGCACGCGGCCGTCCAGCTCCCGGCGGATCAGTCGCACCGCGTCCATCACGTAGCGCAGCTCGCCGTCCATGTCCGGCACGGCCAGTTTCCTGATCGCCGCGGCGTCGCGCAGGGGGTGGGCGAACTGTGGACCTTCGCCGGCGGCGAACGTCAGGCCCAGGCCCATCGCGTCGGGGATGGTGAGGATGTCGGAGAACAGGATCGCCGCGTCCAGCTCGAAGCGTTCCAGCGGCTGCAGCGTGACCTCGCAGGCGTACTCGGGGTTCTGCGCCAGCCCCATGAAGCTGCCGGCGCGCGCGCGCGTGGCGCGGTATTCGGGCAGATAGCGACCGGCCTGGCGCATCACCCAGATCGGCGTGGTGTCGGTGGGCTCGCGGCGCAGCGCGCGCAGGAAGCGGTCGTTTTTCAGAGGGGCGGCCATGGGAGATACCTTGTGAAATCGTTGAAGCGCGATACGTCCTTGCCGCTCATCCCAACTGCCTCCGGGGCCAGGCGACGGGGCGAACGCGCCGAGCGGGTTCGCCGCCCAGGGCGCGATGAGCCGATGCATCGGGACAACGGACACTCAGCGTGAATGGGGGCCGTCCAGGCCCTGGCTGAACATCACGCGGTAACCGCGCTTGAGCTGGGCGTCGCGGGCCTTCTCGAACGCGCTGATGGCGGCGTCGCGCTCCAGGAACTGCTCGCGCTTGAGGGTCGCCTTGCCACCCTGGGTGCCGGTTTCGCGGTACAGCGTCCAGCCGCCGAGCAGATCCTGCTCGAGCACGATCTGGACATAACGCGGTGCCTCGGCAGCGGCAGGCGGGGTTTGCAGGTAAAGGCGCATGGCGTCCGCAGGAGTGTTCTCGGTGCGGCCCGGGGGCCGCAAACCCGACATTCTAGAAGGCCGGGCCACCGGTGGCGAGCGCGTGCGCTCAGCGCGACTCCCGCGGCGGCGCGCGCCGTCGTGCGCGGGTGACGCGCTCGAGCAGCAGCGGCAGCAGCGAGATCAGCGCAATGCCGCCCAGCGGCAACAGCACGCTGCGATGGAAGAACAGGCCCAGCCCGATGTGATCGCTTTCGCTCAGCGCCTCGCCCAGCCCCGAGCCGATCAGGTTCTCGAACACCAGCGTGACGGTGCCGCCCAGCCAGGTGGCGCCGACGAACAGCCACAGCCCGCAGCGCAGCCACGCCAGGCTCACGGTGACCGCACCGAACGGCAGCACCGGCACGAAGCGCAGGAACAGCGTGTAGCTCACCGGATGATGGGCGAAGCCGTCGCGCAGCCGGTGCACCGCGCGCGGCGGCGCCTTGCGGCCCGCGCCGAAGGCGTAGCGGCTGGCCAGGAACAGGATCAACGAGCCCAGCGTGAGCGCGATCGACGAATACACCGTGCCCTCGACCACCCCGAAAGCGAAGCCGCCAGCCAGGATGATCACGATGGTGCCGGGGATGCCGGTGGCCATGCCCAGCGTGAGCAGGCCGATGTAGCCCAGCCGGGTCAGCCACGGATTGGCGGCGATGTCCGCGTGCAGCTTGTCCTGGTGCGCCACCAGGTATTGCGGGTCGAACCGGTCCAGCGTGCCTGAGGCATACAGCGCGACGCCCGCCAGCACCAGCAGGATCAGCGGCAGCGCGGCGCGCAGCCGACTCAATAGCTTGGCCCCGTCTCGCCGTAGCTTGCCAGCACCGCGCGGGCCTCCTCGCGCAGCACGTCCCGGCGCACGGCAATGCCGCGGCGCTGCAGTTCGCCGATCCAGTCGGCGGGCAGCGGGCCTTCGTCGAACTCGGTAAGCGACTCCACGTCTTCGGCACGGGCGCCGATCAGCAGCTCGTCGATGCCGGCCCAGACGGTGGCGCCGTAGCACTGGCAGCACGGCTGGGCGCTGGTGGCCAGGATGTAGCGGCCACCGCCTTCATTGAGGCGGAAGCGTTGCAGCCGCTGCTGCGCGGCCATGTAGGCCATCATCTCGGCGTGCGCCACCGAGCAGGCCTGGGGCACCACGCGGTTGACGCCGGCGGCGATCAGCCGACCCTCGCCGTCGAACACCGCGGCACCGAACGGCCCGCCGCTGCCGTTGGCCACGTTGTGGCGCGACAGCGCGATCGCCAGCCCCACGCGCTCCTCGTCGGTGTGGTAGCGGGCAGAGGCGTCGGCCACGTCGGCCAGCCATGGCGGCAGGGTGAGGTGGATCTGTACGGGAAGCACGCCGGCCACGCGATCAGGCCTTGCTCGCCCAGGTGTCGCGCAGCGTGACCACGCGGTTGAACACCGGCGAGCCGGCGGCGTGATCGAGCCGGTCGGCGACGAAGTAGCCCAGCCGCTCGAACTGCAGGTGCTGTTCCGGCTCGGCCAGTGCGGCGGCGCGTTCCACCCACGCGGTGATCACGCGCTTGGCGTCCGGATTGATGTGCTCGATCCAGGACTTGCCGTCGCTCTCGTCGTCCGGCGCGGCCACGCTGAACAGGCGGTCGTACAGGCGCACCTCGGCGGCCACGCCGTGCGTGGCGCTGACCCAGTGGATGGTGCCCTTCACCTTGCGGTCGGCGCCCGGCAGGCCATGGCGCGATTCGGGGTCGAGCGTGCAGCGCAGCTCGGTCACCTCGCCGGCAGCGTTCTTGATGACCTCCTCGCACTTCACGATACCGACGCCGCGCAGGCGCACCTCGCCCTCGGGCTTGAGGCGGTGGAAGCCCTTCGGCGGCACCTCGGCGAAGTCGTCGCGCTCGATCCATACCTCGCGCGCAAACGGCACGGTGCGGCTGCCGAAGCTCTCGTCCTTGGGGTGGTTGGCGAAGGTGAGGACCTCCTCGTGGCCTTCGGCCAGGTTGGTGATCACCAGCTTCAGCGGATCGAGCACCGCCATGCGGCGCGGCGCCACGGCGTCCAGATCCTCGCGCACGCAGCCCTCGAACACGGCGTAGTCGATCACGCTGTTCTGCTTGGAGACGCCGAGCCGCTCGATCAGCAGGCGGATGCTGGCCGCGGTGAAGCCGCGCCGGCGCAGGCCGCGCAGGGTGTTCATGCGCGGATCGTCCCAGCCGTCCACGTGACCTTCGTTCACCAGCTGGGCGAGCTTGCGCTTTGAGGTGATCGAGTAGCTGAGGTTGAGGCGCGAGAACTCGATCTGGCGCGGTTTGCTGGGTTTGGTCTCCAGTCCGGCGTCGACCAGCGGCTGCCACAGCTCGGGGTGGTTCGGCAGGTCGACGTGGTCGACAAACCAGTCGTACAGCGGGCGGTGGTCCTCGAACTCCAGCGTGCATAGCGAGTGGGTGATCGACTCCAGCGCGTCGGACAGGCAGTGCGCGTAGTCGTACATCGGGTAGATCGGCCAGGCGTCGCCGGTGTTCTGGTGGGCGATCTTGCGCACGCGGTAGATCGCCGGGTCGCGCAGGTTGATGTTGCCGGCGGCCATGTCGATCTTCGCGCGCAGCGTCTTGCTGCCGTCTTCGAACTCGCCCGCGCGCATGCGGCGGAACAGGTCCAGGTTCTCTGCCACGCTGCGGTCGCGATAGGGCGAGTTGCGGCCCGGCTCGGTGAGCGTGCCGCGGTAGGCGCGCACCTCGTCGGCGTTGAGGTCGTCCACATACGCCTTGCCGTCCTCGATCAGCTTGATCGCGGCGCGGTAGAACACCTCGAAGTAGTCCGAGGCGTGGCGCAGCTCGTGCCACTCGTAGCCGAGCCAGCGCACGTCGTCCTTGATGCCCTCGACGAACTCGGGGTCTTCCTTGCCGGGATTGGTGTCGTCCAGGCGCAGGTTGCACCAGCCGCCAGCGAACTCCCGGGCGATGCCGAAGTTCAGGCAGATCGCCTTGGCGTGGCCGATGTGCAGGTAGCCGTTCGGCTCGGGCGGAAAGCGCGTGCGGGTGCTGGCGTGCTTGCCGCTGGCCAGGTCGTCGCGAATGATCTGGCGGATGAAGTCGCGCGGCGCATCGGTGGCGGGGCTGGTCGGGGCGCTGGGGGTTTCGTTGGACATCGTTGACTTGGGCTCGCGACGCGTAGGCGGAAAATTCTCCGAGTTTACCCGGTCGGTCAAAGCCGGCCACTGCGGCCGGCCCAGGCAGCGGCGGCGCGCGGGCGCTGCGCACGCTTGCCCGGGAGGATCATCCGCACTAGCTTGCGGGCATGCATACCGCCTACCGCGCTGAAACCCTGATCGATGCCCACCTGGTGAAGGACGCGCTGGAACGTGCGGACATTCCCGCCTTCATTGCCGGCGAGTACCTCACCGGGGGCGTCGGCCAGCTGCCTGCCATGGATTACGTGGCGGTGATGGTGCCGGAGTCCGCGCGCGAGGCCGCGGCCACGGTGGTGGCGCAGATCGAGCGGGCGCTGGCGGAGGCGCGCGGCGAGTCGGCCCGCTGGGAGGACGATCCCGGCACGGCCGCCATTCCTGCCTGAGGCCGGATGGTCGCCGCCGATCTTCCGGTGCCCCGGGCCGAGGACCGCCGCCCGCGGGCCGATCTGGCCGCGATGGCCGCCGGCGCGGCGCTGCTCTCGTGCACCAGCATTTTCGTGGTGCTGGCGCAGGTGGCGCCGACCGTGTCGGCGTTCTACCGGATGGCCTTCGGCGGCGTGGCGTTGCTCGGCTGGGTGGCGCTGCGCGGGCGCTGGCAACGCATCCGTTGGGGCGACGTGGTGCTGGCGCTGCTGCCGGCGATCGGTTTCGCCACCGACCTGATCTTCTGGCATCGGTCGATCCTCTGGGTCGGCCCCGGGGTGGCCACGCTGCTGACCAACTTCCAGGTGTTCCTGCTCGCGCTGGTGGGCTGGGTGGCCTATCGCGAGCGGCTCGGGCGCGCGTTCATGCCCGGCATGGTGCTGGCGCTGGCGGGCCTGTGGCTGCTGGTCGGCGCGCACTGGTCGATGTTCGACGCGCGCCATCGGCTGGGCGTGTGGTTCGGGCTGGCCAGTTGCCTTGCCTATGCGGTGTATCTGCTGAGCTTTCGCCGCGCGCTGTCCGGGCGCACGCCCCTGTCGGCCGCCCAGTTCCTGGGGCTGATGAGTGTGCTGTGCGCGGGGCTGCTCGGCGGCTGGTGCATCGGCGCGGGCGAGACGCTGGCGCTGGTCACCTGGCGCAGCTGGGGCGCGTTGCTCGCGCTGGGCTTCTTTGGGCAGGTGGTGGCCTGGCTGCTGATGGTGCGGGCAATGCCGCGGTTGCCGGCCTCGCAGGTCGGCCTGCTGCTGTTGCTGCAACCGGCGCTGGCGTTCGTGCTCGACGTGCTGCTGTTCGGGCGGGCCACCACGCTCTCCGACTGGCTCGGACTGGGGCTGGCGCTGGCGGGCATCCTGCTGGGCACCTTGCGACCCCGCCGGCCGGTCGCCGGCGCCGCTGCCATCACTGCCGGAGACGATGCATGACGATGGATCTTGATTCGCTGGTGCGTACGGTACCCGATTTCCCGTCTCCGGGCATCGTCTTTCGCGACATCAGCCCGCTGCTGGCCGACCCCGCCGCGTTCGGCCAGTGCATCGAGGCGCTGGCGCGGCCGTGGATCGGCCAGGGGGTGCAGGCGGTGTGCGGGATCGAGTCGCGCGGTTTCATTTTCGGTGCGGCGCTGGCGCAGTCGCTCCACGCCGGTTTCGTGCCCCTGCGCAAGCCGGGCAAGCTGCCGCCACCGGTGAGCGGGGTCGACTATCAGCTCGAATACGGCACCGACCGGCTGGAGGCACGTACGGACGCCCTGCGCGCGGGCCAGCGGGTGCTGCTGGTCGATGACGTGCTGGCCACCGGCGGTACGCTCGGCGCCGCGCGGGCGCTGGTGCAGATGCTGGGCGCGGAGCTGGTCGGTGCCGTCGTGGTGATCGAACTCGATGCGCTGGGCGCGCGTGCGCACTGGCCCGCGGCGACGCCGCTGCACAGCCTGCTGCACTACTGAGCGCCAGCGGGCTCGGGCCATCAGGCGCCTGCCGGACACAAGCGGACTCTGCTGCATGGGTCGCGTTCGCCGTTCCTTGACAGCCCGGTCACCCCTGCGCCGCGTACTGTCCGGCCACCCGCGGCATCTCGCCGCGGCGGCATCACCCCGTCGTTGGGGCGGGTGCCGCCACACCTTCAAAAGGAACGGCCATGCTCATCACCATTCTCATCATCCTGCTGATCCTCGCCCTGATCGGCGGCTTGCCCACCTGGGGCTACTCGCGCAGTTGGGGCTACGGCCCGTCGGGCATCATCGGTCTGATCCTGGTGATCCTGGTGGTGCTCTGGCTGATGGGTCGTATCTGACGCCACGGCGTCAGCCCACCTGTCGCCACGGTACGGCGCGCGGAGCCTGAGGGTTCCGCGCGCCGTTGCTTTTCGGGCGGGCCTCGATGCGCGCCAGCGGCGGTCGCCTCAGGGGGCCGTGTCGATCGACTCGACGAACACCAGCTCGCAGGCGCCGTTGCCGGTGTCGTTGCGGGTGAGCGAACTGCGCCAGGACCAGCCGTCGCCACGGCGCGCGTCCACCAGGAATCCCTCCATGTGCACCACCTGGCCGGGGCGCACCCGCGCCAGCAGCGCGCGTACGCCGGCGTCCGCGGGGATCAGATGCATGTTGGCGCTGGACATCTCGATCTCCCGGCGGGGGATCGGAAACTCGCTCACCTGCCAGTAATAGAAGCGGCCGGACTGGCTGATGCGGATGTGCTCCAGCACGGCGCTGTCGGACATGCGGCCCCAGCCCAGGGCGAGGTCGGTCGGTGCGAGGTCGGCGCCGTCGTCGAAGCGGTAGTCCTCGCGCGAGAGCACCCGCGCCGTGATCTCGAAATGCGCGCGGGTGGTGAGTGTGACGGTGCCCCGCTGCAGCTGCACGGGACGGTCCAGGTCGACCTGTTCGGGCGCTTCCGCCGCCAGCACACCCGGCGCGTGGTGCAGGGTGCGGGTGTGCCACCAGTGCGTGGCGCCCCACAGCAGGGCCAGCGCCAGCACGATCTGCCAGAACCGGCGCGTGCTCACCGGCGTGCCTCAGCCACCGGCAGGTAATCGCCCGGCCGGTGAGGGTGCGGACGCTCGATGGCGGCGTGTGGCCGCCTGATCACGGGCGGGCGGCCCGACGCGGCGCGGCCGCCTTCGGTTTCGGCCGCGGCTGTGTCGCGGCGGAGTGCGCATCGAGCAGGTCCGGCGGCAGCTGCTTGAACACCGCTGCCAGCCGCGTCAGGAAGCCGTGCATGGCCGAGCTCTTGCGCCACACCATGGCCAGCCGCCGGCTGGGGGCAGGGTGCTTGAACTCGATCAGGTGCAGGTTGCCCGATGGCGCCACCGGCGGCTTCACCGCCAGCGTCGGCAGCAACGTGATGCCGACCTCGGCCGACACCATCTGGCGCAGCGTTTCCAGGCTGGTGGCGCGGAACCCGTTGCGCTCGCCGGCGCCGGCCAGGTGGCAGACCTCCAGCGCCTGGTCGCGCAGGCAGTGCCCGTCCTCCAGCAGCAGCAGGCTCTCATGCGACAGGTCGGCCAGCTTGAGCTGGCCCTGCTTGTGCGCCAGCGGATGCGACAGCGGCACCGCCAGCACGAAGGGCTCTTCGAACAGGTACTCCACGTGCAGGCTGTCCTCGTGCAGGGGCAGGGCGAGGATGCCCGCATCGAGCTTGCCCTCGCGCAGTCGCCGCACGATCACCTCGGTCTTCTCCTCTACCAGCAGCAGTTCGAGCTTGGGAAACGCCTCGCGCACCATGGGCACCACGTGCGGCAGCAGGTAGGGCCCCAGCGTGGGGAAAATGCCCAGCCGCACGGTGCCCGATTCGGGATCCCGTGTGCGTCGCGCCACCGCGCGGATCTGGTCCACCTCGGTGAGTACTTCGCGCGCCCGCGTGGCAATCTCCCGACCCACCTCGGTGAGCAGCACCTTGCGCGGGGTGCGCTCCACCAGCGTCACGCCGAGCTCGTCCTCGAGCTTCTTGATCTGCGTGGAGAGGGTCGGCTGGCTGACGAAGCACGCCTCGGCGGCGCGGCCGAAGTGGCGGTGTTCCGCAAGGGCCACGAGGTAGTGCAGATCGCGCAGGTTCATGGCGCTGTAGACCGGTGTCATAGCGTATGGCTATGGCTATGATCATAACAATCGATTTGAGTGATGCAAGGCCGGCGCGTATCGTCCGCTTCGTGACTGCTGCGGCGGGCCTTCCCCTCCCGGCCCGATGCCCCCGCTTCCGCACCAGTCCGCCCGCCCTGATCCGCCCGGCGCCTCCCCTCCCTCGCCAGGCCAGGGCCAGCCGGTGACGAAGCCCCCCCTTCGTCGCCGGCTTTTTTTTGCCATCCACTCAGGCCGGGTTGATCTCCACCGTTACGTGGACCAGTTCCTCGTGCACCGACAGCCGGTGGCGGACCTCGTGGGCACTCAGCGGGGCGTTTGACACCAATGCCAGGATGCAGGCGTAGCGGCCCTTGCCGACGCGCCACACGTGCAGGTCGCTGATGGCCGTCGCCGGCAGGGCCTGGTCGACCACCTCGCGGATCTCGGCCACCACCGGGGCATCCATCTCAGCATCCAGCAGCACGCGCGCGGACTGGCGCATCAGGCCGACCGCCCAGCGCGTGACCAGCACGGCGCCGAGCATGCCCATCAGCGGGTCGAGCCAGGCGGCGCCGAAGTATTTGCCGCCGATCAGCGCGGCGATCGCCAGCAGCGAGGTGGCCGCGTCGGCGATCACGTGCAGATAAGCCGAGCGCAAATTGATGTCGTGATGGTGATCTCCGTGTGCGTGGCTGTGGTGGTCGTGGCCGTGGTGGTCGTGTCCGTGCCCATGGTCGTGGCCGTGATGGCCGTCCTCCAGCAGCCACGCGCACAACAGGTTCACCGCCAGGCCCAGCGCGGCGATCGCGATTGCCTCGTCGTAGTGGATGGCGCCGGGGGTCAGCAGCCGCTCCACCGACTGCACCAGCATCAGCACCGCCACCACGATCAGCCCCAGAGCGCTGGTGTAGCCGGCGAGCACTTCGATCTTCCAGGTGCCGAAGGCGAAACGGCGATCACCGGACAGCCGGCGGGCCAGCGCGTAGGCGGCCAGTGACAGGCCCAGCGCCAGCGCATGGGAGCTCATGTGCCAGCCGTCGGCGAGCAGCGCCATCGAGTTGAGCGTATAGCCGCCGGCGATCTCCACCACCATCATCACCAGCGTGATCGCCACGACGCGTCGGGTGTTGCGCTCGCCGACGGCATTGCCGTCGTGAAACGCGTGGTCGTGGGCATGCGGTGCGGGATCGGGCGTTATCATGGCGGGGCAACCTGGAAGAGATACCCCCCTATGGTATCTGCAAGGAGATGGGCATGGCGCACCTGGCGCGCGACAACGGCAGACTCAAGGCACGGCTCAAGCGCATCGGCGGGCAGCTTGCGGCGATCGAGCGGGCGCTCGACGACGAGGCGGAGTGCGGGGCGATCCTGCACCAGTTGGCGGCGGTGCGCGGTGCCATCCACGGCCTCACCCTGCAGGTGCTCGAAGGCCACCTGCGCGAACACGTGGCGCCTGCCGGGAGCCGCGACGACGCCGAGCTGGAGCCGCTGCTGGCGGTGCTGCGCAGCTACCTGAAGTAGCCGTCATGCGCGGCGGTCCATGCCTTCTGGCACTGTGTCGGAAGTCATGCCGCGCCTAGCGTTCGGGGTTCCCTTGCTTTCAGGAAGCCCCGCCATGCGCCACGCCCGTCCGCTTCTGTTCACTGCCCTGGCCGCCTGCTGCGCCAGTGCGTTCGCCGCGGGTGCCGATCCGGTGCCGCACGGCCGCCTGCCCGGCTGGGCGGTGCCGCAGTCCTACCAGCTCGCCTTCAAGGTTGACCCGCGCCAGACCGATTTCTCCGGGCGCACCGTCATCACCGTGAAGCTGGCGCAGGCGTCCGACCACGTCTGGCTGCACGGCGCTGACCTGAAGGTAGCCAAGGTGATGGTGACCGACGAGGCCGGCAAGAGCGTGGCGGGCAAGTACATTGCGGCGGCGCCGAAGGAGGGCGTGGCGCGGATCGACTTCGGCCGCCGGCTCGACCCGCAGACGATCACCCTGGCGATCGACTACTCCGCGCCGCTCAACCAGCAGCTGCAGGGCCTGTACAAGGTCAGCCACGAGGGCCAGCCCTACGCGATGACGCAGATGGAGCCGATCAGCGCGCGCTACGCGTTCCCCGGCTTCGACGAGCCCGGCATCAAGACGCCGTTCGATATCACCCTCACCGTGCCCAAGGACGAGCAGGCGGTAGCCAACACCGCGCAGGTGAAAGAGGTCGATGACGGCAACGGCTGGAAGACGCTGACCTTCTCGCAGACCAAGCCGCTGCCGACCTACCTGGTGGCGTTCGGCGTGGGTCCTTGGGACATCGTCGACGGCCCGGACATCAAGCCGGACGACTACCGCACCACCGTGTTGCCGCTGCGCGGCGTGGCCGCCAAGGGCGAGGGCCATCGCATGCAGCACGTGCTCAGCGAGACGCCGAGCATCATCCACGCGCTGGAGGACTACTACGGCTTCGGCTACCCGTGGGACAAGCTCGACCTGCTCGCCGCGCCGGACTTCTCCGCCGGCGCGATGGAAAACCCCGGCCTGGTCACCTTCCGCGACTGGCTGCTGCTGCTCGATCCGGATTCCCCGGCGCAGTACGTGCGCGGCTCGTTCAACGTTACCGCGCACGAGCTGGCCCACCAGTGGACCGGCGACACGGTGACCACCGCCTGGTGGAACGACATCTGGCTCAACGAGGCCTTCGCCACCTGGATGCAGCAGAAGGTGACGATGAAGGTGCATCCGGAATACCGCGCGGACCTCGACCGCATCCGCGGCGCGCAGGGCGCGATGAACAACGACAGCCTGGTCAGCGCGCGCAAGATCCGCCAGGAGATCACCGGCAACGGCGACATCATGACCGCGTTCGACGGCATCACCTACCAGAAGGGTGCCGCCGTGCTGGGCATGTTCGAGAACTACGTGACGCCGGCGACCTTCCAGAAGGGCATGCGCGCGTACATCCAGGCGCACAAGTTCGGCAACGCCACCGCCGACGACCTGGTCGACTCGATCGCCCAGGCCGCCGACAAGGGCGCCGATTTCAAGGCCGCGTTCAAGAGCTTCCTCAACCAGTCCGGCGTGCCTTACGTACAGACCAAGGTGGAACAGAAGGACGGCCAGACCATCCTGCACCTGAGCCAGAGCCGCTACCTGCCGGTCGGTTCCACCGGCGACAGTGACCGTGTCTGGGGCGTGCCGGTGTGCGTGCGCTACGGCACTGCCGACGGCAGCAAGGTGAGCTGCGAGATGCTCGACAAGCAACAGGGGGCGATGACACTGGCCGGCGCCAGCAACCCGACCTGGGTGATGCCCAATGCCGGCGCGCAGGGCTACTACCGCTTCGGCATGACCAAGGCCGACCTCGCGTCGCTGGGCCAGCACATCGGCTCGCTCGCGGACACCGAGCAGCTCGCCTATGCCGATGCGGTCAATGCCAGCTTCCGCCACGGCGACATCGATGCCGGCACCGCGCTGGCCGCGCTCAAGCCACTGGTGTCGTCCAAGACCGACGAGGTGGCCCTCGCGCCGCTCAATACCTTCGGCTGGATCTGGCAGAACCTGGCGACCACCGACGCCCAGCGCGCCAGCCTCACCGCCTGGGCGAAGGACGCCTATCTGCCGCGGCTGGAGTCACTCGGCTACCGCCGCAAGGCGGGCGAGGCCGACGGCGATTCGCTGATGCGCAGCACGCTGGCCGACTTCCTCGGCATGGACGTCAAGCTGCCGGCGGTGCGCGCCGAGCTGCTCAAGCAGGGCGATGCCGCGCTCAAGCCCAAGGCCGACGGCCGCCTCGACCTCGCCGCGGCCGATCCGGACCTGCTCGGCGTGGCGCTGGGCGTGGCCGCGCAGGAACACGGCAAGCTGGTGGTCGACGCGCTGATCGCCGAGCTGCCCAAGACCAGCGATCCGGCCCTGCGCAACGCCATCCTCGGCGGCCTCGGCAGCGTGGACGACGCCACCCAGGTGGAGCGCATCCGCAACTTCGCGCTGAGCAAGGACGTCAAGGTCGGCGAGATGGCTGCGCTGTTCCGCGGCGGTCGCGACACTCCGGCCGAGCGTGATGGCATGTGGAAGTGGTCGGTGGCGCACTACGACCAGATCCTTGCACGCACCGGCAGCTTCGCCGGTGGCCGGCTACCCGGCCTGATGGGCGGCGGCGGCTGCTCCAAGGCCGAGGCCGATCGCCTGCAGGCGTTCTTCAAGGATCGGGTGAACCAGGCACCGGGCGCCGCCCGCGGCCTCGCCCAGACCACCGAGTCCACCTTGCTGTGCTCGGCGCTGAAGCAGAAGCAGGACGCCGGCGCGATCCTGCGCTGAGGGTTCCGGTCACGCCTGCTCGCGAAGCAGGCGTGACCGCGAGCTGCAATCGTTCGCGCCGAGCGGAGCCTGCGGCAGCAGGCGATGTCGAGGCGGCTGATAGGGACGCCCGGGAATCCGCAGAACCTCCCGACGTCATTCCCGCAAGAGCGGGGTCCACCTTGCCGTCCCCTTCCAGGTTCCCGATGGATGACCGGCATCCGCCGTTGAAAAGCGCCTCCCGCGTCCGCGGGAATGACGGAGAAGATGCAGCGGCGCTCACCAGAAGATCAGCCGAAGCACGCTCGCGACGGCTTGCCCCTTAATAACGACACAACACGCCGGACGGGCAACCGTCCGGCGTTTTTCATGGCAGGCGCGTGGATACCCGGCTCAGGGGGAGCGCACCACCCGATCGGCCGCCAGCGCGGCGGCAGCCTGCGCCCCCGCGTGTTCGCGGATGAATGCCAGCGTGTCGTCCAGCACAGGCGCCTTGCCGCGCAGCGGGCGGGACATCGCGAACAGGATCGCGAAGTGGCCGATGTCCGGATACAGCCTTACCTTGGCTGATTCGCCCGCCTGTTCGAGCGCCGTGCCGAGCGAGCGCGCGTTGCGCGGCCACACGATCTTGTCGCCGGTGCCCTGCATCAGCAGCATCGGCGGCTCGTCGCCGTTGACGAAGTGCACCGGCTGCGAGTTCAACTGCGCCGCGTGGGTGGGCCCGAACATGTCGACGAAGTCCGGATCGGTCAGCGGCAGGAAGTCGTACGGACCGGCCAGGCCGATGAAGCCACGCAGCTGGCCGGGGGTCATGCCGACCCCCTTAAGCCAGCGGGCGTCGGTAGCGAGCAGGGCGCCGACGTGCGCGCCGGCGGAGTGGCCCATCAGGAACATCGCCTCCGGGTCGCCGCCGTATTCGCTGGCGTGGGCATGCGCCCAGGCCACCGCGCGCGCGCCGTCCTGCATGAAGCCGCCCATGCGCACCTGCGGCCACTTGCGGTAATCGGGTATCACCACCACCAGGCCGCGGCGCGCCAGCGCCTCGCCGGCCCAGCGATACCATTGCCGCTTGCCCGATTTCCAGCTGCCGCCGTAGAAGAACACCACCACCGGCGCGCCGCGGGCGTCGACCGGGCGGTACACGTCCAGTGCCAGCTGGTGTCGCGCATCGAAGGCGATGTCATGCGTCGCCACCACGCCACCATCGCGGGCGGTGGCGTTGAGGCCGGCGAACAAGGTGGCCTGGCAGCCGGTGAGCAGGCCGGCTGCGATGGTCGCCAGCAGCGCGCCGAGGCCGCGCCGGCGCGGGCGCAGCGGGATCACGGGAGCGGGCGGACGAGGGGAGCGGGCGGACGGATCGTTATCGGGCATCGGTGGACTCTCGCGCAGGCGTCATCGCGCAGGCGTGCAGGAACGGGGTGGAGGGCGTGATAACCCCGGTGCCGCGCGGGCGGCGTTTCACTTCGGGGGCATAGCCGTTACCTACGCGTGCGGCAGCGCCCGGGATGCAGCAGGGCCATCGCGGGCGCCGCGGCATCGCCTACACTGCCTGCGCTCACGAAGGGGAAGGGGAAGACCATGGAACGTCGTTCGCGCACCGCGTGGCTGGCCCTCGCGCTGCTGGCCTCGCTGCTCGCCGCGCCGCTGCGCGCGCAGGACATCCCGCCCGCCCTGCGCGACTGGCAGGGCTGGGTGCTGCACGACGTACCCGAGCGGGCGTGCCCGCTGCTGAGCAGCCCGGGTGGCACCAATGACGCGCGCCAGTGCACCTGGCCGGGGCGCCTTGCACTGCAGGCCGACGCCACCGGTGCGCGGTTCACGCTGCAGGTGCGGCTGGACGCGCCCGGCTGGGTCGCGCTGCCCGGCGACACGCACGACTGGCCGCAGCAGGTGCGCGCGGACGGCCAGCCGCAGCCGGTACTCAATCACGACGGCGAGCCGGCACTGCGGCTGGACACCGGCACCCATCGACTCGATGGCGCGCTGGCGTGGTCGAGCCGGCCGTCGACGCTGGCGCTGCCGCGGTCGATCGCGCTGGTCGACCTGTCGATCGACGGCGTGCCGGTGGAGCGCATCGAGCGCAACGACGAACGCCTCACCCTGGGCGAGGCCGCCGCCGCGGCGCGCGCCGCCGACGCGCTGTCGCTGCGCGTCTACCGCCAGCTTGTCGACGGCCTGCCGCCCACGCTCGAGACGCGGCTGCAGCTCAACGTGGCCGGCACCGCGCGTGAGCAACTGCTCGGCCCGGCGCTGCCGAACGGATTCGTCGCCACGGCGCTGTCCGGCGACCTGCCGGCGCGGCTGGAAAGCGACGGGCGCCTGCGCGTGCAGCTGCGGCCCGGCCAGTGGGAGATCGTGCTGGACGCGCGCGCCACCGCGCCGCTCAAAGACGTGACGTGGACGCCGCCCGGCGCGCCGTGGCCGGCGCAGGACATCTGGAGCTACGCCGACAACACCGATTTGCGCGGTACTCGCGTCGAGGGGCAGGGCGTGGACGCCAACCGCGCGGGCGTGCCGACCGACTGGCTGCGCTTCCCCGCCTTCGCCATGGATGCCAGCCACGGGCTCGTCATCGCCGAGGGCAACCGCGGCGACCAGGGCGGGCAGGGCGACCAGCTGCAGCTGCAGCGCGAGCTGTGGCTGGACTTCGACGGCCACGGCTTGAACGCGGTCGATCACCTCACTGGCACGCTGCGCCACCACCAGCGGCTCGATGTGGGCGCGCCATGGCAATTGCAGCGGGCGTCCCAGGGCGGTCAACCGCTGCTGATCAGCCAGGGCGAGAACGGTCATCACGGCGTCGAGCTGCGCCAGCAGGCGCTGGATCTGCGCGCCGGTCTGCGCGTGCCGCAGCACGGCGGGAGCCTGCCCAGCGGCGGCTGGCTGATTCCGCTGGAAGGCATCGATGCCACCTTGCACCTGCCGCCCGGCTATCGGCTGCTCGGCGCCCCGGGTGCCGACGGTTCGCCGGACTCGTGGGTGGCCCAATGGACCCTGCTCGACCTGTTCGTGGTGGCGCTGATCGCCCTGCTGGCCGGTCGCGCGCTGGGCTGGCCATGGGCCGCGCTGGCCGCGGTCTTTCTCGCGCTGGCCCAGCACGAGGGCGGCGCGCCGCGCTGGACGCTGGCGGTGGCGCTGGCCTTGGCGCTGCTGCTGCGCGCGCTGCCGGACGGTCGCCTGCGCGCCGCGGCGCGGCTGGTCGCACTGGCGGCTTTCGCGCTGGCGGCGCTGTGGACATTGCCCTTCGCCACCACGCAACTGGAGTACGCCTTGCATCCGCAGCTGGAGACTGGCGCGGCGTCGCGCACATCGCCGCGCATGGTGCAGGCGCGGATGATGGAGCCGGCACGGGTTGCCGGGCCGCAGCGCGCGCAGATGGAGGTGGCCGCAGCTCCGCCGCCACCCGCGCCACCCGCGCCGCCTGCGGACATCGTGGCAAACGTGGATGAGGCTAGCACCAACCCCGCACCATCGTCGGCCGGTGTGCTCGCGTCGATCACGGTGTCCGGTTCGGTGGCCGATGCATTCAACGCCCCGCTGGACAGCCGCAGCGTGGTGCAGGCCGGTGCGGGCGAGCCGCACTGGGAACTCGGCAACGCCTATCGGCTGAGCTGGTCCGGCCCCGTCACGGTGCAACAGACCACGCGCCTGGTGATCGCGCCGGCATGGCTGGTGCGGCTCCTGCGCGTGCTGATGGTGGCGCTGCTCGGCGCGCTGCTCGCGCGCATGCTGCCGCTGCTCGTGGCGCCGCTGCGCGGACACTGGAACGACTGGCGCCGCGGCGCCGCGAGCGCCGCGGTCCTGCTGCTCGCGATGCTCGGCCCGCATGCCGCCCACGCGCGGCAGTCGGCCGGCTCGGCCATCCCGGACCGGGCCATGCTGGACCAGTTGCGCGCGCGCCTGACCGAGGCGCCGCCATGTACGCCCCACTGCGTGGCAATCGCCGATGCCCAGCTGCAGGCCGCGGGCGATACGCTCGACGTCACGCTGGACGCGCACGCCGGCGCCGACGTCGGGCTGCCGCTGCCCCAGGGTGACGCGGCGCTCATGCTGATCGATGCGCGGCTGGACGCGCAGCCTGCGGCGCTTGCCAGCCTCGACGGCGTGACCGTGCTGCGGCTCGATCGCGGCGTGCACCGCGTGACGCTGCAGTACCGCATCGCCGCCGGTGCCGACAGCGTCACCCTGGGCTTCCCGCTGCATCCCGGGCACGTGGGTTTCATCGGCAGCGGCTGGAGCGCCGGGGGTCTGGACGACGAGCGCCTGCTCGGCGACAGCCTGGCCCTGAGCCGCCAGCGCGCTGCCACCGACGGCAGCGCGCTGGCGATCACCCAGAGCCTGCCGCCCTATGTGCGGGTCACGCGCCGGCTGAGCTTCGGCGTGGACTGGGCGGTGCAGACCACGGTGGAGCGCCTCGCGCCGCACGATGGCGGTTTCAGCGTGAGCCTGCCGCTGCTGCCCGGCGAGCATCCGCAGGGCGAAGGCTCGCTGGTGCGCGACGGGGCGATCCAGATCAGCTTCCGCGCCACCGACCCGACCATCACCTGGACCAGCCGGCTCGACCGCGCACCCACGCTCGTGCTGAAGGCACCGCCGCTGGGCCAGCGCGCCGAGGTCTGGCAGATCGACGCTGCGCCGATGTGGCACGTGGCGGCCAGCGGCGTACCGGGCAGCGCCACCTCGCACGGCCTGCGCTTCCAGCCGCTGCCGGGCGAGACGCTCACGCTGGCGCTGAGCGAGCCGAAGGCCGTGGCCGGCAGCAGCCTCGCGTTCGACCAGGTCACCGCGTCGACCGTTGCCGGCGAGCGCGCCAGCGAGACCGCGCTCGCCCTCACCGTGCGCAGCACCCGCGGTGGCGAGCACGCGCTGGCCTTGCCGGCCGGGGCGGAACTGCTGCAGGCCCGTCGCGACGGCGAGCCGCTCAACCTGGCCTTGCGCGAGGGCCAGATCGCACTGCCGCTGCTGCCGGGCGAGCACGACTACCAGCTGGTGTGGCGCGAGCGCCGGGGCGTGTCGGTGCGCACCAGCACCTCCACCGTGGATCTGCATGCGCCGGTGGCCAACATCGCGCTCGAGCTGCACCTGCCGCAGGACCGCTGGGTGCTCTGGACCTGGGGCCCGTCGATGGGGCCGGCGGTGCTGTACTGGTCGCAGCTGGCGGTGCTGCTGCTGGCCGCGTGGCTGCTGGCGCGCTACGCGCCCACTCCGCTGCGGTTTCACCACTGGCTGCTGCTGGGGCTGGGCTTCTCCGCCTTCGCCTGGAGCGCCTTTGCGCTGGTGGTGGCGTGGCTGATCGCACTGGGCTGGCGCGCGCGCGGCGTGCGGCTGGGAGATGTCGCGTTCAACCTGCTGCAGGTGGCGCTGGCGCTGCTCACCGCGCTGGCGCTGCTGGCGCTGGTCGGCGCGGTGCCGCGCGGCCTGCTCGGCCTGCCGGACATGCACGTGGCCGGCAAC
Source organism: Dyella sp. (assembly GCF_035685805.1). GTDB lineage: Bacteria > Pseudomonadota > Gammaproteobacteria > Xanthomonadales > Rhodanobacteraceae > Dyella_A. The sequence continues at coordinate 34,948 of NZ_DASSAB010000009.1, forward strand.
GGCTCCAGTGCGTGGGAGCTGCGCTGGTTCGCCGACCAGAGCGCCGGCGCGCTGCCGCGTGGCGGCGTGCTCAGCGTGTCGCTGTGGGTCTACAAGCTGGCCATGCTGGCGTGGGCACTGTGGCTGGCCAACGCCCTTATCGGGTGGCTGCGCTGGGCCTTTGCCGCGTGGAGCGAGGGCGGTTACTGGCGCCGGCGGGCCGTGGTCGCGACGCCGCCGGAGCTGCCCGCGGCACGCCCCGGCGAGGCTGCTGTCGATGACTGAAGTACGCCACGCGCTGGGTGACGCGGCGCGCCGGCTGGGCGAGCGTGCCGAGGCGGAGTTGCTGCTGCAGCACGTGCTGCGGCGCCCGCGCAGCTGGCTGGTCGCCCATGCCGACGACGTGCTCACGCTGGCCGACGAGCGCGCCTTCGCCGAGCTGGTGCGCCGCCGCGCCGACGGCGAACCGGTGGCCTACATCGTCGGCCGGCGCGAGTTCTGGTCGCTGGAACTCGAGGTGACACCCGCCACGCTGATTCCCCGCCCGGATACCGAGCGGCTGGTGGAACTGGCGCTGGATCGCATTCCGCACGATGCGTCCCCGCGGGTGGCGGACTTGGGCACCGGCAGCGGCGCGGTGGCACTGTCGATCGCCACCGAGCGACCGCGGGCGCGGATCCTCGCCACCGACGCCAGCCTCGAGGCGCTGGCGGTCGCGCAACGCAACGCCAGCCGGTTGTGCATTCCCAACGTGCGTTTCGCGCACGGCGACTGGCTGGCGCCGCTGGGCGAGGCGCGACTGGACCTGATCGTGTCCAACCCGCCCTATATCGAGGCGGCCGACCCGCACCTGGCGCAGGGCGACCTGCGCTTCGAGCCGCCGGGCGCGCTCGCTGCCGGCGCGGACGGGCTGGACGATATCCGCCGCATCGTCAGCGACGCGCGCCAGCACCTGCTGCCGGGCGGCTGGCTGCTGTTCGAGCACGGCTGGAACCAGGGCGAGGCGTGCCGCGCCCTGTTGCAAGCGGCGGGCTACGACGAAGCGTTCACCGCGCAGGACCTGGAGCAGCGCGACCGCGTCAGCGGCGGGCGCCAGCCCGGCTGAGGGGCAGCGGTCCGCGCGAAGAGCCGCGTGGGCACGCAGTCTGCCGGCCGCTCGGGCGCGATTTTCATTGGTCGCCGCAGTGCGGCGGGCGCGCGGCTCAGCCTGCGCTGGCGCTCGCGGCCACCAGCTGCGGGAAGCGCGCGCGGATCGCGTGGCGGATGGACGGCAGGTCGAGCCCGCCCATGCTCAGCACTTCCTCGCGGCTGCCGTGCTCCAGATAGACGTCCGGAAGGCCAAGATGCAGGATCGGCAAGGTGACGCCGTGCGCGGCCAGGCACTCGGCCACGGCCGAGCCGGCGCCGCCGGCGATGGCGTTGTCTTCGAGCGTGACGAACGCATCGTGGTTCTTCGCCAGCTCCACCAGCAGCGCCTCGTCGAGTGGCTTGACGAAGCGCATGTTGACCAGCGTCGCGTCGAGTTCGGCAGCGACCACGGCGGCCGGCGCCAGCATGGCGCCGAAGCTGAGCAGGGCCAGGCCGCTGCCGCGGCGACGCAGCTCGGCCTTGCCGATCGGCAACGTGTCCAGCTCCTTGCGCAGCGGCGTGCCCGGGCCGGTGCCGCGGGGGTAGCGCACGGCGGCCGGGCCGGCGTAATCGAAGCCGGTGCAAAGCATCATGCGGCACTCGTTCTCGTCCGCCGGCGCCATGATCACCATGTTCGGCAGGCAGCGCATGAAACTCAGGTCGAAGCTGCCCGAGTGGGTGGCGCCGTCCGGGCCGACCACGCCGGCGCGGTCGATCGCGAAGGTTACATCGAGGTTCTGCAGCGCCACGTCGTGGATCGCCTGGTCGTAGGCGCGCTGCAGGAAGGTGGAATAGATCGCCACCACCGGCTTGGCACCCTCGCAGGCCATGCCGGCGGCCAGCGTGACCGCGTGCTGCTCGGCGATCGCCACGTCGAAGTAGCGTTGCGGGTACTCCTTCGAGAAGCGCACCAGCCCGGAGCCTTCGCGCATCGCCGGCGTGATCGCCAGCAATCGCTCGTCGGCGGCGGCCTGGTCGCACAGCCAGTCGCTGAATATGTCGGTGTAGGTCGGCTTGGCCGGCGCGGTCTTCTTGACCAGCCCGGCCTGCGGGTCGAACGGACCAACCGCGTGGTAATCGATCTGCGCTTCCTCCGCCGGCGCGTAGCCCTTGCCCTTGGTGGTGATCACGTGCAGCAGCTGCGGCCCGGGCAGTTCCTTCACCGTGCGCAGCGCGTGCAGCAGCTGCGGCAGGTTGTGGCCGTCGATCGGGCCGGTGTAGTGGAAGCCCAGCTCCTCGAACAGCGTGGAGGGCACGAACATGCCCTTGGCATGCTCCTCCCAGCGCTTGAAGAAGCGGCCGAAGAACGACTGCTTGGGAATCGCCTTCTTGGCCCGCTCGCGCCAGTGGTTGAGGGTGCGGCTGGCCATCGCGCGGGCCATCATCTTGGTCAGCGCGCCCACGTTCTCGCTGATCGACATGCCGTTGTCGTTGAACACCACCAGCATGTTCGGCTCGACGTCGCCGCCGTGGTTGAGCGCCTCGAACGCCATGCCCGCGGTCATCGCGCCGTCGCCGATCACCGCCACCACCTTGCGCATGTCGCCGCGGCGCTGGTTGGCGATGGCCATGCCCAGCGCAGCCGAGATCGACGTGGACGAATGGCCGACGCCGAAGGTGTCGAACTCGCTTTCCTCTCGGCGCGGGAACGGCGCGATGCCGCCCTGCTTCTTCACCGTGTGGATGCTGTCGCGGCGCCCGGTCAGGATCTTGTGCGGATAGCTCTGGTGGCCGACGTCCCAGACCAGGCGGTCGTCCGGCGTGGAATACAGGTAGTGCAGCGCGACGGTCAGCTCGATCACGCCCAGTCCGGCGCCGAAATGGCCGCCGACGCTGCTCACGGTCTCGACCAGGTAGGCGCGCAGCTCGTCGGCGATCGCCGGCAGCTCGGCTTCCGGGAACTGGCGAAGGTCTACAGGCAGGGCGATGCGGGAGAGGCGCGGGTAGCGCTGCGGATCCATCGGTCACGATCGGAGGCGATTCAGGCCTGCTAGTGTCCGC
>NZ_DASSAB010000010.1:0-60818 GCF_035685805.1 Dyella sp.
GCTGGCTATGTACGAGACTTCATCGCCAAGAAGTCCCAGCTCACCCCCAATGTGGTCGCGGCACTTGCAACGCCTTACCATCGGGCCTAACCAGTCATTCAAGGCGGACGGCTTCGCCGCCGCTTAACTCCAGCGTTAGGCACCACATGGAACCGCGCGTAAAACGAAACCTTGCAGCCAAGGTCCACCGCCTTCTCACAAAGGAGTTGGCGTCATACGGCTATACCAGAGGCAAGCCCACCTTTTGGTCACGCCCTAACAAGTATGTCGTTGAGTTCATTCACCTTCACCTCTACAGCTTTGCGCCCACATTCCGAGTTCATTGCGGAGTACGCGTTCTCAACAGTGACTTTCAGGCAGTTGCACTCAACGGGCTTCACTCAGATGAGCAGCGCCCACGGCTCGCAATAGAGTTCAGCGCTACTCCAGATTCGCTAGACGACTGTGTCGCAAACATCAGTCAGTACTGCACGACAACGTGCGAAGCTTGGTTCAACGACTTCAAGACAGTAGAGTCCCTCCTCGGCGCAGGTTCGCCTCTGAGCAGGGAAGATCGAGAAGCACTGAAAGGCGCCCTTACAGGTCACCCCAATCCAAGCCTTATCCAGCATGCACGAGAGTTGCTAGGTGTCGCCTAACTACTCGTTCAAGGCGACGGCTACGCCGCCGCTTAACTCAAGCGTTAGGCCGCACAGCATGGACTCGCAGGCAATTGAGGATTGGGCAAACGCATACATTGCCTTGCAACAAGATGGCTCTCGGCCGCTAGACGGGCATCATTTGTTTTGGGCTGCAGAGCGCTTCATGTTTCCAGTGCATACGGCAGACGCCGAGGATTGTTGGGCAACGATCTTGGCAATTCTCGCCCGTGCCCCACCCAAGGATGTTCTCGGCTTGCTTGCAGCGGGCCCGCTTGAAGACCTCATCCACCATGCCGGGCCCGGGTTCATAGATCGCATAGAGCTTCAGGCACGTAAAGATCCTGCTTTTCGTCATCTACTCGGTGGCGTCTGGGCAAGCAGTACACCCGATATCTGGGCACGCATAGAGGCTGCACGTGGCGCAACGTGGTAGTGCTGCCTAACATCTCGTTCAAGGCGGACGCCTCCGGCGCCGCTTAACTCCAGCGTTATGGCTCATGGAGATTGAGGGCATCCATTATAGGTTCCAAGTTGCCAGTGACCTGCAGCGAGATGGTCTTGGCCTTGAGTGCTATCGTCAGTCCTCGGCTGGCGAGGAGCTGGTGCTTGAAGTATTTCGCAACGACTCCAAGCTCGAGTACACAGTCAATCAGTTTTCGCAAAATTTATCGTTGGCGCTTTTGGAGCACATCACAAGCGTTGCTCGTACCAAGCTGGGCGGTTTCGCGCCCTAAACAGTCATCCAAGCGGAAGGCTCCGCCGCCGCTTCATTCCAGCGTCAGGCCGATGAACACCAGTAACTTACTAACTGATGGCCATCTATCTCTTTGGGATCTGTCGAGCCTTGAGAGGGCGGAAACAACCGTTAATCGTATGGACGTTAAGGCTCTTCACATTGGGGCGCACCTGTACGGCGCCATAACACTCCCAGTGTTGCTCAACCGATTATCAGTGTTCAACAACGTACGGCTCGTTCGTCTAGCTGACGATCGTACACCCGACGTCGATATGCCATCAGTCGAAGCAAAGTTCTGTACGGCCTTCCCGGGTGCTAAGTTTGAGTGGACGTGGGATGGCCTGGTTGCTGGCAAGCACGGCAGATAGGCCTAAGGATTCATTCAAGCTGACGCCACTTCGCGGCGCGGCGTAATTCAAGCGTAAAAGTGCAGGACAGCGTAGACCCTCCTTCGCTCGCAGAGCGACTTAGTTGTCTGATGCTTCCCTTACGCCCAGCTTCTCCCACCCCTCGCTACCTAACTTGCGCAACGTGTCGATGTTGCGCCGGTAGATTTCATCCGGGTCGGTCATGGCTTCGGCGGCGCGTTCGACGCTGGCTTCGCGCAGCAGGTGCAGGGTGGGCCAGGGCGAGCGGTTGGTGGCGTTCTCGACGTCGTCGGGGGCGGTGTCGGCGAACTGGTAGTGCGGGTGGAAGCTGGCAACCTGCAGCACGCCGTCGAGCTTGAGCGTTTCCACCGCCGCGTCGGCCACGTCGAGGAAGTCGTTGTAGTCGAGGAAGTCGGCCAGTACGTGGGGATGGATCAATAGCGTTGTTTCGCAGTCTGCCGCGTCGGCCGCGGCCAGGCTTTGCAGCTCGTTGCAAAGGTCATCCAGCAGGGTGTCGGTGTCGCGGGCGTGGCTGACCGCGTAGCGGATGCGGCCCTGGATGAACGGGGCGCGCGCAAACGGGCAGAGGTTGAGGCCGACCACGGCGCGCTCCACCCAGCGGCGGGTGGCGCCGATGTACGGGAGGTCCGGCGGCGTGACGCCGGCGGTGATGGCGGGGTTGGGTTCGGTCATGGCGGCGGCAGAGGCGGAACGGCCGTCGACTATACCCGCGCCGTGGCGCTCAGCTGCCGTCGGCGACGACCTGGCCGCGCCCGCGGTGCTTGGCGGCATACAGCGCGGCATCGGCACGGGCCAGCAGCGCATCGACGTCCGGTCCCGGGGCCGCGTCGGCCGTGGCCACGCCGACGGAAACGCTGACGTGCGGCCGATCGCCCCGCGCGTGCTCGATGCCCAGCGCCGCCACCGCCTGCAGGATACGTTGGCCGATGCCCCACGCACCGGCAGCGTCCGCGTCCGGCAGCACGCAGGTGAACTCCTCGCCACCGGTGCGGGCGACAAAGTCGCCGGGACGCGACAGCGCCGACTGGATCGCCAGCGCCACCCGTCGCAGGCAATCGTCGCCAGCGAGATGGCCGTAGTTGTCGTTGAAGGCCTTGAAGTGGTCGATATCGATCACTGCAGCCGAAAGCGGTACCTGCTCGCGGCGGCAGCGCCGCCATTCATGGGCGAGGCGCTCGTCGAACTGGCGGCGGTTGGGCACGCCGGTGAGGCCGTCGATCCAGGCCAGCCGGCGCAGGATGTCGGATTGGTACTTGAGCGTGAGGTGGGCGCGCACGCGGTTGCGGGTGGTCTGCGCGTTGATTGGCTTGGTGATGAAGTCGACCGCGCCGGCGTCCCAGCACGCGGCTTCTTCGTCGGGGTTGTCCAGCGCAGTGACGAAGATCACCGGGATGGCTGCCGTCTCCGGCGATTGCTTGAGCGCGCGGCACACCTCCAGCCCGCTGAGATCGGGCATGAGTACGTCCAGCAGCACCAGGTCCGGCGGCGACTTGCGGCAGAACGCCAGCGCCTGCTCGCCGGAGGTGGCCATGAACACGTCGTGGTCGCCCGAGAAGATCTGGTGGATCAGCCGGATATTGATCGGCTGGTCGTCCACCACCAGCAGCTGCGCGCGGCGCGGCGGCGTCTCGGCGGGCACGGCGGCAGGTGGCGGGGCGGGCAACTTGTCGTTCATGTCAGGCCTGCTGGTGACGCATGAGCCGCTGGCAGGCGGCGAGGGCGGCGGGAAAGTCCATGGCGGCCAAAGCGGCCTCGATACGCTGATGGGTGCCGGGATGGCGCGCGGCCATTGCCGGCGACATCGCCAGATATACGTCCAGCGATTGCAGGTTGGATGCCTGCAGCAGCGCCATCAGCGACTTCATCTGTGCGCGCGTCACAGGTGCGTGGCCGCTGGTGGTGGCGGTCGCGGGGTGGTCGGTGGCCGCTGCCGGGTCTGCTGCCGGCGCCGCTGCCGGCGCGATCTGCGCCACGACCTCGGCCAGCATGTCGCGCAGCGCGTCCAGGTTGATCGCGGACTGCCAGTCCACCGGCACCACGTGGACCGCGCGCTCCTGCGCCGCCGCCGCATGGGCCAGGCCCTGCGCGCCGACGGAGCCAGCGAGCCCCTTGAGGGTGTGCAACTGGCGCAGCGCATCACTCTTGCTGGCATCGGCGCGCGCGCGGTCGAGCCCGTCCAGCAGGGCAGTGGCCGACTCGGGAAATGCGGCCAGGGTGGATGCGTAGAGTCGCTCGTTGCCGCCCATGCGGCTCAGCGCGCCGTCCCGGTCGAGTGCGCCGGCGGGTCGGGCGTCGGCACCGGGCCGGGCGCTTCCGTCCAGGCGCGGGATGGACTGGGCCAGCGCGGCGCTGCGGCCGGTCCAGTGGCGAAGTCGCGCCACCAGGTCGTCCAGGTCGAACGGCTTGCCGATATGGTCGTTCATGCCGGCGTCCAGGCAGGCCTGGCGGTCCGAGGGCATGACGTTGGCGGTCATCGCGATGATCGGCAGGCGCGCGCGGTCCGGCAGGGCGCGGATGCGGCGGGTGGCGGTGTAGCCGTCCATGTCCGGCATCTGGATGTCCATCAGCACGGCATCGCAGATCTTGCCGTCGCCGCTGAGCCGCTCCAGCGCAGCGTGGCCCCCGCCGACCACCTCGACGAGGGCGCCCTCGCCCTGCAGCAGCTCGGTGACCACCTGCTGGTTGGTCGGATTGTCCTCGACCACCAGCACGCGCATTTTTTCCAGCCGGCGCACCGACGCCAAGGCTTCGGGCGCGGCGCGACGGGCGGCGGGCCCGGCGGCGGGAGGCCGGTGCGCGCGGGCGTCGGCCACCGCGTCCAGCAGCATCGAGGCGGTAACCGGCTTGGTCAGGAAGCCGTCGAGCAGGGCGCCTTCGCGAGCGGTGCGCTCGGCCAGCGCATCGCGCCCGTGCGCGGTGACCATGACGATCAGCGGCGCCGCGTCCGGCGACATGTCGCGAATGCGCTGGCTGGTTTCCCAGCCATCGATGCCTGGCATGTGCCAGTCCACCAGGATCACGTCGTACGGCTGGCGAAGCGCCAGGCTGCGGGTAAGTTGCTGCAGTGCCTGCTCGCCGCTCTCGGCGACATCGACCTGCCAGCCGAGCGCTTCGCCCATGGTCGCCAGCACCTCACGGGCACTGGCGTTGTCGTCCACCGCAAGCACGCGCAGCGGCGCAGCCGTGGCTGGCGACAGCCCGTCAGGCACGCTCCATGTATCCGCTGGCACGCCCAGCTCCACGCTGAAATGGAAACGGCTGCCGCGGCCCGGCTCGCTCTCCACCCGCAGTTCTCCCCCCATCAGCGCGACCAGCCGGCGGCTGATGGCCAGGCCCAGGCCGGTGCCGCCGAAGCGGCGGGTGGTGGATGCCTCGGCCTGGGAGAAACCCTCGAAGATGCTCTCGAGCTTGTCCGCATCGATGCCGATGCCGGTGTCGCGCACCTCGAAGTACACCCGGATGCTGCGATCGAGCTGGGCCGCCAGGCGCGCGCTCAGCACCACCTCGCCGACGTGGGTGAACTTCACCGCGTTGCCGGCCAGGTTGATCAGCACCTGCCGCAGGCGCAACGAATCGCCCACCAGCAGCGCCGGCATGCGGTGGTCGATGTCGAAGACCACTTCGATGTTCTTGTCGCCGACATTGCCGCCGAGGATCACGCCGATGTCGCGGAACACGCTTTCCACGTCGAAGGTGGTCGACTCCAGCGTCTGTCGACCCGCCTCGATCTTGGAGAAGTCGAGGATGTCGTTGAGGATCGCCAGCAGCGTGCGGGCGGCATTCTCGGTCTTGCTGCAGTAGTCGTGCTGGCGCTCGTCCAGCGCGGTGCGTTGCAGCAATTGCAGCATGCCGAGGATGGCGTTCATCGGCGTGCGGATTTCGTGGCTCATGTTGGCCAGGAAGTTGCTCTTGGCCGCGCTGGCGGCCTCGGCCGCGGCCACCGCATCGACCATGGCCGACTCGGTCATGCGCTGCAGCGTGATGTCTTCCGCGATCGACCACAGGTAGGGGCGACCGTCCATCTCCAGCCGCACGCCGTTCAACCGCACCGGCGTGCGCTCGCCGTTGGCGCGCACGTATTCCTTCTCGTAGGGGCCGTAGCGTCCGGTCTGCTCGATGATGCTGAGCACGGCGCGTTCCTTCGGCTCGTACTCCGGCGGGGTCAGCTTCCAGTAGTCGATGCTGCGCAGTTCGGCGTCGCTGTAGCCGGTGAGCTGGCAGAACGCCTCGTTGAACTCGACGAACTGACCGCGCTCGTCGGTGAGCGCGATGCCCAGCGGGGACAATTCGAACAGCCCGCGCAGCTTGCGCTCGTTGACCGCCAGTGCGGCCTCGCGCTTCTTGCGTTCGCGCAGGTCCACCGCGATCCCGAGGTAGCCGAGCACCTCGCCGTCGCTGCGGTACAGCGAGCTGACGTTGATCAGCACCGGCACGCGCTGGCCATCGCGGGTGATGTAGGTCCACTCGTGCACGTCGGGCTTGTCGCGCGCCTTGGCAACAAACACCTCGAAGCCGGGCCGCACCGGCCGTCCCAGCTCCTCGCGCAGCCAGGCGGCGCGGGCGGCGACTTCCTCGCGATCGTGGAAGCGTTCGGGCGTGGCCAGCCCCACCAGCTCCTCGGAGCGGTAGCCGAGCATGCTCTCGGCGGCGGGGTTGAACAGCGTGATGATGCCGTCCGGATCGGTGGCGATGATGGCGTAGCCGGCGTTGGCCAGGATCGCCCGCTGCAGCGACGAGAACGCCTGCAGCTCCGCGGTGCGCTCCTGCACTTGCTGCTCCAGCGTGCTGTTGGCCTCGAGCACGCGGCGCTCGGCGTCCTTGCGCTCGTGGATGTCGCGTACGGTGAGCGCGATGCCGCTGACACGGCCGCGACCGTCGCGGATGGGCGCGGCCGATACCTCTACCTCCAGCGGGCGTCCGGACTCGTGCCGCCGGATGGTTTCGAAGGCCGCCACGTTGCCGCCGCCGCAGACGGTTTCCACCATCGCCTTGTGCCCGGCCAGGTGACGCGCCGGCACGATCATGTCGGCCAGGTGGGTGCCCAGCACGGCCTCGGCGGCATAGCCGAAGATCTGCGTGGCGGCGCGGTTCCACTCGGTGATGCGACCGTCCAGGGTGGTGCCGATCACCGCGTCGTAGGAGCTCTCCACGATGGCGGCCAGCCGCGCCTGCTGGGCGTAGGAGCGCTGCTTGCGCAGCTGCAGGTTGAGCAGCACCAGCAACAGCGTGGCCAGCAGCGCACCGATTGCGGCCACCACGCCGCTCACCCACAGCGAAGAACTCAGCCCCAGCGCGGCGATGAAGGCCGGTCGTGCCTGGATCTCCACCTGCCACACCCGCCCGTACACCACGAACCGACGCAGGTGCGACGGCTGGCCCTGCACGTCCTGCTGGTGCGAAGCGAAGAACAGGGTCGGCTTCAGCGGGTCGGTGACGTCGCTGAGGCGAAAGCCGTAGTCGCTGTTGGTCTCGTCCAGGCTGGTGAGGATGTCGTCGGTGACCAGCGGCGCGTAGACCCAGCCGATGCAGTCCTGGATGCGGCGGGCCGCCGGCGGATGCTGCGAGCCGCGGTACACGGGCATCAGGATCAGCATGCTGCGGTTGGTCACCCCTGTGGCCTGCACCAGCGTGATCGGCGCCGTCAGTGCCACGTTGCCGCTGGCCATGGCGGCCACCGCCGCGCTGCGGCGGCTGGCTTGCGAGGCGATGTCCAGCCCCAGTGCGGCCTCGTTCGTCGCCAGCGGCTCGATGAACTTGATCACGAAGCGCTCGCCCTTGTGCGGGGCGAGCTGGTGGATGGCGAAGCCAGGCAGGCCGTCGGCCCGCGCGCGCGCAACGAAAGCCGCCTCGCCGTCCTGCGGCACCCGCGCGATGAAGCCGAAGCCGCGCGCGCCGGGAAACTCGGCGGCGATATCGCGCGACTCGGCGTAGCGGGCAAATTCCTGCGCCGTGATGCCGCGGCCGCTGGCACCGATGACGGCGCCGCGCGCCCCGCGCAGGCCGTACTGGTACAGCTCGAAACGGCGTTGCAGGCTGGTCGAGGCCTTCCTGCTGAGCTCCGCCAGCCGCTCGGCGATGATCTGCTGATTGTGCTGGTGCTGGTAACGGCCCACGACAGCGGCGCCCAGCAGGAACAATCCCAGGGCCAGTACAGCCCAGCCTGCGCTGCCCCAGCGGGTCTTGTTTTGGCGGGCTGGCATCTAAACGCGTTCCTGATCGATGAAGGTGGCGCCGCCGCTTCGCTGCCTTTGGCCCCTGTCCCTGCGACGGGCCGGCCCAGCGTTCGTGGGTGGCCCGATGCTAGCCCAACTGCAGCCCGGCGGGACCGAGCCTGATGACAAGCCGGGCAGGGGCCTGGCTTGCATGTTGTCCAACACGCCTCAACCATCGAAGCCATGCCTGATCTGCACTTCGACAATGCCTTCGTGCGCGAGCTTCCCGCCGACCCTGAAACCGGCGCGCGGCTGCGCCAGGTGGAGGGCGCGCTGTACTCGCGTGTGGAGCCCACGGCGGTGGCCCGGCCGCAGCTGCTGGCACATTCGCCGGAGCTCGCCTCCCGGCTGGGCTTTGAGCCGGCAGACGTGGCGAGCCCGGCGTTTGCCGAGGTGTTCGGCGGCAACCGCCTGCTGCCGGGCATGCAGCCGTGGGCCAGCAACTACGGCGGTCACCAGTTCGGCCACTGGGCGGGCCAGTTGGGGGACGGACGCGCGATTTCACTGGGCGAGCTGATCGATCCGCAGGGCGCGCGCTGGGAGTTGCAGCTCAAGGGTGCAGGGCCCACGCCGTATTCGCGCAGTGCGGACGGACGCGCGGTGCTGCGCTCGTCGGTGCGCGAGTTTCTGTGCAGCGAGGCGATGCATCACCTGGGCGTGCCGACCACCCGCGCGCTCAGCCTGGTCGGCACCGGCGAACCGGTGCTGCGCGACATGTTCTACGACGGCCACCCGGCGCCTGAGCCCGGCGCGGTGGTGTGTCGCGTGGCGCCGTCGTTCATCCGGTTCGGGCATTTCGAACTTCCCTACGCGCGTGGCGACCTGGCCCTGCTGCGCCAGCTGGTGGCTTTCACCATTCGCCGCGATTTTCCGCACCTGGACGGTGAGGGCGAGCCGCTGCTCGCCCGCTGGTTCGAGGAGGTATGCGAGCGCACCGCCCGGATGGTGGCGCACTGGATGCGCGTGGGTTTCGTGCATGGCGTGATGAACACCGACAACCTCTCGATCCTGGGGCTGACCATCGACTACGGCCCGTATGGCTGGATCGACAACTACGACCCGCAGTGGACGCCCAACACCACCGATGCCGCCCACCGCCGCTACCGTTTCGGCCAGCAGATGCAGGTGGCCTGGTGGAACCTGTCGCGGCTGGCCTCGGCGCTCTCGCCGCTGTTCGCGAGCGTGGAGCCGCTGCAGGCCGCGCTCGACGGCTTTGCGCGCAGCTACGTGGCGCTGGAGCAACGCCAGGCCGCCGACAAGCTGGGACTGACCGAGCTGCGTGCGGAAGACGACACGCTGCACGCCCAGCTGCGCTCGCTGATGGAGCGTGCCCAAGTGGACATGACGTTGTTCTACCGCGCGCTGATGGATTTCGATCCGGCGCAGCCGGCGCCGACCGCGGCCATGGAGGAGGCGTTCTACGAGCCTGCCCTGCGCGAACAGTTCGACCTTGAGCTGCGTGACTGGCTGATGCACTACGCGCAGCGGCTGGCCAGCGACGAATCGCCCGTGGCGCAGCGCCGGGAGCGGATGCGGCTAGTGAATCCGCGTTACGTGCTGCGCAATTACCTGGCGCAGGAGGCGATCGACCTGGCGACCTCCGGTGACCTCTCCGGCGTGCAGGCGCTGCAGGAGGTGATGCGCCATCCCTATGACGACCAGCCGGGGCGCGAACGGTTTGCCGCCAAGCGTCCGGCATGGGCAAAACAGAAGGCAGGCTGCTCGATGCTGTCGTGCAGCTCCTGAGTGGTGCGGGACGGGATGACGGAGCACAAAATCCTTCGATATCGCGAACCGGCCCTGCAGCACGAGAGCGTCGCTGTGGGCGCGGCTTTTGCGCGGCCTTGTTGCCTTTTCGTAAAGCCGCGGTGAGCACTGCCGGCCAGCGGCGGCGACAGTGGTCGACGCCAGCTGAATCGTTGCGACGTGCCCCCTTGAACTTATGTCGCCCAAGCCGCACAAAGGACTCGTATCGCCGTGATGGCGACAGGAAGTGGGCCGGAAAATCGGGCCACTGAGGGGTTGCCCCTTTCCTCCCCCGGATAGGCGACCTGACAAACCCCGGCATGCCCCTCCCCTGGCAGCCGGGGTTTTTTTTGCCCGGCGTCTGCACCGCCACCGGGCGGGCCGGTGTACTTGCCACTTGCCCGGTGGTGCGGCTGCCCGGCCGTTTCGTCGTGGCCGCGATCGCGCCGATAATGGGCGCTTGCCCCGGCTACCGGCTGCCCGATGATCATCCAATCGCTGCTCGACACCGACCTGTACAAGTTCTCGATGATGCAGGTGGTGCTGCACCAGTATCCCGGTGCGGAGGTCGAGTACCGCTTCAAGTGCCGCACCCCCGGGGTGAACCTGGTGCCGTACATCGAGGAGATCCGGGCCGAGCTCGATCACCTGTGCAGTTTGCGCTTCACCCCGAGTGAGCTGGACTACCTGCGCGGCTGGCGCTACATCAAGAGCGACTTCGTCGACTTCCTGGGTTTGTTCCAGCTCAACGCCAAGTACGTGTCGATCGAGCCGGCCGCGCAGGGCAGCGGCGAGATCGAGATCCGCATTCGCGGGCCATGGCTGCACACGATCCTGTTCGAGGTGCCGCTGCTGGCGATCGTCAACGAGGTGTACTTCCGCAACACCCAGCCGGAGCTGGATCTTGCCGAGGGCCGCGAGCGCCTGCGCGCCAAGATCGCCCTGCTGCGCGACACCCCCGGCTATGGCGGCTGCCGGATCGCCGACTACGGCACCCGGCGACGCTTTGCACGGCACTGGCAGGAAGAGGTGGTGACCACGTTGCGCGACACGCTGGGCGAGCAGCTGGCCGGCACCAGCAATGTGTGGCTGGCCCGCCAGCTCGGACTCACGCCGCTGGGCACGCTGGCGCACGAGTATCTGCAGGCGCACCAGGCGCTGGGGCCGCGCCTGCGCGATTCCCAGGTCGCCGCGCTGGAGGCGTGGGCGCGCGAATACCGGGGCGACCTCGGCATCGCGCTGTCCGATGTGTACGGGCTCAACGCGTTCCTGCGCGATTTCGACATGTACTTCTGCAAGCTTTTCGACGGCACGCGGCACGATTCGGGCGATCCGTTTGCGTGGGGCGAGCGCGTGTTGGCGCACTACCGCGCCAACCGGGTCGACCCGCGCGGCAAGATCCTGGTATTCAGCGACGGGCTGGACATTCCGGCGGTGATGAAGCTCTACGCCCACTTCCAGGGGCGCTGCCTGCTGGCCTTCGGCGTGGGCACCAACCTCACCAACGATGTGGGACCGACGCCGCTGCAGATCGTGATCAAGATGGTCCGCTGCAACGGCCAGCCGGTGGCGAAGCTGAGCGACTCGCCAGGCAAGAACATGTGCGATGACGCCGCCTACGTGGCGTACCTGCGGCAGGTGTTCGAGATCGCACCGGCTGCGGGCGGATAGCGCCGGCCCTCAACGTCGCCGGCGGCGTGGGCCCGCGCGAAGGGACGGCCACGCCAGCAACAGCAGCGAGACGAGGGCGACGAGGGCACTGAGCAGCAGGCGCATGGGCGGAACCAGCCAGACGAAGCGGCGACGCCCTGCACCTTAAATCGCTACCGGCCCGGCGGCCATACGGCCATTTTTCATATTCTTATGCCGCCTGCTTCAGCCCGCGCTTGCGCGGCGCGGGTCGGCAGCGCAGGCTGGCAACCTCCAGCAAAGGCGCATTCCATGACCGGCATCCAGGACTTCTCCGTTCGCGACATCGATGGCAACGAGCGCTCGATGGGCGAGTTTCGCGGCAAGACGTTGCTGATCGTCAACGTGGCCTCCAAGTGCGGCTTCACTCCCCAGTACCAGGGGCTGGAAAAGCTCTGGCGCGAGATGCGCGACAAGGGCGTGGTGGTGCTGGGTTTTCCGTGCGACCAGTTCGGTCACCAGGAACCCGGCGACGAGGCACAGATCCGCGACTTCTGCAGCACCACTTATGACGTCAGCTTTCCGATGTTCGCCAAGATCGACGTCAATGGCCCCGACGCCGATCCGCTCTACCAGTGGCTGAAGAGCGAAGGCCGGGGAATCTTCGGCAGCGAGGCGATCAAGTGGAATTTCACCAAGTTCCTGGTCGATGCGCAGGGGCGGGTGGTCAAGCGCTACGCATCTACCGACACGCCCGAGAAGATCGCCCGCGAGCTCGCCGCGCAGCTGGTGTAGTTCTCTCCGCCTGTCCTGCTCAGGGCGCGGGCGGCGTGCCGGCTAGCAGCGCGGCGATGGCGTCCACGTCCCGGCTGGCCGACGGAGCACCCGCTTGCGGCTCGTAGTTGTTGAGCATGATGGCGAAGGCAAGGTGCTCGCCGCTGTCGGTGGTGAGGTAGCCCGCGAGGCAGTTGACGAAGGTCATCGAGCCGGTTTTTGCCTGCAGCCGGCCGGCCAGCGGGGTGCCGCGGAAGCGGCTGGCCAGTGAGCCATCGACGCCCGCCAGCGGCAACGCGTCACGCAGCAGCGACGCGTAGGGCTGCACGGCGAGGTATTGCAGCAGGCGCACCATCGCCGCCGGCGTCACCAGGTTCTGCCGCGACAGTCCGCTGCCTTCCTCCAGTCGCGCCTGCGTCGGCGCGATGCCGATGCGATCGAGCAGCTTGCGCAGGGCGCGAAGGCCCCACGCCTCGGTGGTGATGAACCCCTGTGGCGGCGAGGCGCCCTGCATGGCGATGGTCTGCGCCTGCACGCCCGCCATCAGCAGCAGGTTCTGCAGATACAGATTCTGCGATCGCTTCAGGCCCCGTCGCAGGATCTCGCCCAGCGGCGGCGAGTCGATCTCGCCGACCAGGGTGGCACCAGCGATCAGCGTACTGTCGTCGTCGGGCCAATGCAGCGTGCGCACGCGCCCGTCGAGCAGCACGTCGTGCCGGGCGAACGCCTCGCGCAGCGCTTCGGCGGCCACGCGTGCCGGATCGGCCATCGCCAGGTGGAACCGGCGCGGCGACGTGTCCGCGGCGACGCTGCCGAAGGCGTACAGCGTGTCACCGCCAGGCGCCCGGTAGAGGTTGATGTCGCTGCGGCTGCCAGCCGCGGTGGTGACGATCCGACTGGTAAGGCCGGGGATCGCCAGCGGTGGATCCAGCGCCAGGTCGGCCGCGCCACCGGCATGCGCCGCCGGCGACACGGTGAGCCAGCCTGCGTTCTCGCGCACGCTCAGCGCGGAGGCCGGCACGGCGAACGCGCTCAGCAGGTCGCCTACCTCCCAGCCTGAGCCGATCAACGGCCCGGCGAAGTAGCTGTCGTCGGCAATCAGGTCGCCGTGGATGCGCGTGATGCCGTTTGCGGCCAGCTGCGCGGCGAGCTGGTCGGCCCAGTCCGCGCTGGTGCCATCGGTACCCAGCGCGGGGTCACCCATGCCGTAGAGCACCAGGGGGCCATCGAGCCGCCGGCGATGCACCGGCCCTTTGGCGAGTAGCCGGGTGGTGGCGTGCTGGTCGGCGCCGAGCGCGTCCAGAGTCAACGCCGCGGTGAAGAGCTTCGCGGTGGAGGCCGGTTGCAGCAGGTGCTCGGCACGGTGCGCATAGACGGTGCGGCCGTCGTCGAGCGACACCACCGCAACGCCCCACTGCGCGCCGGCGAAGCGCGGCTGCGCAATCAGCGCATCGATCGACGCGGTCAGCGCGTTCGGCTTGTCCACCGGGCGCAGCGCCGAAGCAGCGACGGGTGCCTGGGCGTGGACGGCGCTGCACAGCGCCAGGGACAGCAGCGCCGCAAGGCGGGTAAGAGTTCGGTGCATGCGTTTCAGTATGAGCCCTGCACGGCCCCTGCGCAGGGCGTGGAGGGTCGATCTGTTAGTCTTCGCGCTTCGTGCTGGCGTGCAGCCGGCGGATTTGTCCCCCATCGCGAGAGTATCCATGCAGATTGCCGAACACAGTGTCGTCTCCTTCCACTACACGCTGACCGATGACCAGGGCACGGTGATCGACAGTTCCGCCGAGCGTGAGCCGCTTACCTACATGCACGGCACCGGGCAGATCGTGCCGGGCCTGGAGAAGGTGATGGCCGGCCACCAGGCGGGCGACCAGTTCAAGGTCGACGTGAGTCCGGAAGAAGGCTACGGCGTGCGTCATGCGGAGCTCGAGCAGCAGGTGCCTCGTGATGCGTTCCAGGGCGTGGAGAGCATCGAGCCGGGCATGCAGTTCCAGGGCCGTGGTCCCCAGGGCGTGATCAACGTCACCGTGACCAAGGTCGAGAACGACGTGGTGTTCATCGACGGCAACCACCCGCTGGCCGGCCAGAACCTGCACTTCGACGTGCAGGTGACCGACGTGCGCGAGGCCAGTGCCGAAGAGAAGGAACACGGTCACGTGCACGGCGCCGGCGGCCACCAGCACTGATACGTCGACCGCCGGCCACTGCGCCGGAAGGGAAAAAACAACGCCGCCCTCGGGCGGCGTTGTCGCGTCAGTTGGTCAGGTCCGATCGGGCCGGGCTGATCAGTACCAGTCGAGCAGCGACACGCCCACGCCCACGTAGGTGGCGTTGTGGTTGTAGTCGATCAGGCTCTCGCCGTAGCCCTTGAACACTTCCATGTAGCCGCGCAGGTTGCCGGCCACGGGAAAGCTCCAGGTGAACTGCGCCGCGCCGTGACTGCGGCTGCCGCCGCGGAACGAGTGGCGCAGCATCAGCCCGAACTCCTGGTTGTCCAGCTCGCGCACGATCTGCACCTCGCCGCGGCCCATGTAGTCGCTGATGTCCGGGTTGTTGTCGTCGGCCGCGTCCTCGGGGATGCGCCACCACGGGCGCAGCATCACGGTCCAGCCGGCGCGTTCGAAGCCGACGTCGGCGATCACCCGGTTCCAGCTGCGCGAGAGCGGATTGGATCGCCCGTTGGACTGGTGGTCCACACCGATGCCCAGCAGCCGGCCCTGCCAGCCGAACACGTCGTAGTGCGTGTTGAACACGAGCATGGCCTCCGGCTCGTAGTCCGTCTCGCGGAACGGCCGCGACAGCCGCTTGTTGTAGACCTGCCAGCGCGAGGACTGGGTATAGCCGACCCAGAGGTCGCCGCCGACGTCACCGAACACGTCCTGCGCCACCTTGGTCTTGAGGCTGAGCTGGAACTTCGCCTCCACATTCTGCAGCGCCTGGCTGGTCGGCACGGTGTTGTCGGGGTTGGGGCTGGTAGGGCGGTTGTTCTGATCGCTGGTGGCGAACACCGGCATCACGAACACCGGCTTGTAGCCGCGGATGTTGAACGTGCCGAGCTTGCTTTCCGGCGCCAGTTCCCAGCGCGAGTCGAGCAGCGACAGCGGCGCGCTCACCGCATCGTTCGGCTCCGAGCGGCGCCCGGCGTCGCGACCGAAAATGGTGGTGTCGCTGCTGTCGCTGCGCTTCTGCGCGATCGGCAGGTTCACCCGGCCGGTGGCCCTGTCGTAGCAGGCCAGCCGCTGCGAATCACTCTCGATGGCGGTGCACCCGCGGATATCCATCGGATCGGGATTCTGTGCGTGCGCCTTCATGGCGGGCAGCAGGGCGGCGGCCAGTGCGAATGGCAGGGCGAGCGGGCGAACGGGGCGGAGCGTCTTCATGACCTGGAAACCTGGCTGAGAGAGGAGTGGTTTGGGGATGGAGCAGTTCAGGGCGGATCGGCGCGGCGTGGCAGGATCGGGACGGCCGCGTAACCCGGACGGCACGCCGTGGTGCGTGAGCTTGCGGCCGCGGGCGCAGCCCCGTGGCGAAAGCACCGGACCTGCGCGCGCGCAGCCTGCGCCGTGCTGGCACGAACCTTACCTGCAGCCGCTGCATGTCGCGTGGAAGTCGCGCTGCGCCGCTTTTCGACCGGACATGCCGCGCGGCGTATACCCGACGAATCGGCGAAGGCGTCCGTGCCAGATCCATGATCGTCACTCCATGCAAGAATCCGCGGATTGGCGCGTCGGCGCCTGCTCCGGCCGGATACGACGCCGGCGCACGCTAGCAGAGAGTTTGTAAATGCCAGCTCAATCCCCTCCCGCCGCGGACGACGCACCTGGCGCCGCCCTGACCCTGCCGCAGGCACGACGGCTGCAGCTGCACGCACAGGGGCTGCTGCAGCCGCTGCGCCGCCGAGCTCGCCCGCCGGACCTCGTCGCGGCGATCGCGCGCATGCGCATGCTGCAGATCGACACCATCCACGTGGTCGCTCGCAGCCCTTACCTGGTGCTGCATGCGCGGCTGGGTGACTACCCGATGCACTGGCTCGACGAGGCCCTGGCGGCGGGCCGCATCGCCGAATGCTGGGCGCACGAGGCGTGTTTCGTGCCGGCGGCGGATTTCCCGCTGCACGACGCGTGGCGGCGGCAGCGCGGCCACCACTGGGCGCATCGTTCGGCCGCGCGCATGCACCGGGAACATCGTGCCGAGATGGAGGCGTTGCTTGAGCGCGTGGCGCAGCACGGTCCGGTGCGCGCAGCAGATTTCGCCCGCGAGGACCGCGGTGTCAGCGGCTGGTGGGAGTGGAAGCCGGAGAAGCGCTGGCTGGAGGCGTGGTTTGCATTGGGCGAGCTGATGGTGCTGCGGCGTGACAAGTTCCAGCGTGTCTACGAATTGGCCGCGCGCGTGCGCGAAAGGCTCGATCCCGCAACTGCCGTCGCCGGCGACCTGAGCGCTGCCGCGCTGCGCCGGCGTTTCATCGTCGACACCGTGCGGGCGCTTGGCGTAACGCCCGCGCGCTGGATCGCCGACTACTACCGGCTCAAGCCGCAGGTGACCGATGCGGAGCTGGCGCCGTTGCTGCGAGAAGGGGTGTTGCAAGCGGTCGCGGTGGACGGCTGGAACGCGCCCGGTTACGTGCATGTCGACGAGCTGCCCGCGCTGGCAGCCACTCGCGCCGGGCGCCTGCGTGCCACCCACACCGCGCTGCTGTCGCCGTTCGATCCGCTGGTATGGGACCGCGCACGCGCGTTGGGCATGTTCGGCTTCGACTATGCGCTGGAGTGCTACACGCCTGCACCGAAGCGGCAGTTCGGCTACTTCGTGCTGCCGATCCTGCATCGCGGCGAGCTGGTGGGGCGACTGGATGCAAAGGCGCATCGGGCGGGCGGCCAGTTCGAGGTGAAGGCCCTGTTCCTGGAGCCAGCGGTACAGCCGGATGATCGCCTCTGGCGCGAATTGGCGCTGGCCCTGCAGCGGCTGGCGCAGTGGCACGGAACGCCGGTGGTGCGGGTGGGTCCCAGCCGCCCTGCCAGCTGGGCGCGCGCACTGCAGGGCGCGCTGGCGGCCTGAGCTGGCGATCAGTCGCTGCCGCTGCTGGCAGCCTCGGCCGGCGTCATCTGGCAGGCCTTGCCATGTAGCGCCTGGCGCAGCGTGGAAGCCAGCGAGTTGCAACGGGCGGCCAGCTGCGGCCGGATCTGCGGATTGCGGGAGTCGCGCAGCAGGCTCTGGTGCATCATCTCGTAGCGGTGCTCGATCTCGTCCGGTGCGTAGATCGCGGCAGTCCGGTGGCAACCGCGGTAGCTGGACAGGTAATCGTCGCAGGCCGGGATGCCGATCGGGGCATCGCTGGACGCGTCGGCATCGGCGGCGGCTGCGCCTTCATCTGGCGCGGCCGCCGGTCGGGCCGCGGTGGCGCCGGCCGAGCTCTTCGGCGTTGCGCGAGTAGCGGAGGGTGCGGGCGAGGGCGCCGGCTCGTCGCGCCGGGTGCGGTGATCGGCACAGCCAGCGAGCAGGAGGGCGCCGACCAGGCCGGCGAAGGTTACGGTGTGGTACGTGCGCATGCTTGAGTCCCCTGAGATACCGATAGCGCGCTGACTAGACTACGGTGCAGGTCAAGAAAACCTGAACACGCGGCGATTCAGCGCAACCCGGCAGGCCATCGCGGACTGTTTCGGCGCCGGCGCGCGTGGTTATAATTTTTTCGCTGTGTTTGCCGGGGTCACCAGAGCTGCTGACCCGATGCTGCCGATGCTCATCCGCCTCATCGCTTCACCCCGAGGATTTCCGCGCATACCAGTGCAACGGCGCTCGCGGGCGCCAGTTTCGACCAGAAAACCTACGGAGTGATTCCCCATGTCTGATCGTCAGATCGGTACCGTCAAGTGGTTCAACGATGCCAAGGGCTTTGGCTTCATCAGCCGCGACAACGGCCCGGACGTGTTCGTGCATTTCCGCGCGATCACCGGCAACGGCTTCAAGAGCCTGCAGGAAGGCCAGCAGGTGAGTTTCAAGGTGGTGCAGGGGCAGAAGGGCCTGCAGGCCGAGGAAGTCACCCCGGCCTGAGCATCGCGGCTGGACCAGCGCACCAACGGAAAAGCCGGGCGTCTCGCCCGGCTTTTTTGCATCGGGCGGCGCCGCTGGACGGCCGGGAAAATCCGCTATGATTTTTTTCACTGTGTCAGCCTCGTGCCGGCAAGGGCCCGTGTCTGCCCTTCGCTCTGCGCGCACCGCCGGTCCCGTGCATGACCCAGTCGATCGCCGCCCGGGCGGGCGTACGGTCGCATCACGTCGAGCGTAATCGGAGTGGGTCATGTCGGATCGAGAGATTGGTACCGTCAAATGGTTCAACGACGCCAAGGGCTTCGGCTTCATCAGCCGTGAAAGCGGACCGGACGTGTTCGTGCATTTCCGCGCCATCACGGGCACCGGCTTCAAGAGCCTGAAGGAAGGCCAGAAGGTGAGCTTCAAGGTGGTGCAGGGGCAGAAGGGCCTGCAGGCCGAGGAAGTGGCGCCGGCCTGATCGGCGCCGTGCGACGGCGGTCATCCCGACGGCCGTCGCGACGCCTCTATGCAGCGCGCAAGGCGGCCGGCAGCTGCTGGCCGCCTTTGCGTGCGCGGCCGCGCGGGCCGATCGGGCGCGGTCGCGCGGGTCGGCACCAGCCACTACGCTGGGCGCTGGCCGTTGCGCAGGATGTCAGCACGTGGGTGTAACCAGGGAGGCGCCGAGCGACCAGGCGCCGGAGATCGTGCCGGTGGTCGCTGCCGATGGCGCTCGCTTCGAGATGATGCTCGTGCAGCCGCCTGCGGGCGCGCAGCGGGTGGTGCACTGGTTGCCGGCCATGGGCGTGCCGGCGCGGCATTACCTGCCGCTGGCCCAAGCGCTGGCCGGGCAGGGCGTGGCGATGGCGATCCACGAGTGGCGGGGTATCGGCTCCAGCGATCGTCGTGCCGGTCGCCGCACGGACTGGGGCTACCGGGAACTGCTCGAGTGCGATCTGCCGGCCTCGGTGGCGGCGTTGCGCGCGCGGGTGGGGGAGGCCAGACACGAGATGGGCGGGCACAGCCTCGGCGGCCAATTGGCGTTTCTCTATGCCGCCCTGCATCCGGATCAGGTCGATGCACTGTTGCTGGTCGCCAGTGGTTCGCCCTACTGGCGGCGTTTCCGACACGGCTGGCTGATCCGTCAGGCGTACACACTGGCGCCGCTGCTGGCGCGCTTGCGCGGGCACCTGCCCGGTCGTCGACTGGGCTTCGCGGGCAACGAGGCCCGTGGCGTGATCACCGATTGGAGCCGCACCGGCCGCACCGGCCGTTACGCCGCGCGCGGCATCGGCGATCTCGACGCCGCGCTGGCGCGGCTGCGCAAGCCGGTGCTGGCGATGCGCCTGCGCGACGACTGGCTGGCACCGGCGTCGTCGCAGGCGTGGCTGCTGGACAAACTTCCCGCGTCGCCCGCCTGCCGGCTGGAGTTCGGCCGCGAGGCGCTGGCGGGGGAGCCGGCGGGCCACTTCGCATGGATGCGTGCGCCCGCGGCAATCGCCGACGCGATCGCCCGCTGGGACGGCGGCAGAAACAGCCCGTTCGCCCAGGAAAACCAGAGCACACCTTGAAGCGGCGCCCGCGCGCCGGCACGTTTGCTCTTTCGCATCACTCCCAAAGGTCGCCCATGTCTCTTTTCGATCCGCTGCAGCAACGCTCGCTCACGCTGCGCAACCGGCTGGTGGTCTCACCGATGTGCCAGTACTCGGCCACCGACGGTTTGCCGGATGCGTGGCATCTGGTGCATCTGGGCAGCCGGGCAGTGGGTGGTGCGGCCGTGGTGATGACCGAGGCGGCGGCCGTCTCGCCCGAAGGACGCATCTCCGCCGGCGATGCCGGCCTGTGGAACGAGGCGCAGCAGCACGCGTGGGCGCCGATCACTGCATTCATCAAGGCACAGGGCGCCGTCGCGGGCGTCCAGCTGGCGCATGCCGGCCGCAAGGCCAGCACCCAGCGCCCGTGGGACGGCGGCGGCCCGCTGGCTGCCGCGGACGGCGCCTGGCTCACGGTGGCGCCTTCGGCGCTGCCGTTTGACCGCGACTGGCACGTGCCGCAGGCGCTCGACGCCGCAGGCATCGCGCGGGTGGTGGCCGATTTTCGCGCGGCGGCGCAACGCGCGCTGGCGGCCGGCTTCGAGCTGATCGAGCTGCATGCCGCGCACGGCTATCTGCTGCACCAGTTCCTGTCGCCGTTGAGCAACCGGCGGGACGACGCCTACGGCGGCAGCCTCGAGCACCGCATGCGGCTGGTACGCGAGGTGGTGCAGGCAGTGCGCGAAGTATGGCCCGCGCACCTGCCGCTGTGGCTGCGTGTTTCGGCCACCGACTGGGCTGACGGTGGCTGGGACGCCGAGCAGAGCGTGGCGCTGGCGCGGATGGTCAAGCCGCTGGGCGTGGACCTCGTGGACGTGTCCAGCGGCGGACTCGTGCCGCACGTGAAGATTCCCGTGGGGCCGGGGTATCAGGTGCCGTTTGCCGCCCGGATCCGCCGCGAGGCGGAGATCGCCACGGGCGCGGTGGGTATGATCACCGAGCCGCAGCAGGCCGACGCGATCGTGCGCGATGGCGAAGCGGACGTGGTGCTGCAGGCACGCGAGAGCCTGCGCGATCCTTACTTCCCGCGCCGCGCGGCCAAGGCGCTCGGCGCGACTATCGACGTCCCGGTGCAGTACCAGCGATCCTGGTGATGCCCTTTCCCCGTTGCCGTGGAGGCACCCCATGAACGCTTCGCCCCGCCTCATCGAAGGACGCGTGCACGACCTTGGCGACGGCTTCCGCGTGCGCCGGTTGCTGCCGGTGCTGGATGCGCGCCACGTCGGGCCGTTCGTGTTCTTCGATCACATCGGTCCGGCCGGCATGCCCGCAGGCAAGGGCATGGACGTGCGCCCGCATCCGCACATCGGGCTGGCCACCGTGACCTGGCTGTTCGACGGTGCGATCCGGCATCGCGACAGCCTGGGCAGTGCGGTGGACATCCGGCCCGGCGCGGTCAACTGGATGACTTCCGGCCGCGGCATCACCCACTCCGAGCGCACTCCGCCAGCCGAGCGCGAAGCCGGCCACACGCTGCACGGCGTGCAGGTATGGGTGGCCTTGCCGCAGCCGGACGAGGAGGTGGCGCCCGAGTTCCACCACCACGGCGCCGACGAGCTGCCCCGGATCGAGCGCGAGGGTGCCTCGCTCCGGCTGATCGCCGGCACCGCCTATGGCGAAGCGTCGCCGGTGAAGGTTTTCGCGCCGATGTTCTTCATCGAGGCCACGCTCGCGGCCGGTGCCGTACTGGAGTGGCCCGGCGAGCACGCCGAGCGCGGCGTGCACGTGATCGAGGGCGCGCTGGAGTGGGATGGCCTGGCCGTGCCGGCCGGACTGATGGCGGTGCAGGCCGGCGAGTCCGCGCCGCCGTTGCGCGCGCATGAAGCAAGCCGGGTGATGCTGTTCGGCGGTGCGCCGCTGGATGGCGAGCGCCATCTGTGGTGGAACTTCGTGTCGACCCGTCGCGAACGCATCGAGCAGGCCAAGGCCGATTGGGTGGGCGGCCGCTTCGACCGCGTGCCGGGTGACGACGAGGAGTTCATCCCGCTGCCGGCGAAGTAGCACGGTTCGCTGGTGCAAAGGCACCGCGCCGCGCGTACCCTCGGCAGGGTGCCTCGGAGACGGACATGGCCGGCTTTTCCAGCTTTCGCGAGTTCTACCCGTATTACCTGGGCGAGCACCGCAACCGCGCGTGCCGGCGCCTGCACTTTGCCGGCAGCGCGTGCGTGCTGGCGATCGTCCTCGGCGCCCTCGCCAGTGGGCACCTGGTGTGGCTGTGGCTGGCGCCGGTGGCGGGCTACGGTTTTGCCTGGATCGGACACTTCGTGTTCGAGAAGAACCGCCCGGCCACCTTCCGCCATCCGCTGTACAGCCTGGCCGGCGACTGGGTGATGTTCTTCGACGTGCTGCGTGGCCGCGTGCGGCTCTGACGTTTTCCTCCTGGCCATGAAAAAGGGCAGCCGTGACGGCTGCCCTTCTTGCTTGCCGAGCCGGCTTACTTGCGCTGGTCGGCGGTGGCGTCGCGGGCGGCGCGGAACTCGGAGTCGGTGCTCCAGTTCGGCCATTCGTCCGAGTTGGCAAGCCTGGATCCGAGCGTGTAGAGCACGCCCAGGTCGTGCGCCATGCCGGTGAAGCTCCAGTCGGCCTGCCACTGGTCGGACGGCTGGTGGTAGTGGTCCTTGGTGTAGGCCTTTTCAGCCGCTTCGCCGGCTGCCACGCCGCCGTCGGACCAGTCGTCGCCCGACCCGAACGAAATCGCCGGCACGCCGCGCTTGGCGAAGGAGAAGTGATCGGAGCGGAAGAAGTAGCCCGCCTCCGGATGCGGGTCGGGGGCATAGCTCATGCCGTCTGCCTTGGCCACCGCGACGAGGTCGTCGAGCAGACCGAGCTTGGCGCTGCCGGAGATGGTGAAGTTGCGGGCCGGCCCGTGCGGATCGAGCGCGTCCATGTTGATCACGCCTACCGTCTTGGCTTCCGGATAGAGCGGATGGGTGGCGTAGTACTCCGAGCCGAGCAGCCCCTTCTCCTCGGCGGTGACGTTGAGGAACACCACCGAACGCTCCGGCTTCGGCCCGTGCGCGAAGGCCTTGCCCAGTGCGAGCAGGGCCGCGGTGCCGGTGGCGTTGTCCACCGCGCCGTTGTAGATGCGATCACCGGTGGCATCGGGCTCGCCCACGCCCAGGTGATCCCAGTGCGCGCTGTAGAACACGGTTTCATCCGGACGCTTGGTGCCCTTGACCATGCCCAGGATGTTCTGCGAGGTGATCACCGAGGCGTCGACGTTGAACTTGGCCGAGAAGGTTTCACCCTTCAACGTCACCGGCTTGAAGTCGCGGGTCTGGGCCTGTTTCTTCAGCGCGTCGAAATCCAGCCCGGCGTCCTTGAACATCTGCACCGCGAGGTCGCGCTGGATCCAGCCCTCGACCTTGGAGTGCACCTCGGCCGGATGCTCGCGCACGATGTCGAACTGGGTGTTGGTGTTGGAGTTCTTCACCGTGGGCCAGCCGTAGGATGCCGGCGCCGTCTCGTGGATGATCAACAGGCCGAGCGCGCCCTGGCGGGCGATCTCCTCGTACTTGTAGGTCCAGCGGCCGTAATAGGTCATGGCCTTGCCGCCGAAGTCGCCCTGGCCGGTCTCGAAGTCCGGATCGTTGATCAGCGCCACCGCGATCTTGCCGTGCAGGTCCACGCCCTTGAAGTCGTCCCAGTTGCGCTCCGGTGCCTTCACGCCGTAGCCGACGAACACCAGCGGGGCGTTGGCAATGTCCACGCTGGTCGAGCCGTCCTGCGCGGCACGCACGGCGATCTGGTCGCCCTGGGTCAGCGGCTTCCGGTTGCCGTCGACGGTGAGCGCAAAGTTCGGCGTGCCGGTGATCTCGAAGCGGCCCAGCGGCACCGGCTGCGTCCACGTGCGCTTGCCGTTCTCGAGCGCGCCGGCCGGCTGCAGGCCGGCGGCCTTCATCTGGCTGATGACATAGGCGACGGTGCGCTTCTCGCCGGCGGTGGCGGGGCCGCGGCCTTCGAACGCGTCGGAGGCGAGCGTCTTCACCTGCTCGGAAAGGTAGTGCGGGTCGAACGTGGGCGCCTTGGTGGCGTCGGTGGCGGACGCCGCGGTGGCGAGCGCGGCAAGGATCGAACAGGCAAGCAGTCGTTTCACGATGGAGGCACCTGCGTTGGGGGAGACCCTCCGATCCTACCCATATCGCAAGCGCGGCCCAATACGGCGAACGTCTCAGCCGGCGGGCGCCGAGCCGTCCTGCTCGCGCAGCCACCGGCGGTAGCAGACGATCCGGTCGAGCTCGAAGCGGCTGTTGACGTCGTCGATGACCGCGTAGTGGTACCAGTGCTCGCCGCGCACCGTGGTGGCCGGCACCATGCGCACCGGCGGCGCGTCCGGTTCGCCGCTGTAGAAACCGTCGCGACTGGCGAACCAGGGCAGGGCGGTGCCGTCGCGCAAGGCGTTCAGCACCTCGATCGAGGCGCCCAGGTCGCTGGCGATCTCGTAGTGCGTGCGCAGATCGTCGTCGGTCTGGATCAGCACGAAGCGGCCGTCGCCATCGGCGTCGAGCAGCAGCAGACCGGTGGGGTTGACGTGCAGGTAGCACTCGATGGCGGCGAAGTCGGCCACGATGCGGCGCATGATCGGCACGAACACCGGGTCGCGCAGGAAGCGCACGTCGCCCAGTGCCATTGCCTCGGAGACGAACCGGCCTGCCCGCTCGAAATAGCGCTGCTGCAGCGTGACGATCGCCTGCTGCAGTTTTTCCATCGCCTTGGGATCGTTCTTGCGGATGAAGCGGTCGATCAGGCCGGAGTTGAACGCCTCGATCGCCGTCTCGTCGTCCGCCCGGCCGGTGAGCAGCACCTTGCCGATGTGCGGGTTTGCGATCTGCCGGCAGAACTCCAGCCCGTCCATTTCCGGCATCGCCTGGTCCACCACCACCACCGACACTTCGGCGAAGCGCGCGGGGTCGTGCATGGTGCGCACGATCGAATCGATGTCCAGCGCCACCAGCTCGCGGTTGGGCGACGGATGCTCGTGCCAGCGGTACAGCCAGCCGCCGCCAGGCACGTCGCGGCTGTCGTTGTGGCGCAGGTCCGCCAGCGCCTGCCGCGGCGAGCTGTAGCTCTTCAGCCGCTGCAGCGGGTCGAGCATCAGCGGCACCACGCCGAGGTAGCTCTCGTGGTCGTCCACCATCACCGTGGTCGTGGGGAACTGGAAGGCGGGTACGCCGTAGTCGAAGGACAGCCTCATGCGCGCGCATCCGTTTCGCGGGAGGGGAAGGAGATCACGAACTCGGTGAACGCGCCCCAGCGGGAGCGGCACTGGATGTCGCCGCCCATCCGCTCGACCGCCTCGCGCGAGAACGCCAGGCCGATGCCGAGTCCGGCCACGCCCGCGCCGTCCTCGCTATAGGAATAGAACCGATTGAAGATGCGCGGCAGCACGTCCGGGGGAATCCCGGGTCCGGTGTCGCGCACGACGATCCGCCCGCTGCCCTGGCCGCGCTCCACCTGCACGTCGATCTCGCCCTTGCCGGCGCGCCCGGTGTGGAACAGCGCGTTTCGCAGCAGGTTGAAGATCACGTGCATCAGCAGCGTCTCGCTGCCGAGCAGCGGAAAGTCGTCCTCGCCGCGCAGGTGCACCCGCTCCTGCTCGGCGCGCGAGGCGTAGGGGTACCGCTCCAGCGCCGTGCGCACCAGCGCGCGCGCCTGCAACCGGTCGAGCTGCTGGGGGTCCAGCGGGCGGGCCGCCATCAGCAGCATGTCGATCACCGTGTGCGCATGCGCCACCTCGTGCTCGATGGTGTCCATGCCGCGCTCCAGCGCCTCCAGGTGGGCGCCGCGCAGCGCCACCACCGGCAGCCCGGCGTCCTGCGCGAGCCGGTGCCCGGCGACCAGGTCCGGCAGGTAGCGGCGGAACGCCTGCCCGGCGATCTGCAGCGAGCCCAGCGGCGTGCGCAGCTCATGGGCGATGTTGTTGGACGCGCGCGTGAGTGCCTGGATCCGCGCCAGATCGGCGTGCTTCTGCGACAGGCTGGCCAGCGGCCCCAGCGCCAGCGCCATCGCCAGCAGCGGCAGGTACAGCAGCAGCGGCGCCACCGGCATGGCCGCGTGCGGCCCCACCAGCCAGGCGATCCACGCCAGTACCGAGCCCAGCGCGAAGATGCCCAGGAAGCTGGTCAGGTCGAACATCATCATCGTGAGGTAGATCGAGGCCAGGTGGATCAGCAGCCACGGCGTGCTGCCGCCGTTGCGCAGCAGCATGTAGCCGGCGAAAAACGGCAGCACGAAGGTCACCACGCCATACCAGTACGCCGGCAGCAGCGCGCGCAGGCGCCGCGGCCACCAGTGCAGCAGCGCCAGCGGCAGCAGTACCGCGCATCCGGCCAGCCGCAGCGCGAGGCTCTCGTAAGGCTGCGGCAGCGCGTACTTCCACACCGGGTAATACAGCAGCATGCACGCGGCGCCGATCGCGCTCATCGCCACCAAGGTGGGCTGCGACGGGCTGGCGTGCTTGAACATGGCATCGTCCAGCCGCTGCAGCTTCTGCCGCAGGCGCTGCCGGAACAGGGGGCGTGACGATGGCATGGCGTGGGCGCGGCGGCGTCAGCGGTACTGCTTGTGGCAGCTGTCGCAGGCTTCTTCCACCGGCTTGATCGCGTCAGCCAGGGCCGCGCAGGTGGTCGGCGCTGCCGCGGTCGCGTTGCGCAGCGTGCCCTGCAGCTTGTCCGAGGCGTCGAGGAACGGCTGCTCGGCGCCCTTGAAGGCGGCCGGGATGTCGAACGCGACCGAACGCAGGCGATCGAGCTGTGCACCCGTGGCGGCGGCATCGCACTGCTTGGCCTTCACCGCGTGCTCCAGCTGGCTCACGTGGTACGCCATCACCGTCATCACCGCCTTGGGCAGGGGCGTGCGCTGGTGCAGCGCGCTGATGGTGAAGGTAGTGCCGAGGATGCCGATGACCAGCCCCAGGGCAATCAGTAGAGCAGCTCGCATGGCAGGGGATTCCCGTGGAAAAAGACTGGCGGAGCATAGCCGAGCGGCGGTGCCTTGCCATCCGCACGCGGCTGCACGACGCGCTCGCGCTTACAATTGCCGGCCGTTCCCACCGGAGTTCGCCATGTCGTTGCTTCCACCCCGCCGGCCGGTATGCCCGTGAGCCACGGCGAGACCACCCTGCGCGAGCGCTTCGCCGGCATCGAGCGGCTGTACGGCGCGGGCAGCCTGTCGCTGCTGTCGGCCCGGCACGTGTGCGTTATCGGCGTGGGCGGCGTCGGCTCGTGGGCGGCCGAGGCGCTGGTGCGCAGCGGGGTGGGTCGGCTCACCCTGATCGATGCCGACGAGGTCTGCGTGTCCAACACCAATCGGCAGATGCATGCGCTGGACGGCGAATACGGCAAGCCCAAGGTGGGCGTGATGGCCACGCGCCTGCATGCGATCAACCCGCAGCTGCGGCTGGAGGCGATCGAGCGCTTCCTCACCCCGTCCACGCTGGACGAGCTGCTCGATCGCGGCTACGACGTGGTGCTGGATGCCTGCGATGCGTTCCGGGTCAAGCTCGAGGCGATCGCCTGGTGCCGCCGCCGCAAGCTGCCGATGGTTACCGTGGGCTCGGCCGGCGGGCGCACCGATCCGACCCAGATCCGCGTGCGCGACCTGTCGCGCACCGAGCACGACGCGATGTTCAGCCTGATCCGCAAGAAGCTCCGGCAGGACTTCAATTTCCCCCGCAGCCCGTCGCGCTACTTCGGCGTGTCCGCGGTGTACTCGCTGCAGAACGTGCAATACCCGCAGCCGGACGGCACCGTCTGCGGCACCCGGCCGCCGGGCGGCGACACCCTGAACCTCGCCTGCGGCGGCGGCCTCGGGGCGGCGACCCATGTCACCGGTGCCTTCGCTTTCGCGGCCGTGGGCAAGGTGATGGAGAAGCTGCTCGAGAAGCGCGACTCCCCTGCCGGGGAGTGACACGAACATGAAGAAGCCGGGCGCGTGGCCCGGCTTGGTTCTGCGCGGCACGTCCGGCGGTTCCCTGCCGGCTGCCCACCATGGGTTGTTCACCAGCCCATGTAATGCCCGCCGTTGATGGCGAGGTTGGCGCCGGTGATCCAGCTGGCCATGTCGCCGGTGAAGAACGCCACGGCATGGGCGATTTCCTCCGGCTTGCCGAGGCGGCCGACCGGGATCTGCGCCACGATCTTCTCGCGCACGTCCTCCGGCACCGCCATCACCATGTCGGTGCCCACGTAGCCGGGCGAGACGGTGTTGACGGTGATGCCGAACTTCGCGTTTTCCTGCGCCAGCGAGATGGTGAAGCCGTGCATGCCGGCCTTGGCGGCGGCGTAGTTGGCCTGACCGTACTGGCCCTTCTGGCCGTTGATCGAGCTGATCTGCACGATGCGGCCCCACTTGCGCCCACGCATGCCCTCGATCACCAGGCGGGTGACGTTGAAGCAGGCGTTCAAGTTGGTGTTGATCACCTCCGTCCACTGCTGGTAGTTCATCTTGTGGAAGGTGGTGTCGCGGGTGATGCCGGCGTTGTTGACCAGGATCTCCACCGGGCCACACTTCTCCTCGATCCCCTTGATCATGGTCTCGCACGAGGCGGGGTCCGCCACGTCGCCCTGCACCATGCACACCTCGATGCCCTCGGCAGCCATCGCCTTGCGCCACTGCTCGGCACGCTCCGCATCGCGGTAGTTGGATGCCACCCGATGGCCCTGGCCGGCCAGGTAGCGGACGATGGCGGTGCCGATGCCGCCGGTGCCCCCGGTGACGAGTGCGGTGCGCTGGGTCATGTCTTCGATCTCCTTGCAGTAGACGGATGTCGCGCCGGGGCCGATGGCGCGGGTGACGGGCGAGCGTGGGGAATCAGGGATACCACGCCTTTATAGCGTTTCAGATGTCCAGACGACCGCTGCATTGCCGCAATTGCGCCCGGTCGAATTGCGCCGCCGCCTGCGCCAGCAGTTCCTGCGCGCCGGCGGCAGGCTCCGCGTGCGGCAGGCCGAGGAACGCCAGCGCCCGACGCAGCGCCGGCAGCGGGTCGGACGGGTCCACCGCGTTGGCGCGGGTCGACTTGGAGAGCTTGCGGCCTTGCCCGTCCAGCACCAGCGGCAGGTGCAGGTAGCGCGGCGTCAGCAGGCCCAGGCAGCGCTGCAGGTAGATCTGGCGCGGCGTGGTGTCGAGCAGGTCGGCGCCGCGCACCACCTCGGTGATGCCCTGCACCGCATCGTCCACCACGCAGGCGAGCTGGTAGGCGTAGAACCCCTCGACCCGACGGATCACGAAATCACCCGCCACCTCGCGCAGGTTCTGCCGCTGCGGGCCCTGCAGGGCATCGTCGAAGTCGATCTCGATATCGGGCACGCGCAGCCGCCAGGCCGGCGCGCGCTCGAGGTCCGGCGGGGCCACGCACGCGCCGTCGCGATGCAGGCCGCCATGGATGGCCAGGTCGCTGCGGCTGCACCAGCAGGGAAAAACCTGGTTGGCCGCGCGCAGCTGCTCGAACGCGACGTCATAGGCGCCCCGGCGCTCGGACTGGAACAGCACCGGTCCGTCCGGTAGCAGCCCGAACGCCGGCAGCGCCGCCAGGATCGCCTGGGCCGAGCCGGCCACGGCGCGCGGCGGGTCGATGTCTTCCATGCGCACCAGCCACTGTCCGCCACCGGCCCGGGCGCACAACCAGCTGCCCACGGCCGCCACCAGCGAGCCGAAATGCAGCAGCCCGGTGGGCGAGGGGGCAAAGCGGCCGCGGTAGGTCATCACGCCATTCTAAGCGGCGCCCGCGCGCCGTCTACCGCCTCGCGCGGGCGCCGTGAACCCTTGAAACCCGGTGCGTGCGCCCCGAATAGCTGCACACGGCAGCCACGGCGCTGCCGCGGTTCCCCACGGTCAAGACCAGAGAGACAGCCATGCGTCGCATCGCCCTGTTCATAGCCACCAATATTGCGGTCCTGCTGCTGCTGAGCATCGTCTGCCACCTGCTGGGCATCGACGCCATGGCCGCCGAGCGCGGCTACGGCGGCATGACCGGGCTGCTGGTATTTGCCGCGGTCTTCGGCATGGGCGGCGCTTTCGTGTCGCTGGCCATGTCCAAGTGGATCGCCAAGCGCAGCACCGGCGCGCGGGTGATCGAGCAGCCCGCCAACGAAACCGAACGCTGGCTGGTCGATACGGTTCGACGCCACGCGCAAGCCGCCGGCATCGGCATGCCCGAGGTGGCGATCTACGACGCGCCGGAGATGAACGCCTTCGCCACCGGCATGAGCCGCGACAAGGCGCTGGTGGCGGTCAGCTCCGGCCTGCTGCAGCAGATGGACCGCGAGCAGGTCGGCGCCGTGCTCGGTCACGAGATCGGCCACGTCGCCAATGGCGACATGGTCACGCTGACGCTGATCCAGGGCGTGCTCAACACGCTGGTGATCCTGGCCTCGCGCATCGTCGGCCGGGTGGTCGACAGCTGGCTGTCCGGCGGGCGCGACAACCGCGGCGGCGGGATCGGCTATTTCGTCTCGGTGATGGTGCTGCAGGTGGTGTTCGGCCTGTTCGCCTCGATGATCGTCGCGGCGTTTTCGCGCTGGCGCGAGTACCGTGCCGATGCCGCCGGTGCCACCTTCGCCGGCCGCGGCGCAATGATCTCGGCGCTGCAGCGGCTCAAGGTCAACCACGGCGAAAGCACGTTGCCGACCATCATGGCGGCGTTCGGCATCTCCGGGCCGCTGGCTGCCGGCATCCAGCGCCTTTTCATGAGTCACCCGCCGCTGGACGAGCGCATCGCGGCGCTGCAGAGCGGCGCGGCGCGCTGAATCGAACCCTCGCCCCGCCGGGGAGAGGCAGGGTGAGGGTGCCGGCCGGAAGCCTTCGCTCCCCCACCGTCATTCCGGCGTTCGCCGGGGTGCCGGCAGAACCATCGAGTCCCCATCCAAGCAACCGCAACAAACGGAACCACCACGCATGAACGCACCCGCCGAAACCCGCAAATTCGAAGCCGAAGTCGCCCAGGTGCTGCACCTGGTCACGCACTCGCTCTACTCGCACAAGGAAATCTTCCTGCGCGAGCTGATCTCCAACGCCTCCGATGCCTGCGACAAGCTGCGGTTCGAGTCCATCGCCCAGCCCGACCTGCTCAGCGGCGACGGCGAGCTGCACATCGACGTGAGCTGGGACGAAACCGCCCGCACCGTCACCGTGCGCGACAACGGCATCGGCATGACGCGCGATGAAGTGGTCGCCAACATCGGCACCATCGCCAGCTCCGGCACCCGCCGCTTTCTGGAGGCGATGAGCGGCGAGCAGAAGGCTGATGCGCGGCTGATCGGCCAGTTCGGCGTGGGCTTCTATTCCGCCTTCGTGGTGGCCGACCGGGTCACCGTGATCACTCGCCGCGCCGACGCGCCGGAGGGCGAGGGCGTGAAGTGGGAAAGCGACGGCAAGGGCGAGTATTCGCTCGAGCAGGTCGACGCGCCGCAGCGCGGCACTGCGGTGATCCTGCACCTGAAGGCCGATGAGGACGAGTTCCTCAAGGGCTGGCAGCTCAAGTCGCTGATCCGCAAGTACTCCGACCACGTGGCCTTCCCCATCCGCATGCCGAAGGAACAAGACGGCAAGCCGACCGACGAGTTCGAAAGCACCAACGCCGCCTCGGCGCTGTGGACCAAGCCCAAGAGCGAGATCTCCGACGAGGATTACCAGGGGTTCTACAAGTCGCTCGGCCACGATTTCAACGACGCGCTGGCCTGGAGCCACAACCGGGTCGAGGGCAGCCAGAGCTTCACCACCTTGCTGTACCTGCCCTCGCAGCCGCCGTTCGACCTGATGATGGGCGGGCGCGACGAGCGCAAGGGGCTGAAGCTCTACATCAAGCGCGTCTTCATCATGGACGCCGCCGAGGAGCTGCTGCCGAACTACCTGCGCTTCGTGCGCGGCGTGGTCGATGCCGATGACCTGCCGCTCAACGTCAGCCGCGAGCTGCTGCAGCAGAACCGCAACCTCGACCGGATCAAGTCCGCCTGCGTCAAGCGCGTGCTCGACCTGATCGAAAAGCTGGCGCGCGACGAGCCGGAGAAATTCGCCACCTTCTACAAGGCCTTCGGCAACACGCTCAAGGAGGGCATCGCCGAGGACGCCAACAACCGCGAGCGCATTGCCAAGCTGCTGCGCTTCGCCAGCACCAAGGGTGAAGGCACCGCGCAGAACGTTTCGCTGGACGACTACATCGGCCGCATGGCGGTGGGCCAGGACACGATCTGGTACATCACCGCCGACAGCTACGCCGCCGCCGCCGGCAGCCCGCAGCTGGAAGCGTTCAAGGCCAAGGGCATCGAAGTGCTGCTGATGTCCGACCGCATCGACGAGTGGATGATCGGCTCGCTCTCCGAGTACGAGGGCAAGAAGCTCAAGAGCGTGGCCAAGGGCGACGTGCCGCTGGACGAGGCCGACAAGCAGAAGCAGGAAGAAGCCACCAAGGCGGCCGAGCCGCTGCTGAAGAAGCTCAAGGAGCTGCTCGGCGATCGCGTGGGCGAGGTGAAGGTTTCCGCCCGTCTCACCGACAGCCCGTCGTGCCTGGCGCTGAGCGATTACGAGATGGCGCCGCATCTGGCCCGACTGCTGCGCGAGGCGGGGCAGGACATGCCCGAGAGCAAGCCCACGCTGGAGATCAACCCGGCGCACGCGCTGGTGAAGCGGGTGGAGAGCGAGACGGACGAGAGCAAGGCACGCGACCTGGCCACCCTGCTGCTGGAGCAGGCGGAAATTTCCGCCGGCGCGCAGCTGCCGGACCCGGCCGCGTTCGTGCAGCGCATGAACCGGGTGCTGCTGGGCTAGTCGCTCGTTGTTCTGAAGACCGAGGCGGCCCGCTCCCGGGCCGCCTCGACCGTCGCGGAGAGGGCGCGGCCAGGCCCGCAAAGCGCGCAAGCAACCAGCTGGTCGCGCAGCAGAACGACACCGGGCAAAACGCCTGCGCTTCGTTGACGTTCGCTGTTGCGGCGGGGCGAGGCGCTCGCTTGCGGCTTTCATGCCGTGCGCTGCCGGGACTGTCCCGCCGCCGTCAGCCGCACACTTTTCAAACGGCTGAGCCTCCCATTCCGGAGCCGCCACCAGACGATTCCAACGCATGCTCTGTACCGATTGCCAATCCGGCTACCACGCGCCGTACGACCGCTTCGAGCGCATGGCGGCCAATCCGAAGGTGCCCAGTTTCCTGATGCGCTGCAGGCAGTGCGGCGCGCTGTGGAACGAGACCTCCGGCGTGCCGGAGTTGCTCACCCGCACCCATGCGCGCGACCTCTACCCGCGGGCGCGGATCTAACACCGCGGGGTCGCCAGCGTCATGCGCCAAAGAGGGAGCGGCCGAGGGAGCCGAGGCCAAGGCTCGTAGCCCCGCGAACGTCTGAAAGCGCGATTCTTCCGGAGCCGGACGATCCGCGCCGCCGCCGCGCGCATGCACGCATGCCAGGCCATGGTCAGTGGCATGGGTCCCGCGCGCAGGGCGGGCGTGGCGAAGCAATGCTCATCCCTCCCGAACGAACTCCACGAACGCGCGCAGCGGCGAGGGCAGGTGGCGGCGGCCGGCGTAGTACAGATACGGTCCGGGGAAGCTCTGCCACCACGGCTTCAGCACCGGCACCAGCGCGCCGCTGTCCAGGTGGGGCTGCAGCCAGTCCTCGAACAGATGGATGATCCCCAGGCCGTCGACCGCGGCCTGCACCGCAAGGT
This sequence comes from Dyella sp., assembly GCF_035685805.1. Lineage (GTDB taxonomy): Bacteria > Pseudomonadota > Gammaproteobacteria > Xanthomonadales > Rhodanobacteraceae > Dyella_A. The sequence continues at coordinate 33,400 of NZ_DASSAB010000010.1, forward strand.
CGAGCGCCGCGCCCAGCCTTACCTGCAGCGGACCCGGGGGATCCACCCGCACCACCTCGCCGGCCCGCTCGAACTCCCACGCCGGCACCGCGCCGCCGGAGAACTGGCCGCGCAGGCAAGCGTGCTGCAGCAGGTCACGCGGGTGGCGCGGGCTGCCACGTTCGGCCAGGTAGGCGGGCGCGGCGGCGGTGACCAGGCGCTGCGTCTTCGGGCCGATCGGCAGCGCGATCATGTCCTGCTCCAGCCGCTCGTCGTAGCGGATGCCGGCGTCGCAGCCGCTGGCCATCAGATCGACCAGGCTGTCCTCCACGACCACCTCCAGCCGGATCTCCGGGTAGCGTTTGAGGAACGGCGTGATGATGTTCGGCAGCACCGTGCGCGCCACGTTCGCCGGCACGTTGAGCCGCAGCGTGCCCGCCGGCCGGTCGCGAAAATGGTTGACCACGTCCAGCGAGGCCTGCACTTCGGCCAGCGCCGGCGCCAGCCGCTCGGCCAGTCGCGCGCCTGCCTCGGTGGGCGAAACGCTGCGGGTGGTGCGATGGAGCAGGCGCATGCCCAGGCGCGCTTCGAGCCGGCGCACCGCCTCGCTCAGCCGCGAGGCGGAGTCACCGCCGCTGCGTGCGGCTTCCCGGAAACCGCCCGCGCGAAGCACCCGCAGGAACGCCTGCAGATCCTGCAGCTCATACGCCATTGTCCGGATCTCCGTACAGCCCGTACTGATTGTGCCGGATTATCAGGCCGCTACCGGTCGGCCATAGTGCAGCGCATCCCTTCACTGTCTTCCGGAGAACTTCATGAAAACGTCCGTATCGGCTGGCACCTGGTTGCTCGGCGACCGCACCGTCAACCGCCTGGGCTACGGCGCCATGCAGCTCGCGGGGCCGGGCGTGTTCGGCCCGCCCCGCGACCACGCCGCCGCCCTTGCCGTGCTGCGGGCTGCGGTCGAGGCGGGCGTCAATCACATCGACACCAGTGACTTCTACGGGCCGCACGTCACCAACCGGCTCATTCGTGAGGCGCTGCATCCCTACGCGGATGATCTGGTGATCGTGACCAAGGTCGGTGCCCGGCGCGGCGAGGATGCCTCCTGGAACGCCGCGCAAAGCCCTGCCGAGATCACCCAGGCGGTGGAGGACAACCTGCGCAATCTGGGGCTGGACGTGTTCGACGTGGTGAACCTGCGCTCGATGCTCAGTGTGCATGGCCCCGCCGAGGGCAGCATCGCGCCGCAGTTCAGCGCACTGGCCGAACTGCAGCAGCGCGGCCTCGTCCGTCACCTGGGTGTCAGCAATGTCACCGCGGCGCAGGTGGCCGAGGCGCAGTCCATCGCGCCCGTGGTCTGCGTGCAGAACCAGTACAACCTCGCTCACCGCAGCGACGACGCGTTGATCGACACGCTCGCCGGGCAGGGCACTGCCTACGTGCCGTTCTTCCCGCTCGGGGGCTTCAGCCCGCTGCAGTCGCAAACACTGTTGGATGTGGCGACCGGGCTCGGCGCGACGCCCATGCAGGTGGCGCTGGCCTGGCTGCTGGCGCGGTCGCCGAACGTGCTGCTGATCCCGGGCACGGCGTCGGTGGCCCACTTGCACGAGAACCTCGCGTCGACGCGGATCATCCTCGATGCGCCGTCGATGGCGCAGCTGGACGCGATCGGCGCGGCCTGACGGTCGCCAAGGGCAGGGCGCGCGGGCGAATGGCCGAGGCAGCATGCGCAGCATGGCGAGAAGGTCCGGCCGGAACAGCGCTCCTGCCGCGCCGGGCGCACGCTGCGCACCGGCGCGCCCGGGTATGGACGGCTTTACGGCCGGACCTTTCCACGTAAGTCAGCTTGCCCGAGCCGGCACTGCAAACCCTTCTCGCTCCGGATAGGCCTGTGCGCCGTCTGCACCGGCGCACAGGCGCGCTGCCAGGAATGATATGTAAATATCATTGACACTTGTTTGTTAATTGAATAACACTCGCCCCGACCCACACACGACCGTCTCGGGGGAGAACGTCATGGATTCAAGCCGTCAGCTCCACGCTCGCCGCGCCATCTACCTTGCCGTCGCCCTCGCCCTGCTGGGGCCTTTGAGCGCAGGTGCCCGCCCGTCGCCCGCATCGACCGGGGTTGCCCCGACGCAGGCACCGGCGTCCACCGCGCAGACGCAGGACACCTCGCCCGGAACGCAGGACGCGCCCACCGATCTGGGCACGGTCGTGGTTACCGCCAACAAGCGCAGCGAACGCCTGCAGGCCGTACCGATGGCGGTGTCCGCGCTCTCAGGCAGCGATCTGGAACGGCAGAGCGCACTGAACTTCGCCGACTACGCCACGCGCGTGCCGGGGCTCAGTACGGTGTCGCAAGGGCCGGGCCAGACCCAGCTCACGCTGCGCGGAATTACTTCCGGTGCCAACACCGCCAACGCCACGGTGGGCACCTACATCGACGACACCCCTTACGGCTCCAGCACGGTCTACTCCGCCGGCAGCGTGCTCACGCCGGACATCGATCCGGATGACGTCGAACGCATCGAGGTGCTGCGCGGGCCGCAGGGCACCCTGTACGGATCGAACACGCTCGGCGGGCTGGTCAAGTTCGTCACCGTCAAGCCCGACGCCAGCGCGTTTGCCGGGCGCGTGCAGGCCGGCGCCAGCAGCGTCTCCGACGGAGGCGACGGTTTCGACGCGCACGCGATGGTCAACCTGCCGCTGGTGCGCGACACGCTGGCGCTGCGGGTGAACGCCTACACCCGGCACGACCCCGGCTATACCGACAATGTCGCCACCGGCAAGAAAGACGTGGACGACGCCCGGGTGCATGGCGGCCGCGCCCAGTTGCTGTGGACGCCGAACGCCGACGTGTCGCTGCGGCTGTCCGCGCTGGCGCAGAACCTCAGCGGCGATGCGCTGGCCAACACCGGCACCGACGTCGATCCGCTGACGCTCCGGCCGATCTACGGCGATCTCAAGCAGAACCGCACGCCCGGCGCCGGAGCATTCGCGGTGCGCTACCGCCTCTACGACGCCGGCATCGACGCCAACCTGGGCTGGAGCCAGCTGGTGTCCTCCACCAGCTACAGCACGCTGGACCGGGACGTGAACACGGACGCGACGGTGGCCTACGGTCCGATCATCAATCCGGCGCTCGGGCTGGACAACGGCGGCTACTCGATCCGAAATCCGATCACCCTCGGCAAGTTCACCCAGGAGCTGCGGCTGCAGTCGCCGGCCGACCAGACGCTGGAATGGCGCGTGGGCGTGTTCTACACGCGCGAGCACACCAGCAACGTGCAGGACATCCTCACCTTCGACGCCAGCACCGGCGAGCCGATCGCCCTGCCGTTCACGCTGGGGCACATCGCGGTGGGGCCGGCGACGTTCACCGAGTGGGCCGGCTATGGCGACATCACCTGGCACGCCAGCGAGCGCTTCAGCGTGCTGCTGGGCGCGCGCTACACCCACGACCAGACCACCTACGCGCAGACCGGCACCGGCATCCTGGTGGGCGACAGCGATTTCACCATCAAGGGCTCGGACTCGCCCACCACCTTCCTGATCAGCCCCAGCTTCACCTTCAGCGATGATGTGATGGCCTACGCGCGCGTGGCGTCGGGCTACCGTCCGGGCGGCCCCAACGTGGGCGTACCGCCGGGTCTGGGGGCGCCGGAAACCTTCGCGCCGGACAAACTGGTGAGCTACGAGCTGGGTGTGAAGTCCACGCTGCTCGATCGACACATGACGCTGGACGTGGCCGGTTTCTACATCGACTGGGACAAGATCCAGCTGACCTCGTTTGCCGGCGGCTTCAGCTTTCTCGGCAACGGCGGCAAGGCCACCAGCAAGGGCGTGGAGGCGAGCTGGCAGTATGCCGCCGCGCCGGGGCTGATGCTGTCGGCCAATGCCACCTGGACCGACGCGCAACTGGCGGCGGACACGCCCGAAGGCCTCTACGGCGCCAAGGGCGACCCGCTGCCGTGGGTGCCCCGCTGGAGCGCCAATCTGGGCATCGACTACGACTTTCCGCTGGGCAACGGCTGGTCCGCGTTCGTCGGCGGCAGCTATCGCTATGTGGGCAAGCGGGTGACCGATTTCCAGGTGGTGCCCGGCCCGCGCTTCGACGTGCCCAGCTACGACGGCGTCGACCTGCGCGCGGGCGTCAATGTCGCGCGCTGGACCTTCAAGGCGTACGTCAAGAACCTCACCAACGACCGCGGCATCAGCGCGATGAGTTCGGAAACCACCGACCCGACCGGCAGCCCGTTCAGCGCGAACTACGTCACCCCGCGCACCGTCGGGCTGTCCGCCAGCGTGAGCTTCTGAGCCTGTTTCGCCATCCCGCCCTATCCGGAGTGTGTCCATGAATCGCTATGCGAAGATCGCCGCGGCGTTCGCTCTCACCTGTGCCGTCGGCCTGGTCGCGGCGCAGGTGTCACCGCCGCCGGCCAGCCCCGCGCCGGCCGGTTCCACCTCATTGCCTGCAGCGAGCGCGTCGCCCGCCGCCGGCGTTGCCGACGCGGCACCGGTCGATGATCGCCAGCACCGGCTCGACGCCGCCGACCTGTCGAGCTTCTTCGACGGGCTGGTGCCGTTCGCCCTGAAAAGCGGCGACGTGGCCGGCGGCGTGATCAGCGTGGTCAAGGACGGCAAGCTGATCTTCGCCCGCGGCTACGGCTATGCCGACCTCGAGACCCGCACGCCGCCGTCGCCGCAGACCACGCTGTTCCGCCCCGGCTCGACGTCCAAGCTGTTCACCTGGACGGCCGTGATGCAGCAGGTGGAGCAGGGCAAGCTGGATCTGGACAAGGACGTCAACGCGTACCTGGATTTCACCATTCCGCCGCGCGATGGCAAGCCGATCACGCTGCGCAACATCATGACCCACACGCCGGGTTTCGAGGACACCGCGCGCGGGCTGCTGCCCAAGACCACCGACGAGGTGAACCTGGAGAAGTACCTCAAGACGCACGTGCCGGCGCGCATCTATGCGCCGGGCGGCATCGTGGCGTATTCCAACTATGGCTGCGGCGTGGCCGGCTACATCGTGCAGCGCGTGTCCGGCGAGCCGTTCGCCGACTACATCAAGCACCACATCTTCGACCCGCTGGGCATGGCCCACTCCAGCTTCGCGCAGCCGTTGCCGCCGGCGCTGGCGCCGCTGATGTCCAAGGGCTACCAGAGCGCGTCCGACGGCAAGCCGCAGCCGTTCGAGCCGGTCGATCCGGCGCCCGCCGGTGCGCTCAGCAGTACCGCCACCGACATGGCGCGCTTCATGATCGCCCAGCTGCAGGACGGCCGCTTCGGCGATGCGCGCATCCTGGAGCCCGCCACCGCCCAGCTGATGCACAGCCCCCAGCACACGGCTGCGCCCGGGCTCAACGGCTTCGACCTGGGCTTCTACCAGGAGGACAGCCACGGCCAGCGCATCATCGGGCACGGCGGCGATACGGTGGTGTTCCACAGCGACCTGCACCTGATGCTGGACGCCAACGTGGGTGTGTTCATGTCGTTCAACAGCCTCGGCAGCGGCGGCGGCGCGCACGTGATCCGGCGGGCGGTGTTCGATGCCTTCCTCGATCGCTATTTTCCCTACCAGTCGCCGGAGCAGCCCACGGTGGCCAGCGCCGCCGCCGACGCCGCGCGCGTGGCCGGCTGGTACCAGTCGAGCCGTCGCAACGACAGCGCACTGCGTCCGCTGTACCTGCTCGGCCAGAGCAGCGTGCAGGCGCTGCCCGATCACACCATCGTGGTGTCGGACTGGACCGACTACGCCGGCAAGCCGCTGCACTGGCGCGAGGTCGGGCCGCTGATCTATCGGCAGGTGCACGGCGATGCGCAGCTGAAGTTCATCACCGGCAAGGACGGCGACATTGCCTACTGGGCCACCGACGTGGAGGCGCCGGTGTTCGTGTTCCAACGGGTTCCGGCGGCGCGCTCGCTGGGAAGCGTGGGCGTGCTGGGCGGCCTGGCGCTGCTGGCGCTGGTGATCGCCCTGCTGAGCTGGGGCGTGGGCGGCTGGGTGCGGCGCCACTACCGCCACCCGCTGGTCCTGGATGCGACCCGCCGCCGTACCCGCCTGCTGTCGCGGCTGGGCGTGCTGGCACTGTTCGTCGACGTGGCCGGGTGGAGCACGCTGCTGATCGCGTCGTCGGTCAGCGAGGACATGCTGCTGCAGGGCACGATGACGCCGTGGCTGTATCTGCTCTACGTGCTGGGCGTGCTCGCCCTGCTCGGCGCGCTGGCGGTGGTGGTGCATGCCGTGCGCTGCTGGATGGGGCCGCGCCGCGGCCGCTGGGTACTGGCGGGCGAAACCCTGCTGGCGCTGGCGGCGATCTACCTGGGCTGGTTCATCGTCGCGTTCGGGATGATCAGCTTCAACGTCCGTTACTGACCCTTCGCGCGGCTGCGCCACCGCGCGGCCGCGCGCTCGCTCCCTGCAGGAAGGCATGCATGAACATCCACGATGGCGGGCGACTGCGCCTGCGCGCCACGCTCATGAGCTGGGCGATCAACGAACCGTTCCACATCACCGGCTACACCTTCACCACCTTCGATGCACTGATCGTGGAGCTGACCGACGCCGACGGCCGCACCGGACGCGGCGAAGCGCAGGGCGTGTACTACCTGAAGGACACCCCCACGACCATGCTGGCGCAGATCGAGGCGCTGCGCGGGCAGATCGAGGCGGGCCTCACGCGCACCGGGCTGCAGTCCCTGCTGCCGGCCGGCGGCGCCCGCAACGTGCTCGACTGCGCCTTGTGGGACCTGGAAGCGAAGCAGGCCCGGCAGCCGGTGTGGCAGCTGGCGGGGCTCGCGCCGCCGGCGCCGCTGCTCACCACCTACACGCTGGGCGCGGACCGGCCCGAGTTGATGGCCGCCCGTGCCCGCGCATACGGCGCGGCGCGCGCGATCAAGCTCAAGCTCACCGACGACGACCTCAGCGCGCGCCGCGTGCTGGCCGTGCGCGAGGCACGGCCGGACGTGTGGCTGATGGTGGACGCCAACCAGGGCTTCACCCGGGAATCGTTCGCCCGGCTGCTGCCGACCCTGGTGCAGGCGCGTGTGGATGTGATCGAGCAGCCGTTCCCGGTGGGCAACGAGGCGTGGCTGGACGGCCTGGAGCGCCCCATCCGCATCGCCGCGGACGAGAGCGTGCAGGATCGCGCGGACCTGGATCGGGTGGATGGCCGCGTCGACGTCATCAACATCAAGCTGGACAAGTGCGGTGGCCTCACCGAGGCGCTCGACATCGCCCGTGAGGCGCGCCGGCGCGGCTTCGAGCTGATGGTCGGCAACATGGGCGGCTCGTCGCTGGCGATGGCGCCGGCATTCGTGGTGGGCCAGCTGTGCGACGTGGTCGACCTGGACGGGCCGCTCAGCATCATCACCGACTACACCCCGTCGGTGATCTACGAGGGCGGTAACATCTGGTGCCCCGACGCGCTCTGGGGCGGTCCGCTGGCGGTGCCGGCCTGATCCATGACCGGCCTGCGAGGAGGGTTCCACGCGTGATCTCTGCCACCCCCGTGCCGTTGGGCGAGAAGACCTGGTTCGGCCATCCGCGCGGCCTGACCGTGCTGTTCCTCACCGAAATGTGGGAGATGTTCTCCTTCTTCGGCATGCGCGCGATCCTGGTCTATTACATGACCAAGCACCTGGACATGGACCAGGAATACGCCTCGCTGGTGTATGGCGCCTACGCCGCGTTCGTCTACTTCACCCCGGTGTTCGGTGGCGTGGTCGCCGACCGCTGGCTGGGCAAGGCGCGTGCCGTGGTGATCGGTGGTGCGGCGATGGCACTGGGGCACTTCATGATGTCCTCCGAGGCGCTGTTCTATCCCGCACTGTGCATGATCGCGCTGGGCAACGGCTTGTTCCTGCCCAGCCTCGCCAGCCAGATCGAAGGGCTGTACCGCCACGGCGATCCGCGCAGCAAGAGCGCGTACAACATCTATTACGTGGGCATCAATCTGGGCGGATTCCTGGCGCCGCTGGTCTGCGGCACGCTGGGCGAGGCCTACGGCTGGCACTGGGGCTTCGGCGCGGCGGGCATCGGCATGCTCGCGTCGCTGGTGATCTACCTCGCCGGGCGCCGCTACCTGCCGCCGGAGCCCGCGCGCGGCGCCGAGGCGCGCGCGGCGCGTCCGCCGATGGACCGCGCGGCCCGGGACCGTTTCGCGCTGCTGATCGGCATCGCCGCGATCGTGGTGGTGTTCCGCGGCGCCTATGAGCAGAACGGCAACACCATCGCGCTTTGGGCCGACACCGGCATCGATCGGCAACTGGCGGGCGGCTGGACCATCCCGATGACGTGGTTCCAGTCGATCAACTCGTTGGCGGTGTTCGCCCTCACGCCGGTGCTGGTGGCGCGGTGGGCGCGGCTGGCCAGGCGCGGCGTGGAAACCCCGTTGCTGGGCCGCATGGCGTTCGGTGCCCTGATCGTGGCGCTCTCCTACGTCGCGCTCGGCGCGGTGGCCGGCTGGAGCGAGGCGCACGGCACGCGCGCCAGCTGGCTGTGGCTGTTCGTGTGGTTCGTGGTGTTCACCATCGGTGAGCTGTACATCCTGCCGACCGGGCTGGCGCTGTTCGGTCGCATGGCGCCGGAGGGTTTTCGCGCCACCAGCATCGCCACCTGGTTCTTCGCCGGCTTCTTCGGCAACCTGCTGGCCGGTGCGCTGGGTACGCTGTGGAGCCGCTTCGGCCACGGCGGTTTCTTCATGCTGATCGGCGCGGTCGCCGGCGTGTCGGCGCTGCTTCTGTATATGCTCGGCCGTCGCCTGGGCGACGTGGAGCGCCACGCAGGTGCGGAGCCGGCCGTGCTGTCGCGCTGAATCCGCCCCGCGTTCGCCTGGCCGCAGCACCCCGAGTCGAGGATCCATGATCAAGGACCTGCAGAAAAAACTGAAAAGCCGCTGGGACACGTTCACCACGTCGGAGCAGAAGATCGCCACCTACCTGCTGCACGACCTCAGCGCCATTCCGTTCGAGACGGCGGCGTCGCTGGGCGAGCGCGTCGGCGTGAGCCCGATGACGGTGGGCCGGTTCCTGCGCAATCTGGGCTATGCCGGATTGAATGAACTCAAGGCGGAGTTGCGCGAGGACTCGCCCTGGCTGCAGCTGTACAACAACCCGGCGCGGGCCGGCGGTGCCGATGCGCTGTCGGAGAGCCTGCAGGCGGACATCCGTGCCCTGACCGCGGCACATGCGCTGGTGCGCACGCCGCAGTGGGAGGCGATCGTGAACATGCTGGTGGCGGCCGACCGCGTGTCGGTCGCCAGCTTCCACCACGGCCGCTTCTTCGGGCTGGGGTTTGCCAGCCTGCTGCAACACGTCAAGCCGCGCACCAGCTTCGCCGACGGGCTGGATGGTGCCTATGCCGACGTGCTGCTGGACTCCACCGCCAACAGCTGTCTGGTGCTGATCGATTTCCGCCGCTACTCGCGGCACTTCCGCATCCTGGCCGAGGAGGCGGTGGCGCGCCGCATCCCGCTGGCGATCATCACCGATACCCAGTGCTACTGGGCGCGCCAGCTCACCGACAACGTGCTGATGCTGCCGATCGATCCGGCGCTTGCCTGGCACAATTTCGGGCCGGTCACCAGCCTGCTCAGCCTGCTGACCGGCAGCGTGATCAAGGCCCAGGGCGAGATGTTCGAGCGCATTGGCGATATCACCCAGTTGCGGCAGAAGTTCGTCGGTTATGTGGAGGCACCCACGCCCGCCAAGGGCGCCGGGGCGCGATCGCCTGGCAAGCCGGCCGCCGGCAAGGGCGGTGCCGCCAGGCGGCCGCGCGGCAGCAAGCCCGCCGGCTGACTGCGGCGCTTTCGCCGCATGGCGTGCCGCCGTGCCTGTTGCAGCGTGCGGCGGCGGGGATCTCACCGGCTGCGTCCCCGCCGCGCCCAAGGTCGGACGTTGCGGTCAGCGCATGCCGCCGCCGGCGTACAGCTCCTCGCCGGTGAGCCAGTAGGAGTCGTCCGAGGCCAGGAAGGTGACGATGCCGGCGATGTCCTGCGGCTGGCCGGTGCGACCCAGCGGCGTCTGCGTGATCGCGCTGGCCTCGAAGTCCGAGCCGATGAAACCCGCGGTGTGGGTACCCTCGGTCTCCACGATGCCGGGGTTCACCGCGTTCACGCGGATCCTGCGCGGACCGAGCTCGCGCGAGAGCACGCCGGTGATGCCGTTCACCGCGCTCTTGGTCGCGGTGTAGACGGCGCTGGCCGGCGGCACGATGCGCGAGACGACCGAGCCGATGTTGACGATGCTGCCGCCGTCGTTCATCCGCGCCGCGGCAGCCTGCGTCACCAGCAGCAGGCCCAGCACGTTGACGTTGAACTGGCGATGGAAGTGCTCTTCGGTGATCGCCTCCAGCGGCGCGAACTCGTACACGCCGGAGTTGTTCACCAGCACGTCGAGCCGGCCGAACCGGGCGATGGCCGCCTCCACCAGGGCCGCGGCATCCGCGGCCTGGGACACGTCGCCCTTGACCGCCACCGCCTTGCCGCCCGCTGCGGTGATGTCGGCGACCACGGCATCGGCGCCGGCCTTGCTGGACGCGTAGTTGACGATGACGGACGCGCCTTCGGCGCCCAGCGAACGGGCGATGGCCGCGCCGATGCCTTTCGATGCGCCGGTGACCAGGGCGACCTTTCCAGTGAGCTTGCTCATGACGATGTGTCCTTGGGGAAGATGAAGCGAGATGGCTTAGAGAGCGGGGGTAGCGGGCTGCAGGAGGTTCATGCAGAGTCCTGTAGTCCCGTCGTTCGTAAAATACGAACAATGGAACAAAGAGTCAAGCGCTGTTAGCATCGCGGCATGAAACCGCTGGTCCATCCATCGATCGACGACATCACCGTGGAGGGCATCCTGCATGCGCTCTCCGACCCCGTGCGCGCGGCGATCTATGCCGACATGGCCGCTGCCGAAGGCGCACAGACCTGCTCCACGTTCCTGCAGGTGGTGGACAGGGCGATCCCCAAGTCGACCCTGTCGCAGCATTTCCGCACGCTGCGCGAGGCAGGCCTGGTGCGCAGCGAGCGGCAGGGCGTGGAGATGCTCAACACCACGCGTTGCAGCGAGATCAACCAGCGCTTTCCCGGTTTGCTGCCCGCGATCATGAACGCCTATCGCGCGACGCAGCCGGCCAAGGCCGCGGACAAGCGCAAGCCCGCAGCGAAAAAGCGCGCCGGCTGACGGCCGGCACACGCTGCACGCGAGTCACTCGCGGCGGCGCTGCAGCCGCCGGGTAATCTGCCGCCGCCACTCGTCCGACAGGGCCGGCACCGCCAGCGCCTGTTCGAGCACGGCCAGGGCGCGGCAATCGTTGGGTCGGAAATACGCCTCGAACAGGGCGCGGATGGCGATCCGCTCGCCATCCTCCGCGATCACTTCCACCGGCTGTCCGGCCTCGATGCTGCCCTCGCGCAGCACGCGCAGGTAGACGCCGCTGCGCAATGATTCGGCGAAGCGCCGGGGCATGTCCCGGTCGCCCAGCCGGATGCCCAGCTTGAAGCACGGCACCCGCGGTTGCGTCACCTCGAACCGGGCACCGCCGATCTGCAACTGGTCGCCCACGCACACCTTCGCCTCGTCCAGCCCGGCGATGGTGAGGTTCTCGCCGAACTGGCCGTGCGGCAGGGTCTCGCGGTCGAGCTCCCCGCACCACCACGGATAGTGGTCGAGCGAGTAGGCGTAGACCGCCTTGTCGGCGCCGCCGTGGTGCACGAGGTCCGCCTGTCCGTCGCCGGCCAGGTTGAGCCAGCGCACCGCCACCGGGCCATCGACCGGCCGCTTGAAGATGCCCGTGGCGACGGTGCCCCCGTCGTGCGCGACCGGTGCAGGAAGGGCAACGCTGACGGTGGCGAGGGTCATCGGCATGACGGGTCTCCGGGCACAGGCGAGGGGAGCGCTCTTTTTACGCGGTTTTTATGCCACCGCGCCGGTGCGCTACCCCTTTCTTATGCGCCGGTTCCTATCGTGTGCGCCTTGCAGATGGGTCGGCCCCGCCTTCGCGGATGGGCCGGCAAGGGTCTTGATGTCGCCGTGCAGCCTCCGCCGCTGCCGGCGATCCGTGCGCGACGGCAGCGTTGCCGTCAGCTGGGAGTGTTGGCAATGCAAACGTCCTCGAACCGCCGCGTGGCGGCGCTCGCGCTGGGTGCGGTCGGCGTGGTCTACGGCGACATCGGCACCAGCCCGCTTTACACGCTCAAGGAGGTGTTCGGCCCGCATGGCGTAGCGCCGTCGCCGGACAACGTGCTCGGTGCGCTGAGCCTGGTGTTCTGGTCGCTGATCATCGTGGTCTCGCTGAAGTACCTGCTGTTCATCATGCGCGCGGACAACAAGGGCGAGGGCGGCATCATGGCGCTGATGGCGCTGGCCCAGCGCAGCGCGCGCGAGGTGCCGCGCCTGCGCCTGGTGATCGCCGTGCTGGGCATTTTCGGTGCGGCACTGTTCTACGGCGATGGCGTGATCACGCCCGCCATCTCGGTGCTGTCCGCGGTGGAGGGGTTGAAGGTGGCCGCGCCGCACCTGGAGCGCTACGTGGTGCCGATCACGATCGGCGTGATCGTGGCGCTGTGCTGGCTGCAGAAGCACGGCACCGCGCGGATCGGCGCCGTGTTTGGACCGGTCTGCGTGGTGTGGTTCGCGAGCATCGCGACGCTTGGCGTCATCGGTATCGTCCGGCACCCGGCGGTGCTGCAGGCACTGTCCCCGACCTACGCGGTGGGGTTCTTCATGCACAACCACGCGCAGGCGTTCTTCGCGCTGGGTGCGGTGGTGCTGGCCGTTACCGGCACCGAGGCGCTCTACGCCGACATGGGCCATTTCGGCAAGGGGCCGATCCGGCTGGCCTGGTTCAACCTGGTGCTGCCGTCGCTGGTGCTGAACTACTACGGCCAGGGGGCGCTGGTGCTGGAGGATCCGGCGGCAGTTGCGAACCCGTTCTATCACCTGGTGCCGCGGGCGCTGCTGTACCCGATGATCGCGCTGGCCACGGTGGCCACCGTGATCGCCTCGCAGGCGGTGATCTCCGGTGCGTTCTCGATGACCCGCGAGGCGATGCAGCTCGGCTACGTGCCGCGCATGCGGGTGGTGCACACCTCGCACGAGATGTCGGGGCAGGTCTACGTGCCATTTATCAACCGCGCGCTGCTGGTGTTGATCGTGCTGGCGGTGCTGGGTTTCCGCTCCTCCGACAACCTCGGCTCGGCCTACGGCATCGCGGTGACCGGCACGATGGTGATCACCACGCTGCTGGCGCTGGTGGTGGCGCGGTTCCAGTGGGGCTGGCGACTGCCCGCGCTGCTGGGCACGGGGCTGGCGCTGCTCACCGTGGACCTGGCGTTCTTCAGCGCGAACATCATCAAGGTCGCCTCCGGCGGCTGGTTTCCGCTGGCGCTGGGCTTGGGCGTGTTCGTGCTGCTGACCACCTGGCGCCGCGGCCGCGAGCTGGTGCTGCGCGAGGTGCAGCGCGGCGGCGTGGCGCTGGCGCCGTTCCTGACCACCCTGCAAGAGCACCCACCGGTGCGGGTGCATGGCACCGCCGTGTTCCTCACCGCCAGCAGCACGGTGGTGCCGCACTCGTTGCTGCACAACCTCAAGCACAACAAGGTGCTGCACGAGCGCAACGTGCTGCTCACGGCCGAAACGCTGGACACGCCCCGCGCGGAGCCGGACGAACAATTCCAGTGGCAGCCGCTGGATGCCAGCTTTTCGCGGCTGGTCGTGCGGTTCGGTTTCGACGAGGACGCCGACATCCCCGCGCGCATGGCCCAGTGCGTGCGCGAGGGGGTCGCCTTCGACCTGATGGATACCACCTTCTTCGCCTCGCGTGAGTCGATCGTGCCCGACGCCCGCCGCGCCGGCATGGCGTCGTGGCGTGATCGGCTGTTCGTGCTGATGGCGCGCAACGCGATGCCGGCCACGGCCTTCTTCGGCATTCCCGGCAACCGGCTGATCGAGCTGGGCGCGCAGGTGGAGATCTGACGCCGATGCCGGCGCATGCAGGGCATCGGTGGGCGGCGTCGACAAGACTTCGCGCCGGTGCAGCGGATGCACTAACGTGGGCCACCTCCCTCGGGTCCGGCCGCATGTTCGACTTCACCAGGGCGCCGCCCTCGCCCCGCTGGCGCACGCTTGGCGACTACCTGTTCGCCTCCGCGGTGGCGGGGCTGGCGTTTGCGCTGGCTTTCGCGGCGCAGCGTTACCTGTCGGTGGCCAACCTTTCGCCGGTGTTCCTCACCGCGGTACTGGTGGTGGCGGTGCGCACGCGCATGGCGGTGGCCGTGTATACCGCCATGCTGTGCTTTGTCGGCTACAACTTCTTCTTTACCGCGCCCCGCTTCACGCTGGCGATCGCCAGTGCGGACGACGTGCTGGCGGTGGGGCTGTTCCTGCTGGTGGCGCTGGTGTGCAGCCACCTGGCCACCCGGCTCGCCCGCCAGGTCGCCACGCTGCGGGCCGCACAGTGGCAGGCGCGCACGCTGCTGGACCTGGGTCAGCAACTGGCGCGCACGGCGAACATCGCAGGCATTCGTGCGGCTGGTACGGCCGCCCTGGCGCAGGCCCTGGAGGCACGCGCAGCGATATTGCTGGTGGCTGACGCGGGTGGGCCGCTCGAGACGGCGGTTGCGGTGCCCTCGCCGCCGGAATGGAGCGGTGCCGACCTGGCGGCGGCGCTGTGGAGCCGGCAACAGGCACAGCCGGCCGGAGCGCACGTGCCGGGCACACCCGTATCGGCGTACTGGTTCCTGCCGCTCACCGACGTGCCGCCGGCGCGCGCGGTGGTCGCGCTGGCCCTGCGCGGGGAAGAAATGGAACCTAACGACGCGCGCCGTGGACTGGCGCGGGCGATGCTGCGCGACATGCAGCTGGCGCTGGAGCGTGCGGAGCTGGCCGAGGCGCTGGAGCAGGCGCGCGTGCAGGGCGAGACCGAGCGGCTGCGCAGCGCGCTGCTGTCGTCGGTGTCGCACGACCTGCGCTCGCCGCTGGCGGCGATGATCGGCGCCGCCGGTACGCTGTCGAGCTACGACGCGCAGTTGCCGCCGCAGGAACGCCGCGAGCTGATGGAATCGATCCTGGAGGAGGGCCAGCGGCTGGACCGCTACATCCAGAACCTGCTCGACATGACCCGGCTCGGCCACGGCACGCTCAAGCTCAACCGGGACTGGGTCGACGCCAGCGAGATCGTGCTCACCGCGGTCGGTCGGTTGCGCCGGTTCCATCCCGCGTTGCGGGTGGAGACCACGCTGCCGAGCGCCACGGTGCTGCTGTACGTGCATCCGGCGCTGATCGAGCAGGCGCTGTTCAACATCCTGGAGAACGCCGCTCATTTCTCGCCGCCGGAGGAGCCCGTGCGCGTGACGCTGCAGGTGGCCGGCGAACAGTTGCAGATCACCGTCAGCGATCGGGGCCCGGGCATACCCGAGGAGGAGCGGGCACGCATTTTCGATCTGTTCTATTCCGTCTCGCGCGGCGATCGCGGCCACAAGGGCACCGGGCTGGGGCTGTCGATCTGCCGCGGCATGATCGGTGCGCACGGCGGCAGCGTGGAGGCGCTGCCGGGCACCGGCGGCGGCACCACCTTGCGCGTGACGCTGCCGCTGCCGCCCGCGCCGGAGCCGGGCCCGTGAGCGCCGCCGCGCCCCGCGTGCTGGTGATCGACGACGAGGCGCAGATCCGGCGCTTCCTCGACATCGGCCTGCGCGCGGAGGGCTATCACGTGCTGCTTGCGGCGACTGCCGCCGAAGGGCTTGCGCTGGCGGCCACGCAGTCGCCGGATCTGGTCGTGCTCGACCTGGGGCTGCCCGATCGCGAGGGCCACGAGGTGCTGGCCGAGCTGCGCCAGTGGAGCAACGTGCCGGTGCTGATGCTGTCGGTACGCGACGCCGAGAAAGAGAAGGTCCGGGCGCTGGACCACGGTGCGAATGACTACGTGACCAAGCCGTTCGGCATCCAGGAGCTGATGGCCCGCCTGCGTGCGCTGCTGCGCACCCGCGTGGTGGCCGGTGCCGACGACACGCCCGCCCGGTACGACGACGGTCATCTGGTGGTGGACCAGCTGCGGCGGGAGGTCTCGCTGGATGGCGAGCCGGTGGCGCTCACGCGCAAGGAATACGCCGTGCTCGCGCTGCTGTTGCGCCATGCCGGGCGGGTGGTCAGCCAGCAGCAGTTGCTGCGCGACGTGTGGGGCGCCAGCCACGTGCAGGACACGCATTACCTGCGCATCGTGATCGGTCGCCTGCGCCAGAAACTTGGCGATGACCCGGCCGCGCCGCAGTGGCTCAAGACCGAGCCGGGCGTGGGTTACCGGTTTCTGGAAAGCGACGGCGACGCCCGCTGATGGCTCACTCTGCCGGCGTTGCCGGATCGGTCTTGCGGCGGCGCCGGCGCGGCTGGGGCTGGGCCAGCAGAGCCTGCAGATAGGCCACGCCTTCTTCCTCGGGGAAAAAGGCCACCACGTCGGCAACGGTCAGCTGATGGCGCGTGCGCAGCGCCAGGAACTCGTCCCGCGCCCGGGCGATCCGTTCGGCTTCGGCCGCCTTGGTGCTGGGCCGGCCGCGCTTTTTCTTCAGTGGCGCCGGTGCGACGGTCGTGCTGGCCGGTGCGGTGGCGGGTGGTGTGACGGTGGCCTGCTCCCTGGCCTTGGCGGCGTCCAGTGCAGCCAGTTCGGCCTGGAACTGACGAAAATCATAAGAGCTTGAGGACATGAAGAACGCTGCTGCTGGGGAGGCGGTATCTTTGCACGCCGCGGCGGCGCGCTGCGCTCATGCCGCCGATGGCGCGGCGGCCGGTTCCGCCTGCCGCCATTGGCGCAGTCCCATCGCGGCCAGCGCGATGAAGCCGGCGTAGAGCACGGCGGTGATCAGCAGGTGCTTGTAGACGTATTCGCCCACGTAGATCACGTCCACCGCAATCCACAGCCACCATGCCGCCACGTGGCGACGCCCCTGCCACCACTGCGCGACCAGGCTGAAGCTGGTCAGCGCGGCGTCCAGCCAGGGCAGGGCGGCGTCGGTCCAGCGATGCATGGCGTAGCCGAGAACCAGCGCGCCGGCCATGCCGACGGCGACGTGCCACGCCGCCTGGGCGAACGGCAACGGCGCCACCTGCACCCGCCCGTCGTCGCCCAGGTGACGCAGCCAGCGCCGCCAGCCGTAGACGATGAGCCCGGCGAAGGCGAGCTGGAGCAGGGCGTCGGAGTAGAGCCTGGCATCGACGAAGATGCCGCCGTAGACCAGCACCGAGGCCAGTCCCACCGGCCAGCACCAGGGGCGGCGCCGGGCGGTGAGCCAGACCGCCCACGCGCTGATCAACGCGCCCACCAGCTCGACCCAGTTCATGCTCAGAACCCGACCGTGACCGACAGCCGTGCCAGCCGCGGCGCGCCGGTGAACAGGTAGGTATCACCGAAGGCACCGCCGGTGTCGCGCCAGTAGAAGGTGTTGAACACATTGTCCACGCTCAGGTGCCAGGTCATCGGGTGGCCGCTCCAGTCGGTGGTGTAGCGCAGGCCGGCATCGAATACGTTGTACGCAGGCACGCGGGCGCGACCGTCCGGCGTGGCCGGGTTGGCGCTGGCATAGCGCCAGCCGCCGAGCAGGCCGATGTTGGCCGCGACCGGCAGGCGGTAGTCCAGATAGACGGCCGAACGCAGGCGCGGCACGTTGACGATCTGGTGGCCTTCGTACGCCGGCGTGCCGGTGTCCCGCGCGCGGGCCTGGATCAGGTTGACGCTGGCGGTGAGGCGCAGGCTGTCGTTCACCCGTCCGGCGGCCTGGAGCTCCAGTCCGGTATGCACCTGCTGGCCGTGCTGCACGAACGTGAAGCCGTAGGCCGAGTTGTCCGGCTGCGCGTACTGATACGGCTGGCGGATGCGGTACAGCGCGCCCTGCAGGCTGAGCGTATCGCTCCACTCGTACTTCACGCCCGCTTCGAGCTGGCGCGAGTGCACCGGGGCCAGGATCGCGCCGCCGTTGGTGGTCCAGTACGGCGCCTCGGCGCCCAGCGACAGGTTCTCGCTGTAGCTGGCGTACACGGTGAGCGGGGCGCTCGGCTGCCACAGCAGCGCGGCCTGAGGCAGGGTCTTGCTCAGGCGCGTGTGGCGCTCGAGCACGAGGCCGGTGTCATCCCAGGCGCGCTCGTCCAGCCGCACGAAGCGGGCGCCCGCCAGCAGCTGCCACTGCGTGCCGAAGTGCACGCGATCCAGCGCGAACAGGGCCCGCTGCCAGCTGGTGAAGGTGCGCGCCGAGGGGCCGGGCTGGTTCGGCGAGGGTGCGAAATAGGGCGGGTCGATCTGGTCGATGTTGCCGGTGCCGACGTAGTCGTACACGTAGGGCCGCTGGTCCAGCGTGCGGCGGAAGGCGCTGGCGCCCAGGCTCACTTCGTGGCTGAGGCTGCCGGTGTCGAAGCCACCCTTGATCACGGCGCGCACTTCGTCGTTCTGGCGGGTGTCGTCGGGGCTGCGGAAATCGTAGATGTCGTAGTCGCCATTGGGGGCGAAGAACTGGCCGGGGTACTCACCGGTGGCGCACTGCGGCGCGTAGAAGCAGCCGTAGGCGAAGGCCACGTTGTCGTCGATCACCGTGTGGCTGTGGCCGGCCGAGAGCTGCGCGCTCCATTGCTCGCTGAAGCGGTAGTTGAAGCGCGCGGTGGTGTTGCTGGAATGGATGCCCACCGGCTGCTGCCACGGCTGGTAGCCGAGCAGGCGCGTGTTGCTCGGGTGCGCCGGGATGGTGGTGCCGCCGAGCAGCTGGTAACCGGAGACGGAGCGCTGGCCGCTGGTCTGGTAGTTGCTGTCCAGCTCCAGCGTGGCGCGCTCGCTGATTTTCCAGTCCGCCGCCAGCGAGAGGAAGCTGCGCCGGCCGGGCGTGTGCCGGACGTAGGAGTGGGTGTCTTCGTGTGCGGCGTTCACGCGCACGCCGAACGTGGGGCTCAGCCAGCCGCCCATGTCCACCGCGGCGTAGCGCGAGCCGTGCGAGTCGGTGCCCAGCGTGGCGGTACGCACGTCGGCCGGGCGCTTGCTGACGTAGTTGACCAGGCCGCCCGGCGCCACGATGCCGGCTTCCAGTCCGCCCAGGCCCTTGAGGATCTCCACCCGCTGCTTGTCTTCCAGCGGCGTGAGCTGCTCGCCGTTGATGGTCATGTCGTTGAGGCGATAGGCGGTAGCCAGGTCGAGCACGAAACCGCGGATGGCCAGATCCTGGTAGTAGCCCACCGGCGCGTAGTTGTCGCCCACCGCGGCATCGGCGCGGGCCAGCTCGCTGAGCGTGCGCGGCTGGCGGTCGTCGATCTGGTCGCGGGTGATCACCGTCACCGACGCGGGCGTGTCGTGCAGCGGCGCGTTGCCGAAGCTGCCGAAGGTATCCACCTGCGCGCTCTCGGCGCGGTAACCCTTGTCCGCGTTGGCGGTGACCTGCACTGCACCGAGACGCCTGGCCTGGGCGGGGTCGTGGCCGGCGTCGTCGGCGGCATGCGACGGGGCGACCGCGGCCAGGGCGATCGCGGAAATCAGAGCGGCAGCGAGGGGATGGCGGTGCAGGGAATTCATGGTCGTCGTCGTCTCGAAAGGGCAGGACGAAGCGACGGCGCACCACCGACGCACGGACGTGCGCGATGGTGCTGCAAGCTCCCTACGCCGGTGCTAGCCGGATCAGGTTCCAAGGGACTCTCTCAGCCCGGCGTCATGCCGGGCACCCCCGCTTCAAGGCGCGCATTGAAACACGAAACGCAGGCGCTGCGTCAGGCGGCGGCGCGAATGGCCCCCAGCAGGGCCTGTCCGGGCGGCGTGGAAAACCAGGCGGCGTGGCCGCGCAGGAAGGTGTCGTAGGCGACAGCGGCAGCGTGGCTGTCCTGGGTCACCGCGTGGAAGTACTCCACTTCAGACAACGCGAAATCCACATGCACCACGGGCAACAGCTCGGCCAGCAGATGGACGTCCGAACGATCCAGCGGCCGCACCTGCCGATAGCCGGCGATCAGCGCGAGCGCGATGTCGACGTGCACGGCGTCGCCGGTGTCGAGCTCCAGCCAGGCGATCGCGTTGCGCTCGATCGCGGTCGCCAGGTCGAACAGCGCGAAGGTGGCGGCGGCCAGCCCGAAGTCGAGCACCGCGGTGATCTCCGCGCCGTCGTCCGCGCCACTCCAGCACAGGTTGGAGACGTGCCAGTCGCCATGGGTCCACAGCCGCGGCTGCCGGGCCAGCGCAGGCTGCGCCCGTTGCCACGGCGCAAAGACCGCGGCCAGGTCGTCGCGCCAGTTGCGACCGCGCAGGAACTGCGCAAGCCCGGGGCGTTCGCCGAGTTGCGCGTCGAGCGCCTGCACGGGATCGACTGCGGTGACCAGCTCGCTGCGCGCCACCAGCACGTGCGTACTGCGTTGCGCGGCGGCGCGGCCCTCCGCCGCCCGATGCAGTTGCGCCAGCATCCGGCCCGCGGTGAAGGCGTGCGCCGACCGCGCGGGCGGCGACCAGGAGATCGTCTCGCGGTACAGGTCGATGCCGCGGGCCTGTTCGTGCACTTCGTACACCCAGTCGCCGCGCTCGATGGCCGTCTCGCCATGCGCGTCGGCAAACAGGCGGGCGAGCGGCATGCCACCGCCTCGCAGGCAGGCGATGAAGCCGTGCTCCTCACGCAGCGCGGCGGCGTTCCGCACGCTGTGGTGGTGGCGCTTCACGAACACCGTGCCGCCCCCGGTCTGCACCAGGCAGGCGGCCGACAGCGGACGCGGGCTGTGCCAGATGATCCGCCACGGCGACGCCAGCTGCGGGATCGCGTCCAGCACGGTGTCGACCTCGGCGACGGTGAGGGCGGGCCAGTCCGGGGCGATCTCGTCGCCGGCCAGGCCGTGCACGCGGTGGGAGGAGTCGGTCATCGGCAGTCCGGGCCAGCACACAAGCGCGCGATTATCGCCCAGCGTGCACGCGGTGGCCCGGCGCGGCCTTCCGGCTTCGTGTCGCATCGCGTCTAATGGGCGTTCCGCCAGCCACCGTGTGCCGTTGTCGATGAGTGCGTTGCTGTTGTTGTTCGTGTGCCTGGCGCTGGGGGCGCTGGTCGCGCGGTTCGCCCGCCCGCCCGCCGGCATCGTGCAGGGGCTGAACTGGTGGGTGCTCAATATCGCGCTGCCGGCGCTGGTGCTGGCAATGATCCCGCGCGTGCACTTCGACCGGCACACCTGGTTTCCGATCGCCACCATGTGGATCACTTTCTTCGGTGCGTGGCTGCTGTTCGCGGTGCTGGGGCGCATGCTGCACTGGCCGCGCGGGCGCATCGGTGCGCTGACCCTGGTGTGCGGCCTGGGCAATACCTCGTTCATGGGTTACCCGATGGTGGAGGCGATGCACGGCAAGCCCGGGCTGGCGCTGGCTGTCGTGGCCGACCAGCTGGGCTGCTTTCCGCTGCTCGCTGCCGGCGGCATCGTGGTGGCGTCGCTGTATTCCGGGCGCACGCCCAGCGCGGCGCTGGTGGTGCGGCGCATCGTCACGTTCCCGGCATTCATCGCACTGCTGATCGGGGTCGTCGCCGGCTTGTGCGGTGGCTGGCCCGCGACGCTGGACCAGCTGCTGATGCCGCTGGGGCAGACACTGACTCCGCTGGCGCTGTTTTCGGTCGGGTTGCAGTTCAAGCTGCACCTGGAGCGCGGACAGCTCGGCGCGCTGTCGAGCGGGTTGGCCTGGAAGCTCGCCGCGGCGCCGCTGGCCGGATGGGCGCTCGGTCGCGCGCTCGGGGTGGACGGGCTGACCCTGTCGGTAGGCGTGCTGCAGGCGGCGATGGCGCCGATGATCTCGGCAGCGATTCTGGCCGATCAGTACGAGCTGGAGCCGCGCCTGGCCAATACCGTGCTGGGAGCGGGCATCGTGCTCTCGCTCGCGACCGTGCCGCTGGCCAACATGCTGATGGGCGGATGACGCATGCAGGGCGTTTGCGTGCGTGCCAGCGGACCCGCGACGGCACGATAATGCCGCGATGAGCGAAGCGACTTTTTCTCCCGCAGCCGAAATCCGCATCGACGTGTGGCTGTGGGCCGCGCGTTTCTTCAAGACGCGCAGCCTGGCCAAGCAGGCCGTGGTGGGCGGCCGGGTCGAACTTAACGGTGCCGGCTGCAAGCCCTCGCGGGCGGTGCGGGCCGGCGACCGGCTCGACGTGCGTCGCGGCGAGGAACGGATGCAGGTGGAGGTACTGGGCCTTGCGGACCAGCGTGGCCCGGCGACCGTGGCGCAGACGCTCTATCGCGAGACCGAGGCGAGCCGGCTGGCGCGCGAGGCGGCGCGCGAACAGCGTCGGCTGATCGGCGCCTCGGCGCTGCATCCGCAGGGCCGGCCCGGCAAGCACGACCGCGCCGCGTTGCGGCGACTCAAGGGCATCCCCGACGCCGGCGATTAGTGCGTCGGCGCGCACGCGGCCAGCCCCCGCCGATTGCGCACGGGGGCAGCTGCCGTGAGACTACGCGCGGGGGCATGACGGGGAGTGACGCAATGTCGGGTTTCGATTTGTTCAAGCGGCTGCTGAACGCCGGCGAGCGCAGGCAGCAGAACGCGCGCGTGCAGGCCGTGCGCGGCGCGCGCATGCTGGTGGTGGATGACTCGCCCACGATTCGCGCGGTGCTGGGGAAAATGCTGGCCCAGGATGGCTACGAGGTATCCAAGGCCGGCGACGGCGAGACGGCGCTGGCGATCGCCCGCAGCCAGAAGCCGGACCTGATCTTTCTGGATATCGTGATGCCGGGCATGAACGGCTTCGCGGTGTTGCGCACGCTGCGCCGCGAGCCGGAGACGCGCGGCATCCCGATCGTGATGATCAGCGGCAACCTGCAGGCGACCGAGCAGTTCTACGTGCAGCGCTTCGGCGCGGACGACTTCATGAAGAAGCCGTTCGGTCGCGCCGAGGTGTTCATGCGCATCCAGCAACTGGTGGAAGCGGGGCGGCTGGCAGCGCGTGATCCGCTGCTCGATCCGCCGCAGGACCTGCCGGCCGAGTCGGCGGCATCGCACGATGCCATCCCCGATGTGGCGCTGCCCGATGCGGACGACCCGCACATGGTCGCGCCGGTGATCACCGGTCCGCTGGTGGAGCCGCACGAGGAGATCGCGCCGGCGGAAGACGTACCCCGCAAGCACTGAGTCGACGGGCGTACAGCACGAGGGGCACGGGTGTCGCCACCCGTGCCCCTCGTGCCTTCATCGACCGGCCGTGCCGGCTCGCGCCTCAGCGCAGGTCGTAGCGATCCAGGTTCATGACCTTGTCCCACGCCGCGACGAAGTCATGCACGAACTTCTCGCCCGCATCGGCACTGGCGTAGACCTCGGCCAGCGCGCGCAGCTGCGCATGCGAGCCGAAGATCAGGTCCACCCGCGTGCCGGTCCAGCGCAGTTCGCCGCTGTGCCGGTCGCGTCCCTCGAAGACATCCGCCTCGGTGGTGCTGGCCTTCCATGCGGTGCCCATGTCGAGCAGGTGGACAAAGAAGTCGTTGCTCAGGGTGCCGGGCCGTCCGGTGAACACGCCATGCGGGCTCTGTCCGACGTTGCCGCCCAACACGCGCAGGCCGCCGATCAGCACGGTCATTTCCGGCGCGGTGAGGGTCAGCAGCTGCGCCCGGTCGATCAGCAGCGCCTCGGCGGGCACCGCGTAACGCCGCTTGAGATAGTTGCGGAAGCCGTCGGCGACCGGCTCCAGCGGCGCAAACGCCTCCACGTCGGTCTGCTCCTGACTGGCGTCGGTGCGGCCGGGGGCGAACGGCACCGTCACCGCCACGCCGGCGGCCCGCGCCGCCTGCTCGACCGCGGCGCTGCCGGCCAGCACGATCAGGTCGGCCAGCGAGATCTTTGCCCCTTCGCGGTTGAACTCGGCACGAATGCCCTCGAGCGTCGCCAGCACCCTGGCCAGCTGCTCGGGCTGGTTCACCGCCCAGTCCTTCTGCGGCGCCAGCCGGAGGCGTGCGCCATTGGCGCCCCCGCGCTTGTCGGAGCCGCGAAAGGTGGAGGCCGCGGCCCACGCGGTGGACACCAGTTCCGCCACGGACAGCCCCGCGTCGAGCACGCGCTGTTTCAGTGCGGCGATGTCCGCCGCATCCACCAGCGGGTGGTCGACGGCGGGCACCGGGTCCTGCCACAGCAGTTCCTCGGCAGGCACGTCCGGGCCCAGATAGCGCGAGCGCGGACCCATGTCGCGGTGGGTCAGCTTGAACCAGGCCCGGGCAAATGCATCGGCGAACTGCTCGGGATGCTCGAGGAAGCGGCGCGAGATCTTCTCGTAGGCCGGATCGACGCGCATCGACAGGTCGGTGGTGAGCATCGTCGGACGTCGCTTGCGCGACGGATCGTGCGCGTCGGGAATGATCGCCTCGCTGTCCTTGGCCACCCACTGGTGGGCCCCGGCCGGGCTCTTCTCCAGCTCCCATTCGTAGCCGAACAGGTGCTTGAAGTAGTCGTGGCCCCACTGCGCGGGCGTGGTGGTCCAGGTCACTTCCAGGCCGCTGGTGATGGTGTCGGCGCCCTTGCCGGAGCCGTAACTGTTGCTCCAGCCCAGGCCCTGCTCGGCCAGGTCGCCGGCTTCCGGTTCGCGGCCGACGTGCTCGGCCGGTGCGGCGCCATGGGTCTTGCCGAAGGTGTGGCCGCCGGCGATCAGGGCGACCGTTTCTTCGTCATCCATCGCCATCCGGGCGAAGGTCTCGCGGATGTCGTGTGCCGCGGCCAGCGGGTCGGGCCTGCCCTCGGGGCCTTCGGGGTTGACGTAGATCAGGCCCATCTGCACCGCGGCGAGCGGGTTCTCGAGGTTGCGCTCGGTCGGGGCGGTACGGTCGTGCTCGTGGCCGTGCAGGCCCGCATCGGCCACGATCTCGCCCTCGGCGTCACCGGGCTCGCTGCGCGCATAGCGCACGTCGCCGCCCAGCCAGGTGGTCTCGTTGCCCCAGTAGACGTCCTGATCCGGCTCCCAAACGTCCTCGCGGCCGCCGCCGAACCCGAAGGTCTTGAAGCCCATGGTCTCCAGCGCGACGTTGCCGGTGAGCACCATCAGGTCGGCCCAGGAAATCTTGTTGCCGTACTTCTGCTTGATCGGCCAGAGCAGCCGCCGCGCCTTGTCCAGGCTCACGTTGTCCGGCCAGCTGTTGAGCGGCGCGAACCGCTGCTGGCCGCGCCCGGCGCCGCCGCGGCCGTCGCCGATGCGATAGGTGCCGGCGCTGTGCCAGGCCATGCGGACGAACAGTGGGCCGTAGTGGCCGAAGTCCGCCGGCCACCAGTCCTGCGAATCGGTCATCAGGTCGGCAAGGTCCTTCTTCAGCGCGGCCAGGTCGAGGCTTTTGAACGCCGCCGCGTAATCGAAGGCGGTGCCCATCGGGTCGGAGCGGGTCGAGTGCTGCTGCAACAGATCCACCCGCAGCTGTTTCGGCCACCAGTCCCGGTTCGTGGTGCCGCCGCCGGCAGCGTGGTTGAAAGGGCATTTGGCCTGGGTGGACATGGGCTATCTCCTTAGCGGGTGGGTGCCGAAGCGGCGAACGTCGTGACGGCGATGGCGAGGGATCACGTGGCCACGCGGGCATTGCCCGGCGGCCTGCGGCCATCGCGCGCTGCATGGCGCGCCATGTCCGACGTCCCACGGTAGAGCACGGTGGTGAGCGAAGGAATTCGTTTGTGCCGATGCAGACGATAGCCGCAGGCTATGCCGCGATGGTTGATGGCGGATAGCACGTTCCTGCGCACGCGGGTCGCAGACGGGCGGTGGAGCCGCGTGCTACCGCCGTGCCCGCCGAGGCTGCGGCGGAAGCCAGATCAGGCCAGCGCCTTGAGCCGATAAAGCTCGGCAAGCGCCTCGCGGGGCGAGAGGGTGTCGGGGTCGAGTTCGGCCAGGCGCTTGTGCAACGGCGAGGGTTGCGGCGCCGCGAACAGGCCCAGCTGGGGCGACTCCGGTTTTGCACGGGCCGTGGCGGCACCACCGTGCATGCCTTTCTCCAGCGCCGCGAGCGTGCGGCGGGCATCGGCGATCACCGGCCGGGGCAGCCCCGCCAGCGCTGCCACCTGCAGCCCGAAGCTCTGGTTCGCCGGGCCTTCCTTCACGGCATGCATGAACACCAACTGCTCGCCGTACTCCACGGCGTCCAGGTGCACGTTGGCGATGCCGGGATAGTCACCGGCCAGTTCGGTGAGCTCGAAATAATGGGTGGCGAAAAGCGTCCACGCGCGGCAGTGGGTGCCCAGGTGCACCGCGCTGGCGCGGGCCAGTGCGAGGCCGTCGTAGGTGCTGGTGCCGCGGCCCACTTCGTCCATCAGCACCAGGCTGTGTTCGGTGGCGTTGTGCAGGATGTTGGCCGTCTCGCTCATCTCCACCATGAAGGTGGACTGCCCGCGCGAAAGATCGTCGCCGGCGCCGATGCGGGTGAAAATGCGATCGATCGGGCCGATCGTGGCCGCGCTGGCCGGCACGTAGCTGCCGATGTGCGCCAGCAGCACGATCAGCGCGTTCTGGCGCATGTAGGTGCTCTTGCCGCCCATGTTGGGGCCGGTGATCACCAGCATGCGGCGGGCGTCGTCGAGCTTGAGGTCGTTCGGCTCGAACGGCTCGTCGCGCACCTTTTCCACCACCGGATGGCGGCCGCGCTCGATCGCGATGCCGGCCTCGTCGGTGAGCACCGGCTCGGCCCAGTCCAGCGTCTCGGCGCGTTCGGCCAGGGTGGCCAGCACGTCCAGCTCGGCGATCGCGGCGGCGGCGGTCTTGAGCGGTTCGAGCTGCCCGATTAGCTGCTCCAGCAGCGCCTCGTACAGGGCGCGCTCGCGCATCAGCGAGCGCTCCTTGGCCGACAGCACCTTGTCCTCGAAGGTCTTTAGCTCCTCGGTGATGTAGCGCTCGGCGTTCTTGGTGGTCTGCCGGCGCGTGTAATGCGCGGGTGCCTTGTCCGACTGCGCGCGGCTGATCTCGATGTAATAGCCGTGCACGCGGTTGTAGCCGACCTTGAGCGTGGTGATGCCGCTGGCGGCTTTTTCGCGTTCCTCCAGCTCGACCAGGTATTGGTCGGCGTGGGTGGACAACCGGCGCAGTTCGTCGAGTTCGGCGTCGTAGCCGTCGGCGATCACGCCGCCGTCGCGCTGCAGTACCGGCGGTTGCTTGACGATGGCGCGGGCGAGCAGGGCGGCGCTGTCGGCGTGGTCGCCAATGCGTTCGACCAGGGTGTGCAGCAGCGGACTGTCCAGATCCTTGATGCGCGTCCGCAATTCCGGCGCGGCCAGCAAGCCGTCGCGCAGGGTAGACAAATCGCGTGGGCGCGCCGAACGCAGCGCCACGCGGGCGAGGATGCGTTCCAGGTCGCCGATGCCGCGCAATTGTTCGCGCAGGCTGTCGTAGCGGCGGCTGTCGATCAGCGTGCCGATGGCCTGGTGGCGCTGGCGCAGCAGCTCACGCGAACGCAGCGGCCGGGTCAGCCAGCGGCGCAGCAGGCGTGCGCCCATCGGCGTCACC
>NZ_DASSAB010000011.1:0-12148 GCF_035685805.1 Dyella sp.
TGCAGCGCAGGTAGGACAGGTCGAAGCTGCCGGCGTGCGTGGCGCCGTCCGGGCCGACCACGCCGGCGCGGTCGATCGCGAACAGCACGTCGAGGTCCTGCAATGCCACGTCGTGGATGAGCTGGTCGTAGGCGCGCTGCAGGAAGGTCGAATAGATCGCCACCACCGGCTTGCCGCCCTCGCAGGCCATGCCCGCGGCGAGCGTCACCGCGTGCTGCTCGGCGATCGCGGTGTCGAAGTAGCGGTCGGGATATTCCTGCGAATAGCGCACCAGGCCCGAGCCCTCGCGCATCGCCGGCGTGATCGCCAGCAGCTTCGGGTCGGCCGCGGCCATGTCGCACAGCCAGTCGCCGAACACCTGCGTGTAGGTCGGCTTGGCGGGGCCGTCCTTCTTGACCACGCCCACGGTCGGGTCGAACGGCGACACCGCGTGGTATTCGATCTGGTCGCCCTCGGCCAGGTCGTAGCCCTTGCCCTTGGTCGTGATCACGTGCAGCAGCTGCGGGCCCTTGAGCGTCTGCAGCGTGCGCAGCGACGCCAGCAGCGCGGGCAGGTCGTGGCCGTCGACCGGGCCGGAATAGTGGAAGCCCATTTCCTCGAACAGCGTCGAGGGCACGAACATGCCCTTGGCGTGCTCCTCCCAGCGCTTGACGAAGCGCGCCGCCGGGTTGGTGCGCTTGTCGCCGAGCAGCTTCTTGCCGCCCTCGCGCACCGCGTTCATCGTGCGCGAGCTCATCAGCCGGCCGAGCATCTTGGTCAGGCCGCCGACGTTCTCGGAGATCGACATCCGGTTGTCGTTGAGGATCACCAGCAGGTTCGGCTCCGGCTCCATGCCGCCGGCATGGTTGAGCGCCTCGAAGGCCATGCCCGCGGTCATCGCGCCGTCGCCGATCACCGCGACGACGCGGCGGTCGTCGCCGGCGCGCTGCGCGGCGATGGCCATGCCCAGCGCGGCCGACACGGACGTGGACGAATGGCCGACGCCGAAGGTGTCGTACTCGCTTTCCTCGCGGCGCGGGAACGGTGCCAAGCCTTCCTTCTTCTTGATCGTGGTGATCCGCTCGCGGCGGCCGGTGAGGATCTTGTGCGGGTAGCACTGGTGGCCCACGTCCCACACCAGCCGGTCGTGCGGGGTGTCGAACACGTGGTGCAGGGCGACGGTCAGCTCGACCACGCCCAGCCCCGCGCCGAAGTGGCCGCCGGAACTGGCGACCGCCTCGATCAGGTACTGGCGCAACTCGTCGGCGACGGCGGGAAGCTGCTCGTCGGACACGCGGCGCAGGTCGGCCGGCGTCTCGATCGGCGCCAGATGGGGATAGCGGGAGAGGTCGATCATTCGCGTATTGTTGGCCCAGCACGGTGGCGGGGCAAGGGTGGCGCGGCGTCGTGAAGCGGGCCGATCCATCGGATCCGGCCTGCACGAACGGCTGCGGCGCCAGGCCGGCATGCGCCCGCGTACGGTTTTCCCACGAGGACTTCACATGAGCTCATCGTCGCTGTTCCGTCGTTTCGCCGGCGCCACCTCGCGCGCGGCCGGCAAGCCCACCACCTTCATCGTGGCGGTGCTGATCGTGGTGCTGTGGGCGGCAACCGGCCCGCTGTTCCAGTTCGGCGACACCTGGCAGCTGGTGATCAACACCAGCACCACGATCATCACCTTCCTGATGGTTTTCCTGATCCAGAACACCCAGAACCGCGATTCGGCGGCGGTGCAGATCAAGCTCGACGAGCTGATCCGCTCCAGCCGGGCGCACAACGCGTTGCTGGCGCTGGAGGAACTGGATGACGAGACGCTGGCGCGGATCCGCGCCCACTACTGCCGGCTGGCGGAGAAAGGCCGCAGCGAGCTGGACAACGTGGAAGAGGCGCTGGCGGCCGAGCCGGAAGACTGAAACTCAGGCGTGCGCGGCGCGCCGGTCGCGCGGCAGGTGGTTGACCAGGAACTCCATCTGGTCGGCCAGGATGTTGCGGTTGGACAGGATCAGGTGCTCCACCCAGCTCGGGCGGTACGGCACCGCCAGCAGCGGCATGTGGGCCTGCTGCGGCGTGCGGTTGCTCTTGCGCAGGTTGCACGCCAGGCACGCGCTCACCACGTTCTCCCATTCGTCGCGGCCGCCCTTGGAGACCGGGTGCACGTGGTCGCGGGTGAGCTCGCCGCGGCTGTAGTGGTTGCCGCAATACAGGCACAGGTGGCGGTCGCGGGCGAACAGCGCGGTGTTGGTCAGCGCCGGCGCCGGATCGATCGCGTGGTCGCGGCAGTGGCCGGTGCTGGCGATGATCGGATGCAGTTCGAGCAGGCTCTGTTCGCCACGGTCTCGATTCATGCCGCCATGCACGGTGAGGCAAGGCTCGCCAAGGGTCCAGGCTACCGCCTCGCGCACGTACAGGCAGACGGCGTCCTGCCAGCTGATCCAGTCGAGGATCCGGCCGGTGGCGTCGAGCGAGAGCACCCGGGTCGAGCGCAGGTCGGCCCGGAACGGTACGTCCATCAGCATGCAGTCCATCCTTCAGCCAGAGCCTGGGAAAACGCGCAGCGATGCAGCGGTTGCGATCCGCGCCAGCATAGCCCAACTATGTTGCGATCGGGATGCAAATGTGTGTCGCAGCAAACACATAGCTCGCCACGAGCGGCGGGCTCACGAGCGGCCGCGGGCGCTGTTATAGTGCTCGTTCGTCTTGAGACCCGGGCCGGGTTTGGGAGGGGGAGCCAACAGTGGCGACCCCGGCGCGGCTGGGCAGAGGTAAGTAACGTGGCTGAAGTCTTTTTCTACGAGCGTCCCGTGCCGCTCAACCGCACCGCCCACAAGGATCTGCGCCTGAAGGGCGTGCCGAGCCTGAAGTTCGCGGCTAACGTCCATTCGGTGCCGCTGACCGGCGTGGAATTTCCCGCCGCCGCGCGCGACGTGCCGATCCTGTTCGCCGGCGCGGACATGAAGGACGCCGGCCCGATGGCGCTGCTGGGCCTGCGCCAGAACGAGAACCTGTTCGTCGACGCCAACGGCCAGTGGGCGCCCAACACCTACGTGCCGGCGTTCATCCGCCGCTACCCGTTCATCCTGGCCGAGAAGCCGGCCGATCAGGAGGGCGGTGACGATTTCACCGTGTTCCTGGACGAGGCCTACGAGGGCTTCAACACCAGCGAAGGCGACCGCCTGTTCAAGGACGACGGCACCGACACCGAGCTGCTCACCAACGCCGTGAATTTCCTCGGCGAGTTCCAGCAGCACGTGACCCGCACGCACTGGTTCATGGACCAGCTGCGCAAGTACGATCTGCTCGAGCCGCGCAACATCCGGCTGGAGAAGGATGGCAAGTCGATCAACCTCAATGGCCTGTTCGTGGTCAGCGAGGAAAAGCTGCGCCAGCTTGACGAGAAGGTCGCCCACGAATTCCTCAAGGAAGGCGTGCTGGGCTGGATCTACGCCCACCTGCTGTCGCTGGCCAACATCGACCGCGTGTCGCTGCGCCTGAACGAGCGTGAGCAGACCGAGGGCGGCAGCCCCGGCAGCACCACCGTCAACTGACCCTCCCGCGCCGCGCCTGCGGCGCGTGACTGGATGCACCCATGGCCCGTGCGCATCGTCGATGCCACGGGCCATTTTTCTTGGCGGGATCAGCGCAGCGGCTTGGCCATCCGCAGCAGGTCGACGTCGTACCCGCTGGCTTCATAAAGCGCCCGGGCGCGCTCGTTGCCCGGGAACACCGCCAGCGTCATCAGCGCGCAGCGGTGTTCACGCGCCCACTGCTCGGCGTGCTCCAGCAGCGCCCGGCCCACGCCACGGCCCTCGTGCCCCGGCGCGACCGCCAGGTCGGAAACGTGGCAGTTGGTGCGGCCGTTGAAGAAGTCCTGCGTCTTCTGCAGGTGCAGGAATCCCACCGTGCTGCCGTCGTCGTCTTCGGCGACGAACACGAAGCTGTTGGGCGGCTGGTCGTCCAGGTGGTGCACCAGGTCGGCGCGAATGCCTTCGATGCACTCGTGCCGCTTGCGCCAGGCCGGCAGCGGGAAGTCGACGAAGCGGGGAACCAGGCCGAGGATGAAGTCGTCATCGTCCTCGGCCATGCGGATCAGGAAGGAGCGGTCGCTCATGAGCCTTGCGTCGTTGCGGAACCGGGCTCAAGGTTTACACCCGCGCGGCAGCGGCTGGGAAGCCCGCGTGGTCCCCGATCGTCTGGCGGGTCCCTTCGCGCACCCTCAGCTGACCCGGAACATCGCCGCCGCGCCGCCGGGCAGGTAGCTCGAGCTGCCGACGCGCCGGCAATGGCCGATCAGCGCCGCCTCCGCCGCCCGCGCGGCCAGCCATTCCTGCCGGCCGAAGTGGAACTCGAACACGCGGCAGTGGCGCAGCTGCGCCTCGATCACGCGCAGACGGCGGTAGTCGAGGTAGCAATCCACCTCGCCGGCCAGCTGCGGCCACGCCGCATCGACCACCACCGCCTTGTCCAGGCCGCCAATCACCGGCAAGTTGTCGGGGATCAACTGATGCGGCCGACGGGCGTAGTCCACTACCAGCCGGGCCGGCTCCACGGCGTCGGCCGCTGGCTGCCATTCCGGGTCGGCGAGCATCTGCGTCACGGTGTGTGCCAGCCGCATGCGCTGGGCGATGGCCGGGGCGCGGTGGTCGCTGACCGGTTGCCGGGCCAGCTCGCGTGCTGCGGTGGCGATCTGGTCACCCAGCAGCGGTACGTGATGCAGGCGCGCCAGCAGCGCGTTGAACTCGTCCAGTGCCGCCTCCTGCAGGGCGACATGGCCGACCCGGCAGCGGCGTGCGGGATGGTCGGTGGTCTCCGGCTGCAGCAGGGCGGACGAGAGCGGGGGCAGGGAAGCGAGTTGGGCATGCATGGCGGAATCTCCTGTGGCGACCGCGGGATGCGGCGTGCAGACAGGCTCCGCCAGGGCCGCGGACGGGTCATGAGGTAAATGCGAGGTTTGCCGCAGCGAACGCCGAGGTTTGTGTGATCGCATGAGGGACTAGCCGATGAATCCGTTGCCGTCCGGTGCTGGCAGTCAGGGGACGCAGCCGTTCGAGTTCGACGATGTGCTGGTCGATCCGGCGGCCCGCATCCTCGTACGCGGCGGCGTCGAGCGGCCGCTCGAGCCCAAGGCCTTCACCGTGCTGCTCGTGCTGCTGCAGCGCCGCGGCGAACTGGTGGGTCGCGACGAGCTGCTGGACGCGGTGTGGGGCCATCGCCACGTCACCCCCGGCGTGCTCACCCGGGCCATTGCGCAGCTGCGCCACGCGCTTGAGGACGATTCGCAGCACCCGCGCTACATCCAGACCCGCCATGCGCTGGGCTATGCCTTCATCGGCGAGCTGCGTATGCGGGATCCGCCCGCGCCCGGCCCACCCGTGCCTGCCTCACCCGTGCCTGATCCATGCACGCTCGATCCATCCACGGTCGACCCCGCGACCGTTGCCGTGTCCGAGGTCGCGTCCGATCCACTCGACGCCAGCGCGGCCGCGCCCGGCCGCTCCCCCGCGGTGTGGAGTGAGACGCCCGGACCGCCCGAGCCGCAAGCCCATGAAGCGGACCGGTCCACGCTCCGCCCGCCTGTGCGCGGCCCGTGGCGATGGGCGCTGGCGGCCGTGTTGCTGGCGGGGCTCGCGGCGCTGGGCTGGATGCACGAGGGTGCCCCGCCCGCCGCGCGCCCGGCGGCGTCCTCCATCGCGGTGATGCCGTTCAGCAACCTTGGCGCAGACCACGGCGACGACTATTTCGCCGACGGCCTCACCGAGGAGATGCGCGACGCGCTCGCTGGCGTGCCGGGCCTGAAGGTCGCCGCGCCGCTTTCGCGCCAGGCGCACGACAGCGCGCTGGACGCCCGGCAGTGGGGCGCGCGGCTGGGCGTGGCCACGATCCTGGAGGCCAGCGTGCGTCGTGACGGCCCGCAGTTGCGCGTCACCGCGCACCTGGCCGACACCACCACCGGCTTCACGCTCTGGAGCCATACCTACGATCGCCAGCTCACCGGGGTGTTCGAGACCCAGCGCGAGATTGCAGCCGAGGTGGTGCGGTCGCTGCTCGGGGCGATGCCCGCTGCCGACGCCCAGTTGGCGAAGCGACTTGCGCCCACCCGCAACGAGGCTGCGTTCGACGCCTACCTGCAGGGCCTGCAGTTGCTTCATCGCGCGGCCCGAGCCGAGGACGCCGAGCAGGCGGTGCAGCGGTTCGGGCAGGCGCTGGCCGGCGATCCCGCGTTCGCCCTGGCGCAGGCGAAGATCTGCCGCAGCGAGATCTGGCAGTTCGAGAACGGCCGCGACGCCGCTGCGTTCGCCCGGGCGATGGCGGCCTGCCGCCGCGCCGCGCAGATGGACCCGACCCTGGCCGAGGTCAACCTGGCCATGGGCGACCTGTACCGCGCCCACGGCGACCTGGAGCGCGCCCTGGGCTACTACCGCCAAAGCTCGGGCGTGCCCGCCACCAGCGCGCTCGCCCACGTCGGCATGGGCAAGGTCTATGTGGCGCAAGGGCAGCCGGCGCGGGCGATCGGGGAATTCGCCACCGCGCTCGAGCTCAGTCCCGGGGATGCTGGCGTTCAGGCGCAGATCGGCTATCAGCAGTACGTCAGCGGCGACCTGACGCACGCGCTGGCCTCGTATCGCAAGGTGGTCGCGCTGCGCCCGAACGAGGCCGAGGGCTGGAGCATCCTGGGCGCGCTCTACCTCGAGGCCGGCGACAGCGCGGCCAGCGAGCAGGCGCTGGCGCAGGCGATCGGCATTGCGCCGGACGCCGCGTCGTTGAGCAACCTCGGGCTGATCAAGTTCCAGGCCGGCGACTACGCCGCGGCCATCGCCCTGCGCCGTCGCGCCAGCGCACTGGCGCCGCAGGATTTCCTGGTGTGGGCCAACCTCGGCGAAGCGCTGCAGGCCGATCCGGGCCGTGGCGACGAAGCCCATGACGCCTACCGCAAGGCGGCCGACCAGGCTGCCCGGTATCTGGCGCTCAAGCCGGACGACGCAGCCGGCTGGGCGTCGCTCGGCCTGTACCGGGCGATTCTCGGCGAGACCCCCGCCGCGCGGGCGCTGGTGCAACGCTCCGAAGCGCTGGCCACGGCGCCGGGCGAGGTGGCACTGCTCAATGCCGAAACCCTCGCGCGGCTTGGCGACCTGGCCGCCGCGCGCGAGCGGATCGCCCGGGCCCGCGCGGCCGGCGTGCCGGAGATCCAGCTCACCAGCAACCTCACCTTTCGACGGCTCAGCCTGCTCGCCCCTGCGCGGGCTCCGCCGGCGGGACCTGCTTCAACCGCTCCGAGCACGCGCAAGGGGCCCACACCGGGAGCATGACCATGGCAACCAGACCCACCCCGCCCGACGCGCCGCTGCAAACCGATCCGCGCCAACCGCCCAAGGGCCCGCAGGACCCGGACAACCCGCTCGAACCCGCGCTGGCCGTGCCGACCGAGCAGCGCGTGATCGTGCCGGTACCCAAGAGCGGCTGACGCGCGCGCTCGCCGCGCCACGCTACAGCCGGTACTGCAGCCCCGCCGACCACAGCCGGCCCGGTTCGATCTGGACGCCGTTGACGTGTTCGTGCACGGGCAGCTGCACGAACACGAACGCATCCAGCCGGCGGCCCAGCTTCAGCCCCAGACCGGGGCTGAGGTAGGCGAGCACTGCGCCGCTGTTGGCGCGGTCGGCGAAGGCCCCGCTCTCGCGCTGCTCGCCGTGCAGGTTGAGCTGCAGCTGCGGCGTCACGATGCCGGCGTCGAGGTAGCGCAGGCCGAGGTTCACGTTCAGCGAATTGCCCGGGCGGAAGCCGTCGCGCGCGTTCAGCGCCACCTGTGCCATTGCCTGGCTGAAGTAGCCCAGCGACTCGCCGAGGTTGCCGAAGGTGTACACGCCCAGCAGCGCGTCGGTGGTGCCGGTGCCGCGCTGCAGGCCGCGGTCGAGTAGTTCGCCCGCGGCGGTGCCGGCACGGAAGCGCTGCTTGAACGAGCCGGTCGGCAATTTCAGCCCGAACTGCACGCCGACGCTCGCGTCGGGGCGGAAGCCCTGGTAGCGCGCCAGCACCCGCACGTCACCCAGGCCCTGGCCGTCCGAGGTGCTCAGTGTGGTTTCGCCCTCGGGGAAGGTCTGGTGGTGTCGGTCCAGCCACGGCAGCTGCACCGACAACCCCCAGCGGCGATCGAAGCTGTAGTCCGCGCCGATCGGGGTGTTGCGGTTGATGGTCTTGCGCTGCAGTTCCTCCTCGGCCGGCAGCGCCACGCTGCCGGCGGCAATGCGGTCGGAGCCCTGGATCAGCCGCGACTGGTTGAAGTAGTCCTCGCGCAGGCTCAGGTGCAGCCCGCGGGAGGTGGCATAACCCTGGCTCGCCCAGTCCGAATTGAGCGAGCAGCCGCAGGTGGAACAGGCGGCGGCGAGGCCGGGCAGGGCGGCAGCGGCGAGCGCGACGAGGGTGGTGCGAAGCAGCGGACGATGGTGCATGGAGTTCTCCGGAATGGGGGACACGCTACGCGCGCGGGCGAGCGTGCGAACTGATGTCGATCAGAGATGAAGAGCGAACCTGAGCCAGCCGGTGCGACCGAGCTGGCCACGCGCATGGAGCGGCCGTCTGCTCGCCGACGCTGGTCAGTCAGCGCGGCGGTGACGGCACATGGGGAGTCGGCGCAACACCAGTCATTGACGAGGCGGACCAGCCCGCCCGGCAAGTGCGGTCACGGCCGGCACGGCGGTGCCGAACTGGCTGGTCGCTGGCCGGGCGGCAAGGGCAATCGACGGTATGCGTGGCTCAGACGTGCACGGGCACCGGCGGCCCGCGCGGCCTGGCGGCGAGCAGCACGATGCGGCTTCGCGCCGGCGGTGCTGGCATCGCAAGCCACAGCCCGGACAGCGGCAGTCCCGAGGCCAGAGACGGCGGCGCATCGGGCAGGAGCGAGTGGCCGGACAACAGCCCGCAGTAGCCGCACTTCTCCAGCAGGTGGCCGGCCGGTGGCGAGGGCGTGCCGTCGTCATGGTGCGTGCCGCACCAGCCGATGCTCACCAGCGCATCCAGCGGGCTGGCCAGCGTCTGCGACACCACGGGCGCCGCGATCGTCAGCCACAGGGCGACGATGGCGAGCCAGGCGGTCAGGCGGCGTGGGCGACGCGCAGTGGACAAGCGGCCGTTATCCGGTGTGGAGCGGGCGCGCATTCTGGCATGCCAGCCACCGGCTGGTGCTGCGACAGGTCGCCGCGAGGCGGCGATCGTGCGTCGGTTGTCGCTCAGTGGGCGGCGCGGGCGACAGCGACCGACGGCGACGCGGTCGCGGCTTCGGTCAGCAAGGCGTTGATCTCCGCCACGATGCCATCGAGCGCGCGCTCGTCATAGCCCGCGTGCAGCTGGGCGAGCGTTCCATCGCGGTGGAACAGCGCCAGTACCGGGATCCCCTCATGCGTGCCGTACGGACGACCGATGCGGCCGTCCCGGTCCCATGCCACGATCAGGCTTGGCAATCGGCCGTGCAGCATGCGCGCGGCCTTGACGAAAGTGGACCGGCTCTCCTCGTCGTTCACGGCGACCACCTGCAGGGGCAGGTTCCGCTGCACCGACACCTGTTGCAGGCCGGCCAGCACCGGTAGCTCCCTCATGCAGTAGCCACACCAGGTGGCCCAGAAACTCACCACCACCACCTTGCCGCGCATCGAGGACAGCGCCAGGTGCGTGCCGTCGCGCGTGACGCCCAGCGCGTCGGGCGGCGTGTCGCCCGGTTGCAGCGTCGACGCCGCCAGGGCGCCGGTGCAGGTGAGCAGGCAGGCGAACAGCACGGCGATCCGACGCATGAGCAAGTTCCCTCTTGGATTCGGCGCAGCGTAGCAATCGCGTCGAGCCGCGGACAGGGGGCAAGGCGGTCGACGTCCGCGCAAAAAAAAACGCCCGGCGGTGCCGGGCGTTCCAGATACGTGCAGCGGGTGCTCAGGCGATTTCGGGCAGCGTCGCCACGCCGGCTTCGATGCCGGCCTGGTGCACCAGGCAGCGGGGCAGGATGCGGGTGAAGTAGAAGCTGGCGGTATCGCGCTTGGCCTGCTTGAACGCGGCCGACTGGCTGCTCTTGTCGGCAGCCGCCACGCTGCGGGCCCACAGATAGGCAAGCGTGACGTAGCCGGAGTAGTACAGGTAGTCGTTGGCAGCGGCGCCGAGTTCCTCCGGGTTGGCCTGTACCCGCTGGGCCAGCTTGACGGTCATGTCGCCCCACTGCTTGGCGTACACGGCGAGCGGCCCGATCAGCGCGCGCAGCGATTCGTCGGCGCTGTGCTGCTGGCAGAAGCCGCTGATCTCTTCCAGGAAGTGCTTGAAGCCCACGCCCTGCAGCTGGAGGATCTTGCGCCCCAGCAGGTCGGCCGCCTGGATGCCGGTGGTGCCTTCGTACAGCGTGGTGATGCGTGCATCGCGGGAGAACTGCTCCATGCCGTTCTCGCCGATGTAGCCGTGGCCGCCGTAGATCTGCAGCGCCTCCTTGGTGCACTCGATCGCCAGCTCGGTGACCACACCCTTGGAGATCGGGATCAGGAACGCCACCAGCTCGCTGGCCTTCTGGCGCGTGGCTTCATCGGTGGCACGGCCTTCGATGTCCACCTGCAGCGCGTTGTACAGCACCAGCAAACGCGTGCCCTCGACGAACGCGCGCTGGGTCAGCAGCATGCGGCGCACGTCCGGCTGCGCGAGCAGGTTGTCGGCCGGCTTGTCGGGGAACTTCACACCGGACAGCGCGCGCGACTGCAGGCGCTCGCGGGCGTAGTTGAGGCTGTTCTGCAGCGCGCGCTCGGCCAGCGCCAGGCCCTGCACGCCCACCGCGAGGCGCGCGGCATTCATCATGGTGAACATCGCCATGAGGCCCTTGTGCGGCTTGCCGATGAGGTAGCCCTCGGCGCCGTCGAAGTTCATCACGCAGGTGGCCGAGCCCTTGATGCCCATCTTGTGCTCGATGGCACCGGCGAACGCGCTGTTGCGCTCGCCCAGCGAGCCGTCGGCATTCACCTTGTACTTGGGCACGATGAACATGGAGATGCCGCGGCTGCCGGCCGGGGCGTCGGGCAGGCGCGCCAGCACCAGGTGCACGATGTTCTGGGCGAGATCGTGCTCGCCCGAGGAGACGAAGATCTTCGTGCCCGTGATGCGGTAGCTGCCGTCTTTGTTCGGCTCGGCTTTGGTACGCAAGAGCCCGAGGTCGGTGCCGCACTGCGGCTCGGTCAGGCACATCGTGCCCGTCCACTGACCCGAAACGAGCTTCGGAAGGAAGATGCGCTTCTGCTCGTCGGTGCCGTGGGCGTGAAGCGCCTCGTACGCGCCGTGCGTGAGGCACGGGTACATGGCGAACGCCTGGTTGGCGGAGTTGATGACTTCCTCCAGAGCGTACCCGAGGGTATGGGGCAGACCTTGGCCCCCGAACTCGGGGTCGGAGGCGATCGAAGGCCATCCGGCCTCGCGGAAGCGCTCGTAGGCGGCCTTGAAGCCCGGAGGAGTCGTCACGACGCCGTCCGCGTAGCGGCACCCTTCGACGTCGCCCACCTGGTTCAGGGGAAACAGCACCTCGGCCGCGAATTTTCCGCCCTGCTCGATGACCTGGTCGATGAGCTCGCGCGCGACTTCCGTATAGGGGGGCAGCTGGCGGAACTCGTCGTCCACGTGGAGCAACTCGTGCAGCACGAATTGCATGTCACGGCGGGGAGCGACGTACTGACCCATGGGGATTCTCCTCGGATAAGGGGGATGTCGGCGGCGACGCGGGCTCTATTGACTCTTGTTCAATACTATCCCAGAATGCCGAAACTGCAAGAGGTCGGACGCACCCGGCCCAAATGGTCTCGCAAGGGGACCGGCACCTGCTCGCGAGGTGTGCGCATGCGCGTTTCGAGGAGTTTTTGCGTGCTCACGTTTCTGGCACTGACGGCCTGCGCCGTCGGCGTCGAGCTCGGCGCGCCGCGCGATCGACCCGACGCCGGTCGCGACGCTTCCGCCCATGGCGATGGTCGCGCGGGTGGCGCCTCGACCAGCGCGACGGGATCGGGTCAGGGGGGCGCGTCGTCGGCGAGCTCCACGTCGACCGGGAGCCAGGGCGGAACGGGGACCAGCGGAGCTTCGTCCGGCGGCGCGAGCGGAGTCGATGCTTCGGGGTCCGGCGGCGCCACGATCGACGGCGCGCCCAACGACGCGATCGTCGCCGTCGACACGA
>NZ_DASSAB010000012.1:0-34461 GCF_035685805.1 Dyella sp.
GCTGGCTATGTACGAGACTTCATCGCCAAGAAGTCCCAGCTCACCCCCAATGTGGTCGCGGCACTTGCAACGCCTTACCATCGGGCCTAACCAGTCATTCAAGGCGGACGGCTTCGCCGCCGCTTAACTCCAGCGTTAGGCCTCGGAGGCAGCATTGGTCAAGCTCGTGGATTGGTCCGGTGAATGGGCCGCAGCAATCGGCAAAGCTTTTGTTGCATTTGGCGGCATTGAACACGTTTCAGTGGCATGCCTGCGTTCCATACCGCGAGACAACTTGCAGAAGAGCACGAAATCCCTTCGTCTCGGGCAGCGCATCGATCTCCTTACCGAAATCCTTGAGGGGTACGAAGAAGAGCCTTACCGGCTTCTTTCGCAGCACCTCGGCCGAGCAAAGGTACTAGCCGAGACGCGCAACCTCATTGCACACAACCCGCTGCTTCTGGAGTTCTATGAACGGCCGGACGGGACTCTCTATCACCAAGAGGTGATCGCCGCTCTGCATAGAGACAAGAAGGTAACTCTAGTGGAACTAAAGGCATTCGCAGACGAGGCGGAAGCGTTGGCCAACGCGTTGTATGCTGCTAGTTCAGAGGTGTTTCGGCTGCGCGCATCGCTGGCCGGCGCCTAACAATTCGTCCAAGCGGACGGCTACGCCGCCGCTTAACTCAAGCGTTAGGTCTCACAGGAGACATCACGATGTCTGAGAAAGAGCAAGAAGCTACGTCCTTCGTCATTGAGCAGCGCGACAAGATTGAAATTTATGCCGGGGAGCACGGTCACGTTGTGATTAAACAGGACTCTTACACGGGGGAAGAGAGCGTTGTCTTAATTCACCCCGATGACGTTGAACTTGTCATCCGGCACATACTGGCAGCAAGAGATGAGGCCTACGAAATCCGTGCAACCAGCAAAACCTAACATTTCGTTTGAGGCGGACGGCTACGCCGCCGCTCAACTCCAGCGTTAGGCCGTATGGGAGAAGGTATTGAACAAGTCTGTTGCTAGCTCATTGCTCGCTATGCACGCCCTCGGTAACGTTGCCGCGTTCATGTCCAACCCCGACTATTATCTATGGGCATCGTTCTCTATCGTTTCCCTGGTAGTTTGCTGTTTTCTGGTCGACCAGCAAACCGCCAAGCTGCTTGCGCTCTCGTATCTCGTAATCGGCCTGTATAGCTTCCTCGTTGGCCTTGCCTTCTTTACCCATGGTCAGCTCAGCGGCGTCGGCGTCACAGCAATCGTTCTGGTTTTTCCCGCAGTGCTCTACGTGGTTTACCGTGTTTACTCATCCAGGCCACGCGCAGGTAGCGTAACCTCCGGCATGGCCTAATATCTCGTTCAAGGCGGACGGCTTCGCCGCCGCTTAACTCTAGCGGTAGACGGGACGCGCGGCATGCACCGGTCGCCACCGCGCTGAGGTGCAGCTATCGCATCGGCGATGGGCTGCGCTCGGTTGCTGGATCAGGGAAAGTGCGCTGGCCCGGGTGGCCGCATAGCGCAATGAAATGCAATGCCGCGTGCTGGAGCATCTGCACACTCAAGTCCGCTAGCGGTTCGCGGGATGTTGGTCCCGTGCCGCGCGCTTCAAGGCGACCGGACGGCGTGGAAGAACGCCAAGCGCCGCCGGCCGCGTTCGTGTCCTTGTCAGTCCACCCGTTGCAGCTCCGGGAGAGCACCATGCACATCGCGCAGAAAAGCCTGGTTGTTCTGAGCGGCCTGGCCGCCCTGGCCTTATCCACGCCCTTCGTCGCACGCTCCGCCTCGGAGCCGGCCCCCGACAAGAACTCGGTCAAGGTCGAGGGAGGGCTGGGCTTCAGCGAGTTCAAAGGTTACGAGGGCTGGCAGGTCATTTCCGTCAGCCAGCACAACAACGTCATCGCCGCGGTGCTGGGCAATCCGCAGATGATCCGCGCGTTCCAGGCAGGCATCCCCGGTAACGGCCAGCCGTTCCCCGACGGTGCCCGGATGGCGAAGATCCACTGGGTGGCGACGACGAGCGCGACGGCGCCCACCCCGACCACCGTGTCGGGCGATCTGCATGACGTGGGTTTCATGGTGAAGGACAGCAAGCGCTTCGCCGACGGCGCCGGGTGGGGATGGGCTGCTTTCCAGTACGACGCCGCGACCCGTGCATTCAGGCCGAGCTCGCAGGAAGACCATCCGCCGCAGGATCACGACGCCAAGTGCGGTCTCGCCTGCCACACGATCGTGAAGAACAGGGACTACGTCTTCTCTCAGTACGGGGAGCGTTAGGGCATCACGCTCGGGGCCATCCACAGCGCCTGCCATCGCGCGGGAATCGCGCCGGGCGAAGGCCGGGGTCGGCGTGTCGTTGTTCCTTTAGGCGGGCTCCCAGCTCCGATGTTTCCACCACGAGCATCTGTGCAAGCGGCGCTGACTAACCCCGCCAGTTCGCGTGCGCATCCCAGAACGCCGCCGCGTGCCGATACGCCTCGCGATCCAGCGGCACGCCGGAGCCGCCTTCTTCCACGCCCAGCGCGTTGCGCAGCATGGTGATGGGCAGCATCGGGATTTCTTCCGGCTCCATGGTGTAGAGGCAGCCGACTACGCCCCAGTCGGCGGTGATCGGCTCGCCTTCCCTGGCCAGCTGCTCGCGGCTGTAGAGGATGGGCAGCAGGTAGTGGGCGACCGGCGGATCGACGTCTTCGAACCAGCGCACCAGCACCGGCAGTTCCTGCTTGGTACGGGCCTCGTAGGCCGAGCGCAGCAGGTGGCGGTTGGCGTCGGTGATCGGCACGGCCATGCAACGCGTGGAGGTCCAGTTGTGGTGCACGTGCAGGCGGCAGAACGGCGCGTAGCCTTGCAGCACCTGCAGCGGTGGTTCGTCGTTGAGGCGCTGCTCGAACGCTTCGGCGCTGCAGTCCTGGATGGTGTTGCGACGCGATTCGCGGGGGAACAGGCGGGCGCGGGCGAACGGGGTGAGCACGATGGACATGACGGGTCTCGGGCGTTCCGGGTTTCAGCTGACGGTGTGATGGGCGGCCATTGCCGGGTGGATCATTTTTTATCTGCCGCGCTGCTGTGTCTGCGCAAAAAACCGGCCGCGGACGTTCAACGCTTGCCAGGGTTTCCGCTCGATGGCGTGCGCTCAGGGGAGTCGACCGCCTGACGCGAGCGGCCCTGATGGGCTGTACGTCGGCAGATGGATCAGGCGGCCATCGACGGTCGCTGCGCCATCGCCGCGCGCCATCGCAGCAGGTGCGGCAGGCTGTCGTCGGGTTTCAGTCGGACGACCCGCGCAAAGTCCACGGTCACCACCGCGGTGATGTCGGCAATGCTGAACTGGTCGGCGGCGATGAAATCCCGTCCGGCCAGTTGCTCGTTGAGGGTGACGAAGAACTGCCGGGCCCGGGCCAGGCCGCGCTGGGCCAGATCGGGAATCTGCGGGTAGTCCACCGGGCCGGGCAGGGCGCGGTTGGCCATGGCCGGGTTGCTGTTGCGCAGCGCGTCGGCCACTGCCATCAGGCCGTCGAACTCGCAGCGCCACTGCCAGCTGGCGATGGCCGCCTTGTCCTGCGGCGTGCGGCCCAGCAGCGGCGGCTCCGGATAGCGCGCTTCGAGGTAGGCGGCGATGGCGGCGTTGTCGGTGAGCAGCACGCCTTCGTCCGTCTGCAGCGCGGGCACGGTGCATTGCGGGTTGATCTGGCGATAGG
Organism: Dyella sp.; assembly: GCF_035685805.1. GTDB lineage: Bacteria > Pseudomonadota > Gammaproteobacteria > Xanthomonadales > Rhodanobacteraceae > Dyella_A. The sequence goes on from NZ_DASSAB010000012.1 coordinate 3,675, forward strand.
CCTCGCCCATCTGCTCGGCGCTGCGCAAGTCGATCGGCACCGTGGCATGCGGCACGCCTTTTTCCACCAGCAGGATGCGCGCGCGGCGGGGGCTGGGCGCGGTGGCGCAGTCGTAGAGCGCGATCACGCGGCGTCGCCGGCCGGCGGGGCGAGCTTGTCCTGGGTGCGGGTATCGAAGTCGCCGGCGTCGTGGCGCTCGTGCAGCTGGCTGGACGGCTCGCCCCAAGTTCGATTGACCTTGCGCCCGCGCTGCACGGCGGGACGCGCGGCGATCTCGTCGGCCCAGCGCAGCACATGCTTGTAGTCCTGCACGGAGAGGAACTCGCCGGCCTCGTACAGCTGGCCCTTCACCAGCGCGCCGTACCAGGGCCACACCGCCATGTCGGCGATGGTGTAGTCGTCGCCGGCAAGGAAGCGGTGCTCGGCCAGGCGGCGGTCCAGCACATCGAGCTGGCGCTTGACCTCCATCGCGTAGCGGTTGATCGGATATTCGAACTTGGCCGGCGCGTAGGCGTAGAAATGGCCGAAGCCGCCGCCCAGAAACGGCCCGCTGCCCATCTGCCAGAACAGCCAGGACAGGCATTCAGCGCGCGCGGCGCCGGCGGTGGGCAGGAACGCGCCGAATTTCTCTGCCAGGTACTGCAGGATGGCGCCGGACTCGAACACCCGCACCGGCGTGGCGCCGCTGTGATCCATCAGGGCCGGGATCTTGGAGTTGGGGTTGACGTCGACAAAGCCGCTGCCGAACTGATCGCCGTCGTTGATGTTGATCAGCCACGCGTCGTACTCGGCGCCGCGGTGGCCCAGCGCCAGCAGCTCCTCGAGCATGACGGTGACCTTGACCCCGTTGGGCGTGGCCAGCGAGTAGAGCTGCAGCGGGTGGCGTCCCACCGGCAGCGCCTTGTCGTGCGTGGCGCCGGCGATCGGACGGTTGATGCTGGCGAACTTGCCGCCGCTCTGCTGATCCCAGGTCCAGACCTTGGGCGGGGTGTAGTCGGTTGCGTCGCTCATAAGGTGTGCTCCGTTGCCTTGCGCCGATAGCGGCGCCTGAATTGATCGATGGGGCGGGCGTCTGTCGCGGCGCGTTGTTCAGCCGCTGCGCCTAGGTGCTACGTCGGGCTGTCGTGGCCGGCGGCCACCGTCCTCACGCCACGAACTGCAGCCGCGCCAGCTCCGCGTACAGGCCGCCTTCGGCCAGCAAGCTCTCGTGCGTGCCCTGCGCCACGATGCGGCCGCCGTCCATCACCACGATGCGGTCGGCGCGCTGCACGGTGGCCAGGCGGTGGGCGATGACCAGCGTGGTGCGGCCTTTTTCCAGTCGCTCCAGCGCCTGCTGGATGGCCGCCTCGGATTGGGCATCGAGCGCGGAGGTGGCTTCGTCCAGCAGCAGCAGCGGGGCGTCGCGCAGGATGGCGCGGGCAATCGCCACACGCTGGCGCTGGCCGCCGGACAGGCGCACGCCACGCTCGCCCATCTCGGCGTCGTAGCCGTTATCCAGTGCGCTGATGAACTCGTGCGCCTCGGCGGCCTTGGCCGCTTCGCGCACGTCGGCGTCGCTGGCGTCCTGGCGGCCGAAGCGGATGTTGTCCGCCGCGGTGCCGCTGAAGATGATCGTCTCCTGCGGCACCAGCGCGATGGCGCCGCGCAGGTCGGGCAGGGTGAGCGCGCGCAGGTCCACGCCGTCCAGCGTGATGGTGCCGGACTGCGGGTCGTAGAAGCGCAGCAGCATCGAGAACACGGTGCTCTTGCCGGCGCCGGAGGGCCCCACCAGCGCCACCGTCTCGCCCGGATTGACGGTAAGCGTGAAGCCTTCCAGCGCGGCGTTGTTCGCGCGGGTCGGGTAGTGGAAGGTGATGTCGCTGAACTGCAGCGCGCCGCGGGTCGGCCGGGGCAGCGGCTGCGGATGGGCCGGCGCGGTGATCTCCGGCTGCTCGGCCATCAGCTCGCCGATGCGCTCCATGGCGCCGGCGGCACGCAGCACGTCGCCCCACACTTCGGACAGGCCGGCCACCGAGCCGGCGGCGAACACCGCGTACAACACGAACTGGCCGAGCACGCCGGCGTCCATGGTGCCGGCGAGCACGTGGCGCGCGCCGGCCCACAGCACCAGCGTGATGGCGCCGAACACCAGCACGATCACCGCCATGGTGAGCAGCGAGCGCATGCCGATACGCCGGCGCGCGGTGGCCAGCGCGAGGTAGATGGCCTTGGCGTAGCGGCTGCTCTCGATGCTTTCGCGCGCGTACGCCTTCACCGCGGTGGAGGCATTGAGGGTTTCGTTGGCGATGGCGGCGGCATCGGCGAGGCGGTCCTGGCTGGCGCGCGAGAGCTTCTGCACGCGGCGGCCGAACACCAGGATCGGCAGCATCACCGCGGGAATCACCAGCGCCGTGAGGCCGGCCAGCGAGGGCGCGGTCCACACCATGGCGATGGCCGCGCCCACCAGCATCACCGCGCTGCGCAGCGCCACCGACACGCCCGAGCCAACCAGCGCCTGCACCACTTCGGTGTCGGCACTGAGGCGCGAGGTGAGTTCGCCCACGCGGCTCTTTTCGAAGAAGCCCACGTCCAGCCGGATCACGTGCGCATACAGCGCGTCGCGCAGCGAGGCGAGCGAGCGCTCGCTGAGCAGGGTGATGCAGAAGTAGCGCGCGGCGGTGGCGAAGGCGAGCACCAGCGCCACGCCGAACAGCGCCAGGAAGGTCTCGTTGATCACCGCCAGGCTGGAGTTGCCGAAGCCCTGGTCGATGATGTGGCGGAACGCCATCGGCAGCGCCAGCGAGGCGCCGGAGGACAGTCCCAAAAACAGCAGCCAGCCGAACGCCAGCCCCTTGTGCGGTGTGATGAAGGGCCACAGCGCGCGCAGGGCGCCGATGCGGCGGGCAGGGCGGGGCGTCTCGGCGGTGGCGTCGCTCATGGGATCTCGCTTGCGGCTTAGGGGCGGCGCGCTCGACGCACCATCGCATCAGGTGGGGCGATACGCGGGCGATTCAATGCGCCGCGGGTGCTGGCGCGCGACCGAAGGACGCATCCGGCCGCGGTTCGCAGCAACTTGCGCGGCCGCACGGCGATTTCGCCGCGGGCCGCGGGCGGCGGTGCGGCCTCAGCCCGCCGCGGGTGCGTGCGACTCGCAGCCCCAGCCGTCGTTCTGGCCATGGAACGCTTCGGCCGCCTCGGCCAGCAGCTGCTCGAAGCCGTCGACGTTGTCGTGGGTGAGCAGCATGTAGGGGTGCACCAGGACCTGCCAGGGCAGCTCGTCGTGCTCCTCGTAGGCGGAGCAGGACACCTTCTGGTCGTTGCGCAGCAGGTGCACGGCGAACTTCAGCGCGTCGTCCTCGCTGGGGAACAGCACGGCGAAATCCACTTCGCGCGGAATCGAAAGATCGTCGCCCTGCTCGACCATGCTCCAGAGGGCATCGCCGTTGTGGTCGTCGGGAAAGGCAGCGGGGTCACGGGTCATGGCGGGCTCGCAGGGGGAGGGGAAGCGGTCAGTGTGGCGCTTTCGTCGGTACGCTGCGCGACGCTGCGCCCGCGCGTGATGTCGCCGATGCGCTCGCGCGCTTCGTCCACGCGGGCCGCGGGCAGGCGCAGCTGCAGGTCGGCGCCGTCGGCGTGGAAGGTCTCCTGCTCGACCGTGACATCCAGCTCGGGCAGCCGCGCCTTGAGCAGCGCGAGGTCGGCAAAGTCGCAGCGCAGCGCGAGCGTGGCCATGGCGATGATCGGCACCCGCTCGGCCTGGCGCAGGCACTCGGCCGCAGTGCCGCCATAGGCGCGCACCAGCCCGCCCACGCCGAGCTTGGTGCCGCCGTACCAGCGCGTGACCAGCACCACGGCCTGGTCGATGCCCTGGCCTTCGATCGCCTGCAGGATCGGCCGGCCGCCGGTGCCGGTGACTTCGCCGTCGTCGTTGAAGCGGTACGCCTGCCCGATGCGATACGCCCAGCAGTTGTGCGTGGCGGTGGGGTCGCTCGACGCCTGCACGAACGCGAGCGCTTCTTCCGGCGTGGCGACCGGTGCGGCCAGGGCGAGGAAGCGGCTCTTCTTGATCTCCTGCTCGTACTGGCTGCGGCCGGCGAGGGTTTGCAGCGTGTCGCTCACGTGCGGCACGACCGGGCGGAAATTTTATTCATTGCCGCGATGCGCTGTGCGGGTGAGTCGGCGGCAATGAAGCCGGATGAGCGGCAGTCGCTGTTGAAACGCTCTCGCGGCGCGCGCCGGGGTGACGGGCTGAGGGTGTCTCGCGGGTGGCTCATGGCGTTTTTGTTCGGGCGCAAGTGCGGGCGGTGCCGTCACGATGGCCTCCATGACGCGGCATCTCGGCGAACGCGGCAGCCCCGCGCCCCTCGTGTGCGTGAGTTGCCGAGTTGCTGGACGCCGATGTTCGCCGGGATGACGAGCCGGGGATGTCTCGCGGGAGGGTCACGGCGTGCGGTCCAGCCGTTTGCGCAGATCCTCGGGCAGCGGCCACAGCGGGTAGTTCCGGTGGAATGTGTCGAGTCGTTTGCGTGCGGCGTCGTCCTGGCCGCTGGCGTAGAGCGCGCGGATGGCGTCCAGCTCGGCGGCGGGGGCGTCTGCGGTGGCGGGAGCGACATCCAGCATGGGCGAGGGGGCGGCCATGAGCGTGGGCGTGATGCTGCTCGGCGGTGCCGGTGGCGATGGCGGTGCCGGAGGGTCCGGTGGTGGTGCGGGCGGTGTCAGCCGGCCTGCGGCGCCGGTCGGCTCGACCCGCTCTGCGGGTGCTTGCGACGCGGCCTCGATTACTAGTGCGGGAGCAGGTGCCGCTTCTTCCAGCGTGTTGGCGTTTGTGGGTGCCGGTGCCGGCGCCGGTGCCGGCGCGGGTGCGGGCGCGAAGCGATCGGCGTCGGTCGTCTGCATTCGCGCGGCGGGCTGGCGCTGTGGGGCGGGTGCGCGCGGCGTCGGTGCGGCTTTGCGCTGTGCCGGTTCGGCGGGCGTCACCGGCATCGGCCGCGCCGCTGCCGGTGCGTCGATGCGCTTGGCGGCCGCGGCTTGTGCGGTCGGCTCGGACTGTCGGGCGGATGCCGCGGCCAGGGTTTCGGCGTTGGCGCGGCGTGCGCGGGAGTCCTGCTCGTCGCGCAGGCGCTGCGCGTCGGCCGCCCTCGCTTCGGCGGCGGGGGTGGAGGCCGAGGCTGGCGCGCGCGAGGGGACCGGCTCGGTCGGCAGCGTGCGCATCTGCCAGGCGAGCCCGGCGGCGAGCACCAGCGTGGCCGCCGTGCCCAGCGCGATCGGCCAGCGCGGGCGGCGCGAGGACGCGGCCGGTGCGGCGGTGACGGCGCCTGCCGCCATGCGGCGCACGGCAGCATCCAGCGCGGGCGGCGGCTCGGGCTGCGGCAGGCGCGCGTACAGCGCCTTCAGCTCCGCCTCGCCGGGCAGCGCGTCGTCGTCATCGTGGGGCGGCTGGGGTGGCAGCGGCGTGGTCATGGGCTCAGTACATCGCGCAGTTTGGTCATGGCGTAGCGCAGGCGGGACTTCACCGTCTCGCGGCCGACGTCGGTGATCTGGGCGATCTCCTCCAGGCTCAGGTCGTGTTCCAGTCGCAGCAGCACGGCGACACGCTGGTCGTCGGGCAGCTGCTCGATGGCACGTTGCAGCCCGCGACGGCGTTCGAAGTCGGACAGCGCATGCTCAGGTTGTTCGTGCTCGGGTGCGGGGTGGGCGGCCAGCGCAAGCTCGGCCTCGTCGCCCTCGGCCAGCGGCCGCTTGCGCCGATAACTGTCGATGATCAGGTGATGCGCGATCTGCAGCAGCCAGGTGCTGAATTTGGCCTGCGGCTGGTAGCGGGTCCGTGAGGCGATCACGCGGCTCCAGGTGTCCTGGAACACTTCGTCGGCCAGCGAGCGGTCGCGCACGCTGCGCAGCACGAAGCGGTAGAGCGTGCCGCGATGCTTCGCGTACAGCGCATCGAACGCGGCGAGGTCGCCGCGGCCGTAGGCCAGCATCAGCTGCGCATCGGGGTCGACCGCCACATCCATGGGCGGCGAGGGTACGCGATTTGCCCCGTGCGGATAAGGCGCATCCAGAGGGCAGGGAGTCCCGGCCGGCGCGCGGCGATGGGGGAAGGATGCGGGGGCATCCGTTATCGCCGCGGCCGCGCCGGTCGGAGACAGGTCGCGCATGGCGCCAGGTTCAGCGCAGGCCGATGCCGGGTGCGGTGGGCATCGGGCCGGCGTCGAGCGTCGGCTTGCCCGCGCCGGCGCCGTGCGTGCTCAGGCCGTCGGCGAGGTTCACCAGCTGCACGAAACCGGCGCGGTAGCCGTCCGCGTCATCGCCGCGGGCGTCGCGCGCCAGTGCGGAAATCCGGGCGTAGTCGTAGCCATCGAGGTAGCGCCCGCCGCGCAGGGCCTCGGCAAAGGCGGCGACCGAGGCGGCAAAGCGCAGCCGCGCGCTGGCCTCGCGTTCCGGTGTTGCCGCGATCGGTCGCTCGATCAGCGTGCTGGCGTCGTGACCGGGCAGCTTGTAGCGCAGTCGCAGGAAGGCCAGCTCGCCGCTGCGATCGCTACGCGCGTCGTGCTTGCCGTAGCGCAGCGGATCGACGCGCGTGGCGTCCGAGCCGGCCGGGGTGATCTCGTAGATCGCGGTGACGTTGGCGCCCGCGCCGATGTCGCCGGCATCGACCGCGTCGTTGTTGAAATCCTCACGCCGGAGCTGGCGCTTCTCGTAGCCGATCAGGCGGTATTCCTTCACCTGGGCGGGGTTGAACTCCACCTGCACCTTCACGTCCTTGGCGATGGTGAGCAACGTGGCGGACAGCTCGTCCACCAGCACGCGGCGGCCTTCCTGCAGGCTGTCGATGTAGTGGTGGCTGCCGTTGCCGGCATCGGCCAGCATCACCGCCATGGCGTCGTTGTAGTTGCCTTCGCCGAAGCCCAGCGTGGTGAGCGCGACACCGCTCTTGCGGTGATCCTCGATCTTGGTCTTCAGCGCCTGCTCGCTCACCGTGCCCACGTTGAAGTCGCCGTCGGTGGCGAGGATCACCCGGTTCACGCCGCCGGTGATGAAACCCTGCTCGGCCTGCGCGTACGCCAGGTCGATGCCGGCATCGCCGTTGGTGGAGCCGTTGGCGCCAAGGCTGTCAATCGCCGCGTCGATGGTGGCGTGCCGGTCGCCCGCGGTGGAGGGCAGCGCCACGCCCGCGCTGCCGGCGTAGGTGACGATGGCCACGCGATCCTGCTCGCGCAGCTTGCCGACCAGTTGCTTGAGCGAGGCCTTGAGCAGCGGCAGCTTGTCCGGCTCGTCCATCGAGCCGGAGGTGTCGATGAGGAACACCAGGTTGGCGGCGGGAATCGCACTGGCCGGCACGCGGTAACCCTGCACGCCGACCAGCAGCAGCTGGCGCTGCGGATTCCACGGCGCCGGCGCCAGCTCGGTGGTGACGCTGAACGGCTGGCTCTGATCGGCCGGCGGCGTGTAGCCATAGTCGAAGTAGTTGATGAACTCCTCCGCGCGCACCGCATCGGCCGGCGGCAGCTGGCCGGCCTCCAGCATGCGGCGCACGTTGGTGTAGGAGCCGGTGTCCACGTCCAGCCCGAAGGTGGACACGGGCTGCTCGCTGGCCAGCTGTACCGGGTTGCTGTCTCGGTGGGTGTAGTGCTCGGTGTTTACCGCATGGGACCCGGACCAGGGCGCGGGTGCCACCAGCTGGGGGACGGCCATCAACGTGGGCGCGTAGGCCATGCGCCGGGAAGCATCCGCCGTCTCGGCGAGCTTGGCTTCGGCACGCCTGGCTTCGGCAAGCGGCGCGGCGGCGACCGGTACTGACGGCGGCGCGGGCGGGGCAGGCACGGCGGCAGGCGGCGGCGCGGAATGCCCGGCCGTATGGGCACCCGTCGCCGCGCGTGGCTTGGTTGCGGCGGCAGCGGACGGCGTCGGGGTAGCGGCGGTGTCGCCCATGGGGCGGGACGTGCCGCAGACACTCAGGGCCAGGGCAAGGGCGACGGGCAGGACGCGCAGCAGCAGCGGTTTGGCGGACATCGGGGCAGCCTCCTCGGTGGGGTGTGGAGGTTGAAACGCGACGGTGCCGGAAACGGGGTTGGACCTCGCCACGACGAAGGCGAGGTCGACCGCTGCCGCGTCGGCACCGCCGCGCCGGGCACGGCATGACGCCGGTTAACGAGGTGCCCGGCCACGGCTCGCGCGGCCGCGGCGCGGTAGCATGGGCGTTTCCCCGCACGCATCGACGCCCGCCATGCTCCACAACGACATCCTCCGCGCCATCCGCTACATGCTCGACCTGAGCGACGCCAAGGTGGTGGACATCGTCAAACTGGCCGACCCGGCCTACCTGCTGGAGAAGGAAGACGTGCAGGCGATGCTGCTGCGCGAGGACGACCCGGCCTACCAGACCTGCAGCAACACCATGCTGGCGCGCTTCCTCGACGGGCTGGTGATCTACCGCCGCGGGCGCGACGAGAGCCGGCCGGCGCGGCCGCCGGAAAAGCGCATCGACAACAACGTGGTGCTGAAGAAGCTGCGCGTGGCATTCGAGTTGAAGGACGTGGACATGCACGCGATCTTCGACGCCGCCGGCATGCCGGTGTCCAAGCCCGAGCTCAGCGCGTTGTTCCGCCAGCCCGGCCACAAGAACTACCGCCCGTGTGGCGACCAGCTGCTGCGCAACTTCCTCAAGGGTTTGACCCTGCGGCTGCGCGGCGCAGGCTGATCGCCGCGGCCGCAGGCTGTGTGATGATTGACGGCTGTTTCCAGGGGGTCACTCATGTCCGACATCCAGCAACTTGTGTACGCCAGCCGCGCCACGTTCCAGTCGGCCGACAACGGTGGCGGCGTGGAGCCCGAGGTGGCCCGCATCCTGATGCAGTCGCGGCGCAACAACCCGCGCCGCGGCCTGGTGGGCGCGCTCTATTACGGTGACGGCTGCTTCTTCCAGTGCCTGGAAGGCCCGCAGGCCGAGATCGACACGCTCTACGGGCAGCTGATGAAGGACGCGCGCCACCGCGACCTCAAGGTGCTGCGTCGCCAGTTCATCACGGGCACCTCGTTTGCCGGCTGGTCGATGAAGTACGTGCCCGCCGCCAGCGACGTGCAGACCCTGCTCGCGCTGCACGGCAAGGAGCGGTTCGACCCCTACGCGTTCGACAACGAGCTGCTCGACGCGATGGTGACGCTGCTGCACCACCGCGCCGAAGAAGGCCTCAACCCGATGCCGCCGGCAGCGGGCAGGGCCCGCGCCGGCACGCCGGTGCCGGCAGTGCAGCCGGCCCCTGCGCCGCGCCGCAGCCTGGGCGTGCGGCTGGCCTGGGTGGCGGCAGCGATCGTGGTGGTGGCGCTGGCGGTACTCGCCCTGCGTTGATCGCTTCGGGCCGCACGCGCTGCGGCCCGAAGGCAGCCAAGCTCGGATTGCCATACAGCGCCCGAGACCCGGGTGCGCCATGTGACCTGCCAGATGCAACGTGGCTGCCGAAATCCGCTTGTCGCCACGCCGTGTCGCTGCGCCGGCACCTGCGGGGGCAGCCGCTCAGCCGATCACGTCGCCCGGCGGCAGATGCCGGAAATCTTCCGGCGCCAGGTGCTGGGTCAGCCGGAACAGGCCCTCGTGGATCTTGCGCGGCAGTACCACGTCCAGCACGGTGGTCTGGTGCGGCCCCAGCGCGGTGAGCAGATCCTCCCCCGGAGCCGTGCTCGCCAGTGCGTGATGCACCAGCCCGGTCAGGTCGACCGGCTGCACGTTGGCGCCGTAGGGACGATGGGCGATCACCGCATCGCGCAGCGTCTTGCGCGGGTTGCGCGGATCGGGCACGCGGGCATCGCCGGCGAGCAGCGCGTAGTTGAGGAACAGCGACACCGTGCTGCGCTGGCGCGGGTTGGCCTGGCGGTCGATCAGGAACCCCGGCGGCAGCAGGTCCGGGCTGGCCTGCGGCCCGGCGGTGAGCAGGAAGCCGGCGCCGGTGAGCGGCTCGCCGGCCTCGTCGGTGAGTCGCAGGATCAGCAGGCTGCGCGGATCGTGGATGTGCACGCGCGGCGCGAACGGCCCGGCCGGCTCCAGCTCCACCTTGTCGGCATCGCGCGCGGCGTTCTCCTGCGCGAAGGCGTCGCACACCGCGGCGTAGTCGGCCGGGCTGCGCACCGCCAGGCAGCGCACGATGGCGTCGATGGTGGCCGGCGCGGCGCTGGCGAGGATGCCGTGATCCTCGCCGCTGTGTGCGATCCCGGCGAGCAGCTTGAACGCGCAGCGCGGTCCCCGGCTGAGGAACAGCGACAGCGGATCGACCAGGTTGCCGCGGCCGGCCTGCGTGCTCAGCACGGCGTGTTGCGCGTTGAGGTTGGCGGCGGCCAGGCGCACCACGCCGTCCGAACCGTCCTCGCCGGTGTAGCTGTTGAGGTGGTCGTAGAGCGAGCGGTCGGGGCGATCGCCGATCAGCACGAACAGGAACTGCCCGCGCGAGGCGGGATCGGCGCTGTGGATGCGGTCCAGGTTGAGCGACAGCGATTCGGGGCTGCCCAGCTGTAGCCAGTCGAGAATGCGCTGGCCCGGTTCCACCCCGTTGAACCACGCCTTGATGCGACTGATCACGCCCTTGCCCAGCTGCGCCAGCGCGGAGCCGAAATTGGCCGGCGCGAGCATCACCAGATGGGTGAGCCGGATCGTGCTGAAGCTGCCGGGCTTGTCGCGCTGGGCGCGCAGCCACTCGCGCACGATCGGTCCGCCGGTGGAGTGGGTAATGCATGCCACGCTCGGCTCGAGCAGGTGCAGGTCGCGCAGTGCGTGGTCGAACGCCCGCACCAGGTCGGCCATGGTCACGGCATCGTCGAAGCTCACGTACTCGCTCAGCCAGATATCACGCAGGGCCAGGCTCAGGCCCTGCGCCGCCGCCTGCTGTTGCAGCCGTTGCGGCATCTGGCCGTAGGTGGCGGTGTTGGTGACGCTCCAGCCGTGGATGAAGACCAGGGTGCTCATGGCTCGGCTCCATGTCGTGCCCATGCGGCGCCTGTGCGGCGCGGACGCTCACGATGGTACGCCGCAGGCCTGCTGCCGATGTGACGACGTGGCTGGTGACGACAGGGATAGTGACGAGATGCGCAGTGACGACGCGGCGTGGCGCCGCCGCGCCGCGCCCTCGCCGGAAGGGCGGTTAATCCGACGCCAGCTGCGAGCGCGGGTCGGCGGCGGGCAGGTGCCCCGGCCCGACCAGTTCCAGCGTCTGGCCCCACGGCGCGATCACGTCCACATGCACCAGCCCGGCGCGGCTGCCGGCATCAGGCGCCCGGGTGCCGAGCACCGGCACCTGGCGCTGGCGCAGCCAGCGCAGCGCACCGTCCACCCGCTCGGTGCGCAGCCGCACCGCGGGGGCGTCGGCTGCGGCCGCGGTGCCGGCCACCACTTCGATCACGCTGCCCTGCGCGCACTCCAGCAGCACGCGGCTGGCGCCTGGCCGCACCGGATCGAGCGAGGCGCAGCCCATCACGTCACGCAGGAACGCGGCGGCCTGCGTCACATCCGGTGCGCTGATGCGCGCGTAGTCGCTGTCGCCGGTCTGGGCCGCGGCCGGCACACCGGCCACCATCGCCAGCAACAGCCCCAGCGCCAGCACGACAGCTCGCGCGCGGTGGCGCGGCCGGGGCAGGGCGTGGGCTGGTCGGTAGCTGGATGCGGGGTGGGACACGACACGTCACTCGTTGCGATGTGACCGTCAGATGGGTGCCGCCGGAGCCGTTACCAGCATGCATTTCGCGGCCGCTGCGTTTCCCGGCGCGAACAGTCCGGTAGGCTGCGCGTTTTGCCGGAGGAGGCTGCCATGGGTCTGGCCGTGCTGGGAATGCTGCTGCTGGCCGCGCTGGTGCTGGGGTGGCGCGGCCGCCGCCGCGGTGCGCAGGCACTGCTGCTGGCCGCGCTCGGCGTGCTGCTGGCGATCGGCACCGGGCCGCTGCCGCAGACCCTGCTCGATGCGCTGCAGTCGCCCTACGACTCGCGGGTGGAAGGCCCTTGGGCGCAGCGCAACGCGATCGTGCTGCTCGGCGCCGGCACCGCGGTGCCGCCCGATGCGCCGCTGGAACCCACCGTGTATGCGTATGGCCGGATCGCCCGTGCCGCAGCGCTGTATCGCCAGTGCAAGGCGGCGGCGCCGGACTGCAAGCTGCTGGTGACTGGCGGCGATCCGCTGCATCACGGACGCAGCGAGGCTGCGGTGTATGCCGATCTGCTGACCCGGCTCGGCGTGCCGGCGGCGGACCTGATGCTGGAGCCGCGCAGCCTGAGCACCTGGCAGAACGCCCAGTTCAGCCGGCCGCTGCTGCTCGCCTACGCGCCGCAGCGCGTGCTGCTGGTGAGCTCGGCCCTGCACCTGCGCCGCGCGCTGGTGTACTTCGCGCACTTCGGCATCCACCCCGAGCCGGTGCGCGCCGACCTGCTGCGCGCCGCACCGTCGTGGCTGCCGGTGGGGTGGAACGTGACCGTGTTCGACAGCGCCGTGCACGAGTTGCTCGGGCTGGCGCGCTACCGCATCTACAACACGCTGGGCTGGAACGCGCTGCCGGTGGCGTCGCCGGCGATACCGGCAACGCGGTGAGCGTGGCTCAGCCCTCGCGCATCACCATCAGGCGGGTCTCGCTCATGTCCTCGATGGCATAGCGCACGCCCTCGCGTCCCAGCCCGGACAACTTCACGCCGCCGTAGGGCATGTTGTCCACGCGGAAGCTGGGCACGTCGTTGACCACCACGCCGCCTTGTTCCAGTTCGTCCCACGCGCGCATGGCGTGGTCGAGGCGGTTGGTGAAGATGCCCGCCTGCAGGCCGAAATCGGAGTCGTTGACCATCGCCGCCGCCTCGTCGAACGTGCGGAACGGGGCGAGCAGGGCGAACGGGCCGAAGGCCTCCATGCGGTTGGCCTTGGCCTCGTGCGGCACGTTCTCCATCAGCGTCGCCTCCAGCATGGCGCCGTCGCGCTTGCCGCCGCACAGGACCTTGCCGCCGGCCTGGCGCGCTTCCTCGATCCAGCCGTGCAGGCGCTCGGCGGCGGCCTCGTCGATCATCGGGCCGAGGAACACGCCTTTCTTTTTTGGATCGCCGGCCTTGAGCTTCTTCACCGCCGCGACGAGTTTTTTCTTCAGCGCGTCGTAGATGTCTGCATGGGCATAGATGCGCTGCACGCTGATGCAGCTCTGGCCGGACTGATAGAACGCGCCGAACACCAGCCGCTCCACCACGTGGTCGAGCCGGTCGCCCTGGTCGGCGTCGACGATGCACGCGGCATTGCCGCCCAGTTCCAGGGTCACCTTCTTGCGGCCTGCGCGGGCCTTGAGCTCCCAGCCGATCTGCCCGCCGGTGAACGAGAGCAGCTTGAAGCGGTCGTCCTCCACCAGCGGCGCGGCGTGCCTGCCGTCGATCGGCAGGATCGAGAACGCGCCGCGGGGCAGGTCCGTCTGCGCCAGCACCTCGCCGATGATCAGCGCGCCGATCGGGGTCTTCTCCGCCGGCTTCAGCACGAACGGGCAGCCGGCGGCGATCGCCGGCGCCACCTTGTGCGCCACCAGGTTGAGCGGGAAATTGAACGGCGTGATGAAACTCACCGGGCCGATCGGCACCTGCCGGGTGTAGCCGCGGTAGCCGTCCAGCCGTCCGGCCAGCTCCAGGTTGATCGTCTCGCCGTTGATGCGCACGGCCTCTTCGGCGGCGATCTGGAAGGTCTCGATCAGCCGGGTGACTTCGCCGGCGGCATCATGGATCGGCTTGCCCGCTTCCACGCACAGCGCATGGGCAAGCTCGTCGCGGCGGGCGCTGAACTGCTCCACGCAGTGCAGCAGCACCGCCTGCCGCTGCCACGGCTTGAATGCGCGCATCGGCGCGGCGGCCTTCACCGCGGCGACGATCGCCTTCTCGATCGCGCGCGCATCCGGTACTGCCACACGGGTCGCCACGCGGCCGCTGTACTTGTCGCGCACCTCGAGCATCTGGCGCGAGGTCTGCGGGCGATTGGCGAGGTAGTACGGGTAGGTCTTCTCGAGCATGGCAATTCCCGGGGACGAGCCGGCCGCAAAGGGGAGCCGGCAGTGTGGTGACGCGCGCGTGGTGCGCGCGTGGACGGCGCGCGCTCAGTCGCCGGCGCGGGCCGGCAGCTCGCCGTCGGCGAGGCGGATCAGCAGGGCGTCGCCCGGGTTGATCTGTTCCGGCGAGCGCAGCACCTTGCCGTGCGCGTCGAACACGATGGCGTAGCCGCGCTCCAGCGTGGCCAGCGGGCTGACCGCGTGCAGCGTGCGCCCGGCCTGGGCCAGCGCGTGGCGTCGGCGTTCGAGCAGCTGCGCCAGCGCCCGGCGCAGGCGCGGATCGAGTTCACCCAGCCGCCGCGCCAGCAGCGCCAGCCGGTGCCGCGGATGTTGCGCGAGCAGGCGCGCGTGGGCCTGCTCCAGCCGACGGTCGCGTCGCGCGCTGGTACTGGCGATGCTGGCCAGCAGGCGGCGTTGCAGGTGCATCAGCCGCTCGCGGTCGCGCGCCAGCCGCGCCTGCGGACGCTGCGACTGCAGCCGTGCCAGCAGATGATCCAGCCGCTGCGCGAGGGTGTGCTGGCGGCGATGCTGCACGGCGGCGATGCGCTGGCTGAGCTGCTGCAACTGGCAGCCCATGGCCGCGGCATCGGGCACCAGCAGCTCCGCCGCGGCGGAGGGCGTGGGCGCACGCAGGTCGGCGACGAAGTCGGCGATGCTGAAGTCCACCTCGTGGCCAACCGCACACACCACCGGCACCGCGCTGGCATGCACCGCGCGCGCCACACGCTCGTCGTTGAACGCCCACAGGTCTTCCAGCGAGCCACCGCCGCGGGTCAGCAGCAGCGCGTCGTAGCGCCCCGCCGCCGACGCCTTGCGCAGCATCGCCTCGATCGCTGGCGGCGCCTCCTTGCCCTGCACCGGCACCGGCAGCACGTCCACTTCGAGCAGCGGCCAGCGCCGGGCCAGCACGCTGAGCACGTCGCGGATCGCCGCGCCGGTGGCCGAGGTGATCACGCCGAGGCGGCGCACGTAGCGGGGCAGCGGGCGCTTGCGCGCGGGATCGAACAGGCCTTCGGCATCCAGCCGCGCCTTCAGCTCATCGAACGCGCGCCGCAGCGCGCCCTCGCCGGCCGGCTCCATGCTTTCGGCCACCAACTGGAACTCGCCGCGCGGCTCGTACAGGCCGACCCTGGCCCGCACCAGCACCTGCATGCCGTCGACCGGCTTGAAGGCGAGGCGGCTGCTCTTGAGCTTGAACATGGCGCAGCGCACCTGGGCGCCGGCGTCTTTCAGCGTGAAGTACAGATGGCCAGAGGCGGGGCGGGCCACGTTGGACAGCTCGCCCTCGATCCAGACCATCGGCAGCGCGTCCTCGAGCAGCCCCCGCACCAGCCGGTTGAGCGTGCTGGGAGTGAGGATGCGGCGGCTGCTGCCACCGTCGGCATCGACGGGCGGGGCAGGGCGCGGAAAGGGATCGAACGCGGACATGAGCGCGGCAGATTATCACGAAGGTTCTTTGCAACATGTGGTTGCCGCGAATCCCGCAGGCGGATTCTCAACCCCATGCTGCAAGTAACTGACGGATATGACGATGACCGCAACCGCGATGGGTCAATGCTCGCCGTGATCCTCGGCGGTGCGCCGCTGGCGTCGCTGCTGCTGGTTGCGCCAGGCGCGGATCGCCAGGTTCACGGTGAACCACGCGCAGATCAGGCTGACCGGCCAGGCAACGACCGCCGGCCACAGCGCGGCCACCAGCGCCAGCACCGCGAGCACCACGATGCCGGCCAGCAGCGGCGTGGCGTCGGTGTCGCCCAGCACGCGCCGATCGGTGAGCACCGCGCCGACCGAGTTGGCCAGCCGCAAGGCACTGGCGGCGGCCCGACCGGAACTGCCGTTGCCGCCACGGGCGCGTCGACCGCGCGGCGGCGAATCGGCCTGCTCGCTGCGCTGCACCCGATCGCCGCGCCGGCGCCGGCGCGGGGCCAGCACGATCTCCGTGGCATTGCCCAGATCGGTCTCGTACTGCGCCGCCAGCTGCCCGGCGAAGCCTTCGTCTTCCACCGCCACGTCGATCTCGCGGTTGCCCAGCCAGCTGGCGATGTTGAGATTGGACGAGCCCACCCGCGCCCACAGGCCATCGGCCACCGCGGTCTTGGCGTGGATCATCGAGCCGTTCCATTCGAACACGCGCACGCCGGCCTGCAGCAGCGGCCGGTAACCGGCCCGCGACATGCCTGCCACCACCGGGATGTCGCTGCTGCCGGGCACCAGCAGGCGCACGTCGACGCCGTCGCGCGCGGCGGCGGCCAAGGCCTGCACGTAGGGCGCCACGCCGACGAAATAGGCGTCGGTGAGCCACAGCGTCTTGCTGGCCATGGCGGCGATCTGCTGGTCCAGGCGGTACAGCCCGGCGGTGGAGGGCTCGGTGGCGATCAATCGCAGCGCCACCGAGCCCACGGGTGCGTCGGCCTGGTCGCGCGGCCAGGCCGGCAGTGGCGCGCCCATGCTGGCCCAGCTGCGCCCGAACGCGGCCTCCACCTCGGCCACCGCCGGCCCGCGCAGCGCCACGCCGGTGTCGCGCCAGGGCGCCACGCCCCGCGCCGGATCACCCAGCCATTTCTCGCTGATGCACACGCCGGACAGGAAACCCAGCTCGCCATCGGCCACCAGCACCTTGCGGTGATCGCGGCTGACCCAGCCGAACGGCCGGCCCAGCTGCGGCGGATTGAACACGCGGACCTGGCCACCCGCGTCGCGCAGCGGCTTCCAGAACGACGAACGCGACTGCCCCAGGCAGCCGACCCAGTCGCAGATCACGGCCACGAACACACCGGCCAGCGCGCGCTCCACCAGCGCATCGCGAAAGGCCCGGCCGACGCTGTCGTCGCGGATGATGTAGTTCTCCAGCAGCACCCGCTGGCGGGCGTTGCGGATCGCCGCGAGCCAGCGCTGGTAGTGCACGCTGGCATCGATCAGCAGCTCCAGCGCGTTGCCGGTGATCAGCGGCGCGCCCGCGGCGCGGCCGAGCGCCTGCGCCGCCATCAGGCGGTCGTTGCGCGAGCGGTCGAGCGGGGAGGCGGCCATCGCCGAAGTCTAGGGCATGCCTGGTGAAAGAGCGTTCTGGCATGATCCGCGCATGCCGCTCCAGAACCGTTACACCGACACGTCTGCCTGTGCGCAGGTGATCGCCGACCGGCTCGGACCGGATCTTCGTGTGGCCGCGCCGCTGGGGCTGGGCAAGCCGCACGGCCTGCTCAACGCGATCTACGCGCTGATCGCGGCGCATCCGGGCCGCTCGCTTACCCTCTATACGGCGCTGTCGCTGACCCGGCCACAGCCGCGGCCGGGCCTGGAGGCGCGTTTCCTGAAGCCGTTCCTGGAGCGCCACTTCGGCGCGAACTGCGTCGACCCGCAGTACGCGCTGGACCAGGCGCGCGACGCGCTGCCGCCGAACGTGGCGGTGCACGAGTTCTACGTGCAGTCCGGCGCCATGCTGCACTCGGGCAGCGCGCAGCGCAGCTACATCAGCCAGAACTACACGCACGTGGCGCGCGACCTGGCGGTGCAGGAGATCAACCTGCTGGTGCAGCTGGTGGCCCGGCGCGAAACGCCGGAGGGCGTGCGCTACAGCCTGTCGTGCAACCCCGACCTGACGCTGGACTTCCTCGACCGCGTGCGCGCCGCCGGCAAGCCTCGTCCGCTGTGCGTGGCGGTGGTACATCCGGACCTGCCGTACCTCAGCGGCCATGCGGAGGTGCCGCAGGATTACTTCGATCTGGAGCTCGCGCCGCCGCACTCGCCGCCGCTGTTCGCGCTGCCGCGGCAGCCGGTGAACACCGCCGAGTACGCGATCGGCCTGCACGCCAGTGCGCTGGTGCGCGACGGCGGCTGCCTGCAGATCGGCATCGGCGCGCTGTCCGACGCACTGGTGCAGTCGCTGCTGCTGCGCCAGTGCCACAACCTGGCCTGGCGGCAGGCGCTGGAGGCGATCGACGGCGGCTATGTCAGCCATCCGCTGGCGCTGCAGATCGGCGGCATGGAACCGTTCCAGGAAGGGCTCTACGGCGCCAGCGAGATGGTGATGGACGGCTTCATGCACCTGCAGCGCGCGGGCATCCTGAAGCGCCGCTCGTGGGACACGCTGGCGCTGGAGCGGGCCGCGGCGGTCGGCCGGCTGCCGGAGGGCACGCCGGGCGGGCATTACCTGCGCGGCGCGTTCTTCCTGGGCACCCGCGAGCTCTATCGCTGGCTGCACGAGACCGAGGCGGCGGACCCGGATGCAATCGACATGTGCCGCGTGTCCAACGTCAACCAGCTGTACGGCGACCACCAGGTGCTGGCCGCGCTGCAGCGTCGCGGGGCACGCTTCTTCAACACCGGCATGATGGCCACGCTGTTCGGCGCGGCCGTCTCCGACGGGCTGGAAGACGGCCACGTGGTGAGCGGCGTCGGTGGCCAGTACAACTTCGTGGCGATGGCGCACGAGCTGCCGGACGGCCGCTCGGTGCTGCTGCTGCGCGCCACCCGCGCCGGTCCGCACGGGCCGCAGACGAATATCCGCTTCAACTACGGCGCGAGCACCATCCCCCGGCACCTGCGCGACATCTTCATCACCGAGTACGGCGTGGCCGACCTGCGCGGCAAGACCGACGCCGAGTGCGTGGAGGCGATGCTGGCGATCTGCGACGCGCGCTTCGTCGACGCGCTGGCGGCCGAAGCAAAGGCGCACGGCAAACTGCGGGCGGATTTCGTGGTGCCCGAACGCTGGCGCCAGCACCGACCCGAGATGCTGCACCAGGCGCTGGCGCCGCTGCGTGCACGCGACCTGTTGCCGGACTTTCCCTTCGGCAGCGACTTCACCGAGGTGGAGCAGCGCCTGCTGCCCGCGCTGGGCTGGCTCAAGAGCGTCAGCCGCACCTGGCGCGGCCGCGCCGCCCTGCTGCGTGCGGTGCTGCGTGCCGGCCCCGCGCGGGCAGGTGAGGACGAGGCGCTGGCGCGGATGGGGCTGGAGACCGGCGGTGGCCTGTCCGATCGCCTGCAGCGGCGTCTGCTGCAGGCCGCGCTGCGGCGCGGCGACGGCTGACCGCGCTCGGCGGTCGCCGCGTCGTCGCGGCAAACCTTCGGCTCACCCGGTGCCGGGCGTCTTCGCCAGCGGCACGGTGACGGTGAAGCAGCTGCCATGGCCCGGTCGCGAGCGCACCTGCACCGTGTAGCCAAGCGTGTCCGCCGTGCGCCGCACGATCCACAGCCCGAGGCCCAGGCCCTCGCTGCGGGCGTCGACCTGCTGGAAGGCGCCGAACATCTGCGCGGCCTGGGTTTCGTCCATGCCGATGCCGGTGTCCGCCACGGTGATCACGGCCTGGCCGTTGCGCCGCCGCGCGCCCACCAGCACCGAGCCGGCGTGGGTGTACTTCACCGCGTTGCCGACCAGGTTGCCGACCAGCGCCGAGAGCAGCGCGCGATGGCTGTGCACGATCAGCGAACTGGGCACCGCACGCAGCCGCAGCCCCTTCATCCGGGCCTGGCGCCGCCAGCGCAGCAGCACCGGATGGAGGATGTCCTCCAGCGGCAGGTCGATGGTGGTCGGCAGCGCCGTGACCTCGTCATTGCCCGACAGCGCGGCCAGATCGTCGAAGTCGTTGCCGATCTCGATCAGCGCGTCCTGTGCCAACTGCATCAGGCGCGCCGGCTCCTCGGCATCGCCGCGGCGCAGCTTCTCCAGCGCGTACACGGCGGTACGCAGCGGGGTGTGCAGGTCGTGGCCGGCGATCGCCATGATCCGCCCGCGGTAGTCCCCCGAGGCGCGCGCCAGCGTGAGCGTGCGGCGCAGCTCCAGCTGGCTGACCACCTGGCGGGCCAGCGCGCGCAGGCTGTCGAGCTGATGCGGGCGCAACTGGCGGGGCCGGTGGTCGAGCACGCACAGCGCGCCCAGCGCCACGCCGTCGGGCGAGCGCAGCGTGGCACCGGCGTAGAAACACAACGGCGGGTTGCCGGTGACCAGCGGGTTGTCCACGAAGCGCGCATCCAGGCGGGTATCCGGCACCACCAGCACGTCCTCCTGCAGGATGGTGTGGGCGCAGAAGGACTGGCTGAGCGGCGTCTCGCGACGGCCGAGCCCGCGCTCGCTCATGAACCACTGGCGGTCGTTGTCGACCAGGCTGACCAGCGCGACCGGCGTCTGGCAGACGCTGGCGGCCACCAGCGTGATGTCGTCGAAGCTGGCCTCGGGTATCGCGTCCAGCACGCCGTAGCTGCGCAGCATCTCGATCCGGTGGGAATCGATGACGGACAGCTCGGCTGCGGTTTCGGGAGCAGGTGAATTCGACATGACGGCAAATTATGCCCGCCGATGCGTGCACGACGTGACGTCGGGGGCGCACCCGCAGGCGTGTGCGAACCCGTCGCACGCTGGGGTGCGCGGGAGGGCTTCGGTTATCCTTGACGCTTCGCCGCGACTCCCTGCGGCAGCCGTCATTCCGGTCCCCATGAGCGAACTTTCCCCCTCCGCCCCCCGTCCCGCCGAGCCCGAGCCGCGTCGTCCCAGCGTGGGGGTGCAGATCGGCAAGGTCACCGTCGGTGGCGGCGCGCCGGTGGTGGTGCAGTCGATGACCAACACCGACACCGAGGACGCCGCCAGCACCGCGAAGCAGATTGCAGAGTTGGCCCGCGCCGGCTCCGAGCTGGTGCGCATCACGGTGAACACGCCGGCCGCTGCGGCCGCGGTGCCGAGGATCGTCGAGCGCTTGCAGATGATGGGCGTGGAGGTGCCGCTGATCGGCGACTTCCACTACAACGGCCACCAGTTGCTGGAGGCCGAGCCGGCCTGCGCCGAGCTGCTGGCCAAGTACCGCATCAACCCGGGCAACGTGGGCTTCGGCAGGAAAAAAGACGCCCAGTTCGGCGCGATCATCGAGAAGGCCATCGAGTACGGCAAGCCGGTGCGCATCGGCGCCAACTGGGGTTCGCTGGACCAGGCCATGGTCGCCACGCTGATGGACGAGAACGCGAACCGCGCGCAGCCCTGGGACGCCGCCCACGTGGCGCGCGAGGCGCTGATCCGTTCGGCGCTGGATTCGGCCGCGCTGGCCGAGAAGATCGGGCTGCCGCGCGAGCGCATCATCCTGTCGGCCAAGGTGTCCGGCGTGCAGGAGCTGATCGCGGTCTACCGGGACCTCGCTGCGCGCGGCAACTATGCCCTGCACCTGGGCCTGACCGAGGCCGGGATGGGTTCGAAGGGCATCACCGCTTCGGCCGCCGCACTCGCGGTGCTGCTGCAGGAAGGCATCGGCGACACCATCCGCATCTCGCTCACGCCCGAACCCGGCGGCGCGCGCACCGGCGAGGTGATCGTGGCGCAGGAGCTGCTGCAGACGATGGGCCTGCGTGCGTTCACTCCGCTGGTCACCGCCTGCCCGGGCTGCGGCCGCACCACCAGCGAGTTCTTCCAGGAGTTGGCCAAGACGGTGCAGGCCCACGTGCGCGAACAGATGCCGCTGTGGCGGACCAAGTACGACGGCGTGGAGAACCTGACGCTGGCGGTGATGGGGTGCATCGTCAACGGACCGGGCGAGTCCAAGCACGCCAACATCGGCATCTCGCTGCCGGGCAACGGCGAGGCGCCGGCCGCGCCGGTATTCATCGATGGCGAGAAGGCCACCACGCTGCGCGGCGACAACATCGCCAGCGAGTTCGTGGGCATCGTCGACGACTACGTGCGATCGCACTACCGCGCCCGCGCGGACTGACACCGCGCATGCGCCAGGCCGACGCCAGCGCCGAGCAGGCCATCGTCGAGGCCTGGCACCGCAACGCGGCACCGTGGACGCGGGCGGTTCGCCAAGGTGTCATCGAGAGCCGTCGGCGGGTCACCGATGCCGCCATCGTGGACGCCGTGCTGGCGCGTCGGCCGGGCCACGTGATCGACCTGGGGTGCGGCGAGGGCTGGCTGATGCGCGCCCTGGCCGAACGTGGCGTGGGCGTGCTCGGCGTCGATGCGGTGCCCGAGCTGGTGGCCAGCGCCGCCGGCATCGCCGGGTGCCGTGCGATCACCTGCGACTACGCGGCCGTCGCCGCCGGCGCACTGGAGGCCCGCGCCGACGTGGTGGTGTGCAATTTCTCGCTGATCGGCGGCGATTCCGTCGATGCGCTGTTGCGTGCGATCCCGACGCTGCTGCATCCACGCGGCGCGTTGCTGATCCAGACGCTGCACCCGTGGTCCGCGTGCGGCGAGGCGCCGTATCGCGATGGCTGGCGCGAGGGCTCGTGGGCCGGCTGCGGCGACGGGTTCGCCGCGCCGGCGCCGTGGTACTTCCGCACGATGGGCGGCTGGATGGCGAGCTTTGCGCAGGCCCGGCTGCAGCTGGCCGAGCTGGCCGAGCCGCTGCACCCCGACACGGGCCGCCCGACGTCGGTGCTGTTCACGCTGCTGCCGGAGCCTGCGCCCATGGGTTGATCGCGCGGGCCTGCGTCGCCAGTTTCTGCATTCCCCCTTGCAGGAGCAGCGCATGAATCCGCACGTCCCCATGCTTGATCTCAACGACGGCCGGCAGGTGCCGCAACTGGGTTTCGGCGTCTGGCAGATCGATGACGCCGCCGCCAGCGCCGCCGTCGCCACCGCGCTCGAGTGCGGTTACCGCGCCATCGACACGGCCGCCATCTACGGCAACGAGCGTGGCGTGGGCGAGGGCATTTCCCGCTCGGGCCTGCCGCGCGACGCGGTGCACCTGACCACCAAGCTGTGGAACAGCGAGCAGGGCTTCGACAGCACGCTGCGTGCGTTCGACGAGAGCCTGCGCAAGCTCGGCACCGAGTATGTCGACCTCTACCTGATCCACTGGCCGGTGCCGGCGAAGGACCGCTACGTGGACTCCTGGAAGGCGCTTGAACAGCTGCGCGGGGAAGGCCGCGCGCGCTCGATCGGCGTGTCGAACTTCCAGCCCGCGCATATCGAGCGGTTGCTGGCCGAGACGGGGACGGCGCCGGCAGTGAACCAGATCGAGCTGCACCCGGACTTTGCCCAGCGCGAGTTGGTGGCGTTCAACGCCCGCCACGGCATCGTCAGCGAGGCCTGGAGCCCGCTGGGGCAGGGCGGTGAGCTGCTGCGCCATCCGCTGCTGGTGCAACTGGCCGGCAAGCACGGCAAGAGCGCCGCGCAGATCGCGCTGCGCTGGCATGTCCAGCGCGGCCACATGGTGATTCCGAAGTCGCAGACGCCCAGCCGCATCCGCGAAAACATCGCCGTGTTCGACTTCCAGCTGGACGAGGCCGACATGCACGCACTCGCCGCGCTGGACGGCGATCACCGGATCGGCCCGCACCCCGACCAGCTCAGCTGAGTGCCCGGTCGCCGCTGGCGCGGGCGAGGGAGGGGAGCGCCGGCGGCAGCCGTCAGCTAAGCAGGTCGCAGGCTTGCCACACCTGGGTTGGCGCCCAGGCAGCGGCATCCACCGGCTGGGTCGAGAGCGCGGCCAGTTCGGCGAGGAACTGCGTGCGCGGCATCTCGACCGCACCCAGGCCCAGCAGGTGCGGGTTGCTCACCTGCGCGTCGATCAGCGGTACGCCGAAGCCGTGCAGCTGTCGGGCCAGTGCCAGCAGGGCCACCTTGGAACCGCCGCTCTCGCGGCTGAACATCGATTCGCCGCTGAACAGCCGACCCGACATCACGCCGTAGATGCCGCCCACCAGTCGTCCGTGCTGCCACACCTCCACGCTGTGGGCGTGGCCGAGGCGGTGCAGCGTGTCGTAGGCCTCGATCATGTCGCGGCTGATCCAGGTGCCGGGCTGGCCGTCGCGCGGCTCGGCACAGGCCTGCATCACGGGGCGGAACGCGCGGTCCACGGTGATCGTCCAGTCGCAGCGGGCGAGCAGCCGTCGCAGCGAACGGTGCGGTCGACGCAGCGCGTCGGTGCGGAACACACAGCGCGGGTTGGGCGACCACCACAGGATCGGCTCGCCGTCGTTGAACCAGGGAAAAATCCCCAGCGCATAGGCGGCGCGCAGCCGCAGCGGCGAGAGGTCGCCGCCGAACGCGAGCAGTCCCGGCGGTTCGTCCAGCGCCTGGGCCGGGGCCGGGAAGTGATCCGGCGGCCAGTGGTCGAGCAGCGGCAGCCGGATCATGGCGTGGCGGAAGCCTCGGCCGGGTGCGCATACGGACTGTGCGCGGCCAGCTCGCGGGCGTAGTCGTCCACCGAAGCCGCCTCATGCGCCAGCGCGTCGCGCACGGCGCGTCGGAATTCCGGGTGGGCCAGATAGTGCCGGGATTGCGTGCGCACCGGCAGGAACCCGCGCGCGAGCTTGTGCTCGCCCTGGGCGCCGGGCTCGAAGCACTGCAGGCCATGCCGGATCGCGTGCTCGATGCCGCGGTAGTAGCACAGCTCGAAATGCAGCCCGGGCACCTCCACGCTGGCGCCCCAGTAGCGCCCGTACAACGTGGTGCTGCTCTGGATCAGCAGCGCCATCGCCACGATGGTGTCGCCGTGGCGGGCAAGCACGACGGTGACGGCGTCGCCGAGCGCGTCGCCCAGCGCGAGGAAGAACCCCTCCGTCAGCGCGGCGTGGTTGCCCTTTGCCTCGAAGGTGGCCTCGTACAGCGCGTGCACCCGTCGCCACTCGGCAGCGCCGAGGCTGGCGCCGCCGCGCAGCTCGATCTGAAGTCCGCTGCGGGCCACCTGCGCGCGCTCCTGGCGGATGTTCTTGCGCTTCTTGTGCGTCAGCGCGGCGAGGAAATCGTCGAAGTCCGCATAGCCGCGGTTGTGCCAGTGGAACTGCACGTCCGAGCGCGCGAGCCAGCGGTCGTCGAACGCCGGCAGGTCGTCGGCTAGCAGGAAGTTCGCGTGCACCGACGAGAGCCCGAGTCGATCCACCTCGCCGACGAGGGCACTGGCGAGCGCCTGCTTGCGCGCGGCGCGGACCGGGCCGGCACCTGCCGCCAGCAGCCGCGGCCCGTTCACCGGCGAATAGGGCACCGCGTTGAGCAGCTTGGGGTAGTACTCGCCACCGGCGCGTTCCCATGCGCTTGCCCAGCTCCAGTCGAAGACGAACTCGCCGTGCGAATTGCCTTTGAGGTAGAGCGGCGCCGCCGCCACCAGCGCGCCTTGCTCGTACAGGCCCAGGTGATGTGCCTGCCAGCCCCACGCAGGGCGGATGCAGCCGGTTGTTTCCAGCAGGCGGAGGAACGCGTGGGAGACGAATGGGTTGTCGTCCGGCCGCAGGGCGTCCCAGGCACGCGCGTCGATCTGGTCCACCGCGTCGTGGAAGCGCGCTTCGAGCGTGTGCATCACGGCCGTCATGCGGGCGGCTGGCACCAGCGCGCCAGCGCGCGCAGCCGGTCCATGTCGTTCGCCAGGAGCGCCTTGTCCGCGGCGAACGCCAGCGCGCGTTCGGCGTGCGCCGACGCCGCGCTGCGGTAGGGCGGATAGCCCATCTGCCCCAGCGTGGCGAGCGACTTCTGCAGGCGGATCGAGACCTCCAGCAAGGGAGCGGCATCGCGCGCCAGCGGCGTGAAGATGTCATCGAAGTAGTCGCTCTCCAGCAGCGCCCGCATGAACACGCGGTCGTGGAGGATTTCCTGCTCGCCCCCTTCAAGCCGGTCGCGCGCCCACTGGCTGAGCAGGCGCGTCACCGTGCCGATGATGTCGATCGCGGTGCCCGGGTCGTTGACTGCCGGCGACAGCGCCCGCTGCGCGATCTCGGTCAGCACGATGATGCCGAAGCGCGGGTCCTGCTCGAAGTTGCGGGTGTCGTCGATCACGAACGCCTCGGCCAGCGCGTGGGCGATGTCCTCGTCCACCGGCGCGGCGAGGCGCGCCACCGGCCGGCCGGGCGCCACGAAGCTGCCCGGCGCCACTTCCGCCCATACCTGCAGTTTCTCGCGCTCGGCAACCGACTGCAGCCGCTCCACGTCGATGTAGGCCACGTAGCCGACCTTGCGGCTCTCGACCGCGACCGCGCCCTCCGGCGGCGGCACGTATGGCTGTGCGCCCAGCCACGGCTGCTTGATCATCTTCGCCATCGCCTTGCGGGTGGCGGCCTCGACCCGGTCGATCGTCTCGGTGACGCGACCGAGTCGCGAGAGCTGGTCGATCCAGCGCAGCAGGGTGCCGACGATCATGATGATCACCAGCACCGTGGCGCCGAACAGGATCAGGCGGCCGCTGTCGCCGTAGATGCCGGTGCTCAGGGCGATCAACCCCACGATGCTGAAGAGGAACGCGCCCACGAACGTCGCCAGTGCGCGTTGTGCGGCAGAGTCCTCGATCAGTAGCGTGGCCGCCCGCGGCGTGGCGCTGCTGCTGGCCGCCGCGTACGCGGCAACCATGGTGGAGAGCGAGAACGTGGTGACCGCCAGCATGCTCGAGGCAAGGATGCCAAGGATGTTGCCCACCGCCGAGGCGCCGATCTGCGCGGCGATCCCGTGCGGCAGCAGCGGCTTGGCGACAGCGCCGAGCAGTGCGGTGACCACCGCGCCGGCCCCGTAGAGGGTGGAGCGGAACCACAGCCGCCGCGTGATGCCGACGAGCCAGAGCCGCCAGTGTGCTTTCATGCCGGGCACTCCGTGTTCATCGAACCATTGTGCCCGCCGCCGCCGCCGATGTCCCCGGGCGACGCCGCTGCGGCCGCCGGCGCCATCGACGCAACCCCATAGGCGTTGGCCCGGATCAGGCCAGCTGGTCCAGCCAGCGCTCCGCATCCAGCGCGGCCATGCAGCCGAAGCCGGCCGAGGTGATCGCCTGGCGGTAGACGTGATCGGCCACATCGCCGGCGGCGAATACGCCGGGCACCGAGGTCATCGTTGCCATGCCGTTCTGGCCGCTGTGGGTCTTGATGTAGCCGTCGTGCATCTCCAGCTGGCCCTGGAAGATGCCGGTGTTCGGCGTATGGCCGATGGCGACGAAGAAGCCGGTCGCCTCGATGTCGCGCGTGGCCTCGCCGTCGACCGCCTTCACCCGAACGCCGGTGACGCCGGAGTCGTCGCCCAGCACTTCGTCGATGGTGTGGTTCCAGACCAGCTCGATCTTGCCTGCGGCGGCCTTCTCGAACAGCTTGTCCTGCATGATCTTTTCCGCCCGCAGCGTGTCGCGGCGGTGCACCAGGTAGACCTTGCGGGCGATGTTGGACAGGTACAGCGCCTCTTCCACCGCGGTGTTGCCGCCGCCGACCACTACCACGTCCTGCTCGCGGAAGAAAAAGCCGTCGCAGGTGGCGCAGGCGGACACGCCCTTGCCCTTGAACTTCTCCTCGCTGGCGATCCCCAGGTACTTGGCGGTGGCGCCGGTGGAGATGATCAGCGCGTCGCAGGTGTACTCGCCCGAATCGCCCTTGAGGTGGAACGGGCGCTGCTTGAGGTCCACCACGTGCACGTGGTCGAAGATCATCTCGGTATGAAAGCGCTCGGCATGTTCGGCCATGCGCTGCATCAGCATCGGGCCTTGGAGGCCTTCGACGTCGCCGGGCCAGTTGTCCACGTCGGTAGTGGTCATCAGCTGACCGCCCTGTTGCAGGCCCGTGATCAGGGTCGGCTTGAGGTTGGCGCGGGCGGCGTACACGGCAGCGGTGTAGCCGGCCGGGCCGGAGCCGAGGATCAGCAGGCGGCTGTGCTTGGGCGTTGCGGACATGTGATAATCCTTGGGTTTGCTGAACAGCTTTGATCGCTTTCGATCCCCCCGCCAGAGGCACATGGTCGCGACGGGAACGAAACGGCGGGAGCGGCGCTCCGAATCCGCAAGGATGGGGAAGCACGAGGCCCGATTCAAGCGTTCGGCACCGGCTTCCCAACCCCGCCCTGCGCCGATAGACGCCGGGCAAGACGAACTCCACAGGACTGCTTCCCCATGCGTATCGGTATTCCTTCCGAAACCAAGACCCTCGAGGGTCGTGTTGCCCTGGTGCCCGCCGCTGCCGCCGATCTGGTGCTGCGTGGCCACGAGGTTTTCATCCAGGCGGGCGCCGGCGAGAAGAGCGGTTTCGCCGACGAGGCCTACAGCAAGGCCGGTATCACCGTGGTGCCGGACGCCGCGACGCTGTACGAGAAGGGCGAGCTGATCGTCAAGGTGAAGGAGCCGATCGCCGGTGACCTGGCCCTGCTGAAGAAGCACCACCTGCTGTTCTGCTACTTGCACCTGGCGGCCGAGCCTGAGCTGACCAAGAGCCTGCTCGAGATCGGCCTGACCGGCGTGGCGTTCGAGTCGGTGGAAGAGAACGGCGGCCTGCCGCTGCTGCTGCCGATGTCGGTGATCGCCGGCCGCATCGCCACCCAGATCGGCACCACGCTGCTGCACCGTCCGCAGGGCGGCAAGGGCAAGCTGCTGGGTGGCATGGCCTCGACCTCGCGCGGCAAGGTGGTGGTGCTCGGCGGCGGTGCCGCGGGCAAGGCCGCCGCCTCGCTGGCCGCTGCTGCCGGCGCCCGCGTGGTGGTGTTCGACAAGCGCCAGGATCGCCTGGCCGAGATGATGGAGCTGGGCGCGAACGTCACCGCGCTGTACGCGTACGAGTCGTCGGTGGCCGAGGAAGTGCGCGATGCCGACCTCGTCGTCGGCGCCGTGCTGATCCCCAGCGCAAAGGCGCCGCGCGTGGTCACCGAGGCGATGATCAAGACGATGGAGAAGGGCTCGGTGCTGGTCGACATCTCGATCGACCAGGGCGGCTGCTTCGAGACCTCGCGCCCGACCACCTGGAAGGAGCCGACCTACGACGTGCACGGCGTGACGCACTTCTGCGTGACCAACATGCCCGGTGCGGTGCCGCAGACCTCGTCGGTGGCGATCTCGGCGGCGATCCTGCCGTACGTGCAGCGCCTGGCGGCCGGCAACGAGTGGCGCGACTTCGCTCCCCTGCGGGCCGGCATCAACGTGGACGGCGGTCAGCTGGTGCATCCGGCCCTGCAGGGCTGACCGCTCCGGCGACGGGCAAGTCGCCGCGGCAGGCAAGATCGAGGCCGGGTCGCCACGACCCGGCCTTTTTCATGCGCGCACCGGCGCTTGCCGGCGCGACCTGTCAATCTTCTGCCGCTTTCGCCGCCTGTGTAGACTTGGCTGGAGCATCAATCAGGGAAGCCCCCACCGGTGGCGCGAAGCGCGAACGCAAAGAAAGAAAAGACCCCCAGGCCGGCCCTGAGCGACGAGGTGAAACGCCGTCTGCGCGAGGCGGGCGCGCTGCTGCTGTTGCCGCTGGCGCTGTACCTGCTGGTCTGCCTGTTCAGCTACAACGACCAGGACCCGAGCTGGGGCCACGTCGGCACGGTGGAGCACGCGCACAATTTCGGCGGTGCGGTGGGCGCCAACATCGCCAACCTGCTGCGTTACATCTTCGGGCTGATCGCCTACTGCTTCCCGTTGCTGCTGCTGGTGCTGGGCGTACAGGTGCTGCGCCACCGCGGCGAACGCAACGTGCACCCGTGGGAGCCGTCGCTGCGGCTGATCGGCTTCGTCTTTTTCTTCATTACCGCGCCCGCCCTGGCTTGGTTGAACCTGGGTGACGCGGTGATCCTGCCCGAAGGCGCCGGCGGCATCACCGGACGTTGGGTGGCGCACGGCCTGCTTTCTGCCTTCGGTGCCACCGGCGCGCCGCTGCTGCTGCTGGCGCTGTTTCTGATCGCGGTGACGCTGGCGACCGGGCTGTCCTGGTTCCGCCTGATGGACTGGACCGGACAGGGTGTGCTGCAGCTGGCCGGCTGGCTCAGCGGCAAGATGCGCAAGGCGCCCGAGGTGATGGCAGCGCGTCAGGCCCGCGGCGAACGCGAGGTGGTGAAGAAGGCCGAGGCGATCAAGCAGGCCCGGCGCGAACCGGTGCGCATCGAGGCGCCGCCGACGCCGGTGGTGAAGAGCGATCGTGCCCGGCAGGAAACCCAGATTCCGCTGTTCGTCGGCGCCGCCCAGCCGGGCGAGCTGCCGCCGTTGTCGCTGCTGGACGAAGCGCCGCCGCAAGGCCCCGGCTATTCCGAAGAAACGCTGGAAGTGCTCTCGCGCCAGGTCGAGCTCAAGCTCAAGGATTTCCGCATCGAGGCCAAGGTGGTGGGCGTGTATCCCGGCCCGGTGATCACCCGCTTCGAGCTGGAACCCGCCGCCGGCGTGCGCGGCTCGCAGGTATCGAGCCTGGACAAGGACATCGCCCGCGGCCTCTCCGTGGTGAGCGTGCGCGTGGTCGACGTGATCCCCGGCAAGAACGTGATCGGCCTGGAGATCCCCAACACGCGCAAGCAGATCGTCTACCTCTCCGAGATCCTGCGCTCGGACAAGTACGACCAGATGAAGTCGCCGCTGGCGCTGGCGCTGGGCAAGGACATCGGCGGCAAGCCGGTGGTGGTGGACCTGGCCAAGATGCCGCATCTGCTGGTGGCCGGCACCACCGGCTCGGGCAAGTCGGTGGCCGTGAACGCCATGGTGCTGAGCCTGTTGTACAAGGCCAGCGCCAAAGACGTGCGCATGATCATGATCGACCCCAAGATGCTGGAGCTCTCGGTGTACGAGGGCATCCCGCACCTGCTCGCGCCGGTGGTCACCGACATGAAGGAGGCGGCCAACGCGCTGCGCTGGTGCGTGGCGGAGATGGAGCGCCGTTACCAGCTCATGGCCGCGCTCGGCGTGCGCAACATTTCGGGCTTCAACCGCAAGGTGAAGGACGCGATCGACGCCGGCAAGCCGATCCGCGATCCGGTCATGACGGCCATGGCCGCGAACGACCCGACGCTCGACCAATCGAAGATTCCCGACCTCACGACGTTGCCGTACATCGTCGTGATCATCGACGAACTCGCCGACATGATGATGATCGTCGGCAAGAAGGTCGAAGAGTTGATTGCCAGGCTGGCGCAAAAAGCGCGAGCGAGCGGAATTCA
>NZ_DASSAB010000013.1:0-82947 GCF_035685805.1 Dyella sp.
AAGCGCAGGCCCTCGTCCATCGCGATCGGGTGGATCAGGCTCACCACCATCTTCACGTTGTCGCCCGGCATCACCATCTCCACGCCCTCCGGCAGCTCGCAAGCGCCGGTCACGTCGGTGGTGCGGAAGTAGAACTGCGGACGGTAGCCCTTGAAGAACGGCGTGTGACGGCCACCCTCGTCCTTCGACAGCACGTACACCTCGGCCTCGAAGTCCGTGTGCGGGGTGATCGAACCGGGCTTGGCCAGCACCTGGCCACGCTCCACGTCGTCGCGCTTCAGGCCGCGCAGCAGCAGGCCCACGTTGTCACCGGCCTGGCCCTGGTCCAGCAGCTTGCGGAACATTTCCACGCCGGTCACGGTGGTCTTCTGCGTGTCGCGGATACCCACGACCTCGATTTCCTCGCCCACCTTGATCACGCCGCGCTCGACGCGACCGGTCACCACGGTGCCGCGACCGGAGATCGAGAACACGTCTTCCACCGGCATCAGGAACGGCTTGTCGATGTCGCGCTCCGGCTGCGGGATGTAGCTGTCCAGCGCATCCACCAGCTTGATGATCGCCGGCACGCCGATCTCGCTCTGGTCACCCTCGAGCGCCTTCAGCGCCGAACCGTGGATGATCGGGGTGTCGTCGCCCGGGAAGTCGTACTTCGACAGCAGCTCGCGCACTTCCATCTCGACCAGCTCGAGCAGTTCGGCGTCGTCGACCATGTCAGCCTTGTTCAGGAACACCACGATATACGGCACGCCCACCTGACGGCTGAGCAGGATGTGCTCGCGCGTCTGCGGCATCGGGCCGTCCGCGGCCGAGCAAACCAGGATCGCGCCGTCCATCTGCGCCGCACCGGTGATCATGTTCTTGACGTAGTCGGCATGGCCCGGGCAGTCGACGTGCGCGTAGTGGCGGTTCGGCGACTCGTATTCCACGTGGGCGGTCGAGATCGTGATGCCGCGCGCCTTCTCTTCCGGCGCCGCGTCGATCGCGTCATATGCCTTGAACTCGCCACCGAAGCGCTCTGCGCCGATCTTGGTCAGCGCCGCCGTCAGCGTCGTCTTGCCGTGGTCCACGTGACCAATGGTGCCCACGTTGACGTGCGGCTTGGTGCGCTCGAATTTACCCTTTGCCATACGCTTTAAACCCCGATGGAGTCAATAGAAGTGAAAGAATCTCTTCCGCACAGAAGGCCGGACAAGCCGGCCTCCCGCAGGACATGGTGCTCATGACTGGAATCGAACCAGCGACCTCTTCCTTACCAAGGAAGTGCTCTACCGACTGAGCTACATGAGCGAAAATTTTTTGAGGTCGAGTTCAATGGAGCGGGAGACGGGAATCGAACCCGCACCATCAGCTTGGAAGGCTGAGGTTCTACCGTTGAACTACTCCCGCCTCGATCGAACAACCTGCGCGGAACCTTACTGGTGGAGGGAGGTGGATTCGAACCACCGAAGGCGTAAGCCAGCAGATTTACAGTCTGCCCCCGTTGGCCGCTTGGGTATCCCTCCAACAAAGAACGCCTATTGTCGCCACGCCCCCGGATACTGTCAACACTTTTGCCGCCGCCGTGACGCAGGCCGGGCTGCTCCGACGCGAGGCGTTGCGCACCGCCCAGGCGGACCATCCGCGCCCGCTCAGGAAAGGGTTGCGCATCCGGGAGCGGGATTGCGTGCAGCGCTCCGTGCGATGGCGCTCAATCTCGCTGTGCCACCGGGTGCAGCGCCACCACCTCGTGTTCCATCGCCTTGGACATGGCCATCAGGCGCTGGGCAAAGCCCTGCAGCCGGACATCATCCTCGTTGCGCGGCACCCAGGCCGGAACCGGCGCCGGCCGGCCATCGGGACGGTCCAGCGCCACGAATACCATGACGCAGCTGGTCGCCAGTCGCGGCTCACCGCTGCGCAGATCGCTGGCCTGCACGTCGACCGCCAGGTGCATGCTGCTGGTGCCGGTGTGGATCAGCCGCGCCCTCACCGTGACCAGGTCACCGATCAGGATCGGCTTGACGAACTGGATGCCGCTCACCGACGCCGTGACGCAGTACGCGCCGCTCCAGGCCACGGCGCAGGCGTAGCCGGCCTGGTCGATCCATTTCATCACCATGCCGCCGTGCACCTTGCCACCGAAATTGACATCGGTGGGTTCGGCGAGGAAGCGGAAAGTCACTTCGTTCTGCTGGCCGGGCATGACGGCATCCGCGTGGAGAGAGCGCTGATTATGCCGACCGGCAGCAGCTTCCGGCACACCGGCAAGCGGCTCCCGGCAACGACCGGTGGGGGACAAGGCAAGCCGCAGCGAGATCGAGAGGCTCTCCGCCTCGGGCCGTGC
The DNA here is from genome assembly GCF_035685805.1 of Dyella sp. Classification (GTDB taxonomy): domain Bacteria; phylum Pseudomonadota; class Gammaproteobacteria; order Xanthomonadales; family Rhodanobacteraceae; genus Dyella_A. Next base: position 2,327 of record NZ_DASSAB010000013.1, read on the forward strand.
ACACCGCCGCCGCACTACGCCACAGGCCGTGAGCCCGCCACCCATATGAAGCGGGGCGGCTCTCGCCGCCCCGCTCCGGGGATTACACGTTGAACAGGAAGTGCAGCACGTCGCCTTCCTTGACGATGTATTCCTTGCCTTCCTTGCGCAGCCGCCCGGCAGCGGCAGCACCGCTCTCGCCCTTGTACTGGATGAAGTCGTCGTAGCCGATCGTCTCGGCGCGGATGAAGCCGCGCTCGAAGTCGGTATGGATCACGCCGGCCGCCTGCGGGGCGGTGGCGCCCTTCTTCACCGTCCAGGCGCGCACCTCCTTCACGCCCGCAGTGAAGTAGGTCTGCAGGCCCAGCAGCTTGTAGCCGGCGCGGATCACCCGGTTCAGGCCCGGCTCTTCCAGCCCGAAATCCTTGAGGAACTCGTCGCGGTCGGCGTCTTCCAGCTGCGAGAGCTCTTCCTCGATCGCCGCGCACACCGGCACCACTTCGGCACCTTCGCTGGCGGCGCGTGCACGCAGCGCGTCCAGGTGCGGATTGTTCTCGAAGCCGTCCTCGCGCACGTTGGCGATGTACATCAGCGGCTTGAGCGTGAGCAGGAACAGGTCGCGCACCAGTGCCTGCTCTTCCTCGTCCAGCCCCAGGCTGCGCGCAGACCGACCCTCGTTGAGGCCGACGGACAGTTTCTGCAGCACCGGCTTCTTCGCCAGCGCCTCCTTGTCGTTGGCCTTGGCTGCCCGCTCGGCGCGGTTGAGCGCCTTGTCCACCGACTCCAGGTCGGCCAATGCCAGCTCGGTGTCGATCGTCTCGACGTCGGCGATCGGATCGACCTTGCCCGCCACGTGCACGATGTCGCCGTGCTCGAAGCAGCGAACCACGTGGGCGATCGCGTCCACCTCGCGAATGTGCGCCAGGAACTTGTTGCCCAGGCCTTCGCCCTTCGACGCGCCGGCGACCAGGCCGGCGATGTCGACGAACTCCACCGCGGTAGGAATCAGCTTCTGCGGCTTGACGATCTCGGCCAGCGCGTTGAGGCGCGGGTCCGGCACCGGCACCACGCCGACGTTCGGCTCGATCGTGCAGAACGGGAAGTTCGCCGCCGCGATGCCGGCCTTGGTCAGCGCGTTGAAGAGCGTGGATTTGCCGACGTTGGGCAGGCCGACGATGCCGCATTTGATGCCCATGGTGACTCCGGAGCTGTGTTTTCTGGCGTCATTCCCGCGCAAGCGGGAACGACGGCGCGTAATGGGGGATGACCCGGCGGATCGTCCGGCCGGCCGTCACGGGCTGACCGTGTGCAACTGCTGCATAGCCTTGTCGAACTGCCCTGCAACCGCCAGCGGCAGCACGTCCAGCGCGCGGGAAATAGCGAGGAGGATCGCCTCTTCATCCTGCGCCGCGGGCCGGCCGAGCACCCAGGCGGTGACACGATCCTTGTGGCCGGGATGACCGATACCGACGCGCAGCCGATGGTACTTGCCATGGCCAAGATGCGCGGCAATGTCGCGCAGGCCGTTCTGGCCGCCGTGGCCGCCGTCGAATTTCATTCGCACGGTGCCGGCCGGCAGGTCCAGCTCATCGTGCGCCACCAGGCACTCGGACGGCTCGATCTTGTAGTAGCGCAGCGCCAAAGCCACGGCGATGCCGCTCTTGTTCATGAAGGTGGACGGCTTGAGCAGCCACACCGGCTCGCCGCCGATGCGCACGCGACAGGCCTCGCCGTGCAGTTTGCCGTCGAAGGCGAAGCGTTCGCCCTGCGACGCCGCCAGGGCGTCCACAAACCAGAACCCGGCGTTGTGCCGGGTTCGGAGATATTCGGTACCGGGGTTGCCCAGCCCGACGATGAGTCGCAAGCCTGCCATGTGCGAGCAAAGCAACTGCCCTGCACGCGCCTGGGCGCGCGCAGGGCAAGCGGCTTACTTCTTGTCGGCAGCCGGCTTCTCTTCGCCCTCGGGCGCGGCCGGCGTTTCCTCGACCTCGACCTTCACCGCGTTGGCGGTGACGACGGCGATGTCGTGGTCGGCGCCGCCGTGCAGGGCCAGCGCCTCGACGCCCTTGGGCAGCTTGATCTGGGACAGATGCACGATATCGCCAGGGTTCAGATCAGCCAGATCCACCTCGATGAACTCCGGCAGATCCTTCGGCAGGCAGGACACTTCCAGCTCGGTCAGGTTGTGCGACACCACCACGCCGGACATCTTGCCGGCCGGCGAGGTCTCCTGATTGAGGAAGTGCAGCGGCACGTTCACGCGGATGGCTGCGTTCTCGTCGACGCGCAGGAAGTCCATGTGCAGCATCTGCTGCTTGAACGGGTGCTTCTGCCAGTCGCGCACCAGCACCTTCTGCACGGTGCCGTCGACGTTCAGGTCGAGCACCGAGGAGAAGAACCACTCGTGCTTGGCGGCGAGCAGGATGGTGTTGTGCTCGATCTGGATGCTCTGCGGCGGCTGCTTGCCACCGTAGACGACGGCCGGCACGAAGGCGGCATGACGCAGGCGGCGGCTCGCACCTTTCCCCTCGTCCTTGCGGCTCTGCGCCTTGATTTCATGGGTCTTGGACATGTTCAACTACCTTGGTTTTTGATGGACCGCCTTGCGGCGGTCAGGTGACTTCCCCGCGACCAGGGAAGTCGGTTGTCCCCGCGTCCCGCCGAAGCGGCGGACCGGGGATCTGGGGCCATCCGTCATCGACGGATGGCCCGGATGCTCAATCGACGTACAGCGAACTGACCGATTCGCCAAAGGCGATGCGGCGAATGGTTTCGGCCAGCAGCTCGGCCACCGACAGCTGCCGGATCTTGGGGCACGCCAGCGCTTCGGCGCGCAGCGGCAGGGTGTTGGTGACCACCAGCTGGTCGAGCTGGGAGTTCTCCAGGTTGCTGATGGCCGCGCCGGACAGCACCGGGTGCACGCAGTAGGCGATCACCTTGCGCGCACCGCGCTCTTTCAGCGCCGCGGCAGCAGCGCACAGCGTGCCGGCGGTGTCGACGATGTCATCGACCATCACGCAGGTCTTGCCCTCGACGTCGCCGATGATGTTCATCACGGTGGCGACGTTGGCTTTCGGGCGGCGCTTGTCGATGATCGCCAGATCGGCGTCGTCCAGACGCTTGGCGATGGCACGGGCGCGCACCACGCCGCCCACGTCGGGGCTCACCACGATCAGGTCGTCCATGGCGTGGTTGCGCCAGATGTCGGCCAGCAGGATCGGCGAGGCGTAGACGTTGTCCACCGGAATGTCGAAGAAGCCCTGGATCTGGTCCGCGTGCAGGTCCACCGTCAGCACGCGGTCCACTCCGGCGGTACCGATCAGCTTGGCGGCGAGCTTGGCGGTGATCGGCACGCGCGCCGAGCGCGGGCGGCGATCCTGGCGGGCATAGCCGAAGTAGGGAATCACCGCCGTCACGCTGGCCGCCGACGCCCGCTTGAGCGCATCGACCAGGGTCAGCAGCTCGAACAGGTTCTCCGCGCTCGGCGCGCCGGTCGGCTGGATCACGAACACCTCCTGCCGGCGCACGTTCTCCTCGATCTCGATCTGCACTTCGCCGTCGCTGAAGGTACCGACCAGCGCCTTGCCCAGCGGCACGCCCAGACGGTGCGCCACGTCTTCAGCCAGCGCGCGGTGCGCGTTGCCGGTGAAGAGCATCGGGCTGGACGTATCCATTTGGCAGTTCCTCTAGACCTTCGGACTTGGTTGATGGCTGGGGCGGCAGGATTCGAACCTGCGCATGCGGGAATCAAAATCCCGTGCCTTAACCAGCTTGGCGACGCCCCAGTATTACGTTGTAAACCGCGCCTTCCCGGCCCGCGTACCACTGCCCCGGCGAGCCAGGGCACGATGCAGCATCGAACAATCCGCGCCGGCGGCGACCTGCGCCCGCCACGGCGGCGGACACTGCCTTGCGATGGCCAGCGCTCGCAGCGCGGACGGCGCCTCCAGAAACACGCATCCGCCGGTACCCGACAATTGCGCCCGCCCGAAACCGCCGAGCCAGTCCAGCGCGGCGGCGACGCGCGGGTGGCGCGCACGCACGACCGGCTCGAATGCGTTCTCGGCTGTTTCGCCCGAAACAAAGGACGAAATTGTCGCCCGGGGGGCATTTCGTGTCAATTCAGTTGCTTGAAACAGCGCCGCCGTAGCCACCTGCTCGCCGGGGTCGACCACCACATAGTGACGCCGCGGCAGCGCCAGCGGAGTCAGCGCCTCGCCCACGCCCTCGGCCCAGGCACTGCGGCCACGCACGAATACCGGCACGTCGGCGCCCAGCTGGCGGCCGAGTTCGGCCAGCTCGTCCAGCTCCAGCCGGGTGTCCCACAGGTGATCCAGTGCCAGCAGCGTGGTGGCTGCATCCGAGCTGCCGCCGCCCAGCCCGCCGCCCATCGGTATGCGCTTGTCGATAGCGATATCCGCGCCCAGCGTGGTGCCGACGTGGGCCTGGAGCAGCCGCGCGGCACGCACGGTAATGTCGTTCTCGGCCGGTACGCCGGCCAGGTCGCCGATGCGGCAGATACGCCCATCCGGACGCACCCGCAGGCGCAACTCGTCGCCCCAATCGAGCAGGCGGAACACGGTCTGCAGCGCGTGGTAACCATCGGCGCGGCGACCGGTGATGCGCAGGAACAGGTTCAGCTTGGCCGGCGCGGGCCATGCGCTCCATGCATCGGGCGCCAGCGACGGCAACGGCCGGCGCATGAACACGCGCAGCTCGTCGGGGAAGCCGTTCTCCCGGTCACGTGCCAGCGCCCCTGCAAAGGCCGGATCGGCCTTGTCCACGGCGGTGAAGCCATGCCTCGCGTAGAACGGAGCATTCCATGGCACGTCTGCCAGCGTGGCCAGGCACACCTGGCGGTAGCCCGCCGCCTGCGCCCACGTGCAGGCGTGCTCCAGCAGCGCGGCGCCGATCCCACGACGGCCGCGGGCCGGCAGCACGTCCAGCTCGCCGATGCCGACCGCATCACCGCCCAGATCGTCGTCGAGCCAGATGAAACCCACCGGCTCGCCCTGCTCGATCGCCACCCACACCAGCCCGCGCGCGACAGCACCGTGCAGAAGCTCCGGCGGAATCGCCATGGCGCTGTAGGTACGCCATGCGCGATGGCCACGAAACAGCTGCACCGCGGCGCGTTCAATGTCGCAGAGGGCATCGACCTGCGACGGGCGGGCGCGCTCGATGAGAACGGTCATGAGGGCTCGGAAAGTGACGGACGCCGGCGCAGGGCGCGGCGCGGGGCCGATAGCCTACCGCACAGTCGCGCCCCCTCAGCGCAGCGTCCAGTCGCTGACCGAGAGCCGGACCTTGTACGGCGGCTTGCTGGCGAACACCTTGGTCGGCAACGCGGGCTGCCGGGTGTTGTCCCAGGCGCGGTACTCCACGCGCCAGCCGTCCTGCTCCAGCACGGCAGGCAGCCGGTCGGTACCGAAGGTGATCTGCGCAGGCGCACCGGTGGCGCGCAAGCCGAGCACCCAGGCACGCAGCGATGCCAGCGGCACCGACCAGCCGGCGGCCTTGCGCATCAGCGCTTCGGCGTCGGCGCCGCGGATCGGCTGTTTGCCCACGCCCTCGAGCACGGCCCCGCGCGAGTCGCCGCTGAGCCGGTAGTCGTAGCCGAAGCCGCCATTGACGGTGAACACGTAGCTGTCGCCGCGCTGCTGCCAGCTCAGGCTGCCACTGCCGTTGCCGCGCGAGTCGCTGGCGTTGCTGATGCCGAGGCGCCCGTCCAGGCGCCAGTCGTGCACCTGGCGCAGCGCCTCCTCGCGCGCGGCCTGCGCGGCCACCAAGCCGGCATCGGTCGCCACGGTCTTGCCGCGCGGCGGCAGGCTCACACACCCGGACAACGCCGCCAGGCCCAGGCAAAGGGCGAGCTTCCGGAACCTCCCGCTCATGGCTGCAGGCGCTTGAGCGTGTCGCGCAGGCTCGTGTTGTCCGGGTCGAGCTTGCGCACCTGTTCGAACACGCGCGTGGCCTCGTCCCGCTGGCCGCTCTTCCACAGCACTTCGCCCAGATGCACGCCCACGTCCGCGTCGGGCCGCTGTTTCCACGCTTGCCGCAGCACGCCGGCGGCCTCTTCAAGATGGCCCAGGCGATATTGCAGCCAGCCCCACGAATCGGCGATCGCCGGATCGGCCGGTTTCGCCTTGCGCGCCAGTTCGATCAGCCGCCTGGCCTCGGCCAGGTCTCGATTGGCATCGGCCAGCGTGTAGCCCAGGGCATTGCTGGCGTCGACGTCGGCCGGCCTGAGCTCGAGCAGGCGACGCAGGTCGCTGACGGCGCGATCGATATCGCCCGACTCGGCGTAGGCCAGGCCGCGCCCGTAGAGCAGGCCGGGATCGTCCGGCTGCACCTGCAGTGCACGGCTGAAGGCCATTTCCGCCTGCGGGTAGCGCTGCTCGGTCATGTACAGATCGGCATCCGCCTCGTATGCCTTGCGCAGCTGCTCGGGCTGGTCCAGATATGCCGTTTGCAGCTGCCCGAGCAACTCGTGCGCCTCGGCGCGCTTGCCCTGCTGGTGCAGGATGATCGCGCTGCGCAGGTCGGCATCAAAGGCGTGCGGATCCTCGTCGCCGACCTGGTCATACCAGTCCAGCGCATCGGCCTTCAGGCCCTGCATCTCCGCCAGCTGGCCAAGCAGGAAATCGCTGGACTGGCGGATCTCCGGCGGCGCGGACTGCACCTGGCGGTAGAGCCGGGCCAGCGTCGCGCGGTCCTGCGCCTGCGCAGCGAGCGCCGCGCGCAGGTTGTAGATGTCTGCGCTCTGCTTGCCCTGGCCGAGGAAGCGGGCCGCGGCGGGATAATCCCCGCCCTGCGCCAGCATCGTGGCGTAGGCCAGCCGCAGGTGGGTGTCGACCGGATTGCGGGCGATCGCCTTCTCCAGCAGCGCGCGTGCGGCGGCGCGGTCGCCCGCGCGCAAGGTCAGCTGCGCAGCCCAGGCGTACGCGGTGGCGGTGCGGAAGCGGGCGGCCGCAGCGTGGGCGATCTGCAGCGCGTACGGACGGCGGCCCAGCCGGTCGCCCAGCTCGCTCATCGCCAGCCACGCGCGCTCGTCCGCCGGCAGGCGCTCCGGCGTCGCCAGCGCCTCGAGCAGCCGGCCGGCCTGGGCGCTGTCTCGCGCGCCGACCAGCACTCGCCCGAATTGCCGCCAGGCATCGTCGCCACCGGTCGCCAGCAACTGCTCCAGTTGCTGCTTCGCCGCGGCGGCATCGCCGCGATCGAGCGCGAGTTCGGCGCGGCTCTGCGCCAATTGCGGCGGCGTCGCGCCCAGCCGCTGCCAACGGTCCAGCGCCCGTTGTGCGGCGGCATCGTCGTGCACCGCCAGCGCCAGCGCGGTGGCGCGCTCGGCCACCTCCGGGTCGGCAGACAGCGGCGCCGCCTTGTCGTAGGCGGCCGCAGCCGCCTTCAGATCCGAATGGGTAAGCGCCATTTCGCCGGCCAGCAGCTGGGCCACCACGTCGTGGTCGGCGTCCGGCGTTGCCACCACCATGCGGGCCAACGGCTGGGGCGAGGGGGCGGCCGGCGCGGCCGGCTTGACCGCTGGCGCGCCGGCACAGCCGGCGACCGCCGCGGCCAGTGCCCCGGCGGCCGCCAAATGACGCAGTTGCTTGAACTTGGCCGACCCGCTGATCACACTATTGTTCATCTGTTCGCCTGTTTCGGCCGTATCTGTCGTCGCATCCGACGTGCACCCAGCTTAGCCTACGCTGCCGGACACCCCGCCCCGCAATGCCTGTCTCGCCATGCCACTGATCGCCCTCGGGCTCAATCACCTCACCGCGCCGGTCAGCCTGCGCGAACAGGTGGCGTTCGATGCGGACGCCGCCAGCGAGGCGTTGCACGAGCTCACGCGCGAACCCGGGGTGGAGGAGGCGATGATCCTCTCCACCTGCAACCGCACCGAGCTTTACGTGGGCGTTGCCGCGGGCGCCGAGGACGTGCCGCAGCAGTGGCTGAACCGGCATCACCGTCTGACCCCCGGCAAGCTGGACGAGTTCCTCTACCGGCACGACGAGGACGAGGCGGTGCGACACATGTTCCGCGTCGCCACCGGGCTGGATTCGATGGTGCTGGGCGAGCCGCAGATCCTGGGCCAGGTAAAGGACGCCTACCAGCAGGCGCGCGGGGCGCAGGCGCTGAAGGCACCGCTGGACCGGCTGATGCAGCACACGTTTGCCGTGGCCAAGCGGGTGCGCACGGATACGCGCATCGGTGCGCACACCGTCTCGGTCGCGTTCACCGCGGTGCGCCTGGCCGAGCAGGTGTTCGCCGACCTCAAGCAGGCCTGCGTGCTGCTGATCGGCGCCGGCGACACCATCGAACTGGCGGCACGCCACCTGGCCGAGAAGAAGGTGCGGCGCCTGATTGTCGCCAACCGCACGCTGGAGACGGCCCAGGAGCTGGCCAGCCGCTACGGCGGCTATGCGATCGCACTGGCCGACCTGCCCAAGCATCTGGCCGAGGCGGATATCGTCATTTCGTCCACCGCCGCGCGCCAGCCGGTATTGACGCGGGCCATGGTGGAAAAAGCGGTAGCGCTGCGACGGCACAAACCGATGTTCATGGTCGACATCGCCGTGCCGCGCGACATCGAAGACAGCGTCGGCCAGCTGCAGGACGTGTTCCTCTACGGCATCGACGACCTGCGTCAGGTGATCGATCACAATCTGCGCTCACGCGAGGCGGCCGCCCGCGAGGCCGGCGCCATCATCGACCTGCAGGTGGAGCGCTACATGGCGTGGCGTCGTGCGCTGGGCGTGCGCAACCCCGCGGTCGACATGCGCCACCATGCGGAGGTCTACCGCGACGAGGTGCTGGACAAGGCGCGCGGCATGCTGGCGCGCGGCAAGTCCGCCGACGAGGCGCTGGCGTTTCTCGCCAACACGCTCACCAACAAGCTGCTGCACCACCCCAGCGCGCGCCTGCGCGAGGCGGCGCTGAGCGGCGATCTCGACCTGCTGCACGCCGCTGGCCGGCTGTACGGGCTGGACCAGGCCGCCGACGCCAGCGACCCGCTGTCCGACGCTGATCGCTAGCGAGGGCGGCTGGCTGCCGCTCGCCCTGCCCGACCGCGGCCCGCACTTGCGGGAGCACGCCCCTCGCCCTGCTCCGTTCCGGACACCATGACTCCCTCGATCCGCGCCAAGCTCGAAGCCCTCGCTGAACGCCACGAAGAAATCGGCCTGCTGCTGTCCCAGCCCGAGGTGCTGGCCGACAACGCGCGCTTCCGCGAGCTGTCGCGCGAGTACGCCCAGCTCGAGCCGGTGACCCGCTCGCTGCGCGAACACGACGATGCCGAGCGCGAGCTGGCCGAGTCGCACGCCATGCTGGCCGACCCGGAGCTGCGGGAGATCGCGGTGGACGAAGTTGCCCGGCTCGAACAGCGCCTGTCGGAACTGGACGACGAGCTGCAGATCCTGCTGCTGCCGACCGATCCGCGCGACGAGGGCAACCTGTTTCTCGAAGTGCGCGCCGGCACCGGCGGCGACGAGGCCGCGATCTTTGCCGGCGACCTGATGCGCATGTACCTGCGCTACGCGGAACAGCGCGGCTGGAAGACCGAGCTGGAATCGGCCCACCCCGGCGAACACGGCGGCTACAAGGAGGCGGTGGCGCGGATCGAAGGCAAGGGTGCGTTCTCGCGGCTCAAATACGAGTCGGGCACGCACCGGGTGCAGCGCGTGCCGGCGACCGAGTCGCAGGGACGCATCCACACCTCGGCGGCCACGGTGGCGATCATCCCCGACGTGGAAGAGATCGAAGACATCGAGATCCTGCCCGCCGACCTGCGCGTGGATACCTTCCGCTCGTCCGGCGCCGGCGGGCAGCACGTGAACAAGACCGACTCGGCCATCCGCATCACCCATCTGCCCACCGGCGTGGTCGTGGAGTGCCAGACCGAGCGCTCGCAGCACGCGAACCGGGACAAGGCCATGAAGCGCCTGAAGGCGCAGCTGCTGGACGCCGAACGCTCCCGCCAGAGCGCCGAGGAGGCCGCGTCGCGCCGCCTGCAGGTGGGCTCCGGCGACCGCAGCCAGCGCATCCGTACCTACAACTTCCCGCAGGGCCGGATCACCGACCATCGCATCAACCTCACGCTGTACCGGTTGCCGGAGATCATCCAGGGCGACCTGGACGAACTGGTCGCAGCGCTGATGCGCGAGGATCAGGCCGACCAGCTCAAGGCGCTCACCACCGGCAGCTGACCGGTGACGTGCGAGCGCACGAGCGCGTAGGCTCTGGCGACCACGCCGCCGGAGTACACCGATGAAACGCAAGGCTTACGAACACGAGCTCGAAGCGCTGCAGATCGAGCTGATCGGCGTGCAGCGCTGGCTGCGCACCAGCGGCAAGCGGCTGCTGGTGATCTTCGAGGGGCGCGACGCGGCCGGCAAGGGCGGCACCATCAAGGCCATCACCGACAAGCTCGACACGCGCGGCGTGCGCACCGTGGCGCTATCCAAGCCCGATGAGCGCGAGGCGTCGCAGTGGTATTTCCAGCGCTACGTGGCGCATCTGCCGGCCGCCGGCGAGCTCGTACTGTTCGACCGCAGCTGGTACAACCGCGCCGTGGTGGAGCCAGCCATGGGCTTCTGCAGCCAGGCCCAGTACGCCCGGTTCCTCGATGACTGCCCGGCATTCGAGCGCATGCTCGCCGACAGCGGCATCATGATCTTCAAGTACTGGCTGGCGGTGGACCAGGCCGAGCAGGAGGCACGCTTCGCCGAACGCGCCGCCGACCCGCTCAAGCGCTGGAAGCTGTCTCCGGTGGATCTCGCGGCGCGGGCCAAGTACGCCGAGATCGGGCACCTGCGCGACGTGATGATGGAGCGCACCCACGCCGCCCACGCTCCGTGGTTCGTGGCCGACTACAACGACCAGAAGCAGGGTCGGCTCACGCTGATGCGCCACCTGCTCGACCAGCTTCCGGACGTCAGCGTGCCGGACACTAAGGTCAAGCTGCCCAAGCTGCGCGGAAAGCCGAAGCGCGAAAAGCTGGCCGACGCCAGTTTCTGGATCGCCCTGCACGAATGATCTTCAGCCGGTGACGAAACCCGGGTCGACCGCACCCTGGTAAGGCTCCCGCGCCACCGCGCTGACGCGCGCGGCCGGCGGCCCCTGCTGCAGCCAGCGCTCGAGCTGATCCAGCGCCGCGCCATCACCGCGGGCGATGACCTCGACCCGCCCGTCCGGCAGGTTGAGCGCGGCGCCCGACAGCCCCAGAGCCACGGCCTGTTCGCGCGTGCTGGCACGAAAGAACACGCCCTGCACGACGCCGCTGACCAGGAACCTCGCGGCAGGCATCAGCGTGCCGCGTCGATCGCCGCGGTGATGGCCGCGCCGTCCACCGGGCCCACGAAGCGCTTGGCCACCCGTCCGTCCGGCGCGATCAGGAAGGTCGTAGGCAGCCCGCGCGGCTCGTCGAAATCCATGGGCGGATTGTCCAGCGTCACCTGCGCGATCGGATAACTGACCGGATGCTTGGCCACGAATGCGCGGATGTCGGCCGGGTCGCTGTCGTCGTAGGCCAGCCCGATCGCGCTGACGTCCTTGCGCCCGTCCACGAAGGCGGAGATGTCGGGCATCTCCTTGATGCACGGCACGCACCAGGTGGCCCAGTAGTTCACCACCACCCAGTGCCCGCGCTGCGCAGCCAGGTCGTAGACCTTGCCGTCCAGCGTGGTGACGGTGAGTGCGGGCTTGTCGGGCATGGCCGCCTCGGCGCACAGCGGCGACAGCGTGGCGGCGGCGATCAGCGCAGCGAAGGCAAACAGTTTCATGGGGTCGGTTCCTCGATGTCGCCTGCCGGCAGGGCAGACGGGGGATAGATGCGGTCCAGCCGCGTGCCCAGTGCGGTGTCGAGCGTCTCGGAAACCGCTGCCAGCAGGTCGATCAGGACCGCTGGCAGTGCGATGCCCAGCTCGCGCACTTCCTCGGCCGGGCGCATCGGCAGTCGGTATTGCGTGTTGGTGTACACCCGCAGCAGGTCGGTGCTATCCAGGCTGCGCGCCAGCAACCAGCCGCCGCTTTCGCTGCGCTGGATCAGGTCCGCGCGCTGCAGGTCGTCAAAGTAGCAACTCACCTGGCTGGAACGCAGATACGGCTCGAGCAGCTGCACGGACGCAGGGTCGATGCAGTCGCCCTGCCGTTGCGCCTCGACGAAATGCTTGAGCACCACCAGCAGGCCCAGGAACTCCGCCCCTTCGGGCAGCGCATGCGCGGGCGGGTGGTACTCGAACGCGTTGATCGACGCAGCCACCGATGCACCGAGGATCACGATCACCCACGACAGGTAGATCCACAGCAGGAACGTGGGGATGACGGCGAGCGCGCCGTAGATCTGCTCGTAGGTCTGCGCGTTGCGCACGAACACGGTGAAGCCCCAGCGCGCGATCTCGAACAGGATCGCGCCGATCAGCGCGCCGATGGCCGCGTCGCGCAGCACCACCGGGCGGTTCGGTATCACCGCGTACATCAGCCACAGCGTGATGTAGGTGACCACGAACGGCAGCAGGCCCAGCAGCCGCTGCCCGAATCCCTGGTCGAACTGCCCGGCCGCCTGCTGCAGCAGCGGCAGCGCGGTCACGTACGAGGTGGTGGCCAGGCCGCCCACCACCAGGATCGGACCCAGCGTAAGCGCAGCCCAGTAGAGCAGCAGCCGCGAGCCCCAGCCGCGCGGATGGTGCACGCGCCAGATCCGGTTGAGCCGGTCCTCGATGCTCACCATCATCGACAGCGCGCTGAACAGCATCACCAGGATGCTCAGGCCGGTGAGGCTGCTGGCGTTGTTGGCAAAGCTTTCCAGCGCCCGCTGCAGCTTTTCGCCCGCTGCCGGCACGAAGTTGTTGAACACGAACGACAGCAGCGTGTCGCGCGCGCCGGCGAACACCGGAAACACCGAGAACATCGCGAACACCGCCACCATCAACGGCACCAGCGACACCAGCGTGGTGTAGGAGAGCGCGCCGGCCGTCTCGAAGCACTTGTCGTCGACGAAGCGCTGCCAGATGAAGCGGGCGAACGTCAGCGTGCGGTCGCGGTTGAACGGCTTGGCCATCGGGGTCCCTTGGCTGGGCGGACAGGGCGCGGCGCGTTGGCGCAGCGCCCGTGCCGGGGGCGAACGTTACACTAACGGATCACCACTGAACCGCCCAGGCGCATGACCCCGAGCATTCTCGTCCTCTACTACAGCCGCACCGGCCACACCGCCCAGCTGGCCCGATTGATCGCCCGCGGCGTGGAAGAGGTGCCGGGCATGGAAGCGCGCCTGCGCCAGGTGCCGCCGGTGTCGCCGGTGACCGAGGTGGCGCAGCCGCCCGAACCGGAGGACGGCGCGCCATACGCCAGCCGTCAGGACCTGATCGAATGCGCGGGCCTGGCCCTGGGCAGCCCCACCCGCTTCGGCAACATGGCCGCCCCGCTGAAGCACTTCCTCGACGGCACCGGCGCGGAGTGGGCGAGCGGCGCCATGGTCGGCAAGCCGGCGGCGGTGTTCACTTCCACCAGCACCATGCACGGTGGCCAGGAATCGACCCTGCTCAGCATGGCGCTGCCGTTGCTTCATCACGGCATGCTGCTGCTCGGCCTGCCCTACACCGAGCCGGCGCTGAGCGCGACGCTCACCGGCGGCTCGCCCTACGGCGCCAGCCACGTCGCCGGCCCGGCCGGCGACCATCCGATCAGCGACCACGAGCGCGAGCTCGCCCGCGCGCTGGGCCGCCGCCTCGCCGATACGGCGCGCAAGCTGGCGGCGAGCGCATGACCGACGCGACGGCCCCGCTGCGCCCGGTCTACCGCGTCGGCCTCGCCGCCTGGGCCGCATTGACCGTGCTGCAGCTGATCTGGCACGCGTGGCTGGTCCCGCCGCAGCGGATGCCGCTTGCGCTGGTGCTGGCAATCACCGTGCTGCCCTTGCTGCTGCCATTGACCGCCCTGCGCAACGTGCGTCGCGCCCTGTTGTGGGTCGGCGTACTCAGCCTGTTCTACTTCTCGCACGGTATTGCCGAAGCCTGGAGCTCGCCCAGCGAGCGCTGGCTGGGGACAGGCGAGATTGCCCTCACCGTGCTGCTGATCGGCGCGCTCGGCGCCGGCGTCACGCGCAGGAAGGGCTGAACCGTCGACGCGGCGGGCCGCAGGGCAATCGCACCAGCGACCAGGTGTGCGTGCTGTGCGTTGCCGGCTCGATGTCCTGAGCGAAATCAACGTCGTGGCTGGCACGGTTCGACCAGCCCGGGTCGCTGTAAGCGCCGACACCGTGACCTCGAGAGCGGGCGGCGATGCGGGCCTATACTGCCGATCTGACCGACAGGAGCGCACCGTGGCCTTCCTGCAACAAGCGCCTAGACTGGACCATCCCTACCGCGCCGACCCGTGGCTGCGCGGTTGTCTCGACCGCACCGTACCGGCCGACCGCCGGGCTGCGCTGGATCGCGATCTCGACGCGCTGGGCGACTATGCCGTGCAGGCGTGGGAACGGGCCAGCCAGAGCACCCGGCACAAGCCGCGGCTCACCAACTGGGACGCCTGGGGCCGCCGGGTCGACCGCATCGAACTGACCACCGCATGGCGCGAGGGACCTGCGCTCACCACCGGCCACGGCATCCTGGCAGCCGGCCACGACGCTGCGCCCACTGCCCGGCTGGAAGCGTTTGCGCGGGTCTACCTGTATCACCTCGCCAGCGAGTTCTACACCTGCCCGCTGGCGATGACCGACGGAGCGGCCACCGCGTTGAAGGCGTCCGGCAACAATGCGCTGATGGCGCGGGCGCTGCCGCACTTCCTCAGTCGCGACCCCGCCACGTTCTGGCTCAGCGGCCAGTGGATGACCGAGACCGCCGGCGGCTCGGACGTCGGCGGCACCGAGACCACCGCGCGCCTGGGCGAGGACGGTCAATGGCGCCTGCACGGGCGCAAGTGGTTCAGCTCGGCCGTGGTCGGTGAAGCGGCGCTGGCGCTGGCCCGGCCCGAGGGGGCTGCTACGGGCACCGGGGCGCTGGCGCTGTTCTACGTCGAAACCATGGACGGGCCATCGCGCAAGCCGCAGCTGATCATCGACCGGCTCAAGGACAAGCTCGGCACCCACGAACTGCCCACCGCGGAGATCCATCTCGACGGCCTGCCGGCCTGGCCGGTGGGCGACCTGGCGCACGGCGTGCGGCACATCGCGCCGATGCTCAACGTGACGCGCACATGGAACGCCGTATGCGCCGTGGCGAGCATGGCCCGGGCCGTGGCGCTGGCCACCGATTACGCCCGGCGACGCCAGGCGTTCGGGCAACTGCTGATCGACCAGCCGCTGCACGCGCGCACCCTGGCCGACATGCAGGCGGAGTTCGCCGGTGCGTTCGCCCTGACGTTCGAGGTGGCGCATCTGCTCGGCCGCGTCGAACAGGGCGCGGCCGCACCGCACGAGGTGGCGCTCCTGCGCCTGCTCACGCCGCTGGCGAAACTGTGGACGGGCAAGCTGGCCATCTGGCTGTGCTCCGAGGCGCTGGAGTGCTTTGGCGGCGCCGGTTACATCGAGGACACCGGGCTGCCGCAGTTGCTGCGCGACGCCCAGGTCTACGCCATCTGGGAAGGCACCACCAACGTGCTGTCGCTCGACACCCTGCGCGGCCTCGACCACGGCCTGGACGCGCTGGCCACCGCCACCAGGCAGTGGATGACTGACGCCTGCGAGCCCGAATGCGCCGCCATGGTGACTGCGACGCTGGCCAGCGCCGCCGCCTGCGCGCAGTCGCGCGGAGCGGATCGTGCCGCGCTGGAGAGTGGTGCACGCGGACTCGCACTGACCCTGGCGCGCTGTGCCGCCGCGGCCCTGCTGGTGCGCCAGGCCCGCCACGAGCGTGCGCTCGGGCAGGTCCGCGCGGCGGCCGCGCTGCGGCGTTTCGTCCAGCACGGGCTGGACCGCCTGTGCCGCCCGGACGCCGCGGACGATGCGCTGCTGCTGCAGCGGTGAAGAGTCATCGCGCCGGGCTGGCCGGTGATAGTCTGGGGTCGGCGGCACCAGCCGGGCTAAAATGCCGCGATTCCCTCCAGCGGCCTCCACCATGCAGCATCTGACCATCGTCACCACCGGCGGCACGATCGACAAGATCTACTTCGACGACAAGTCGGACTACAAGATCGGCGCGCCACAGATCGGCGACATCCTCGGCCAGCTTGGCGTCGCGTTCCAGTACGACGTGATCCCGATCCTGCGCAAGGACAGCCTGCATGTCACCGAGGAGGACCGCGCGCTGATCCGCTCCACCATCGAGGCCCAGCCGCATCGACACGTGCTGGTCACCCACGGCACCGACACCATGGTGGAAACCGCCCAGGTGCTGGCGGGCGTGCCGGGCAAGGTGATCGTGCTCACCGGCGCGCTGAATCCGGCCCGCTTCCAGGGCTCCGATGCGGTGTTCAATATCGGATGCGCCGTCGCCGCCGTGCAGACCCTGCCGGACGGCGTGTACATCACCATGAACGGGCGCGTCTGGGATCCTTCGAAGGTGCGCAAGAACCGCGACGCAAATCGGTTCGAACCCGTCGGCTGAATCCGTCACGCGGGCGCGGCTGGCCGCATGACGCGCGGTCGCGCACGAGAAAATCTTCCTGCTCAGGAAAAAGAAAACCCCGGCCTAAGCCGGGGTTTTCCGTCTGCACCTCACATGCGGATCGTGAGGATCAATTGACCGTCGTGGTCAGGGTGACGCCCGAGTACGTCTGGTACGCACGCACGTTCATGTAGTACGTGGTGTTGCTGCTCGGCGTGAACGTGCAGCTCTCGTTGTTGCCGGTCTTGTACGGACGACAGTTGTAGCTGGACGTCGTCGGTGCACTGCCCGCCTTCACGTACAGATCCGCATCGCCGGTACCACCGGAGATCGAGATGGTCACCGTATGACCGGCGGAGACGGCCTGGGTGTAAGTGGTGGAAACACCACCCGTGCTCACCGTCGGCAGGCTGACCGAGCCGCCGGTGCCACCGCCGCCACCACCGCCGCCGGCGGTGTAGGAAGCCTTCACCGTCACACCGGAGTACGCGGCGTAGCCGTGGACCTTCAGGTAGTACTTGCCCGCCACCGGCGAGGCCACCGTGCAGCTTTCGGAGTTGCCGGTCTTATACGGGCGGCAGTCGTAGCTGGAGGTGGTCGGCGCACTGCCGGCCTTGGTGTACAGGTCAGCATCACCGGTACCGCCGGAGATCGACATCACCAGGTTGGTCGCGCCCGACGGCACCGTGATGAAGAAGTCGTTGTCCGCCCCCGTGGCCGCGCTGACGCCGGTCACTGCCACGTTGTTCTGCAGCTCGGCCGTGGTACCGCCACCACCGCCGCCGCCACCGCCGCTGGGGCAGGTCACGCCCACGCCGGAGAACGCCGTGGCCACGTTGGCCGCGCTGTAGCCCAAATCGGTCGCCGCCGACTCCACGCCGCAGGCGCCGGAGTTGAAGGTGGAGGTGGCTGTCCAGTACGACTTGTTGGCCAGCGCGAACACCTGGAACGCCTTCTTCACGTCCCAGCCGCTGGTCTTGGCGAGCAGGCAGAACGCCTTGTTGTAGACGCCCGACGAGTAATGCACGTCCAGGCCGGAGTTGTAGTTGGCGGCGTTGTCGATCGAGCCACCGTCCTGCGGCGGGTTGCACATGTAGCGCAACGCGTCGCCAATGCCGGCACTGGTCTTGACGATGTCGCGACCCACCAGGAAGTCGGCGGCGCCACGGTCATAGAACTCCGCCGCTTCGCCGGCGATGTCCGAGTACGCCTCGTTCATGCCGCCGGACTGGCCGGTGTACTGCAGGCCCGAGTTCTGCTCGGTGTAGCCGTGGCTGATCTCGTGGCTGGTCACGTCCAGCGACACCAGCGGATAGAAGGTGCTGGCGCCGTCACCGAAATACATTGCGGTGCCGTCCCAGAACGCGTTCTCGTAGTTGCTCTTGTAGTGCACGTTCATGCGCAGCTTGATGTTGAGCGGCGGCGCGCCGGTGTAGGCCTGGTACATGTCGTGCACCACGCCACCGAAGTGGTGGGCGTCGTTCACCGGCGAGTAGGCGCCGTTGACTGCGTCGGTGTTGCTGTTGGGGCAGGTGAAGCTGACGATCGACCCGCCGCTGGTACCGCGGTTGAGGTTGTACGTCACCACGTTGGTGTTGTTGAGCGTGCAGGTGCTGCCGGACTGCGTCACGTCGAGCGCTGCGTAGTCGGTGCCGTAGGTGTACTGGCCGGTCTTCTGGTTACCGCCGGGGCCGGTAGCACTGGCGTAGGTCAGGCCGTTCCAGCTCTGGATCACCTCGCCCGTGTTGGCGTCGATGATCGCGGTCGGGCGCGACGGCTGGCCGTTGCCGCTGACCACGTACGAGGTGCGATAGACCAGGCGGGCCGGGCCGTTGTCCTGCGGGTAGACGAACAGGTCGGCCTGCGGGTTGCTCATGCGGGCGCCGCCCGCCAGC
Source organism: Dyella sp. (assembly GCF_035685805.1). Classification (GTDB taxonomy): domain Bacteria; phylum Pseudomonadota; class Gammaproteobacteria; order Xanthomonadales; family Rhodanobacteraceae; genus Dyella_A. Next base: position 20,739 of record NZ_DASSAB010000013.1, read on the forward strand.
GAGGTGTGGGCATGCGCCTGGAGTGCGCTGATCGCCTTGGCGCCGGTCAGGTGCGGCACCACCGACACCAGGTCCGAATCCAGGTTCTGTGCCAGCTCGCCGGTGGCGCGCAGAGCATGGCCGTTGGCGTCCTGCACCACGGCGACACTGCGGCCGTACACCGGCACGCCGCGATACATCTGCTGCTGGCGAACCACGTGGCGACCGTTGGCGATGGCGACCGAGCTGCGCGCGACCAGCGCACTATTGGCGCCGAGGCCGAAATGGGCCGACAGCGACGCTGCGGGGACACCGGCAAGATTCTGGGCGTGAAGGCTGTGCGTGGTGGCGGCGGTGGCGACGGACGCCGTGGCCATGCCGATCGCGGCGACCAGTACTTTCAAACGAAGACTGCTCTGCATTGCTGACTCCTGGACATTATCGGAACTGACGACCGTGCACCGGCTGCATCAGCTCCATTTATGAGTTGCCACACTTCCCAGCGTGGCTTCCTAGTTCGCTTGGCTTGTCGAGCGATGCCTGTCGATCTACCGCGGCCTCCCCCCGTCGCTTCCTGCCCGGGCTGCGATGGATCACCGAACGGAAGCCAGAAAACGCCTACGGCCTCCACAGGATCATCCGTCAACCTCCCCGCCAACGGACCTACCGACCATAGGCGCCGCGGAGGACAGCAACAAGGTGAATAATTCCTATGGGGGCAGCGACTTAACGCCCTGCCCGCGTGGCGGCACCGGTGCCGGCGCAAGCCAAGACAAGGTCTTGCAGGCTTTTGATTTCCTGCGACGCAAAACCTTGCGGCGCCGAACGGCGCGCTGAAGTGTGATCGTGATCAAGCAGCGGCAAATTCTTGCGGCGCTGCCGCCTGCCCAGGCGCAGAAAGCACATGCCAATGCCGCCTGGAAGGCCGCTGCCGAAGAAACCTTTGCGCCCGTTGGGAGCGCGCAACGCCGTGTCCACGCGCGCCAGGAGCGTGCTCAGAGCATGCCGGTCTCGAGCTTGGCGGCGTCGGACATCATCGAGTGGTTCCACGGCGGGTCGAACACCAGGTCGACGTCGGCCTCGGCCACCGTGGGGATGAGCTCGATCTTGGTGCGTACGTCGTCGACGAGGATGTCGCCCATGCCACACCCCGGCGCGGTGAGCGTCATCTTGACGTACACCTTGCGCTGATCCTGCGCAGCGCTCTCCAGGCTCACGTCGTAGACCAGCCCCAGCTCCACCACGTTGATCGGAATTTCCGGGTCGAACACGGTACGCAGTTGCTGCCACACCAGCTGCTCGACATCGTCGTCGCTGGCGTTGGCCGGCAGCTCGATCGCCGGCGGCGGCTCCTTGCCCAGAGCGTCGGCCTCGCTGCCCGCAATACGGAACAGGTTGCCCTCCACGTACACGGTGAAGCTGCCGCCGAGCGCCTGGGTGATGTAGCCGATCTGGCCTGCCGGCAGCACCACGATCTCGCCCTGCGGCACCATCACGGCGTTGCAGTCCCGCTCGAGGGTGAAAGGTTCGCTGCTCAGACTGAAACCGCTCATGCCTATCCTGTTGATGCGTCCACGCCCGGAGGGCGCCGGATGCCTATTATGCCCGGCCGCGGCGCCACGCCGCCCGGATCGACCATCGCATCACGTCGGGTTGCCGCAGGCGGGAATCAAGGCGCGGGAGCGGCGCGCTATCATGTGCGTTTTGCCCCGGACCCATGCCGTGACGCAGTCTCAGCCCCGGCGCCGCGCCCCGTGACGCGGCTGCGCGCCGCCTTTGCCGCGATCTTCGCCTTGCTCAGCGCGGGCATGCTTGGCCTTGCCGCGGGCGCGCTGTGGATGTTGCCCACGGCCTACCTGCAGACGCGCCTGCCGTGGCTGGCCTGGCCACTCGGCGCGCTGCTGGGTTGGGCGGTCGCCCGCTGGGTAACGCCGCGCGTCTGGGCGCCGTGGCTGGCTGCCGGTGCGACCGTGCTTGCGGCCGCTTACGTCAGCGTGCTGATCGTGGCGGCCAAGCTGGCGGGCAACATGGATCTGGGCCTGACCGAGGCCATGCGCGTCGCCGGCGCATCCATGCTTTGGTCGCTCACGCGGCTGTCGTTGACCGCGGGGCAACTGCTGTGGGTGGCCAGCGGCGCGGCGATCTCTGCCGCACTGGCCTGGCGCTGCCGCCGCCCCCGCACCATCAGGGGTTGAGTCAGCTCTCCAGCGTCTTCAGCGCCGCCACCAGCTCGCCCGCTGCCGCCTGTCCGTCGCCGTAGAGCATGCGCGCGTTGTCGGCGTAGAACAGCGCATTCTCGATACCGGCAAAGCCGGTGCCGCGCCCGCGCTTGATGACGATGACATTCTTCGCCGCCGACACGTCCAGGATCGGCATGCCGTAGATCGGTGAGGCCGGATCGGTCTTGGCCAGCGGATTGACCACGTCGTTGGCGCCGATCACCAGCGCCACGTCGGTGTTGGGGAACTCCGGGTTGATGTCTTCCATGTCCACGATCAGGTCGTACGGCACGCCGGCCTCGGCCAGCAGCACGTTCATGTGCCCGGGCATGCGCCCGGCCACCGGATGGATCGCGAAACGCACCTTCACCCCGCGCTCGATCAGCAGCTTGGCCAGTTCCCATACCTTGTGCTGCGCCTGCGCCACGGCCATACCGTAGCCGGGCACGATCACCACGCGCTCGGCGTACGCCATCATCACCGCCGCGTCGCTGGCCTCGATCGCCTTCTGGCTGCCGGCGATTGCCTGTGCCTCGCCGCCGGCGGCGGCGCCGAAGCTGCCGAACAGCACGTTGCCGATCGAGCGGTTCATTGCCTTGGCCATCAGCTGGGTGAGCAGCGTGCCGGCCGCGCCGACCACGGTGCCGGCGATGATCATCGCCTCGTTGCCCAGCACGAACCCCTCGAACGCCACCGCCAGCCCGGTGAAGGCGTTGTACAGCGAGATCACCACCGGCATGTCGGCGCCGCCGATCGGCAGCGTCATCATCAGCCCGAACAGCAGCGACAACCCGAAGAACGCCGCGATCAACGGCACCGTGAGGTGCCCCGCCACCAGCATCGCGCCGCAGACCACCGCCAGCGCGAGCACCACCATGTTGATCACGCGCTGGCCAGCGAACACGAACCGCCGGTCCAGCCAGCCCTGCAACTTGGCAAAGGCGATCAGCGACCCGGAGAAACTCACCGCACCGATCAATGCGCCGAGCACCGCCAGTGCCAGCTGTGCCGTGGCCGGCGTCGCCGCCGGATCGGCGCTGAAGTGGGCGCCATCCAGCAGCACCACGGCGCTGCCGGCGTAGCCGACCAGTTCGACCGCACCGATCGCCGCTGCCGCACCACCACCCATGCCGTTGTAGAGCGCCACCATCTGCGGCATGTCGGTCATTGCCACCCGCTTGCCGGTCCACCAGGCCGCCGACACGCCCAGCAGCACCGCCACGCCGATCAGTGCGCGATTGTGGATCTGCGGCAGGGCGAAGGTGATCAGCACGGCCAGCAACATGCCGTAGCCGGCCCACACGATGCCGCCGCGCGCGGTGCGCGGCGAACTCATGCGCTTGAGGCCCAGGATGAACAGCAGCGCGGCCACGAAGTAGCACGCCTTGATCAGGGTCGGCAGCCAGGTCATCAGTGGCTCCCCCCGGACTTGCTGCCGCCGGGCTTGCTCGACTTGAACATCTCCAGCATCCGCTCGGTCACCACGTAGCCGCCGGCGGCGTTGCCGGCGCCCAGCAGCACGCCGATGAAGCCGATGACGGTCTCGAATGTGGTTTGCGCGTGCCCTAGCGCGATCATCGCGCCCACCAGCACAATGCCGTGGATGAAGTTGGAGCCGGACATCAGCGGCGTGTGCAGGATCACCGGCACCCGCGCGATGATTTCGTACCCGGTGAACGCCGCCAACATGAAGATGTAGAGCGCCAGGAACCCGTCGATCATGACCCCTCCCTGCCGGAACGGCGTGGTTTCCGCATCATACGGTCGCCCGTCAACGCGTGCGAGCCTGCCGCGTTGAGTGCTGGAATCGAACCGATGGACACCGACCATGAGCCAGCGGACCGCGCGCAGGCCGCGCCCGTGAACAGCCTCGCCACCGCGCTGGGTGACGGCACCGTGGCAGGCGAAGCGGCCGCGCGTCCGCTGCCGGTATCGCTCGATGCGTTTCTGGCGGACGTCGAGCGGCGCGCTTTCCGCATGGCGGAGTTGCAGCTGGGGCACCGCGAGGACGCTTTCGACGCGGTGCAGGACGCCATGCTGAGACTGGTGCGGCACTACCGCGAGAAGCCCGCGGCGGAATGGAGCCCGCTGTTCTGGGGCATCCTGCGCCGGCGCATCGTCGACTTGCAGCGCCGACGCAAGGTGCGCTCGATCGTGGTCGGCTGGCTCGGCGGCGGACGCGACGGCGATGGCGACGAGCTGCCGGCGTGGGAGCCGGCGGATCGCTCGCCGGGGCCCGCGGACCGGCTGCAGGATACGCAGGCCTACCGCGACATCGCGCACGCGGTGAAGGGCTTGCCCCGACGCCAGCGCGAAGCGTTCATGCTGCGCGTGCTCGAAGGGCTGGACGTGGCCGACACCGCCCGTGCCATGGGATGTTCCGAAGGCAGCGTGAAAACCCATCTGTCGCGCGCCATGCACCACCTGCGCGACCAACTGGAGGAATGGCGATGACTTCGCCCGACACATCGATCCAGCAGCGCGCCCGCGCCGCCTACCGGCAGGCCGGCCGCGAGCTCGATCCGGCCATGGCGCGACGCCTGGCGCAGGCCCGGCGCGATGCGCTGGCTGCGGCCGTGCCCGGCCCACGACTGACGCGGCTGCTGCTGCCTGCCGGCGCCTTCGCCGTGCTGGCGCTGGCCAGCTTGATGGCGTGGCCGCCGCGGCACCGCAGCGCCGCGCCGCAGCCGGTCGTGACCACCAACCCGACCGGCGAAGACAACGAGCTCCCGCCGGACGCGGATAGTGCCGATCCGGCGCTCTACCAGAACCTCGATTTCTACGGCTGGCTGGCGGCAAACGATCGGCCGCCACCGGCGCGGCCGAAGCCATGATCCGTCCGCACCGCGTTGGCGCCTTCGTTCTGCTGGCCGTGCTGGCGCTGGCCGGCGCGCTGTCGCCGGCCAGCGCGCAGCAAGCGCCGGCGGCTGCGTCCGCGCGGCCGTGGAGCAGCCTGTCCGCCGAACAGCGTGAGCTGCTCGCGCCGCTGCGGGCGGACTGGGATGCGCTGCCGCCACGCAAGCAATCGCACATGCTGGACAAGAGCCGCCACTGGCTGACGCTGCCGCCGACGGAGCGCGACAAGATCCGCGAGCGGATCGCACGCTGGCACCAGATGACGCCGGGACAGCGCAAGCTGGCACGCGAGAACATGCGCAAGTTCCACCGCTTGCCGCCAGCGCAGCGCGATCAGTTGCACCAGGCCTACCAGCGCTTTCAGCAGCTGCCGCCGGCACAGCGCGAGCGGCTGCTCAGGCAATGGCGCTCGCAGACCATCGAGCAGCGCCAGCAGTGGCTGCGCGAGAACCGCTACACCGCACCCGCGGGCGACACACCCTGAACGCGTAACCGCAAACGCCCCGCAAACCGGGGCGTCAGTCCGGTGCCGGGCGGGTCCGGCTCAGCCGGTGAACTGCGCCGTGCCGTCGCGGGTCAGGCAGCTCTTGGCGACTAGTTCGTCGTCGTAGTCCGGCGCCAGCGCGTCGTTCTTGACCAGCAGCTCGAGGAAATTGAACACGTTGCGCGCGTACATTTCCGACGCGTGCAGGGGCGCACCGGCCGGCAGGTTCAACGGTCCGATGATGGTGACGCCGCCGTGCTCCACCCGCTCGCCCGGGCGCGTCAGCTCGCAGTTGCCACCACTTTCGGCGGCCAGGTCCACGATCAGTGCGCCGGGCTTCATGCCCTGCACCATGGCAGCGGTGAGGATCTTCGGCGCAGGCCGGCCCGGGACGGCCGCCGTGCTCACAACCACGTCGAAGACCTTCAGGTGCTCGGCCAGTGCCTGCTGCTGCGCGGCGCGCTCCTCGGCCGACAGCTCGCGTGCGTAACCGCCGGTACCCGCAGCACTCACGCCCACCTGCAGGAATTTCGCTCCCAGCGACTCCACCTGTTCGCGCGTTTCCGGGCGCACGTCGTAACCCTCTGTCTGCGCGCCCAGCCGGCGCGCGGTGGCGATCGCCTGCAGCCCGGCCACGCCCGCGCCGATCACTAGCACCCGCGACGGACGGATGGTGCCGGCCGCGGTGGTCAGCATGGGAAAGAACTTCGGTGCCGCTTCGGCGGCGATCAGCATGGCGCGGTAACCCGCTACCGCAGCCTGCGAGCTCAGCACGTCCATCGCCTGGGCGCGCGTGGTCCGCGGCAGCAGTTCGAGCGAAAAGGCGCTGAGCCCGCGCGCGGCCATGGCGGCCAAGCGCGCGTCGGCGCCGTAGGGACGCAGCTGCCCCACCACCGTCGCCCGCTCGCGCAACTGGCCGAACACGGCATCCTGCGGCGGCAGCACGCAGGCCAGCACGTCGGCCTGGGCGCATACCTCGGCAGCCGATCCGAACGTGGCGTCGGCGTAGACGCCATCGGGGAACCCGGCCGAGGCGCCTGCATCGCGCTCCAGCATCACGCGCCAGCCGCGGGCGTGCATCTTCTTTGCCATCTCCGGGGTGATCGCCACCCGCCGTTCGCCGGCGGCAGTCTCGCGCAAAGCGGCCACAGTGATCGGCATCATGCTTTCCCCGCTGGATAAGTCCGGGCATCGTAGTGCGCCACCCGGCGCTTGGCGACTGCCTCCCGGCGCCCTGCAGCGCCCGCCCGCGGCGGTATGAACCGCCCGCCGCCGCGCAGTAGACTGGCCCGCCAACGGTGACCGGCGAGGCCGCCCGCGGGGTCACCCGGAGACCCAGATGGCCGCTACGATCCTGCCTGTCGACGACCTGCTGCTTGCCGCCCGCGATGCCCGCGAGCTTGCCTACGCGCCCTACTCCCGGTTCCAGGTCGGCGCCGTGGCGGTAACCCACGACGGCCGCCGCTTCGCCGGTTGCAACGTGGAGAACGCGGCCTACGGACTGTGCAACTGCGCCGAGCGCACGGCGCTGTTCAGTGCCGTGGCTGCCGGCTGCCGCCCCGGCGATTTCGCCCGCCTCGCCGTCATCGCCGACACGCCCGGCCCGGTCAGCCCCTGCGGCGCCTGCCGCCAGGTGATGGCCGAGCTGTGCGACGCGGCGATGCCGGTGCTGCTGGGCAACCTTGCCGGCGACGTGGAGCACACCACGGTGGCCGCGCTGTTGCCCGGCTCGTTCACCCTGCCCGGCCACCGCTGATCCGCGCGCCGCGCGCCGCCGCGGGTACCGCCCGTCGCCCCACCATCACGAGTCACGCATGAACCCATCTCCGACCGACGCCCTCGCCCTGCTCCACCAGCGTCATTCGGCGCCGTCGCGGCAACTCGGCGAGCCGGCACCCGATGCAGCCGCGCTGGCCGCGCTGCTCGAGGCGGCGGTGCGCGTGCCCGACCACGGCAAGCTGGTGCCATTCCGGCTGATCACCCTGCGCGATCGCCACAAGCTGCGTTTCGGCGAACGGCTGGCGGCGCGGGCGGTTGAGCGCCAACCAGATCTGTCCGAGGCCAAGCGCGAGAAGGAGCGTGGCCGCTACACCTTCGCCCCGCTGGTGATCGTGGTGGTGGCACGGATCGACGCGGGCAGTTCGGTGCCGCCGGTGGAACAGCAGCTCACCGCCGGCTGCGTCGCCTACAACCTGCTGCTGGGGGCCAGTGCGCTTGGCTTCGGCGCACAGTGGCTGACCGGCTGGGCCGCCTATGACGAAGTGGTTGCCGCGCTGCTGGGGCTGGCTGCCAACGAGCAGGTGATCGGTTTCGTGCATGTCGGCACGCCGCAGCTGGAGGTACCCGACCGCGATCGCCCGCCGGTGTCCTCGCTGCTCACCGAGTGGGCCGAATCGCCTTGAGCGCCGACGGCCACCCGTCGGCCCACCTCATCGACGGCAGCCTTTACGTGTTCCGCGCCTGGCACTCGATGCCGGACGCCTTCCATGACGTCGACGGCCACCCGGTCAACGCCGTGCACGGCTTCACCCGGTTCCTGTGCGAGCTGCTGGAGAAGGTACGTCCGGCGCGCGTGGCGGTGGCGTTCGATGCGTCGCTCACCAGCTCGTTCCGCAATGCGATCTACCCGCCCTACAAGGCCAACCGCGAGCTGCCGCCACCGGATCTGGAACGCCAGTTCATCCGCTGCCGCGAAATCACCGAGGCGCTTGGCGTGCCGGTGATGATCGACCACAGCTACGAAGCCGACGACCTGATCGGCAGCGCCCTGTGGACCTTGCGCAGCCACGGCGTGCCCAGCGTGGTGGTTTCGGCGGACAAGGACTTCGGCCAGTTGCTGGGCGAGCACGACGAGCAGTGGGACTTCGCCCGCAATGTGCGCTGGGGACCCTCCGGCGTGCACGAGCGGCTCGGCGTGCACCCACACCAGGTAGCGGACTACCTGGCGCTGTGCGGCGATGCCGTGGACAACATCCCCGGCGTACCGGGCATCGGCGCCAAGACGGCCGCCAGCCTGCTGGCCCACTTCGGCAACCTGGAAAGCCTGCTCGAGCGCATCGACGAGGTGCCGTTCCTGCGCCTGCGCGGTGCCGCCGCCTGCGCGCTGCGACTGCGCGAGCACGGACAGCAGGCACTGCTGTATCGGCGGCTCACGCGGATCGCGCTGGATGCCCCAGTACCGCCCCACCCCGATGCGCTGCGCCACCAGGGCGGCCGCGCCGATGCGCTGGAGATGCTGTGCGAACAGCTGCGCTTCGGTCCGCTGACGCGGGCGCGACTGCGTGCGCTGACCGGCTGACGTGGGCGAACGGCGCGCGCGGTTGTCGTTGCCGCGTCCGCGCGCCACCATGCCGGGATCGCCGCCACCGGAAGCCCGAGGAATGAACGATCCCACCACCCGCCGCGTCCCGGCCGACGCGCACGATCCCGTGCAGACCCTGCACCAGGGCCGCTGGCTGAGCCTGCGCCAGCGCGGTCGCTGGGAATATGCCGAGCGCAACAATCCCGGTGGCGCAGTGATCATCCTCGCGGTCACGCCCGAGGACCGCATCCTGTTCGTCGAGCAGTACCGCGTGCCGATCCTGCAGCACACCATCGAGATGCCCGCCGGGCTGGTCGGCGACCTGGCAGACCAGGCCGACGAGGGTGCGATGATCGCCGCAGTACGCGAGCTGGAGGAGGAAACCGGTTATCGCTGCGGACGGGTGGAGTTCCTGCACGCCGGGCCGTCGTCGTCCGGCATGAGCACCGAGATGATTGCCTTCGTGCGCGCCTGGGACCTGGTCAAGGTGGGCGAAGGCGGCGGTGACGCGAGCGAGGACATCGTGGTGCACGAGGTGCCGCGCCGCGAGGCCGGCGCCTGGCTGTTCGCCCGCGCCGCCGAAGGCTATTCGATCGACCCCAAGCTGTTCGCCGGGCTGTGGTTCCTCGACCACGGCCGCGGCGATACGCCGGCCTGAGAGCCGCCAAAATGTGATGTGCATCACATGCGACAGGTGATCCCGGCCTAAAGAAATCGCGGGTGGGGTCGATTCCTAGGGCATCGACTCCAATCACCCGAGGGAACCCCGCCCATGAAAACCCTGCTCGCCTCCGCCGTGCTGATGCTGGCCCCGCTCGCTGCACACGCCGCCTGCGCGCCGACCGATTTCGCCATCCAGGACTTCAAGGTCGTCCAGGGCGCACGCATGAGCATGAAGGGCCAGGTGATGAACCACTGCGCCGAAGCTGCCGCCGCGCAGATCAGCATCGCCGCCAAGGATGCCAACGGCCGCGTGATCCAGGAAAAGAAGGGCTGGCCCGCCGGCACCACCAACATTGCGCCGGGCCAGACGGTCGAGTTCGACCTGGGCCGCCTGTTCCGCTACTCGTCCGACATGGCCACCTACACCGTGAGCATCGCGTCGGTGCGTAGCTGGTAAGCCAACGCCAACACCACTGCCAAGTAGCAAACGGGGCCGCGAGGCCCCGTTTTCTTTTGCCGTGCAGCACCCGCTCAGCGGAATGCGACGCGCCCGCGCGACGGATCCAGACACACGATGTGCTTTGAGAAGAAGCCGGCGCCCAGCACCGCATCCACGTCCGGCGCCTGGAACTGCCGCAGCACAAACCCATGAGCACCGGCAGGCTGCCCGGCCACGTCGAACTGGCGGAAGCTGAGCCGACGCAGCAGGTCAGCGTCCTTGACCCGCCCAGCTACCGCCGACGGACGCAGCACGCTCGCGGCGCTGCCGCTGTCCCACTGCACGCGCAACGGGCCGAGCTCGGTCTGCACGTCGGACACCATCACGCCCCGCTCCATGCGCAGCGGGCCTCCCTCGTTGCCGCACTCCGCCTTCAGCACGCCCGGGACTGAGGCCGGATACAGCCGTAGCTCGCCGCCGGCTTCGTCGAACACCATCTGGTAGCGCCCCAGCAGCCCGAAACCGATCAGCCCGTCGGCGGGCAGCGCCGCCTTGCCGTGCGCGCCGGCCAGCTCGTTGCCGTCGAATTGCGTGGCGACGAGCCCGCCCGCCTGCAGATGTTCGGCGTGGAAGAGGCGCGAAGTGAGCAACCGGCCATCGGCATCGGCAAACGACTCCGCGTCGCCGGTGAACTGGATCGGCAGCCGCCCCAGCACGGCCGTCTTCAGCCCCACGACCTGATAGTTGCCCGCATCCAGCACCAGCGTGACGGGCTGTCCCGCAATCGTCGCCCGCACCGTCGGCAGGCCACCCTTCAGCACGATCGGGATGCGTACCGGCTGCGCAGCCTCACCGGCACGCGCGGCGAAAAAAGCAAAGGCCAGCACGAGGCTGGCCAGCCATGTGAATCGGGACATCGCATACCTCCCTGATCCGCGGCGCCGGAAATGCACACTGCCTGCCCTGGCCTCGGCATCTCGCACCATGCCAGAGCTCACCGGGCGCCGCCAGCGCTTGGGCGTGCCGGAACCTAAGCCGCCTCAGTGCAGCACGAACAGCTTGTCGAAGCCGGCCACCTTGAAGGTGTTACGCAGCTCGCTGCCGGCGTTGACGATGCGGATCTCGGCACGATCGGCGCCGGCGTGCTCGCGCAGCAGCAGCAGCATGCCGAGCGCGGAGCTGTCCATGCTGGTGACGTCGCTGAGATCGACGATGTAGCTGCGCGCGCGTCCCTCGGCAGCGAGGCAGGCGTCGTGGAAATCGCGGTGCACGGTGAAGTCGAAGCGCTCGCCCAGTTGCAGGGTCAGGCAGTCGTTTTCGCTGTCGTGGTGGACGGTCAGGCTCATGGGTCAGTCCTCAAAAGAGTTCGATTTCGCCGGCTTCCATCGAGCTCTGCAGCGCCGGACCGCGCGCACGCAGGCGCGCCTTCTCGCGCTGGATCGCCAGGCGGCTGCGCACCTGCTCGGCGCGGGCGGCGGCGTCCACGGGGTTGCTGGCCAGGCTTTCGATGTCGCGGGTGCATTCGGCGGTCACTTCCTGCAGCTCGACCAGGCGCGTGCGGGTCTGGTTGATCAGCTGGCTGAGAATGTCCTCGAACTGCAGCGAGCGCACGGTGGTGGCCACGTCGCTGCCCAGGCCGCGGTTGATCTCCACCACCTGGTCGGCCACCGCGGTGGTGCGCGCGTCGCTTTCGGTGACGTGCGCCATCATCGCGTCGATACCGCCCTTGGCCGACAGCGCCACGTTCAGATCCTGCGAGGCCATTGCGCCGACCAGGCCGCGCAGCTGCTCCATCGCCCCGCGGGCACGTTCGACGTGGCTGCCGATCTGCTCGTTGAACTGGTTGGAGTGGCTGGCCAGGTTGCGGATCTCGCCGGCCACCACCGCAAAGCCGCGGCCGGCCTCACCGGCACGCGCCGCCTCGATCGAGGCATTGAGCGCGAGCAGGTTGGTTTCCTCGGCGATGGTGTTGACGTTCTTCAGCAGGCCGAACACCGCGTCCATCTCCTTCGCCATGCCGTCGATGCGGTAGACGATGCGCAGGCTCTCACGCGACATGTGCACGATCATGCCGACGAAGTGCTCGAGCAGGTCGGCGGTGCGGCCGGCAAAATCCTGCACCGACACCTCGCCGTTCTGCACGCCGATGATCTGCTTGAGCAGCGACTGCTGCTGGCCGGTCTTGCGCGACAGGCCGTCGAAGCCGCCGCCCAGTTCCAGCACCGCATCGCGCAGCAGGTCCATCGCCTGGTGCAGCTCGCGGGTGGCGTGGCCGAGCTCGTCGACCAGCGCGCCGCGCACGTCTTCCAGCGCCTCGCGCACCGGCGCGGCATGGTCCACCGCCGATACCGTCACCGGTTCCGGCGCGGGCACGCGGCGACTTTCGATGATCCACACGCCGGTCAGTGCAATCACCAGCAGCGGCGCCAGCCACACCGGGTGCCAGATCAGGCACAGCAGCAGGGCCCCCGTGCTGGCCAGCAGGCCGGCGACGAGGCGCGATTGGAAAAAGGAGAAGATGGCAGCCATGGTCTAGTGCTCGGTCACGCGCCAGCGGCGCTCTTGAGGGGTTGGCGCGCCAGCGTGAGCAGGCGTGCGGCAATGCGGTCCAGCGGCAGCGCCTCGCGCGCCGCCCCCAGCTTCCAGGCGGCGCCGGGCATGCCCCACACCACCGATGAATCTTCGTCCTGCACCAGCGTGGCGGCGCCGGCCTGGCTCAGCTCCAGCAGCCCGCGGGCGCCGTCGTCGCCCATGCCGGTGAGCAGCGCGGCGACGGTGGCGGCGCCGGCGCTGGCGGCCATCGAACGGAACAGCACATCCACGCTGGGCTTGTGCCGGTTCACCGCCGGGCCGTCGTGCAGCCGGCACACGTGCTTGGCGCCGTCCCACATCACCAGCAGGTGCTGGCTGCCCGGCGCGATGTAGGCATGCCCCGGCTGGATCGGCTGGCCGTCCTGCGCCTCGCATACGCGCATCGCCGAGCAGTTGTTCATGCGCGCGGCGAACGGGCCGCTGAAGGCGGCGGGGATGTGCTGGGTAATCAGGATCGGCGGCGCATCCGGCGGCATCTGCTCCAGCACCACGCGGATCGCCTCGGTGCCGCCGGTGGAGGCGCCGATGGCGATGATCGGGCTGCCCGCGCGGGTCCCCGCACCGGTAGCGCGCGGCAGTACCGCATCGGCGGACAGCCGCGGCGGCACGTCGAGCTTGCGCACCTCGGTGCGCATGCGCGGCTTGGCGCCGGCGGCGGCAATCACCTTGGCGCAGATTTCCTGGGCGCCGTCGGCGAAAGTGTTGGCGAGGTCGTTGCCCGGTTTGGTGAAAAAGTCGACCGCGCCCAGCTCCAGCGCGCGCAGCGTCACGTCGGCGCCTTCGGCGGTCAGCGTGGACACCATCACCACCGGCATCGGCCGCAGCCGCATCAGGTTCTCGAGGAAAGTGATGCCGTCCATGCGCGGCATCTCCACGTCCAGCGTGAGCACGTCGGGGTTGAGCTGCTTGATCTTGTCGCGGGCAATCAGCGGATCGGCCGCCGTACCCACCACTTCGATGCGCGGGTCGACCGAGAGCATGGTCGACATCAGCTTCCGCACAAGTGCGGAATCATCGACCACCAGGACGCGTACTCTTTCCATCTCGTGCGTTCTCTCTGCCTGCTCTTTCAACTGTCGCCACGGATTTGCGGTGGCCCTTGATGGTGCTTTTGCGCGCTGCGTGGGCGACCACAGCACCCGGCCTCTTCTGGCCGTCATTCCCGTGAACGCGGTCATCCATTCTTCGTGCTGCATCAGAGCCAAATGGGTTCCCGCTTTCGCGGGAATGACGTTCGCCCTGAACCCATCTCGCGGTGTAGCGGCCGGTCCGCCTCGCGCAAAGGCGCGAGCAAACCACCTCAGAACAACTCCACCTCTCCCTTTATCGGATCGTTTGCCAACTGCTTGAGGTACTGCTTCTCGCGCGCCACCAGGGCGAACTCGTCGCGGCCGCGCATCTGGCGCACGCGCACCTTTCCGGTGATCGGGAAGAACTGCACCTGGCGCGGGTACACGTCACCCAGATCCGCGGCGGTCACCGCGAGGCCCTCGGTGCGCAGGTAGCGCTGCACGAACTCGATGTTGCGGCTGCCCACGTCGGTCATCTGCGACAGCACGCGGCCGCCGCCGAACACCTTCACGTCCCAGTCCTCGCGCCGGCTGCCCGCCTTGAGCAGGGCGTTGATCAGGTGTTCCATCGCGTCGTTGCCGTAGCGTGCCGCGCGGCCCACGGTGGCCGACCAGCTGTCGCGCTCGGCGCCGCGCTCGCCCGAGGGCTCGGGCAGCATGAAGTGGTTCATGCCGCCGAGCTTCAGGCGGCGGTCGTGGATGCAGGCAGACACGCACGAGCCGAGCACGGTGGAGACCATCTCGTCCTGCACGCTCACGTAGTACTCGCCCGGCAATACCTTCACCGTGACCCGCGACTGCGCGGGATCCCAGAACCGCCGCATGTGTTCGAATCCGGGCAGCACCAGGCGCGGGTCGAAGCCCTGCATCGCCGGCAGCGCGGGCACCGCGGCGGTCACGCGCGCTTCCGGTAGACGGTGCGTCCGATCAGGTCGAAATCGTTGCTCAGCCCGTGCATGGACTCGGAGTGACCGAGGAACAGGTAGCCGCCCACCGGCAGCAGCCGGGCGTAGCGGGTGAACAGCTTTTCCTTGGTCGGCTTGTCGAAGTAGATCACCACGTTGCGGCAGAAGATGGCGTCGAACGGGCCCTGCATGGGCCAGTCGTGCAGCAGGTTCAGCGGCAGGATGGAGACCAGCTCGCGCAGGCGCGGATGCACCGACACCAGCCCGTCGTACTCACCCTGCCCGCGCAGGAACCAGCGCTTGCGGCGCTCGTCGCTCACGCCGCCCAGACGATCGTGCGCATACACGCCGCGGCGCGCCTGCTCGAGCGCCTGCGGCGACAGATCGGTGGCGAGGATCTTCGCGTCCACGGTGCTGTTGCTGCGCTCCATCGCCTCGGCCAGCACCATCGCCAGCGCATAGGGCTCTTCGCCGGTGGAACAGCCGGCCGACCAGATGCGCAGCCGTTCGCCGGACGCCTTCTTGGCCGCCAGCCACGCCGGCAGCAGTTCGTTCACCAGCAGGTCGTAGTGGTGCATCTCGCGGAAGAACGAGGTGACGTTGGTGCTGATCGCGCTCGCCAGCTCGCCCAGCTCGGCATCCGGATCGCGCCGCAGCAGCTCGCAGTAGTCGGCGAAGTCGCGCAGGCGCAGCGCGCGCAGGCGCCGCAGCAGGCGCCCCTGCACCAGCTGGCGCTTCTGCTCGCTCAGCGCGATGCCACACTGCTGGTAGACGAACTGGCGCAGGAACTCGAACTCGGTATCGCGCAGTTGCGGACCGTTGTTCGCGGAGGCTCCTGCACCGGTTTGCGGGCCCGCCATGGCCACACGGTCATCGCTCATGACGGGCGCGCTCATCGATCAGAACTCCTTCCAGGCACCGGCATCGGCCGTCTCGGCTTGGCGCGGCGCGGGCTTCGGCGCGGCCGGCTGGGCCGGCGTGCTGCGCACCGCGGCAAACACCGCCTCGGCCTCGGCTGCCACCGTCTTCGCCCGCGTGGTCACCGACGGCGCCACGTGGGACATCGTCTCGTCGAGCTGGAAGAAGCCCACCTGCTGGGTCAGCTCGCCGGCCTGCTCCTGCATCGCGCGGGCAGCGGCGGCGGCCTCTTCCACCAGCGCGGCGTTCTGCTGGGTCATCTCGTCCATCTGCGCCACGGCGTGGTTCACCTGGTCGATGCCGGCGGACTGCTCGGCGCTGGCCGCGGCGATCTCGGCCACGATGTCGGTGACCTTCTTCACGCTGTCGACGATCTCGGCCAGCGACTTGCCGGTCTGGTCGACCAGGCTGGTGCCGTTCTGCACCTTCTCGGCGCTGTCCTTGATCAGGCCCTTGATCTCCTTGGCCGCGCCAGCGGAGCGCTGGGCCAGGTTGCGCACTTCGGTGGCGACCACGGCAAAGCCGCGGCCCTGCTCACCGGCTCGGGCAGCCTCGACGGCGGCGTTGAGCGCCAGCAGGTTGGTCTGGAAGGCGATTTCGTCGATCAGGCTGACGATGTCGGAAATCTTGCGGCTGGAGTCGTTGATCGCCTTCATCGCGACCACCGCCTGGGTCACCACCTCGCCGCCGCGCTCGGCCTGCTGGCGGGCGCTGACAGCGAGCTGGTTGGCGTGGCTGGCGTTCTCGGCGTTCTGCTTCACGGTGGAGGTCATCTCCTCCATCGACGATGCGGTTTCTTCCAGCGAGCTGGCCTGCTCCTGCGTGCGCTGGCTGAGGTCGTCGTTGCCGCGGGCGATCTGCTGCGCGGCCGTGCTCACTTCACCGGATCCGTTGCGCACTTCGCTGACGATCGCGGACAGGCGCAGGTCCATCGTGCGGAACGCGTCGAGCAAGTCGCCCAGTTCGTCCTTGCTGTTGACCTGGATGTCGTGGCCGAGCTTGCCCTGGGCGATCTCGCGGGCGATCTTGCCGGCGTAGGCCAGCGTGTTGAGGATCGAGCGGCTCAGCGCCAGCGCCATCACGATCGCCAGCAGCAAGCCCAGGCTCAGCGCGGTGATGCTGACCATGCGCACCAGCTTGAAGCGGGCCACCTGGTCGTCGTAGATCTTCTTGGTCTCTTCGCGCTGGGCCTCCATCAGCTTGGTCAGCACGTCCTGCCGCGCCAGCAGCATCGGCCGCACCTCCATCTCCAGCACGTCCGCCGCGCCCTCGTCGGCCTGGTTGAGCGCGTCTTCCATGTCCTTGCGTGCCGACGCGTAGTCGGCGTCGAAGGCCTTGTACTTGTCGTACTGGGCCTGCACCGCCGCGCTCTTGGGAAGCTTGGCAAATTCGGCCTTGAGGTCTTTCAGCTCGGCCTGCAGCGCGGTGTACTCGACCATCTTCTGCTTGAGCTGGTCCGGCTTGCTGACCATCGTGCTGGCCTCGCTCATCAGAATGAAGGCGAGCAACGACTTGTTGTTGATGCGCGACACCAGCGTGGTCGGGACCATTTCGTCCTCGTACACGCGGCGCAGCCCTTCGTTCTGCAGCTGCATCGAGCCGAAGCCGATCGCCGCGCCGATGAGCAGCATCAGCATGAGCATGCCGAGCACGATCCGCAGGCGCCAGCGGACGCTGAGGGATGGAATGGTGAAGGTCAGCTTGGGCAATTTCATCTGCAGGTCCTGTCAGGCAACGGCTTTTACTTCGGCGACCGCCGGGAGGGCGGCTTCGAGCATCTGCGCGTCCTGCGGTTGCAACAGCTTGTCCACGTCAAGCAGCAGCACCATCCGCTCGTCCACGGCGGTGAGGCCCTTGAGATATTCGGTGTCCACGGTGGTGCCCATGTCCGGCACCGGGCGCACGTCCGCCGGACTCACGTCCAGCACGTCGGAGACGGCATCGACCACCACGCCGAAGTGCCGCCCGGCGACGGTGACGATCACGGTGACGGTGCTGGCGGTGTACTGCTCCGGCGGCAGGCCGAAACGCAGGCGCATGTCGATCACCGGCACGATGGCGCCGCGCAGGTTGAGCACGCCCAGCACGTAGGCCGGGGCCTGCGGAATGCGCGTCACCGGCGTCCAGCCGCGGATCTCGCGCACGGCGAGGATGTCCACGCCGTATTCCTCGTGTGCGAGGTTGAGGGTGAGGTACTGCGACGGCGGGGCGTCGTGGGGAGATGCATCGGACATGGAAGGGCCTCTTCAGAGAGAGCACCGCGCGGCGCTCGCTGTCAGCCAGCAGATCGACCGCGTGCGGGGAAACTTGAGTGCTGCAGGCGTCGAATCTACGCGTCTCCGGCTGCAGTGAAGGCGGGCTCGGCCCAGACCGGCGAGGCCGGCGGACACGACACCGCTGACCCGGCGCCGGCGACGGCACGGTCAGGGGTGTTCGGGAAAAGGCTCTCCGTTGCCTGCGTGCCTGGCGCGGGCAAGGGGCACAGCGATCACGCAGATTAACGCCTCAGGCGGCCTGCGCCGTCTGTGCGTCGGCCAGGGCGGCGTGCACGGCGGCCCGGTCGGCGCCGGCGATGAGCTGGTCCGCGTCGAGCATCAGCACCATCTTTTCGCCGGCCGCAGCGGCACCCTTGAGCCAGGCGAGATCAGCGCGGACGTCCGGCTGGTCCGGCGTGCCTGTCGGCGGCTCGTCGGCAATACCCAGGTCCACCACCTCGGCCACCGCGTCTGCGTGCACGGCCAGCAGTGCACCGGCGCGCTCGATCACCACGGTGACGCCGCCGACTTCGCCGGTGGCGGCCGGATGGCCGATACGCGCGCGCAGGTCCACCAGCGGCAGGCTGCCCAGCGGATGTGCCAGTCGTCCCTTCACGTAGGCGGGCACGCCGTGCAGCGGCTGCGCGCCACCGCTGGCGCGGATGTCCTTCACCGCGCCCAGCGGCAGCGCGTAGAGGTCGTCGCCCAGCAGCAGGGTGAGGTACTGGGTGTGGGTGCTCTCGGCAGTAACGGTCATGGCAACCTCGGATGCTGTGTCGGGGAGCGGCGCCTTGGCTCGCACGGTGGCGGCACCGTGCCGGCGCGCAGGAAGATGCGGCAGCGGCAACGGCGGCACGCAGCGGGCGACGCCATCAGAACTCCTGCCAGGCGCCGGCCGTGACGGGCTTCAGCGCCGGACCGCGCGCGGCCAGTGCCGCCGCCGGACGCACCGCACGCGGCGGCGCAGCGGCGGGCGCCGGTGCAGCCGCCTCGCCTTCGCCGTGCACGCGGAAATAGCGCATCTGCTCGGCCAGCGCGTCGGCCTGCTCCTGCATGGCGCGCGCGGCGGCGGACGCCTCCTCCACCAGCGCGGCGTTCTGCTGGGTGACCTCGTCCATCTGGGTCACGGCGTGGTTCACCTGGTCGATGCCGGTGGACTGCTCCTGCGCCGCGGCGGCAATCTCCGCCACGATATCTGTGACCCGCTTGACCCCGCCGATGATCTCGCCCAGCGCGGCGGACGATTCGTCCACCAGCGCGCTGCCGGCGTGCACCTTGTCCACGGTGGTGTTGATCAGGGCCTTGATGTCCTTGGCCGCCGCGGCGCTGCGCTGGGCCAGGTTGCGCACCTCGGTGGCGACCACGGCGAAGCCGCGGCCCTGCTCGCCGGCCCGCGCCGCTTCCACCGCGGCGTTGAGCGCCAGCAGGTTGGTCTGGAAGGCGACCTCGTCGATCAGCTGCACGATGTCGGTGATCTGCCGGCTGGCGGCCTCGATCTCGCGCATCGCACCGCTGGCGCGCGAGGCCACCTCGCCACCGTGCTCGGCCTGCTTGCGCGCACTGGCGGCAAGCTGGTTGGCGTGGCTGGCGTTCTCGGCGCTCTGCTTGACGGTGGAGGTCATCTCCTCCATCGAGGCGGCGGTTTCTTCCAGCGAGCTGGCCTGCTCCTGCGTGCGCTGGCTCAGGTCGTCGTTGCCGCTGGCGATCTGCCGCGCCGCGGTGGACACCACCTGCGAGCCGCGCTGCACTTCGTTGACGATGCCGGTGAGCTTGTCGCGCATGCGCTGCAGCCCACCGAGCAGGCTCTGCGGCGCGAAGTCCGGCTCGTCCGCACCACGGCCGAGATCACCGTCGGCGATGCGCGAGGCCATGCCCACCGCAAACGCCGGTTCGCCACCAATGCTGTTGCGGATCGAGCGCATCGACTGCCACACCACCAGGATCACCAGCAGGCCGATCATGCCGGCGCGCAGCAGCTGCGACATCAGGTTGTGGCGGTAGTCGGCGTTGACCTTGACGTAGTAGGCGCCGGTGGCGAAATGCAGGTCCCACGGCTTGTACCACTCGCTGTAGGACACCTTCGGCTCGATGGTCTTGGTGCCGGGCATCGGCCACACGTAGTTGGTCAGGCCGTGGCCGTCCTTCTGGTCGGCCGCCAGCATCAACCGGTACTGCTGGGTGCCGTCGCGGTCGTGCTCGTCGCCCACGTACTTGCCGATGTCCTTCACGCGCATCGGGTGCATGCGCAGCACCAGCTTGGAGTCGATCGCGAACAGGTAGCCGGTGCCGCCATCCCAGCGCATCGCCTGGATCGCCGCGAGCGCACGCGTGCGCGCCTCCTCCTCGGAAAACTCGCCGGCGGCGGCGCGGGCGCGGAAGCTGTCGGCGATCGCCACCGCGCTGGCGGCGTGGTTGGCAAGGTTGTCGGTGAGCGCGGTCATCTGCTGATGGCGCGTCTCCATGGCGCTGGCCACGGTGAGCGCGGCAAGGCCGGCAATGACCAGGGCGATCACCAGCCAGACGCGGGCATTGAGACTCAGACGATCAAAAAAACGGGGGGCGAGACGCATGGCATGTACCTGGATGCAAAGGGTGCGGGCACGCGGCCCGCGTGGATTCCTGTTCGAAACACATCCGCCACCTCCGGTGGCGACTCCCCCTGGCACTGCCGCGACACCCCCGTGCCGCGTTGTGTTGCCTCGCTGGCGCGATCAGGCGGCCCTGCGGCGCGCCTGCAGGCGGATCAGCCCGGCGATGTCGACGATCAGGGCCACCGAGCCGTCGGCCAGGATGGTCGCGCCGGACACGCCCGACACCCGCCGGTAGTTGGCCTCGAGCGACTTCACTACCGCCTGCTGCTGGCCCACCAGGCCATCGACGAACAACCCCACGCGGGTGCCGTCGCCTTCGACCACGATCATCAGTCCGTCCTCGATCGCCTGCGTGGCGCCGGGGCAACCGAAGGTCTCGTGCAGCCGGATCACCGGCAGGTATTCGCCGCGGAAGCGGAACAGCTCGCCGCCGCCCACCACGCTGCGCACCGCATCGGCCTTCAGCTGCACCGACTCCACGATGGAAACCAGCGGCACGATGTAGCACTCCTGGCCCACCGCGGCGGTGAGGCCGTCGATGATGGCGAGCGTAAGCGGCAACACGATGGTGAAAGTGCTGCCCTTGCCCGGCGTGGTGCGGATGGTGACCGTACCGCCCAGGTCGGACACGTTGCGGCGAACCACGTCCATGCCCACGCCGCGACCGGAGAGGTCGGTGGTGACGGCCGCGGTGGAGAAACCGGGCTGGAAGATCAGCTCCGCCACCGCGTCGTCGCTCATGCCCTCACCCGAGGAAATCAGCCCGCGCTGGATCGCCTTGGCCACGATCGCATCGCGATTCAGGCCGGCGCCGTCGTCGCCCACTTCCACCACGATCGAGCCGCCGCGATGGAATGCCTCCAGCCGCAGCGTGCCCTGCTCCAGCTTGCCGGCGGCGCGGCGCTTGTCGGGCATTTCCAGGCCGTGGTCGATCGCGTTGCGCACCAGGTGCACCAGCGGATCGCCGATCTTCTCCAGCACCGTCTTGTCCAGCTCGGTGTGTTCGCCATGCATGTCCAGGCGAACGTTCTTGCCCAGCTTGCCGCTGAGGTCGCGCACCAGCCGCGGGAAGCGGTTGAACACCGAGCCGATCGGCAACATGCGGATGCCCATCACGCTTTCCTGCAGCTCGCGCGTGTGGCGCGCCAGCTGGGTCAGGCCTTCCTGCAGCAGGGCGAGCTTGTTGATATCGAATTCTTCGCGGAACTGGTCGAGCATCGACTGGGTGATCACCAGCTCGCCGACCAGGTCGATCAGGCTGTCGATCTTGTCGATCGACACGCGCACTGAACTTGACTCGGCGTTCGCGGCCGGCGCCGACTCGCGCGCCGCACGCGCCGTGGCCGCGTCGGTGACGGTGGCCCGGCCTGTTTCGGATTTTGGCGCCTCGGCAGGTGCCGGTGGGGCCACCACGTGCAGCGGCTCGATGGCAAGATCGCACTCGTCTTCGACCCAGTCGAACACGCCCTTGATCGCCTCGCGCGTGACCTGCCCGCGCAGCTCCATGGTCCAGCCGACATGGCACTGCGACACATCCAGCGCATCGAGCGACGGCAGCTTGTCCAGCTCGGCCACCACGCTGAGCTCGCCCAGCGCCTTCAACTCGCGCAGCAGGCGCAGCGGGTCGTTGCCGCTGGCGGCCATGCCCGGGTGCGGGCGGAAGGTGATCTTCCACGCGTCGGCCTGGTCGCGTGCGCGGCGCGCCTTCAGCTGGGTGTCCGCGGCGCGGCCCATCACCGCGGCCAGCTCGCCGCGCAGCGCCTCGGCACCCTCGTCGTTCAACGGCTGGCCGGCCTGCGCGCGCGCGAACATGCCGCGCAGGCAGTCCACCGTGCGCAGCAGCAGCTCCACGATCGGTTTGTCGATGGCGCGGCGGCCGTCGCGCAGCTCGTCGAGCAGCGACTCGGCCTCGTGGGTGAACGCGGCCATCTCGGGAAAACCGAAGGTGGCCGCACCGCCCTTGATCGAGTGCGCGGCGCGGAAGATGGTGTGCACCAGCTCCTTGTCGCCGCCCTCGTCCAGCGCCAGCAGCGCCGTTTCCATGTTGTCCAGACCCTCCAGGCTCTCCTCGAAGAACACCTGGTGGAACTGCGCCATGCTGACGTTGGCCATGACTGCTTCTCTCCGGCTCAGCCGAGCACGCGGTTGACGGTGGCCAGCAGCTGCTCGGGATCGAACGGCTTGACCAGCCAGCCGGTGGCGCCGGCGGCCTTGCCTTCCATCTTCTTGTCGGTATGCGACTCGGTGGTGAGCATGAGGATCGGCACGCCCTTGTATTCGGGCAGGGTGCGCAGCTCGCGCACCATCGAGATGCCGTCCATCACCGGCATGTTGACGTCGGCGAGCACCAGGTCGTACTTGCTGCCCTTGGCCTGGTCCAGCGCCAGCTGGCCATTCTCGGCCTCGCTCACGTCATGGCCGGCACCGCGCAGGGTGAAGGCCACCATGCCGCGCATCGACGCCGAATCGTCCACTGCAAGAATCTTTGCCATCTTCCACCTCGTTTCAGGCCGGCATGGGTGCCGGCAGATTCAGTTCATTGCCCAGTCCGAGCAGCCCGGTTGCCTCGCGCAGCACGTCGCTGACGCCGCTCCAGGTCACCGCACAGCCGGCCGCGGCGGCGGCCCGGCCAAACGCCACCAGCAGCTGCATGGCCGCACCGTCGAGCCGCTCCACGGCGGCGCCGTCGAGGGTGGCCGCGGGCGTGCCGGCGGCGGCGCGCAGCCGCGGCAGCAGCTCGTCCAGCGCGGCCAGGCGGCAGTCGGCCGGCAGCACGATGCCGGCGACGACAGGCTCCGCCTTGCCCTTTGCTGGTGATTTGCTGCCCATCGCACTCCCCGTGGCCGTTGCGGCCGGTATCTGGTTCGAGGGGCTTATCGGCGCATCCGGCGCGTGCTTTAGCGGCGTTTTCGTGCGCTGCGACACCTCCGCTAAAGTTTCCCCGCGCGTGGCCGTTAGGCTTCGACAAGTCGTCGTGTATCCGGCACGACCGTCGCCGTGGGGCGAAGGAGCCTCGCATGATCATCCAGCCAACCAGCCTCGCCGCCCTTACCTGGCTCGGCGCTGCCTCGGGCACTACCGCCGAGAGCTGGCGCATCGGCGTGGTGCTGTCCGCGCGGCCGCTCGGAGTGAGTGACCAGGGCAAGATGGTGCTGCAGATCGGCGGCATGACGGTGGAGGCCGACGCGCTCGGCGGCCACGGCTCGGCGCAGAACCCGCTGCTGCCCGGCCAAACCCAGACGCCGCTGCCGGCGCAGTTCCAGGTACGCGTGCTCAGCCTGGGCAGCCAGCCCACGCTGGAGGTGATGCTGCCCCAGGCCAGCGAGTCGATGGCGCAGGTGGCCCTGCGCGAGCGGCTGCCGCAGCAGAACGGGCTGGCCCCGCTGCTGGCCACGGTGCAGGCGCTGGCGCAGCGCCCGGTGATGCGCCAATTGCCCGCCGCGCTGCGGCCGGTGCTGGCTCAGCTCGAACAGGCCATGCGCAGCCCGGCCGACGTCACCACCGGCGCCGGCCTGCGCGAGGCGATCGCCCGCAGCGGCCTGTTCATGGAGTCGAGCCTGGCGCAGAACCCGGCGCTGGCCGCGGGCGTGGGCGAGGAGGACTGGAAAGCCGTGCTGCTGAAACTCTCCAGCCTGCTCGACAGCTACGCCCCGCCCCGCGGCAGCCCGCTCAATCCCGGCCAGGGCAGCAGCGGCAACGAGACCCCGCCACCGTTGTTGCAGCGCGGCCTGCAACCGCAGGGCCGGGCGGAGGGCAGCGCAGCACAGCTCGCCACGCTCGCTGCCATGGCCGCCGACGACGACGCCGGCCCGCTGCTCGGCCAGTTGCATACCGCCGTACGCGCGGCACTGGCACGGGTGGAAGTGGCCCAGCTCGAAGCCACCACCGTGCCGGCGTGGATGGTGGAAATCCCCATCAAGAGCCGCGACGGCAAGGACGTGCTGCAACTGCAGCTCGACCACGCGCCCGACGCCAGCGGCGACGGTCCGCGGCAATGGACGCTGGGCTTCGCCATCGACCTGCCCACGCTCGGCGCGGTACAGGGCGAGCTGCAGCTGCACGACCTGCGCCTGTCGGTGCGGCTGTGGGCCGAGCGCGCCAGCACCACCGAGCGGCTGGAACAGCAGTTCACCGCCTTGCGCCACCGGCTCGCCGCCTGCGGCCTGCTGCTGGATCAGCTGACCTGCCAGACCGGCGTGCCTCAGGCGCACGGCCGGCACAGCGCCAACCTGCTGAAGGCCACCGCATGACCCAGAACCTGCCCTCCCCGCAGCGCCGCGTGACGCTCAAGCTCACCAGCGGCAGCGGCGATGCCCCCGCCAGCTCGCCACGGGCGCCGGCCGAAGCGGTCGACCTGCTGTTCGCCCGCGCCCGCGACCAGGGCATTCCGCTGCACCCGGATACCCAGATCGCCAGCCTGCTCGCCGCCCTGCGCCTGCGCGACGACGTGCCCGGCACCCTCTACGCGGCCGCCGCCTCGGTGCTGGCCTGCGTCTACGAAGCCTCCGGCGAAAAGCTCTAGGCCCAATCGCCGTCGTAGGAGCCCGCTCGCGGGCGCTGCCTCTCGCGCTGACGCCACATCGAAAGCAAAAGCATCGCCCGCGAGCGGGCTCCTACCGCAACGAATCCGAACGCCCGCGCCAGCCACACGCAAACCTCACCGATCAAGCGGACTGACCACCCCCATCCCACCCCGGTTGAGCACATGCGTATAGATCTGCGTGGTGACCACATCCTTGTGGCCCAGCAGCTCTTGCACAGTACGAATGTCCTGCCCCGCTTCAAGCAGGTGCGCGGCGAACGAATGCCTCAGGGTATGCGCGCTGACGGGCTTCACGATGCCTGCTTCACGCACGCCGCGCTTGAGCGCCCGCGACAGTATCCGTGCATCGAAATGATGCCGGCGCTCCTCCCCGCTTCGTGGATCCATGGACCGCCTCGTGGAGGGAAACACGTACTGCCATCCAAACTCGCCTGCCGCGGTCGGATACTTCCGGGCCAGGGCAAACGGCAGCCAAACCTTGCCAAAACCGGCCGCCAAGTCCGCCGCGTGCAGGGCCGCAGCCCGCTCGATCTCCCGACGCATCGGCTCCACCAGCACACGGGGCAACATCGTGTGGCGATCCTTGCCGCCCTTGCCGTCACGCACGACGATGTCGCCGCGCTCGAAATCGACATCCTTCACACGCAGGCGCAAGGCCTCCATCAGC
The DNA here is from genome assembly GCF_035685805.1 of Dyella sp. Taxonomy (GTDB): domain Bacteria; phylum Pseudomonadota; class Gammaproteobacteria; order Xanthomonadales; family Rhodanobacteraceae; genus Dyella_A. The sequence continues at coordinate 46,221 of NZ_DASSAB010000013.1, forward strand.
CGCATGCCCGTGCCGTAAAGCAGCGATGCCAGCAACCACGGCCGTCCATCCATGCATGCCAATGCGCGCGTCACCTCGTCCCGCGACAATACGGTGGGAACCCGCAACGGACGTTTTGCCCGGATGACCCCGTCCAGCCAGGGCAGCTCGACCCCCAGCACATCCCGATACAGAAACAGCAACGCGGAAAGCGCCTGGTTCTGCGTGCTCGCCGCAACATCTCCCTGCACGGCCAGTGCAGACAGGAACTGCTCAACCTCCGCGGCCCCCATCTCTCGCGGGTGCCGCTTGCCGTGGAACAGCACAAATCGCCGGACCCAGCCGACGTACACCGCCTCCGTGCGGATGCTGTAGTGCTTCAAACGCAGCACCCGCCGCATCTCATCCAGCAGCCGCGGCGCCGGGATCCCGCTGACCATACGGTTTATTTCGCCATTCCTGGACGAATAAGACATAGCGAGCCACTTCGTGATCTATGCAAAGCCCATCATCCCTACCCGGCAAGCGCGACACATCCGCCAACCACCTGATGGCACGTAGGAATTTCGCTCTTGACGAAGGCACCCGACGCACCGCAGGCTCCTTGCATATGCCCCGAAATGGGGTCTACTAAGCGTTAGGCGACATGGAAACACTCACGCAGTCCCAACTGGTTGCTCGCCTAGCGGCGGTTGCGCCAAGCTTCCATGAGGAGTGGGAATCCCTCGTCGCTGAAGACCCGTATCCAAGCGGGTCACTTCATGCCGTCTACTTAGCGTTTTGGCCGTACGTGAACCCAGAGCGCATGAGCCATCAACAGCTCGCCGCACTGGCCACACTATTCAACCAAGAGGTTGCCGCCGGCGGCAACCGGGAGAACGCCGTCGCCACCTGCATTTTGGAGCATTTGGGCCGCGGCCCCGCCACTAAGGAACTTCGGCAGTTGTTGGCGCCTGCTACGAAAGCTAGGCTGCGAGCCTAACAGCTCGTTCGGCGTGCTTCGCGCCTAACCACTCATCCAAGCGGACGCGCGTACCGCGCGCCGCTTAACTCCAGCGTTAGGCCCAATGCCGACACTCCGCCACCTAGCGATCATCTACTCGTCAGCCATCGTACTTTCGGCTGGCATGGCGCTATACCTCGACGCATCGTTGCTCCACTCAACGCGCGGTGACGTCTTTCCTGATCTTCCTTCTTTTGTCGTGGCCCTACCTTCATCCCTGTCTCTCGTCGCCATGTACGACACATGGCCGGGCTTCTTTTCCAAGCCTTTCGCTCAGACTGGCTGGATCACGTTCTGCGGTCTGGCACAGGCGGCGTTGCTGCTCGTTCTCACGCGGCGACGCCCACCCAGGCCTAACAAATCGTCCAAGCGGACGCGCGTACCGCGCGCCGCTTAACTCAAGCGTTAGGTGCCATGCCAAAGTGTTTCGTAATCGAGGACGAGAGCCACGCTGAGCAAATCGGCGAGCATCCGTCTTTGGATAGCGCATGGGAGGCATTGCGCCACTTGGTGACAATCCCCTGGGATCACGAGCCCAACGTTGCGCCATGCAAGAGCTGGCAGACTTGCGGCCGCAACTACGTGATCATCGAGTACGAGACCTCCCTGCGGCCCTGGCAAGAGTTGCGGCGAGTTGTTTGTCTCTCGGTAAGTGCTCAAGGGGTGGTGTGGGGACAAGAGGCGCCAGTCCGTGGCACCTAACCATTCGTTCAAGGCGGACGCGCTGACGCGCGCCACTTAACTCCAGCGTTAGGCGTTAGAAGCATGCGTGTTTGGCTAATTGTGCGATGGGCACTCATTACTGCGTCAGCGGTTGGTGCATTCTTCGTGCCACTTGGTCCTCAAGCATCGCCACCCATCGGGTGGGGCGCGTTGCTGGCCATCTTCGCTTTCTGCCCAATCGGCCTGCTGTTCGTTCTCGGACTTCAAGTCATCAACCCACGCTCGGCAAAGGCGTGGCTTCGCCCTTCATGGCACCTCAACCCGTTCAACTTTCGGCAGCCCCTTCAGTTCTTCCATTTGGGCACCTACGTCTGCTTGGCACAGGCACTTGTCGTTTTAGTTCGCCTGGTCTTCTCACAAACCTCGTTCTATGTTGAGGCACTGGTGCCTCTGGCCATGGCCGCCGGCGTCCTCCTTGGCCTTAAGCTAGTCATGTTGGTGTTCCGCTCGAAAATCGAGCGCGGCGCCTAACATTTCGTTCAAGGCGGACGGCTTCGCCGCCGCTTAACTCCAGCGTTAGCACCCTAGGGAGGCACTCGTGATACAGAAAGTTTTGACTGCTGCACTGGCGCTCCTGATCTCATCAACGTCTCTGGCTCAAGATTCTTCTGCCTATGCCCAGATGGGCAAGGCAACTTGGAGCGCATTTGAGTGTTCCGCGCTCGCCTCTAAGCTAAAAAAGCCAGCAGACCAAGAGCGACTGTTCGAGTTCGGATATAGCCAGGGCAAGGCTTTCATTGCCGCCCTAAAATCCGGGAAAATCGAGCGCACGGATCTATCAAATAACGTTCCCGCTGGGGTTATGTGGCTAATGGAGGGTCCAACCCCAGATTTTATTCTTGGGCGCATCTATGAGTCCGCCCAAAGCAACGCACTCAAAAACATCTACAATGTTGGAGATCACTTCAACTCCGAGAAAGAGCAGGAGTTGGCAGCGTCCAACAAATTTTCATCTAGTAATTGCCAGCTAATTGGCAGCGGGCGCTAACCAGTCATTCGAGGCGGACGGCTACGCCGCCGCTCAATTCCAGCGTTAGGCTTACCCGCGATGTATTACGAAATTTGTGTCAATGGAGTATCGCTTGGCGTCTTTGGTCACCCTGGCGTCAAGAACATGCATCTCTCGGTCATGGTCACACCGGATGGTCCGGAGGTCTTCGCTAGTGCGGTGTGCTCCGAGGATGGGGCAAACTATTTCTATGACTGGCTCCAGCACCGCGTGGCTTCCGACGACGTTGTTACCTTTAGGCAAGTGGCCGGCGGGCAAGTCCCAATCCCTCGCATGAAGCGCAAAATGAGCAGTGAATCCTCTTCGGGCGCAACACCTGGCGCCTAACCACTCGTCCAAGCGGACGCGCAAAAAGCGCGCGCCGCTTAACTCAAGCGTTAGGCCGCCAAGGAACCGTTATGGAAACTGTGTACCGCTCAAAAACCGATCTATGGCTTGTCGCGCTCTTGGCACTCGCCATGATCGCGTCCCTTTCAGGCGCGTTCGTAGTGTTGTCAATGGGGCCGTCGGCAGCTTGGGTGGTTGCCGCGTTCATTGCCATCGTTGGGGTGGGGTTGCCGGTATGGCTGCTACTTTCCACTCGGTACATACTCGGCCAAGGCCAGTTACGTATTCTGAGCGGCCCGTTCAAGTGGTGCATACCTGTCGCAAAGATCACGACTATCGCGCCTGCGTCCAGTCCAATTTCCAGCCCGGCGCTCTCATTGGATCGGCTACGTATAGACTATGGCGTTGGCAATTCGGTCATGATCTCTCCGCGCGACAAAGAGCAGTTCGTTAAAGACATTGAAGCTGCACGCGCCGGTGCGGTCTAACATTTCATTCGAGGCGGACGGCTGCGCCGCCGCTCAATTCCAGCGTTAGGTGAGAGATGCAGCACCGAGGCAAGCATCGCAGGAAAGGCCTAGGTGTCGTGTGGTCTACGGCGTACGCGCTAGTGGCTGGGCTGGGTGCCTATTCGGTTTACCTCGGCGGCTCGGGTATCGCATCACGCGAAGTCGAAACTTTCAGCCGCTTCAACCATGGCACTATTACACTCGCCTCGCAGCCAGTCGCGTTTTGTGTAGCTGTCGCGCTTTGGCTGGCAGGGGGCTTGTTTATGCTGGGGCTCGCGGTGCATGGCTGGCGCACGGGTAGCACCTAACAATTCGTTCAAGGCGGACGGCTACGCCGTCGCTTAACTCAAGCGTTAGGCCGCAAAAAACCCATGGTCGAGTATCGCGTAACCAAGTATTCCCCGACCTTGCGTGATGCCCAGGGTGCTTACACTTGTTCCGAGTGGACCTCGTTTAGCGACGTTGGCTGCACGTTCAATGGATCACCGCTGTCTGAAGCTGAATATCTTCAGGTTGAAAACGCCTATAGCGCTTCAGCTCTTGAATTTCTTCGTGAGTCCGCAGTGTCAGCGCTTGCCGTTCGCATGCTTGAGAATCATCGCGGGGCGCTGCTGACAGTTGGCGAGGGATCCAACCTCTCGCTTGAGCAGCTCAAGATCATGCTTCCCGGCGTGCTGCGAGAAGAGTTCTGGTGCAAGTTCGAGGGGCCCAATTCGTTCATCCACATTGGGTACGACTACTATATGTACGTTGGCGTGCCAGTACGTTGCTCCAGAGCGGAGCAATTGGCTAGTAGCCTAGGTCTATTCGTGGAGCCACTCCGGTCGCCGTACGGTGACTCCGGTGCAGCCTGACATCTCGTTCAAGGCGGACGGCTTCGCCGCCGCTTAACTCCAGCGTTAGGCTCCAGAAGCAGGCACGCCATGCAATCCAAATATCTTTCAATTCTTGGTCCCATCGTGCTTGTTGCACTACTCTACTTCCCGGCGCGTTTTGCGCTTACCTTCGAGCTATTTGGCTATCCGGTTAACTCGCCAAGTGCTGGTTGGCTTGGCCCGACTCCACGCAAGGCTGGCCAGGGCATCGAGGACATTGGCAAGGTTAATTCTTGGCGCTGTGCCGACACGGCCGTATTTGCAAAGCACCAGTTCGGGTGTCACTTGTGGCTCCGTGTCTTCGGCTACTCTGGCGCCTAACATGTCGTTCGAGGCGGACGGCTGCGCCGCCGCTCAACTCAAGCGTTAGGCCCTTGGAGAAAGATAATCATTCTTTTCGCTGCTCTCGCCCTCGCGCAGCTCTCCTCTGCAGTGGCGCCGCTTACTAAGGCAGAGATCATCAAGCTGGCAAAAGACCGGGCCGTCAGTTACTGCAGTCGGACCATGCTCGGGCCTTACACCAAGGTCGGTTGTGAGTACTCGGCAGATTTCGACGGCAAGACGTGGGGCGTCATAGTTCACTCCATCTACAAAGATGCTCAAGGCACAGGTGTGGCCGTCTCAGGAGCCGACAGGATCTATGTCTTTTCGTCTCAAGGTGCGTTGCTACAGGAGCACTATGGTCAGTAGCCTAACCTCTCATTCAAGGCGGACGCGCGTACCGCGCGCCGCTTAACTCCAGCGTTAGGTGCTTCTGACCTCGGCGTATCTGAAAAGGCAGCTAGACTTTGGAATCGACCATGACATCGCAGCTCATGCTTTACGTGACTTCGATCCTAGCCATTCTTCTCGGCATCACCTGTGCGGAGGGAGCGCGTGCAAAGCAGATGACGCAAGCTGAGGGGGAAAAGAGTTCGGCTTGTACTGCAACATCGATAGCTGCTGGTCAACCTTGGATTCTTGAGTACAGCTTTGGTGGTGGAATCATGCCGGGAACTGGGACGATTATTCTCTTGTTGTCCAGTAACGGCAAAGCCGTAGTGACGGTCGAGCAGCACAAGAAAAAGCCAACCACCAAAACCGTAACTATTCCTCAAGCCGAGATGAAACGGGTCGCCAAAACGCTCGCGAAATGGCCTCCGGAATGCATTCATACCGTCCTTAGGAAAGGCTATATTGCTTATGACTTTGGGCGCTATTCGATCAAATTTAACAGCGGGTCATCATCTTCCACTACACTGTTCGATGAGTGTCACGCTGTCGATAATGTGGATGGTTTCCAAGCCATCTACGACTCTATACAGAGCCTCGCACCGTACGTGGGTAAGGAAATCACTTGGTCGTCTGGTGCTTCGACGAGCGTAAAAGGGGATATGTGCGCTCCGAAAAGCGAAGCACCTAACCAATCGTCCAAGCGGACGCGCGAAACGCCGCGCGCCGCTTAACTCAAGCGTTAGGCCCCAATGGGTAAGTTCCGGCAGCTCCTAATCGTGCAAGCCACGGCGCTAGCCGCTCTAGCCCTATTCGCGGCCGCGATGGCAGCGGTGGCAGCATCGGACTCTGCTACGAACTCGGCCGCCATTCTCGGCCCAGGCTCTGCTGCCTGGGTCACGTTCGCCTATACCTGCATCCTTGGCCTCATGCCGGTGGTGCTGTTCGGGGCACCAAGTTACTGGCTGCTGCTTCAAAAGGGTCTGGCCCGCTGGAACTACGCGCTTGCCATAGGCGCAGGGCCGGCATTGATATTCCTATTGGCAGACCTCAACCTTGCCTTCTGGGCCCTCGTTGCTGGGAGCATCGTGGCGTTGCTAACGCACGCGCTATGTCGCAGGTTGGGGCCTAACAATTCGTCCAAGCCGACGCCGCTTCGCGGCGCGGCTTAACTCCAGCGTTAGCGCCCATGATGAGACATATCTACTTCCTCATGCTCATACCCTTCGCAGCTGCGGCTAGTGACCACTATTCGACGAGTGCTGGGCCTCAGGTGGTGCTTCGGACCTACGCTCGTGTGGCGCATCTGTCGCCACTTGGCCCATCGGACGAAGACGCGTTGCGGGTGTGGACGCGTGACTCCATGCTCGGGCAAGTCCACGGGTACATCATTACCAAGACTGCCGCAAAATCATGCAGCGCTTCTTCCAGCTACCCGGAGGGTTCGATCACTGTGGGGCGCGTCAGATGCAGTCCATCTCCCGGGTCGGCGGCAGTGGACAAGGCTATCCGCGCGCTGCCGTCGTTCAGCCGTGAAGAATGGAATTGTCCCGCATTTGATGGCGGCGTGGTGTTTATTGAGGGCGTACGTCAGCACAAGTATTTCGCGGTCCGGGTTGGGAACCCGCAGGTTTGCGATGACCCTGAATCGAAGGCTATCGTTGAGCTTCTCGACAAGCTGGGATGATTACCGATGTGCGCTAACAATTCGTTTGATGCAGACAGCCACGCCGCCGCTCAACTCCAGCGTTAGCCAATGCATCGCACAATACTCCGTTACGACAAACCACTTCTCCACCAGGCCGTCCGCGGCTTTTGGTGGCGCGTCGTCGGCTTTCGTTTTTTTGTGGCGTTTGCACTAGTCGCCTGTGGACTCATCGTCTCCATTCGTGGAGGCGACACATCATGGTATGTGGGTGTTTTGGGTAGCCTGCTGTTTTTCGGCATCTTTTTCGCTGCAGCGTTGTACGTTGTCCACTACCGCCACGCTATTCTTAAGTTAAGAGCCATGGGCGCCCCTCATGCCACGCTCGAAGCCTCGGAGAGCTCGCTATCACTTTCTTCAGGTGCCGGGACTGCTTCGCTTCCATGGTCTGCGGTCACAGAGGTGTGGCAGTTCAAAACTTGCTGGCTGCTTGTGCTTTCCAAGTCTCAGTTTGTGACTCTTCCGCTTGCGTGCTTGCCACCAGAGTTGGCGGCATTCGTGTTAGCCCGCGTACAAGCCTCCGGCGGCAAAGTTGGCTAACAACAGGCGGACGCTTTCTGCGCCGCTTGGCTCCAGCGTCAGCCTGAAGAGGCGAAGTCCCAAGTGGCGGCCTCGCAGTCCAATGATCGCCCAAGCAGACGGCACGTCGCCGCCGCTCGATCCCTTCGTCAGACCCAGGAACTTCAACCATGCACGCCACGCTGGAAGACTGGAACAACGGATGGCACGGCTTGCGCCTCGGGCTCAAACGGAAATCGAGCGGCTGATCCAGCTGCTCCAGCGCCTGCAGACCGATCCGGAGCAACGCTTCCACATGTCCTCTGATTACGCTGCCTCGTCTGGCGTCGGTGACATCGAGGTGTCGGTGGCAGGCGCCGAGGACCCTGATAACCTCTGGCTCGGCGGCACCTTCGCACCTGGCGCGAAGGTGCCGCCGGCGACGGGTTGACCCATCGTGCAAGCCGGCGCCGTCTTGAAAAGCGGCCCGAATCAGATAGCTGACAACAAGGAGATGTGCATGAAGAGCAGCGGATGGAACCGGCTACTGATTGCTTTGTCAGGCGCCTGGATCGTGTGGAGCGGCTTCAACATTCTCGCTCACTACCCAGCGGTAACACCGCAGTTCGCTTCATTACCGACACCGAACATTTTTTTCGATGTGGTTGCGACGGGGCACAATGACCAACCGTTTCACGTGGTCACACACTATCTGGCCATCGTCGGTTACGCGTGCCTTCCACTGGCTGTTCTGTGGCTCTTCGCGGCCGTCGCTCGCTGGATAGCGCGCGGCTTTCGCAAAAATGACGCCTGACCACGCGTCCGTGGCGGCTGGATCCGCCGCCGCTCCACCGCGGCGCCAAGGTCATTGAACAAGCTGCCCGCACCATCGGCGTTGTTGCCCGCTCGCCTTGGGAGCTTTTCTTTTCACCCCACGGAACGGGCTACGCCGGTGCGCTTGCACGGCTCGCGATGGCGGCAAACGCTTTTGCAGTTGCGGTCGCCATCCTGGCTGGTTGCGCAACAGGCTGCGTTGCCTCCCTATTCCACCCTTTCGCTGCTCCCCGAACCTCGACAAGTGTCCAGGCCTTCGCAGGCTCAACGCTTCGTTCCAGGCGCCGGCTACGCCGTCGCTCTCCTTCCGCGCTGGTGCTCATGCTGAATCTATTTCGCTTCTTGATTGTCTTGGGAGCCGCGCTCGTTGCGGCCACGGCCGTGTTGCCGTTCGACCACCCATTGAACGTGGACGTGCCTCTTGGCAGCGCGCCGCCCGCCTGGATGCTCGGGTTGCCATGCCTGCTCGTGGCGGCCGTCGCCGCTGTGCCGGCGCTGATCGGATTGTTCCGTTTTCGCAGGTGGGGGCGCGTGATCGGCTTGGTGGCCTGCGGCGCTGTGGTACTCGGCACCGTGGTTCTTCTGCGCTCGCCGATCGCCGCGGCAGCAGGAGCCACATTCACTGCCATGCTGTGCGTGGGAACCGCCGCCTGGTGCTGTGGCGTCTGCCTGACGTTTCATCCTTCCATCGCCGCAAGGTTCCAGGCGTGAGCGCCGAGCGGAAGCAGCATGGCTCGCGGCGCTCGTCATGGCAGCTGCGAAGGTGCAGCGAGGGCGCTCGCGATCGGCACGCCCATGCCGCTCCGACGCATCGGTGGTTGCTACCACCGCGTCTTCCTGGGATGGGTGGCTGAACTCGTTACAAGAGGTCGTGCCGAGTGGCGCGCTTCCGGCACTGCCGCCGCGGCCAGCCATGCGAACCTGATCGGATACGGTGCATTGACCGCATGAGCGGTACTTTTCGCTGCTTCCTGCGACGGGTTTTTCCGCCATGCCCGCCGTGCCGATGCCTGATCATGCGCCGGACCCGGACGACGCAGCCGCCACGGGGCCAGCACCGGGCGCCTCAGAGGACCACGCCATTGCTTCGTGTAGGAGTCATCTCGGACACCCATGGGCTGCTTCGCCCTGAAGCGCTGGCGTTTCTGCGCGGTTGTGACCACATCATTCACGGCGGCGATATCGGCAACGGCGGCATCCTCGAAAAGCTGGCCGAGATCGCGCCGGTCACGGCGGTGCGTGGCAACAATGACAAGGATGCCTGGGCGAAAGCCCTGCCCGAGACGGCGCTTTTCCGGATCGGCGACGTCCTCGTCTACGCCATCCACGACCTCAAGCAGATCGATATCGAGCCGGCCGCCGCAGGCGTGCAGGTGGTGGTGTCGGGGCACACGCACAAACCGCTCGTGCAAAAGGTTGCCGGGGTTCTCTACGTGAACCCCGGCAGTTCCGGGCCACGGCGTTTCAAGCTGCCGATTGCGGTGGCCGAAGTCCGCGTGTCGGGCCGCTCGGTATCTGCCAGCATCGTCGAGTTGGGCGGGCAAGGCGCTGCCTGAGGTTTCAGCGAGAGCGCGGCGGCCGGCCGATTCGCGCCGCGCATGTCGATCAACCAGAGGAATGTGCATGGGCGCCTGGGGAACCGCAGTATTCGAGGATGACACCGCACTCGACTTCATGGACGAGCAGCTCGTCCCTGCGACCGATCCCCGCCGGGTGATGCGGGAGGCCTTCGAGGCAGCGCTTGCGGCAGAATATGTCGACTATGAGGCGGGACACGCCGTGCTCGTGTCGGCCGCCGCCATGCAGGCGCTTTTCCGCGGTGCACCGCTGCACGACGACGAGCCGGACGCGTGGGCGGCATGGCGCCGTGCGAATGCCCGGCTCGATGTGTCGAACCTGGGACCGCTGGCGGGCAAAGCCTGCCTAAAGGTTGCCGGGCCGGCGAGTGAGCTGCATGAACTGTGGGCGGAGAACGAGGCGCTGTTCCCGGCGTGGAGAGCGGGCGTTGAAACGCTGGCGTCAGCGGTGGCTGGATGAAACTCCGCCAGCCGATGCCGCGCGGGTGGCCTGCGCTGGCTCGGGCGATCGCCTCGCCACCGGGGCCGCATCACGGCGTCGTCCGTGGCTGCCCATCGCGATCAGCGGCAGCTTCCGGCCTCAATGCCTCCCTTCATGCCATGCCGGTCGTGGCCGTCGCGGCACCCCGGATGGAGTAACCCATGGACACCGTCAAGGCCGGGGCGGGCTACTTTCTGTGGGTGTTCGGCGCCGGCTTCGCGCTCGCGTGCGTGCGGATTCCGTTTCTCGTGCCGAGCTTCGGCATGCGAGTCGCCGAGTTGCTCGAGGCGCCGGTGATGCTGGCCGTCATCGCCTGGGCGTCGTACCGACTGGTTCGGCAGCACCGTGGCTGGTCGCGGGCGCGATGGCTGGGCGCCGGGCTTGTTGCACTGGCGTGCCTGGTGGCAGCGGAGTTGGCGCTGGCCTATGGGCTGGACGGCCGGTCGCCGGGGCAGTACATCGCCTCGCGTGACCCGGTTTCCGGCGGCGTGTACCTGGCCTCGCTGGTGGTGTTCGCAGTGGCGCCGACGCTTTGGAGCGGCCGACGGCGGCACGACTGAGCCCTCATCCGATTGCGGGGAGCGCACGACCGGGACATCCAACACGGGTTCGAACAAGCACTGCGTGCACGCCATGGCGATGGCAGGCCGGCGACGGTTGCCGGCTCAGTCTGCCCCGGGCAGGCGACACAGGCGCGGAACGTCGAGCAGCGCGGCAAAGCCCTGCGCCACCGACACCACGCCGAGCACCGGCTCGTCCGGACGTGCGGCGCGACCGGGCGGGGCGGGCGCGATGTCGGCAGGCGCGGGATGGATGAGGTCGCCGATGGCATCCACCCGCAGGCCGACCTGCTGACCGGCCAGGCTGAGGATCACCACGCGCACCTGGGCCGGATCGGCTCCGGCGCGGTCGTCCAGGCCGAGCCGCCGACGGCCGTCCATCACCGGCACGATCTGGCCGCGCAGGTGGCGGATGCCGAGCAGGTCGTGCGCCGCGCCGGGCACCGGGGTGAGTTCGCTGTCGCGCAGTACCTCGCCAACCTGGGCCAGCGGCGCGGCATAGAGCTGGCCGGCCAGCTGGAAAGACAGCCACGACTGCTCGGTGGCCTCGATGACCGGAGCGGCGCGGCGGGATGAAAGGCTGGAGGTCATGGCACGGGCTCTTGGGCGGATACGTGGGGCACGCCAGCGAGCCCGCGCGCGGCGCGTGCGGGCTCGGTCGGCGACGCCGCTGCCATCAATTTGTCGGCGAGGGCGGGAGCCACCGCGGGCGGCTCCTGGCCAGCGGGCAGACCGCTCGACAGCGGCGCGGCGGCCGCCGGCACCTGCGCCTGGGCGGCCGGATCGAGCTGGCCGGGATCGCGGGTGAATCGGCTCGGCGCATCGCGATCGCTGAGCACCACCACCAGCACGCGCCGGTTGCGGTTGCGCCCCTCTTCGGTGGTGTTGTCGGCGATCGGGCGGACCTCGCCCCAGCCCATGATGCCGAGCCGTTCCGGGCTTACCCCGTGGGTGGAGAACAGCCGCGCCACGCTGGCGGCGCGAGCGGCGGAAAGTTCCCAATTGGACGGATAGACGGCCGTATTGATCGGCTTGTTGTCGGTATAGCCTTCCACCCGCAACGGGTTGGGAAACGGCGCGAGGATCTCGCCGAGATTGTTCAGCACGTCCTGCGCCGGCGTGGCGATGCGCGCCACGCCGCTGGAAAACAGGATGTCGGTGCGGATCTCGATCTCCAGCCAGCTCGGCGTGCGCCGGATCACCACCAGCTTCTTGTCGATCAGCGGCTGCAGCGCCTGCTCCACCCGCTGCTGGATGCTGTTGAGGTTTTTCTGCTCGCGCGTGGGCGCGGAGGCGGCGGCCGAACCGGGCAGCGCGATCGGCGTGAGCGCCGAGCCGTGGCCGTTGGTCTGCGGGTCGATTGCAGGCGCGGCGCTGGGCGGTGCATCGGGCGCCAGCGGCGCCGGCGCGATCACCCGGCTGGTGCCGTGGAACGCTTCCATCATGGACTGCGAGAGCACGCGGTACTTGCCCTCGTTCACCGCGGACATGGCGTACATCACCACGAAGAAGGCCAGCAGCAGGGTGATCAGATCGCCGTAGGGAATTGCCCAGCGCTCGTGGTTGACGTGCTCTTCCTGGCGCTTGCGCCTCATGGCAGGTAGCCCTGCAGCTTGCTCTCGATCTGCCGCGGGTTGTCGCCGGCGGCAATCGACACGAGCCCCTCGATGAGGATCTCGCGCATCTCGCTCTGCTTGTGGATCAGGCTCTTCAGGCGCGCCGCGATCGGCAGCATCAGCAGGTTGGCCAGGCCGATGCCGTAGATGGTGGCAACGAACGCGGCGGCGATGCCATGGCCGAGCTTGCTGGGGTCGGCTAGGTTCTGCATCACCGCCATCAGCCCCATCACGGCGCCGATGATGCCCAGCGTGGGCGAGTAGGTGCCGGCGTTCTCGAACACCTTGGCCGCATCCAGGTCGCTCTGCTCGCGCGTACCCAGCTCCACGTCGAGCACGCTGCGGATGGCATCGGGCTCGCCGCCGTCGATCAGCAGCTGCAGGCCCTTGCGGGTAAAGCTGTCGCGCTGCTCGTCGAGCTGCGGCTCCAGGCCGAGCAGGCCCTGGCGACGGCTGATCTCGCTCCAGCCGATGATCTGCCGGATCAGCCCCTGCGGCTCGTGCCGCTGCGGCCGGTACACCTGCGGCAGGATCTGCCCCGCGCGGCGCAGCACCTTGCCCGAGGTCTGCACCATCAGCGCGGCGAGCGTGCCGGCGAACACGATCAGGAAGGCGGCCGGGTTCCAAAGCGACTCCAGGCTGGAGCCCTTGAGGATGGTGCCCAGCACGATCACCAGGAAGGCCAGCACCGTACCGATGAGGCTGACCAGATCCATCAGGCACTCATCCGCAGGGCCGGCAGCAGCTCGCCGCTGTCGTCGGCGAGCCCTGCCAGGTCGACCACCAGCGCCAGTCGGCCGTCACCGGTGACGGTGGCGCCGGCCACGCCGACCACGCCGCGGAACAGGTGGCCCAACGGCTTGACCATGACGTCCTCGCGCCCCAGCACCTCGTGCACCAGGCAGCCGATGCGCAGGTGGCCGATGTGCAGCACCACCACGTGGCGGCCCGCGCCGTCGGCCACGCCGGCCCAGCCGGCGAGGTCGCCAAGCACCAGCGCGCGGCCGCGGTGGGACGCGACCATGCGGCCGTCGAGCAGGCTGTCCTGCCCCGGGCGCAGTTCGAATACTTCGTCGACATTGCTCAGCGGCAGCGCCAGCAGGCGATCACCCACGCGCACCATCAGCACGCGCAGGATCGCCAGCGTCAGCGGCACGGCCAGCTCCAGCGTGCTGCCGTGGCCGAGCCGCGAGTGCACGCGCAGCGTGCCGCCCAGCTCGGTGATGCGGGTCTTCACCACGTCCATGCCGACGCCGCGGCCGGAGATGTCCGAAACGGTGGCGGCGGTGCTGAAGCCGGCGCGGAAGATCAGCTCGTAGCACTCGTTTTCGGTCAGCCGCGCGGCCTGGGCCTCGTCGATGACGCCCTTCTCCACCGCCTTGCGCCGGAGCACGTTGGCGTCCATGCCGCGGCCGTCGTCGCTGACGGTGATGACGATGCGCTCGCCGCGCTGGCTCGCCGTGAGGCGCACGGTGCCGCGGCGCGACTTGCCGGCGCGCTCGCGGTCGTCCGGCCCTTCCAGGCCGTGGTCGAGCGCGTTGCGGATGAGGTGGACCATGGGGTCGGCCAGAGCCTCGACCAGGCTGCGGTCCAGGTCGGTGCCCTCGCCTTCGGTGACCAGGTCCACGTCCTTGCCGAGCTGGCGCGCCAGATCGCGCACGATGCGCGGGAAGCGCTGGAACAGCCGGCCGACCGGCTGCATGCGCATGCCGAGCACGGCGTTCTGCAGGTCGTCGGCAACGCGGTTGAGTTCGTCGACGGTGGAGCACAGGGTGTCGTCGCCGTTGCGCGAGGCCAGCGTGAGCAGCCGGTTGCGCAACAGCAGCAGTTCGCCGGCCTGGTTGACCAGGGTGTCGAGCCGGGCGGTGTCCACGCGCACGCTGGTTTCCGCCGCGGCGGCAGCCTTGGCCGGGGCCGCGGCTGGCGCTGGCGCGGGTGTCGCGGCCGGGACCGGTGCGACAGCCGGTGCCGGCGCCGCGGCCTGGCCGGGGGTGCCGCCCTTGCCGTGCAGGTTGTCCAGCAGCGCTTCGAATTCGTCGTCGTTGATGACGCCATCGGCCGGCGCCGGCGCGGCCGCCACCGGGCCGGGCGCGCCGGTGCCGTGCAGTTGATCGAGCAGCGCCTCGAACTCGTCATCGCCGATGGCACCGCCAGCCGCCGGGGCGGCCACCGCTGCGGGCGCCACGGTGCCTGGCGCGGCGTTGCCGTAGAGCGAATCGAGCAGTGCCTCGAACTCGCTGTCGTCGATGGGCGCGCCGTCGGCTGCGGCCGGCGGCGGTGCCACCGGCGCTACCGGGGCCGGTGCGGCGGCACCCTTCTTCGGCGGCGTGAGGCGCTGCAGCAGGGTCGCTGGCGGCATCTCCATCGGCCCGTTGGACGCCAGCGCCGACATCATCGCCTGCAGCCGGTCGAGCGCCTCGAGCAGCGCGTCCATCCGCGCCGCGTCGATCAGCAGCGCGCCGCTGCGCGCTTCGTTGAGCAGGTCCTCGGCGTGATGGCACAGCTGCACCATCGGTTCGACCGCCAGGAATCCGGCGCCGCCCTTGACGGTGTGGAAGGCGCGGAACACCGCGTTGAGCAGCTCGCCGTCCTGCGGCGAGGATTCCAGCTCGACCAGCTGCTCGCCCAGCCGCTCGACCAGTTCGCCGGCCTCGACCAGGAAGTCGTCGCGCAGTTCGGCGTCGAAGGACGGATCCATCTCAGCTCCCCACGCGCAGCGGCGCGCCCGCCGCGCGGGTGCGGGCGGGCGAACGGTGGACGGGCGGCGGCGGGGTTACCGTCATGCCCGAGCTCAGAATCCGAACTCGCTCAGCAGGCGATCGGCCTCGTCCTGGCTGTTCACCTTCTCCACCGCCTCGACCGGTTCGCGGCCGGACAGGGCGCCGGTGAGGCGCACCAGCTCGAGCATCGAGGACTCCACCGAGCCGATGAAATTGACCACCTTCTTGATGCGCTGGCCGGACAGGTCCTGCCAGCTCTGCGCCATCACCATGTCGTTGAGGCCGGCGGTGCAGCTGTCGGCGAATGCGCTGGCCTGGCGCGCCAGCACGGCGGCGGGGTCGGAGGCGGCATTGGTGAAGGCGAGCACTTCGCCGGCGTTGGCGGCCAGCGACTCGGCCTCCGGGCGCATGCGCTCGGCGAAGTCGATGGTGCGATGGGCCGCCTGCGAACTCATCTCCAGCACGTCCTGCAGGTGCTTGCGGGCGTCGGTGACGCTGTCGGGATAGCCGTCCTGCACCAGCTCGCCACCGAGGCGGCGCACGGCGTCGTGCAGGTCGCGGGCGAGCACGCCGAGCGAGCGGAACAGCTTCTGCTCGCGCTGGCGCACCAGCGTGTCGAGCGCGTGCTCGAAGGCCGGGCCGTCCGGGCTGTTGAGCAGGTCGTGCAGTTCGTTGGGCAGCGCTTCGCCGCCCAGGGGTGCGAGTGCGGCGTTCATGCGGCGGCTCCCGCGGCAGCGAGCCGCTCGAAGATCTTGGTGAGCTTTTCCTGCAGCGTGGCGGCGGTGAACGGCTTGACGATGTAGCCGTTCACGCCGGCCTGGGCCGCGGCGATGATCTGGTCGCGGTTGTTCTCGGCGGTGACCATCAGCACCGGCAGGCCCTTGAGCGACGCTTCGGCACGGATCGCACGCAACAGGTCGATGCCGGTCATGTTGGGCATGTTCCAGTCGGTCACCACCATGTCGAATGGCTGGCTCTTGAGCATCACCATGGCGTTGGCGCCGTCGTCGGCCTCCTGGATGAGCGCGCCGGAGAAGCCCAGCTCGACCAGCAGGTTCCGCACGATGCGCCGCATGGTGGAAAAGTCGTCCACCACCAGGATTTTCATGTTCTTGTCCAAAACCGTCTCCACTTGCACTGAATATCGGCAGTGCGCCAGCCCGTGATGTGTTGGTGAGTTGCCGCGTGGCTCAGTTGTCGTCGCGCCAGCCGGTCATGCGCGCGCGCAGCCGGATGATGGCCTGGCCGTGGATCTGGCAGACCCGCGACTCGGTGACGCCGAGCACCGCGCCAATCTCCTTGAGGTTGAGCTCCTGCTCGTAGTACAGCGACATCACCAGCTGCTCGCGCTCGGGCAAGGTGGTGATGCCGTCGATCAATGCCTGCCGCATGCCGCTCTGTTCGATCGCCTGCTCTGGTCCCAGGCTGTTCGAATCGGCCACGTCCATCGCCGGGCTGCCGTCGCCGTCGTCCGGCGCGGTGAGGCTCAGCAGGCGGGCGCTGGCGGCATCGGCCAGCACCTGGTGGTATTCGTCCGCGCTCATGCCCAGGCGCTTCATCACTTCGGTGTCGTCGGCGTCGGAGCCGGTCTCGACCTCGATCTGGCGCACCACCTCGGCCACTTCGCGCGCCTTGCGATGCACCGAGCGCGGGGTCCAGTCGGTCTTGCGCAGTTCGTCGAGCATGGCTCCGCGGATGCGGATGCCTGCATAGGTCTCGAAGCTGGCTGCCCGATCGGTGGCGTAGTTACGCGCCGCATCGAGCAGGCCGATCATGCCGGACTGGATCAGATCGCCCACGTCGACGCTGGGCGGCAGGCGCCCCATCAGGTGATAGGCGATGCGTCGCACCAGCGGCGCGTGCGTCTTCACCAGTTCGTCGGCGCTTTGCCGTTGTAGTTGGAGATATTCGGTTGCCACACTCATGTCACCACCCCGTCGCCGGTGCAGCCTGACCACTGAAGAATGCGATGCGGTCCAGACCCGGGCGATCGGGTTCTGCCCATGTATCGGCCGCACCGGCCAAAAGCTTGAATGCCTGTGCCGAACGGCTGCCCGGCGCCGCGTCCACCACCGCGCACTGGCGCCGGATGGCCTGGCGCAGGCGCTCGTCCTGCGGCACCCAGCCCATGAAATCGAGCATCACGTCGAGGAAGCGGTCGGTGACGCGGGCGAGCTTCTGGTGCAACGCCTTGGCCTCGCCCAGGTTGCGCACCATGTTCGCCACCATGTGGAACCGCTTCACGCCGAAGTCGCGGCGCAGCACCTTGGCCAGCGCGTAGGCGTCGGTGATCGAGGCCGGTTCGTCGCACACCACCAGCACCACGTCGTCGGCCGCGGCGGCGAACATCGCCACCGAGTCGGAGATGCCGGCGGCGGTGTCCACCAGCAGGAATTCCGGCGGCTGCGGCAGCTCGTCGAAGGCGCGGATCACCGCCGCCTGCTCGGTGTTGCCCATCTGCGCCAGCCGGCGCGTGCCGGAGCCGGCCGGGATCACGGTCAGCCCGTGCGGTGCCGGCAGCAGCAGGTCCTGCAGGCTGCACTGGCCATCGAGCATGTGGCCCAGGTGGCGCGAGGGCGCCAGGCCGAGCAGCACGTCGACGTTGGCCAGGCCCATGTCGGCATCCAGCAGCATGGTCTCGCGGCCCATCATGGCCAGCGTCATGCCGAGATTGACGGCGACCGTGGTCTTGCCCACGCCGCCCTTGCCGCCGCAGACGGTGATGGTGCGGCAGCGCCGCACGGGCGCGTGCCGCTGATCGAGATTGGCTGCCTGCGTCCCCACGCCGGTTCCGGGTGTGGTGATGCTGGTCATGGACGAAACCATCTGCTTGAGTCCCCAGGCCTGATTCATGGAAAGCGCGCGCTGATCCAGCGCGTCGGAAGAAAAGGTGTCCATCGAGAGCGAGCTCATGCGCTGGCCACCGCGAAACCGAAGCGCTCGGCGAGCATGCCGTCGTCCATCGGTGCGGCCGCCGTCTTGAGCACGTGCGCGGCGCGCAGCACCAGCACGCGGGCGTCGGCGATGGCGAGGTCCTCGGGCACGCGCTGGCCGTCGGTGGTGTAGTCCAGCGGCAGCCGATGGCGGATCAGCGCCGACAGCGCGCCGCCCAGGCTGGGCGCCTCGTCGAGCTTGGTCAGGATGCACGAGGCCGGCTCCAGCGGCATGTACGCGCGCACCGATTCCTCCAGCGCCTGCGACTGCGCGTTGGCCGCCAGCACCAGGCAGATGCGCAGTGCCACGCCGTCGGTGTGCGCCACTTCGTTGAGCACGTCCATCTGCTGCTCCAGCCGCGGATCGCTGCCGGACACGCCGGCGGTATCCACCAGCACGGTGTGCTTGCCCTTGAGCATCTCCAGCACCTGGCGCAGGCTCGCCGCGTCGTCGGCCGGATACACCCGCACGCCGAGCAGGCGGCCGTAATGCTCCAGCTGGGCGGCGGCGCCGATGCGGTAGTGATCGGTGCTGACCAGCGCCACGTTGGCTGCGCCGTGGCGCACCACGGCCCTCGCAGCGAGTTTTGCGATCGTCGTGGTCTTGCCCACGCCGGTGGGGCCGACCAGGGCGGTCACGCCGCCCTCGCCGTCCTGGCGCCCGCCGGTGGCGAGGCTGCGGCTGAGCATGCCCAGCGGCAGGTAGCGCGCCTGTTCGGCGTTGATCTGTTCGGGCAGGTCGTCGGCCAGCTGACGGGCCACGTCGGCGTCGATGCCCAGGCGGGTCATCTCGCGCAACACGCGGGCACGCAGCGGGTGGCGGCGCTCCATGTCGTTCCAGGCCAGGCTGGAGAGCTGCATCTCCAGCATCTCGCGCAGGCTGCCCAGCTCCGAGCGCATGCGGGCGGTGTCCTGCATCGCGCGCTCGATCGCCGGATGCATCGGCGCCTGCTCGGCCGGTGCCGGCGCATTCGCGGCTGCGGTGATTGCGGCAGCGGCGGGGATCGCCACCGGCGCGACCGGCCGAACCGGCGCCGCGGCGGCGACCGGCGTGGCGGGCTGAGCGGGCGCACGGGTCGACAATGGCAGCTCCATGCGGGCGGCGATGCGCGCGGCAGCGGCGGCGGCCACCGACTCGGGGATGCGGCCGGGCGCGACGTGGGCGGGGCTGGCGACCGGCGCAGGCTGCGCCGCGGCCACCGGCTCGGGCGCCGGCACCGGGGTCGGCTCGGCCTTCGGCGCGGGACGGCGCCACAGCCGCGAGGTGGCCGGCGCCGCCGGCGGTGCCGCTTCCGGCGCCGGTGTCGACACTTTGACTGCCGCCGCCGGCGCGCCGTCGCTTTCCGGCACCACGCCGTGGCGGGCGGCTTCGCGCACCAGCGCCTCGTCATAGTCGATGGCGGCGATGATCTCGATGCCGTCGTCGACGCGGCGGGTGGAGAGGATCACCGCATCCGGGCCCTGCTCCTCGCGCACTTCGCGCATCGCCTGGCGCATGTCCGCGGCGACGAAACGTTTGATCTTCATGCGTGCTTGCTCCGCGCGGTGGAACCGGACTGCGACGAGGCATGGCCGGCGTCGCGGCGCAGGTCACCGGGCTCGATCGAGAGCACGACGATGCCGGAGGCGTGGCCGGCGACGCGGCTCCACTCGCCTGCCGGCGTGCCCGCCGCGGCGTGCGGCCGGATCCCCTTGCGTGCCTCTCGCTTGATTGACTTCATCGCACCCACTCCTCGCTCAGCGTCCCAGCGCCTGCACCAGCCGTACCCGGCGGTTGTCCGGCACTTCGTTGTAAGCCAGTACGTGCAGGTTCTGTGCCACGTGGCGGGTGAAGCGTGCGAGCCAGGTGCGAAGTTGTGGCGCAACCAGCAGAACCGCGGGTTCGCCGCTCATTTCCTGCTTCTGGGCGGCCTCGGCCACGCCCTGCTGCAGGCGATCGGCCAGGCCCGGCTCCACCGCCGCGCCGGTGCCGCCGTTGCCCGACAGCGAGTTCATCAGGATCTGTTCCAGCTCCGGCGCCAGCGTGATGACGGGCACCTCGGTACCCAGCCCGATGATCTCCTGCACGATCTGCCGGCCGAGCGTCACGCGCACGGCGGCGGTGAGAATGCCGGGATCCTGACTCTGGCTGGCGTGCTCCGCCAACGATTCGACAATGGAGCGCATGTTGCGGATCGGCACCCGCTCGGCCAGCAGGTTCTGCAGCACCTTGACCACCGTGCCCAGCGCCAGGCGCTTGGGGACGAGGTCTTCGACCAGCTTGGGCGCGGTCTGCGAGAGGCGGTCCAGCAGCTGCTGCACGTCCTGGTGGCTGAGCAGCTCGTGCGCGTGGCTGCCCAGGATGTGCGACAGGTGGGTGGCGATCACCGTGGCCGGGTCGACCACCGTGTAGCCCAGCGACTGCGCGTTGTCGCGCTGGCCCTGCTCGATCCACACCGCCTCCAGCCCGAACGCCGGATCGCGCGTGGCGATGCCCTGCACCGGGCCGTGCACGTGGCCGGGGTTGATCGCCAGCAGGCGGTCGTTGTGCACCTCGGCCTCGCCCATGGGCACGCCCATCAGGGTGATGCGATAGGTGTTGGGGCCGAGATCGAGGTTGTCGCGGATGTGCACTGCCGGCACCAGGAAGCCCAGATCCTGCGACAGCTTGCGGCGCACCGACTTGATCCGGCCCATCAGCTCGCCGCCCTGGTGGGTGTCCACCAGCGGGATCAGCCGGTAGCCCACTTCCAGCCCCAGCGGATCGACGCTGGCGACATCTTCCCAGCCCAGTTCCAGGCGCTCGGACGGCGCTACCGGCGCCGGCAGTTCGGCGGCCTTCTGCGCCACCCGCTCGGCGGTCTCGCGCTCGCGCTTGATCATCAGCCATGCGCCGCCGCCGCAGGTGGCGCCCAGCAGCAGAAAGGCGATGTTCGGCATGCCGGGGATCATGCCCATCACGCCCAGCACGGCGCCGGCCACCGCCAGCGCGCGCGGCTGGCCGAAGATCTGCGACACCAGCTGCTTGCCCATGTCCTGCGACTTGGACACACGGGTGACGATCACCGCGGCGGCGATGGAGAGCATCAGCGAGGGCACCTGCGCCACCAGGCCATCGCCGATGGTGAGCAGGGTGTAGGTCTTGGCCGCCTCGCCCGCGGACAGGCCGTGCTGGAACACGCCGACGAAGAAGCCGCCGATGACGTTGATGAACAGGATCAGGATGCCGGCGGTGGCGTCGCCGCGGACGAACTTGGACGCACCGTCCATCGAGCCGTAGAAGTCCGCCTCCTCGCGCACTTCCTGGCGGCGCTCGCGCGCCTGTTCCTGGGTCAGCAGGCCGGCGTTGAGGTCGGCGTCGATCGCCATCTGCTTGCCGGGCATCGCGTCCAGGGTGAAGCGCGCGGTGACTTCGGACACGCGGGTGGCACCCTTGGTCACCACCACGAAGTTGATGATGGTGAGGATGGCGAACACCACGAAACCCACCGCGAAGTTGCCGCCGATGACGAACTCGCCGAACGCCTCGATCACCTTGCCGGCTGCCCCCGGGCCGTCGTGGCCGTGCAGCAGCACCACGCGGGTGGAGGCGATGTTGAGCGCCAGCCGCAGCAGCGTGGCCATCAGCACCACGGTCGGGAAGGCCGCGAACTCCAGCGGCCGCATCACGTAGATCACCGCCAGCAGGATCACCAGCGACAGCGCGATGTTGAAGCTGAACAGCATGTCCAGCAGGAACGGCGGCAGCGGCAGCATCAGCATCGCCAGCGCGGCGAGCAGGATCACCGGGGCACCAATGCCGCGGCGCCCGATCTGCTTGAGGTTTTCCAGTGCGCCGACAGCGGCCATCGCGTGTTCCCTTCAGGTGGCGCGACGCCGTTGCAGGCGCCGCTACAGCTTGTACGGACCCATCAGGTCCGGATCGATTTCCGGCTGCGGCGGCGGGGGCGGCGGTGTGTGACCGCTGGTGCCCGCCTGCTTGAGCTGGAATACGTAAGCGAGGATCTGCGCCACTGCGACGTACAGCGACGCGGGGATTTCCCGCCCCAGTTCCGTCGTTGCATACAAGGCGCGTGCCAACGGCGGCGACTCCACCAGCGGAATGCGGTGGCCGGCCGCCACGGAGCGGATCTGCAGGGCCATCACGTCCATGCCCTTGGCGATCACGCGGGGCGCGCCGAAGCGGTTTTCGTCGTACTTGAGCGCCACCGCGAAGTGGCTGGGATTGGTCACCACCACGTCGGCGGTGGGCAGGTCCTGCATCATCCGGCGGCGCGCCATTTGGTGCTGCACCTGGCGTATGCGGCCCTTGAGCTCGGGATTGCCCTCGGTTTCCTTGGACTCGTCCTTGAGCTCCTGCTTGCTCATGCGCTGCTTCTTGTTGTGGTCGAACTTCTGGTAAAGGGCATCAATGCCGCCGATCAGCCCCAGCATGCAGCCGAAGGTGAGCGCGGCGCGCCCGAGCAGGCTGATCGACTCGGCAATGCCGAAGGCCACCGATCCCCGCCCGGTCGTCAATAATTCGCCTTGCCAGTGACGTAAAAGCAGCACCAGCGCGAAGCCGATCAGCACCAGCTTGAGCAGCGCCTTGCCCAGCTCCACCAGCCCGCGCATGGCGAAGATCTTGCCGAAGCCGGCGATGGGGTCGAGCCGCTCGAACTTCGGCTGCAGCGCCTGCGCACTGAAGTTGAGTCCGCCCAGCAGGATCGGCGCGGCCAGCGTGGCCAGCACGGTGTAGATCGCCACCGGCGCGAACAGCGCCATCGCCTCGTTCACCGCCAGGTGCAGGGCGCGCCCGGGCAGCGCCTCGGAAAACAGCGCCTCGCGGCTGTAGCTCAGGCCCAGCGTGTAGATGTTCTGCGCGTGCTTCATCGCCGCCGGCGCGTTGGACATCAACGCGAACACGCCGGCCAGCACCACCAGGGCGCCGGAGAGATCACGCGATCGGGGAACGTCGCCCTTCTCGCGCGCCTCCTTGAGTCGTTTTTCTGATGGCTGTTCGGTTTTTTCCTCGTCGCTGTCGTCCGACATCGCCCTAGCCTCCGGCGAGATCGTGCATGAGCGACCAGGCGCTGTCGGTCAGCGACTCGAACGCGCCCGGCAGGCTGCGCAGCGACAGCCACAGCACCACGATGCCCAGCGACACCGTGATCGGAAAGCCCACTGCAAAGAGGTTCATCGAGGGCGCGGCGCGGCTGATCGCGGCAAAGCCGATGTTGACCACCAGCAGCGAGGTCACCGCCGGCAGCGCCACCCGCACGGCGCCGGAGAACAGGTGCACGCCGAACATCACGATGGCGTGCATCGCATTCGGCCCCATCAGTCCGCTGCCCGGCGGCAGCGTGCGGAAACTGTCTGCCAGCAGGGCCACCAGCTGCAGGTGGCCGTCCATCGCCAGAAAGATCAGCGTCACCATCACCATGTACAGCTGGCTGAGCACCGGCGTGCTGCCGCCGCCCTCGGGATTGACCACCTCGGAGAAGCCCAGGCTCATGCTCTGCGATACCAGCTGGCCGCCGAACGCCACCGCCTCGAACACCAGCTTGAGGATGAAACCGATCGACGCACCCACCAGCACCTGGCCGATCATGGTGGCCACGCCCTGCGCGCTCATCGGGTCGATGGTGGCCGGCGACAGCGGTGCCAGCACCACGGTGAGCACCAGCACGATCGCCACGCGAATGCGCGCCGGCAGGGTCGGGTTGCCGAAGATCGGCGCCACCATCACCAGCCCGCCGACCCGGCCCATCGCCCACAGCAGCGAACCCACCCACTGCTGCAGCTGGGACAGGTCCACCTCGGTCACTTGATCGCCCCCGGCAAGCCGGTGATCAGGTCGTGCGTGAAGCGCACCAGCGTGCGCAGCATCCACGGCCCCGTGATCAGCGCCACCGCCGCCATGGCGATCAGCTTGGGGATGAAGCTTAGGGTCATTTCGTTGATCTGCGTGGCCGCCTGGATCACGCCGATCAGCAGGCCCACAGCCAGCGCGGTGAGCAGCAGCGGCGCGGCCACCAGCATGGCGATGTACAGCGCGTGCTGGCCGAACTGGATGACGGACTCGGGCGTCATGTGTAGAAGCTCCCCGCCAGCGTGCCGATCAGCAGGGTCCACCCGTCGACCAGCACGAACAGCATGATCTTGAACGGCAGCGAGATGATCATCGGCGAGACCATCATCATGCCCATCGACATCAGCACGCTGGCCACCACCAGATCGATGATCAGGAACGGGATGAACAGCAGGAAGCCCATCTGGAACGCGGTCTTCAGCTCGCTGGTGACAAACGCGGGCATCGCCACGCGCAGCGGCACGTCGGCCTTGCTGGCGTAGGGCTTCTCGTTGGCCAGGTGGGTGAACATCTGCAGGTCCGCATCGCGGGTCTGGTCGAGCATGAAGCGCTTGAACGGGGCGGTGGCCGCGGGCAGCGCCTGCTCGGCGGTGAGCGTGCCGTCCATGTACGGCTTCACGCCGTCGGCGTAGGCGGTGTTGAGCACCGGCGACATCACGAACAGGGTCAGGAACAGCGCCAGCCCCAGCAGCACCTGGTTGGGCGGCGTGGACTGCGTGCCCAGCGCCTGGCGCAGGAAGCCGAGCACGATGATGATGCGGGTGAACGAGGTCATCATCAGCAGCACCGCCGGCAGCAGCGTCAGCACCGTCATCAGTGCCAGCACCTGCAGCGAGAGGGTCCAGCTCTGGCCGCCGCCGGGGGCGCTCTTCACCGTCAGTACGGGAATGCCGGCGCCGGAGCTCGGCAGCGAGGCGGGCATCGACATCGCCGGGGCAGTGGCTGCCGGCGGCGGTGCGGCGGCGGATTGCGGCGCGGCGTGCCCGAGCACCGGCAGCAATGCCAGGATCAGCAGCAGCGCGAGGCGCGAGAGTTCGAAGCGGGGGCGCAGCAGGGTCATGGCGTGCGCTTCCAGCGGGCCAGCAGTTCGCCGAAGGCCGGCACGGGGGCGGCCGGCGGCGGTGCGTCGTGGGCGGTATCGATCTCGCCGTTGTAGACGTGCAGGGTGCGCATGCCGCCCTGCCCCACGCCGACCAGCAGGCGCTTGCCGTTGGCCTCGATCAGCAGCACGCGGTCGCGCGCGCCGATGGCCAGCGTTTCCACGCAGCGGATGCGCCGGCCACCCGGCGTGGCGCGGCCGGCCAGGCGCTTGCTCAGCCAGCCGGCGGCGAAGATCAGCGCGATGATGCCGGCCAGGCTGAGCACCACGCGCACCAGCTCGGCGCCGACGTTGATCTCCGGCGCGGCGGCGGCAGCCGGGGCGGCCAGGGCGAGAACGGTGAGCATGTCGGTCACGTCCGGCTCAGCGCAGCTTGCGCACGCGCTCGGCGGGGCTGATCACGTCGGTCAGGCGGATGCCGAACTTCTCGTTGATCACCACCACCTCGCCGTGGGCGACCAGGGTGCCGTTGACGAACACGTCCAGCGGCTCGCCGGCGGCGCGGTCCAGTTCCACCACCGAGCCCTGGTTGAGCTGCAGCAGGTTGCGGATGCTGATGTGGGTACGGCCGACTTCCATCGCCAGCGTGACCGGCACGTCCAGGATCATGTCCAGGTTGACGTCCTGGCCGTCGAGATGTTCCAGCGGGGCCCGTTCGGCGTGGGCAGCTTCGGGTGTGGCGCTCATGAGTGGGTCTGCTCCGTGGAGAATTCGCTGTTGAGGCGCGCTTCGCGGCGGCCGGCGTGGGTTTGGTAACGGATGGCCTTGTGGCCGTTGGCCTGGCCGTAGCGGCCGCGGAAGATCGGCACGTCCTCGGCGAACACCGTGGTGAGCTCGGGCATCTGCACCGGGATCACGTCACCGGGCCGCAGCTGAAGGAAGTCGCCGATGGTCACCTGGGTTTCCAGCAGCAGCGAGGTCAGCTCCACCTCGGCGTCGAGCAGCTCCTCGCGGAGGTTCTCGGCCCAGCGGTCGTCACGGTCGACGCGGTCGCTCTGCACGCCGGCGTCCAGCAGCGCGCGGATCGGCTCCACCATGGCGTACGGCAGGGTCAGGTGGATCTCGCCGCCACCGCCATCGAGCTCCACGTGGAAGCGCGACACCACCACCGTCTCGGTGGGGCTGACGATGTTGGCGAACTGCGGGTTGATCTCCGAATTGAGGTACTCGAACTCCAGCGGCAGCACCGGCGCCCAGGCCTCGGTCATGGCCTTGAACAGCTCCGTCAGCAGGATCTGGATCACGCGGTTCTCGGTGGGCGTGAAGTCGCGGCCCTCGATGCGCGCATGGAAGCGCCCGTCGCCACCGAAGAAGTTGTCGATCACCGTGAACACCAGGCGCGGCTCGAACACCGCCAGCGCGGTGCCGCGCAGCGGCTTGATGCGCACCAGGTTGAGGTTGCTCGGCACCGCCAGCCCGTGCACGTATTCGGCGAACTTGACCATCTTCACGCCCAGCACCGAGACCTCGCAGGTCTTGCGCAGCACGCTGAACACGCCGGTGCGGAAGTACCGGGCGAAGCGGTCGTTGACCATCTCCAGCGTGGGCAGGCGGCCGCGCACGATGCGGTCCTGCTGGGTGAAGTCGTACTGCAGCACCGCGTTGGGATCGAGCGGCTCGTCGGCGCCGGTTTCCACCGCGCCGCCTTCGACGCCGTCGAGCAGGGCGTCGATTTCATCCTGGGAAAGCAGGTCGCTCATGGCCGGACTCCCGCGCTCACTGCATCACGAAGCTGGTGAAATACAGCGCGTCGATGCCGGGCTTGCCGGTACGCTCGCTGATGATTTTCTGCACCGCGGCCAGCGCCTGCGCCTGCAGCTTCTGCTTGCCGGCGGCATCGATCAGGCCGGCGTAGCTCTGCCCGCTGAAGAGCATCAGCAGCTCGTTGCGGATCACCGGCTGGGCCTCCTTGACGGTTTCCAGCGCGGCGGCGTCGTGGCTCATCACGGTGACGCCCACCTGCAGGTAGCGCACCGACTCGTCGTCACGGAAATTGACCACGAACGCCGGCTCCAGCGGCAGGAAGAACTCGGCTTTCTTTTCCGGCGCGGCCTTGGCCGCCTCGTCCGCGGGCGCCTTCTTGCCACCGAACACGGCGTACGCGCCAGCGCCGGCGCCCAGCAGCAGCACCACGGCAATGATGGCGATCAGCCGCCCCCGCTTGGGGCCCGGCTTGGGCGCGGTGACGGTCAGATCCAGCTCGTCGTTTTCCATGAAACCCTCAGTCGAAGCACGTGACAGGCCCGGCGCCGCGCAATGGCGGGCTCGGCTGAGGGGTCTTTAGCAAGCGCCATGCCACGGCGTGCAGGCGGCGTCACAACGGCGCCGCGGCGGGATGCAGAGGCCAGGCCGACGGCTGCCGCCACGGCGGCGGCAGTTTCTTGACGCGCGTCGGATCTCCCGCGTGTCGGCTTCGCGACGGCCCGCCGCGTCGCCGCAGCAACGGCGCCGGCGAACCGGCGCGGCGGCGGATCAGGCGCCGTGCGGCAGGATCAGCATGGCGTCGCCGTAGGAGAAGAACCGGTAGCGCTGCGCCACCGCGTGGCGATACGCCTCGAGCATGAACTCGCGCCCGGCCAGGGCCGACACCAGCATCAGCAGGGTCGACTGCGGCAGGTGGAAGTTGGTGATCAGCGCGTCGACGCTGGAAAACTTGTAGCCGGGGAAGATGAAGATCTGGGTTTCGCCGGCGAACGGGCGCAGCACGCCGTCGACGGTGGCGCTCTCCAGCGCCCGCACCACCGTGGTACCCACCGCGATCACGCGGCCGCCGGCGGCGCGGGTGCGGCGGATCTGTTCCACCAGGTGCGCCCCGACGTTGAGCCACTCGCGGTGCATGTGGTGGTCGGCGATGTTGTCTGCGCGCACCGGCTGGAACGTGCCCGCGCCCACGTGCAGCGTGACGTAGCCGAACTGCACGCCACCCTCGCGCAGCCGCTCGAGCAGCGGCTCGTCGAAGTGCAGGCCCGCCGTGGGCGCGGCCACCGCACCGGGTTCGCGCGCGTACACGGTCTGGTAGCGCTCCATGTCGCTGGCTTCGGCGCCGCGCTCGATATACGGCGGCAGCGGCATCTCGCCCAGTTTCAGCAGCAGCTTCTCCAGCGGTTCGGGCGACTCGAAGCGCAGCCGGAAGAAGCCCTCGTCGCGCCCCAGCACCACGGCGTGGCTGCCGTCGGCCAAGGCGATGCGCCCGCCCTCTTTCGGCTTCTTGCTCACGCCCAGCTGCACCGTGGCCTCGTGCGCGCCGGTGACGCGCTCGATCAGGATCTCCACCGCGCCACCGCTGTCCTTGCGCCCGTAGAGCCGCGCCGGCAGCACGCGGGTGTCGTTGAACACCAGCAGGTCGCCCGGCCGCAGGAAATCGGGCAGCTCGCGGAACAGGCGGTCTTGGCGGGTGCCTGCAGCGGCGTCGAGCAGCAGCAGCCGGCTGGCCGAACGCTCCGGCAGCGGCGACTGGGCAATCAGTTCGGGGGGCAGGTCGAAGTCGAAATCGGTCTTCTTCACGGGCGACGGCTGCTGGAGAGGGGTCGGCGATTATCGCCGATCTGGCGCGGCGACTCGCCCGTCGCGGGTTTTCAGGGCCGGCATCCCGCCTCGGCGCTCTCGGCAGCGTGTGGGCAAGAGCGGCCGGCGCCTGTGCGTGGGTGGGGCGGCTGCAACAGGCGGCGGTCGCCGACAAACAGGCCGGGTGCAGCGATCGCAGAGCTCGGGTCCCAACGCCGCGACCGCCACCGCGGCCCGCTCCACGCCGGGACGAGGTGGCCGGCGGGCACGTCCCAGCCGCGCGCCACCTCGGCGGCAGGATGGGAGAATGCCCGGATGCCAAGGGACCTACCGATGCCGTCACTGCGCCAGGGCTGGGCGCACCGCGCCACGCACGTCCGGGTCTGGCGCCTCGCCGCGCCGATGATCGCGTCCAACCTCACCGTGCCACTGGTGACGCTGGTGGACAGCGTGATGGCCGGGCACCTGGCGCACGCGGGCCAGCTCGGTGCGGTGGCGGTGGGCAGCGCGATCTACAGCCTGCCGATCTGGATCTTCGGTTTCCTGCGCATGGGCACGATCGGTTTTGCGGCGCAGGCCAGCGGCCGTGCGGACGGCGACGCGCTGCGCCGCCTGCTGGTGCAGGCCCTGCTGCTGGCGGTCGGGCTGGCCGGCGCCACCGTGCTGCTGGCGTGGCCGCTGCTCGGCCCGCTGCTGCACCTGATGAAGCCGTCGACCACGCTCGATGGACTCACCCGCACCTACCTGCACGTGCGCCTGGTGGGGCTGCCGGCAGCACTGGCCAATGCGGCGCTGATCGGCTGGTTCCTCGGCATGCACAACGCGGGCATGGCGCTGCGGGTAACGGTGGTGACCAACGTGGTGAACATCGCGCTCAACGGGGTGTTCGTGCTCGGCCTGCATGCGGGCGTGCTCGGCATCGCGGCTTCGTCGGTGTGCGGCGAGTGGATCGGCACGCTGGTCGGGCTGACCGGCATTGCCGCGCAGCTGCGGCGCTACCCGGGCCGGCTGCCGTCGCACGCGCTGCGTCGCTGGGCGAGCTGGCGCCCGCTGATGGCCGTGAACCGCGACATCCTGATCCGCAGCCTTGCACTGCAGGGCGTGTTCTTCGCCGTCACCGTACTGGGCACGCGGCTGGGCGACAGCGTGGTCGCGGCAAACGCGCTGCTGCTCAACGGCCTGCTGCTTGCGGCATTTGCGCTGGACGGGCTGGCCAACGCGGTGGAGGCGCTCGCCGGCCACGCCGTGGGTGCGCGAGACCGCGTCGCACTGCGCCGCGCGCTGGTGGTGGCCGGCGGCTGGTCGCTGATCGGCAGCGCGCTGTTTGCGCTGTGCTTTGGCATGGCGGGACGGCTGTTCGTCGACCTGCAGACCGACATCACCCCGGTGCGCGAGATCGCCTACGGCTACCTGGCCTACCTCACCGCGCTGCCGCTGGTCGGCGTGTGGAGCTATCTGTACGACGGCTTGTTCGTCGGCGCCACCCGCGCCCGGGAAATGCGCGACGCGATGCTGGTCGCTGGCGTGGCTTTCGTCGTACTCGCGTTTGCATTGCGGGGATGGGGGAACCACGGCCTGTGGCTGGCCTTCCTCGGCTTCATGCTGGTGCGCGCAGGCACCATGGCGTGGATGGCCCGGCGGATCAGCCGGCGTGACGGCTGGATGGGCGCGCGGGCCGGCGGTTGATCCGACGCGGCGGGCGTCGCCCGCGCCGTGGCTGCGCAGCACGCCGCCCTGAAACACCCTCAGGTACGCCCCAATCGCCACGGGGAGAACGCCCGCCCTCGACGCTGGCCGGAAGCCCGGGCCAAGGCGCGCATGCCCGTCGACACCGCCTACAGCCAGCCCTTCTGCCGCGCCAGCCGATAGGCCTCGATGCGATTGGCCACGCCGAGCTTGCCGATCGCCTCGGACAGGTAGTTGCGCACGGTGCCGTGCGACAGGCTGAGCTGGGTGGCGATGTCGGCGGCGCTCTGTCCCTCGCCGGCCAGGCGCAGCACCTGGCGTTCGCGGTCGTTCAGCGGGTCGGCCTCGGACCAGGCATCCAGCGCCAGCTGCGGATCGATCGAGCGGCCGCCGCGGTGGACCATGCGCAGCGCCTCGGCCAGGTTTTCCGCCGGCGCGTCCTTGAGCAGGTAGCCGGACACGCCCGCCTCCAGCGCGCGGCGCAGGAAGCCGGGCCGGGCGAAGGTGGTGACGATGATCACCTTGATCGGCAGCTCCTGCCGGTCGATGCGCTGGGCCAGCTCCAGTCCGGTGAGGCCGGGCATCTCGATGTCGGTAACCAGCACGTCGGGCTTGAGGCGCTGCAGCTCGCGCCAGGCTGCCTCGCCGTCGGCGGCGCTGCCGAGCACCTCGATGTCGCTTTCCAGGTTGAGCAGCGCGAACAGCGCGCCGCGCACCATCGCCTGGTCCTCGGCCAGCAGCACGCGGATCATGCGGCGCTCTCGATGGCCCGCGGCGCAGCGCGGTCGATCGCCAGCGGCACGCACAGCTCCAGCGCGGTGCCCCTGCGCGGCGGCGAGTCGATGCTGAGCGTGCCGCCCAGCGCGCGCACGCGTTCGCGCATGCCGCTGACGCCGTTGCCGTGCGCGGCCAGTCCGCCGCATCCGTTGTCGCTGATCCGCATCCTGAGTTCGCCTTGCTCGCTGGAAATGTCGATGCGCGCCTCGGTCGCGCGCGCATGCCGATGAATATTCGTCACCGCCTCGCGCAGCACCAGCGCCAGTGGCGCCTCGACCGCATGGGGCATCGGTGCCAGGTTGTCGCAGCCGGCGCAGCCGAGCACGATGCCGGAGGCCTCCAGCATCAGCCGCGCCGAGAGCAGTTCGGCGGCCAGATCGCCGCGGCGCATGCCGGTGACCGCCGCGCGTACCTCGCCCAGCGCATGGCGGGCGACGCGCTCCACCTCCTCCATCTCGCGCTGCGCCGAAGGCGGGTCGCGAAGCGCCAGCTTGCGCGCCAGTTCGGACTTGAGCGCCACCAGCGACAGCGTGTGGCCGAGCAGGTCGTGCAGGTCGCGCCCGATGCGCTCGCGCTCGGCCAGCGTCGCCAGCCGGCGTACCTCGTCCTGCGACAGCCGCAGGGCGGCATCGCGGCGCACGCCGCGGATGTAGATCAGGTTGCCGAACCCGCCGAACACCGCGGCCAGCGGCATCGCCAGCAGCATGCTCTGCGGGGTGCCGGTGAAGGCCACCATGGCGGCAGTCGCGGCGAAGCCTGCGATGGTCGTGCCGATCCACGCCCGCGGCGACGGATGCAGGCCCATGGTGACGCCCGCGACGATCAGGTAGATCACCGCGCCCTGGTTGAACGGTGCGAGCGCCAGCGCGGTGAGCACCAGCCCGGCGGCATGCAGCGGCATCCGGCGCACCGGCCGGATGTACATGCACACGTAGAAGCCCAGGTACGGCACCAGCGACAGCACAGTGGCCGGCAGCCAGTAGTGCTCAGAGCCGGCGACCATCGGAAACTTGACCAGCGCAACGATCGAAAACACCTGCAGGCCCGCCTGCCAGCGCAGGTACAGCGGCGAGCGCAGCTGGCCCAGCAGCGACTGCGGATGGGGCCGGAACAGCCGATGAAACCAGGCGCTCACGCCGCACTCCGGCCAGTGGCGTCCAGCGCAGGCACAGGCGCAACGGCGCGCACGCTCTCGCGCAGCGCAGCGTGAGCCAGCGAAGCCGACGGCACGGTGGTGCGCACCCGCAGGCAGGTGCCGCGGCCTGCCGGGGAGTCGATCTGCAGCGTCCCGCCGAGCCCGTTCACGCGCTCGCGCATGCCGGCCAGTCCATTGCCCTCCAGCACCAGCCCGCCGCGGCCGTTGTCGGCCACCTCGAGCAGCACGTCGGCCGCTTCGATTGACAGCGCGATCCGCGCCTGGCTGGCGCGGGCGTGGCGCACGATGTTGGTCGACGCCTCGCGGATCACCAGCGCCAGCGCACGCTCGACCTGCTCGGGCAACTGCAGCGCCGGCAGCTGGTAATCCAGATGCACGCCCGACGCGCCCAGCAGCAGCCGGGCGGAGGCCAGCTCGGCAGCCAGGTCGGTGGCGCGGATGCCGGTGACCGCCGCGCGCACCTCGGCCAGCGCGTGGCGCGCCACGGCCTCGGCCTCGCTCATCTCGCGGCGGGCGGCCTCACTGTCGCGATCGAACAGCTTGCGCGACAGCTCCAGCTTCAGCGTGATCAGCGACAGCGTGTGGCCGAGCAGGTCGTGCAGGTCGCGGCCGATGCGTTCGCGCTCGGCGGTGGCGGCAAGTCGGCGCACCTCGTCGTGCGACAGGCGCAGCTCCGCATCCTTCTCCTCGCTGGTGCGCTCGGCGTTGACGACCAGGCCGATGATCAGCGTGACGATGGGAATGGTGAAGGTGGCCTGCCACGGGTAGTGCAGCAGCCACGCCTCGCCCAGCAGCGCGACATTGAGGCCCAGCAGCGTGAGCAGGTAGCCACGCAGGCGCATGCTGCACACGCGCAGCATCACGCAGCCGAACACGAAGTAGGTCATGCCGCTGGGGTACCAGGGCAGCATCGCCATGCACAGCGCCACCATGGCGAAGGCGTAGTTGCGCGAAACGCGCCGCGATGCCACGCAGCACATCGCGTAGAGCCACAGGAACAACGGGTACGAGGCGAGCGTCAGCGCAACCCAGCGCAGGTTCCACGAGTCGCGATCGAACACCGGGGTGATGAACAGCCAGGCGGTCCACAGCAGGTGCACCGCATCGACCCACGGCGACTTGCCCTTGGCGATGCTCTGCGCGACCAGCGAGTCGGGGGCCGGGCGCATCCACGGGGGCAGGCTCAGGAAACGCATGGCTCGGGTCCGCTCGGCGCGACGTGCAGTGGCTGGAACCATCAGCCTAACCGCCGCAGCCGGCGCGTCGCCAGCGCCAGGAACACCGCCGCGAAACCGGCCAGCGCCAGCACGTGACCCAGCAGCGGCCCCTTGCCCATGCCGACCGCGGCGAGCGTGAGCTGGTTGAGGTGGTAGCTCGGCCACACCGGTGCCAGCGACTGCAGGAACTTCGGCAGCATCGACAGCGGCAGCCACAGGCCGGACAGGAACGCCATCGGCAGGTAGACCAGGTTGAGCAGGCCGGGGGCGCCCTGGCCCTTGATCAGCGTGCCCACGAACATGCCCAGCGCGCAGAACGGCAGCACGCCGAACGCCCCGGTGGCCAGCATCGCCCCCATCCGCAGCGGCGACAGCGTGACGCCGCCCAGGGTCAGCCCGATCGCCAGCAACAGCACCACCACGAGGCTGGCGCAGACCATTGCCATCACCATCTTGCCCAGCAGGTAGGCGCCCGGCGGCATCGGCAGCGCCCGCTTCAGGGTGAGCAACCCACCGTCGCGCTCGAGCGCCAGCGAGGTGCCGAAGCCGAACAGGCCGGGGCCGATCACGCCGAAGGTGGTGTAGCTGGCCAGCAGGTAGCGCGACGCGTCGGAGCCGGGATGGTTCAGCAGCACGCCGAACATCAGGTAGAAGACGGTGGAGAACAGCGTCATCGGCAGCACGAACGACGGCGCGCGCAGGTAGCGCAGGCACTCGCTGCGGATCTCGGCAAGGTAGGCGCCAAGCACCCGGCGCGGCGCCATCGGCACGCTGGCGCCGGGCCCGCGGGTGGTGGGCAGGGGGGTGGCGGAGAGGTTCATCAGGCGGCTTCCTTGGTCACGGCGGTATCGGTGCGAGTCAGCGCGCTGAACGCTTCGGCCAGGCCGGCGCGACGCACTTCCAGTTCGGACAGCGCGCTGTCCGCGTCGAGCAGGCGGCGCAGCACCGGCTCGGCCACCGCCGTGGTCACGACCAGCCGGCTGCCTTCGCGCACGGCATCGGCCACGCCGCTCCAGCGGGCGATGGCTGCTTCGTCCAGATCGCTGATGCAGCGGATGCGGGTGAGCGCCACATGGGCGCGCAGGTCGTCGACGCTGCCTTCGGTGAGCACGCGGCCGCGGTCGATCACCACCACGCGCTGGGCCAGCGCCTCGGCCTCCTCCAGGTAGTGCGTGGTGAGCACCACGGCGCATCCTTGCGCCACCACCGTGCGCATGGCGGCCCACAGCCGCTCGCGCGCGTCGATGTCCATGCCGACGGTGGGCTCGTCCAGAAACAGCAGTTCGGGCCGGCCGCACAGCGCCAGGGCGAACTGCACCCGCCGCTGCTGGCCGCCGGAAAGCTTGCCGTAGGGGCGCTTGAGCAGGTCGGTGACGCCGGCCAGTTCGGCGCTCTCGGCCAAAGGCCGTGGATCGGGGTAGTAGCTGGCGGTGAGGCGCAGCAGCTCGCTCACGGTCAGCGTCGCCGGCAGCACGGCGGACTGCAGCATCACGCCGATGCGCCGACGCGCCTCCGCCCGCTGCGGGTCGGTGCCAAACAATGTGGCCTGCCCCGCCTGCGGGCGGATCAGCCCCAGCAGCAGCGCCACGCTGGTGCTCTTGCCGGCCCCGTTGGGGCCCAGCAGCGCCAGCAGTTCGCCCGGGCGCACGGCCAGGTCCAGCCGATCCAGCGCGGTGACGGCGCCGTAGCGCAGGGTGACTCCGGCCAGGGCAGCGACGGGTACGGGGGTAGCGGGGACGTTCATTCAGGCCTCCTCGATGTGAGGCAACCGTAGGCTCCACAAGGGCTTGCGGCCACTCGCGGCCATCACGCATCGCGCCTGACAGCCGTCATGCGGGGTACCGGGAAAGTCGCCCGCGCGCTATCCTCGGGGGATGCCTGAAGCCCGTCAGCCCTTATGCGGCGGTGCATCAGACGGCCTGCGGGCCTGCGGGAAGGCGCTCCGGCGACGGTGCAGCGGTCCCGCCCACATCAGCCATCCGTCGGCCTGCTTCGCGTTGGGAGCGAGGCGCCGGCGGAAGACGAGGAGGAGCGTTATGCACGTCATTGAACAGTTGCGCGAACTGCGCGAATTCGGCGGCAAGCCGCGGACCACCGGCCTGGACGATGCCAGCATCGAGCGCATGGCCGCCGTCGACCCGATGCTCGGCCAGGTGGTCTCCGACGCGCTGGCGCGCCACCGCGAGTTGCGCGCCGACCTGGCCGACTTCCTGAAGCTGGACGAGAGCGAGCAGCTCGACCAGGCGCAGGCCGGCTACGTCAATTTCTACCCGGACGACGCGATCAACCCCTACCTGCCGGCCGCCGCACGCGGCCCGTGGATCGTCACCTTGAAGGGCGCGGTGATCCACGACAACGGCGGCTACGGCATGCTCGGCTTCGGCCACAACGAGCCGGCCATCCTGGAGGCGATGAGCCGTCCGCAGGTGATGGCCAACGTGATGACCCCGAGCGTGGCGCAGCTGCGCATGAACGAGGCGCTGCGCAAGGAAATCGGCCGCAACCGCGGCGGCTTCCCGTTCTCGCGCCTGCTGTGCCTGAACTCGGGTTCGGAAGCGGTAAGCCTGGCCGGCCGCTTCGCTGACGTGAACACCAAGCTGATGACCGACGAAGGCGGACCGCACGCGGGCCGCAAGATCCGTCGCATCGCCGTGCGTGGCGCCTTCCACGGCCGCACCGAGCTGCCGGCGCTGTACTCGGATTCCACCCGCAAGACCTACCTGGCCCACCTGGGCAGCTTCAAGTACCACAACGACCAGTTGCTGATCGTCGAGCCGTACAGCGTGGACAGCCTCAAGCAGGCGTTCGCCGAGGCGGACAAGCAGGGCTGGCACATCGAGGCGATGTTCCTCGAACCGGTGATGGGCGAAGGCGACCCGGGCCGCGCAGTGACGCCGGAGTTCTACGCCGCCGCGCGCGAGCTGACCAAGGCGCACGGCACGCTGCTGCTGGTGGACTCGATCCAGGCCGGCCTGCGCGCCCACGGCGTGCTGTCGATCGTCGACTACCCGGGCTTCGAAGGCATGGAAGCGCCGGACATGGAAACCTACTCCAAGGCGCTCAACGGCGGCCAGTACCCGCTGTCGGTGCTCGCGGTGAACGAGCGCGCCGCGGCCCTGTACCGCAAGGGCGTGTACGGCAACACCATGACCACCAACCCGCGCGCGCTCGACATCGCCGCCACGGTGCTGGGCGCGCTGACCCCGGAGCTGCGCGCCAACATCCGCACCCGCGGCCAGGAGTGCGTGGACAAGCTCGGCAAGCTCAAGGACGAGCTCGGCGGCCTGATCTCCAAGGTCCAGGGCACCGGCCTGCTGTTCTCGTGCGAGCTCGCGTCGGGCTTCAAGTGCTACGGCGGCGGCTCGACCGAGGAGTTCATGCGCGAGCACGGCATGGGC